>NZ_CP011032.1:3129583-3747500 GCF_002310815.1 Pseudoalteromonas tunicata | reverse complement strand
TGGGTCAGCGACTTATATTTTGTAGCGAGGTTAACCAATTAGGGGAGCCGTAGGGAAACCGAGTCTTAACTGGGCGTATAGTTGCAAGGTATAGACCCGAAACCCGGTGATCTAGCCATGGGCAGGTTGAAGGTTGAGTAACATCAACTGGAGGACCGAACCCACTAACGTTGAAAAGTTAGGGGATGACTTGTGGCTAGGAGTGAAAGGCTAATCAAACCGGGAGATAGCTGGTTCTCCCCGAAATCTATTTAGGTAGAGCCTCGGACGAATACTTACGGGGGTAGAGCACTGTTAAGGCTAGGGGGTCATCCCGACTTACCAACCCTTTGCAAACTCCGAATACCGTAAAGTACTATCCGGGAGACACACGGCGGGTGCTAACGTCCGTCGTGAAGAGGGAAACAACCCAGAGCGCCATCTAAGGTCCCAAAGTGTATGTTAAGTGGGAAACGATGTGGAAAGGCCCAGACAGCCAGGAGGTTGGCTTAGAAGCAGCCATCCTTTAAAGAAAGCGTAATAGCTCACTGGTCGAGTCGGTCTGCGCGGAAGATGTAACGGGGCTAAACATACCACCGAAGATGCGCCTGCGTACTTTGTATGCGGGGTAGGGGAGCGTTCTGTAAGCCGTTGAAGGTGATTCGAGAGGGTTGCTGGAGGTATCAGAAGTGCGAATGCTGACATAAGTAACGATAATGGGAGTGAAAAACTCCCACGCCGGAAGACCAAGGGTTCCTATCCCATGTTAATCAGGGTAGGGTGAGTCGACCCCTAAGGCGAGGCGGAAACGCGTAGTCGATGGGAAACGGGTTAATATTCCCGTACTCGGCATGAATGCGATGGGGAGACGGAGCAGGCTAGGCAGGCATGGCGTTGGTTGTCCATGTGAAAGTAAGTAGGTTGGAGACTTAGGTAAATCCGGGTTTCCTTAAGACTGAGATACGAGACGAGCTACTACGGTAGTGAAGTTGTTGATGCCATACTTCCAGGAAAATCCTCTAAGCTTCAGTTCATGAAGAATCGTACCCCAAACCGACACAGGTGGTCAGGTAGAGAATACTAAGGCGCTTGAGAGAACTCGGGTGAAGGAACTAGGCAAAATAGTACCGTAACTTCGGGAGAAGGTACGCTGCTGATGGTGAAGGGACTTGCTCCCGGAGCTATTGGCAGTCACAGTAACCAGGTGGCTGGAACTGTTTATTAAAAACACAGCACTGTGCAAAATCGCAAGATGACGTATACGGTGTGACGCCTGCCCGGTGCCGGAAGGTTAATTGATGGGGTTAGCGGCAACGCGAAGCTCTTGATCGAAGCCCCGGTAAACGGCGGCCGTAACTATAACGGTCCTAAGGTAGCGAAATTCCTTGTCGGGTAAGTTCCGACCTGCACGAATGGCGTAATCATGGCCACGCTGTCTCCACCCGAGACTCAGTGAAATTGAAATCGCAGTGAAGATGCTGTGTACCCGCGGCTAGACGGAAAGACCCCGTGAACCTTTACTATAGCTTGGCACTGAACATTGAACCTACATGTGTAGGATAGGTGGGAGACTTTGAAGCAGGAACGCTAGTTCTTGTGGAGTCGTCCTTGAAATACCACCCTTGTAGTTTTGATGTTCTAACGTAGGTCCCTAATCGGGATTGCGGACAGTGCCTGGTGGGTAGTTTGACTGGGGCGGTCTCCTCCTAAAGAGTAACGGAGGAGCACGAAGGTTTGCTAAGTACGGTCGGACATCGTACGGTTAGTGTAATGGTAGAAGCAAGCTTAACTGCGAGACGGACAAGTCGAGCAGGTACGAAAGTAGGTCATAGTGATCCGGTGGTTCTGAATGGAAGGGCCATCGCTCAACGGATAAAAGGTACTCCGGGGATAACAGGCTGATACCGCCCAAGAGTTCATATCGACGGCGGTGTTTGGCACCTCGATGTCGGCTCATCACATCCTGGGGCTGAAGTCGGTCCCAAGGGTATGGCTGTTCGCCATTTAAAGTGGTACGCGAGCTGGGTTTAGAACGTCGTGAGACAGTTCGGTCCCTATCTGCCGTGGGCGTTTGAGAATTGAGAGGGGTTGCTCCTAGTACGAGAGGACCGGAGTGAACGAACCGCTGGTGTTCGGGTTGTCATGCCAATGGCACTGCCCGGTAGCTACGTTCGGAATCGATAAGCGCTGAAAGCATCTAAGCGCGAAGCGAGCCTCGAGATGAGTTCTCACTAGAGCTATAAGCTCTCTGAAGGGCCGTTGGAGACTACAACGTTGATAGGTTGGGTGTGGAAGCGCTGTGAGGCGTTAAGCTAACCAATACTAATTACCCGTGAGGCTTAACCATACAACGCCAAAGTGGTTTGTATGAAGCACTGAAGAACAAGCAAGAAGTTAAATAGCACTGAAGTAGACGAATTTGAATATCAGCCTTCCGAATTTTAGTTAATTGCCAAGGCGATTAACGAACCAGATTTGCTTGGTGACAATAGCGTTTTGGACCCACCTGATCCCATTCCGAACTCAGTAGTGAAACGAAACAGCGCCGATGGTAGTGTGGGGTTACCCATGTGAGAGTAGGACATCGCCAGGCTCCTAATTTAAAGAAAGCCTCTGAGAAATCAGAGGCTTTTTTGCATTTAGAATAAAAATATTTTTGTTCAAAACGCAGGTTGTATCTCTTCATAATCATCATCTTTATATACCTATAGCATTAGTTGTTACCTTCTGATTTATGGTGCATGCGATGAAATTCTAAGGTTAAGAAATAACGCTAGCAGACTTAGGTATACATCAACCATATTTTTATACATTCGAATTTCAATAAGATATAAAGTACCGAACTCGGCTTAAGATCCTTTATTGGCTTAATCAGTGAAAATTGACACTGTTCTTACTATAAATATATTTAAAATAGTTGAGCTATTATTTTTTTATTTGAGTTGCGATACTGCTCTAGATACCTAGTCCATCATCTATTCAGTCGCTATACATACAAAGTATTTTGCAACTTAGCTTCACTTCGGTTGTATTCTTGTGGTGTTGTTATAACAATGACACTGCATAAAAATAACATTAGCCCTAAGTTATTTGCTATTAGAATAGAAGAGTCATTACTTTATACGCGGATAAGTAAAGGAATTGATTAAGAGTAGGGATGCTTTAATTCGACTATAAAAAAACGCAGCCGAGGCTGCGCAAAAGTTTCATGTTGGATATTAAAACTAAGAGAGTTAGATGCCATCACCATCGATGTGAAGACCACATTCGCGATTTAAACCAAAGAAGCGGGTTTCTTCTTCGGTCATACCAGGCTCTAGTTTACGAGTGGTGTGTACATCACCCATAGACACATAACCATGCTCCCAAAGAGGGTGATAAGGTAATTCATGTTTTGTCAGGTATTGATAAACGTCGCGGTTGTGCCAATCAATGATTGGATAAAACTTTACCGTGCCACGGCTTAGTTCAACAATATTTTTATCTGCACGGGTTGATGATTGCCCGCGTCGCAAACCACTATACCAAGTGCCAGCGTTAAGCTCTTTTAACGCGCGTGTCATTGGCTCTACTTTATTTAAGTAATTATATTGCTTTAAACCTTCACCCTCTTGCTCCCACAATTTGCCATATTTGGCTTCTTGCCATGCAGGGCTATGTGTTGAGCGATAGACTTTGAGGTTGAGATTTAAGCGCTCAGTTAATGAGTCAATGAACTGATATGTTTCAGGAAATAGGTAACCAGTATCGGTTAAAACCACAGGAATATCTGGTTTTTGGCTTGTGAGTAAATGCAACATAACAGCCGCTTGGATGCCAAAACTAGATGATAGAAAATGAGTGTCTGGGAGATTTTCAAGCGCCCAAGCTACTCGTTGCTCTGCTGTTTTATCAGCAAGCAGCGCATTCGCTTCAGCCAATAGTTCGGTTTGGCTTTGCGGGTCAAGCGTTAAAATTTGTTTGAAAGTATTCATATCATTATCCAGTTTACATTTGCAGTGCGCTAAGCACACTGCAAATTAGCTTTATGCGTAAAAGTCAGTTTTACTAACTTTTACTTCAGCAATCACGCCAGTACGAATGACGAAATCACCAAATCCTTCATTATCAAGGCGTTCAGTAGCCCAGCGACCGATCAGTTGATCAAGCTCAGCTAAAATTACATCTTCTGCTACATTTTCTTTGTACAGCTTAGGAATGCGAGTGCCTGCAAGGTTTCCACCTAAATGGAAGTTGTATTTGCCAGGTCCTTTGCCAACTAAACCTACTTCAGCCAGCATGGCGCGTCCACAGCCATTTGGGCAGCCAACAACGCGTAAAATAATGCTATCTTGTGCAATATGATGTTTTGCCAAAAGCAGCTCTACTTTCTCAATTAAGCTAGGTAAGTAGCGCTCAGCTTCTGCCATTGCAAGTGGGCAAGTTGGTAATGAAACACAGGCCATTGAGTTAAAGCGTTGAGCTGTGTGGCCGTCATCTATTAAACCGTGTTGACGAGCAATTTGTTCGATAGCGGCTTTTTGATCCGCAGGTACACCGGCAACAATTAAGTTTTGGTTAGCTGTCATTCTGAAATCACCTTGGTGAATTTCAGCAATTTTTCGACAACCTGTTTTTAATGGTTGATTTGGGTAATCTAAAATACGGCCATTTTGGATAAATAATGTTAAATGGAATTTACCATCAATACCTTCAACCCAACCGATACGATCGCCACGAGTAGTGAATTCATAAGGGCGGCTGGTTTCAAATTTAATACCTGCGCGCGCTTCAACTTCAGCTTTAAATTCATCTGAACCAAAGGTATCTAAGGTGTATTTCGTTTTCGCATTTTTACGGTTTACACGATTACCCCAATCACGTTGAACAGACACAACATGCTCTGCAATTTTTAGGGTGTGTTCTAAAGGAATATAACCAAAATCATCAGCCTTACGCGGGTAAGTATCGGTATCGCCGTGGGTCATTGCTAAACCACCGCCCACTAATACGTTAAAACCAACTAGCTTGCCATCTTCAGCAATCGCAACAAAGTTTAAGTCGTTTGCGTGCACGTCCACTTCGTTATTAGGAGGAATGGTAACGGTGGTTTTAAACTTACGTGGCAAGTAAGTCGACCCTAAAATTGGCTCTTCTGTAGTTTCTGATTTTTCACCATTTAACCAAATTTCGGCATACGCTTTGGTGTGTGGTAACAAATGCTCAGATATTTTAATTGCCCATTGATACGCTTCTTGATGCAGTTCTGACTCAACAGGATTAGTCGTACACAGTACATTACGGTTTACGTCACCCGCTGTTGCAATTGAATCAATACCAACGCTATCAAGCATTTGGTGCATATCTTTAATATTTGGCTTTAATACCCCGTGAAACTGGAACGTTTGGCGTGTTGTTAAACGGATGCTGCCGTAACTTGTTCTTTCTTCGGCAAAAGCATCAATCGCTAACCACTGCGCTGGCGTAATGATCCCGCCAGGCATGCGCGCGCGAAGCATCACATTATGTAATGGCTCTAACTTCTGTTTTGCACGTTCAGCTCGTATATCACGGTCATCTTGTTGGTACATGCCGTGAAAACGAATAAGTTGGAAGTTATCTGCAGTGAATCCACCGGTAATTTCGTCTTTTAAATCTTGTTCTATTGTGCCGCGTAAAAAGTTACTTTGTGTTTTTAAGCGTTCGTTATCAGCAAATTTTGCATTTGGGTCTTGTTTGCTATTTGGCTTGCTCATTTTTATTCCTAGAATTCGTTACAGTGACGGTTGCGTGATATATACAAATTAGTACACATCTTTCTGATAGCGATTAGCGCTGCGCAAAGTTTTTAAATATTGCTCTGCTTCCTCTGCACTTTGGCCGCCATGTGTTTGGATAATTTCAATTAAGGCTTGGTGAACATCTTTTGCCATGCGGTTGGCATCACCACAAATATAAAAATGTGCGCCTTGTTCAAGCCATGCAAATACTTGCGCACCTTGCAAGCGTAACTTGTCTTGTACATATACTTTTTCAGCTTGATCGCGGCTAAAAGCGACATCGCAATGTGTTAATAAGCCCGATTTTAAATAAGCTTGAATTTCAACTTGATATAAAAAGTCTTGGGTAAAGTGTGGGTTACCAAAAAATAACCAGTTTTTACCTGATGCACCTTGGCTATCGCGCTCTTGTAAAAATGCACGAAAAGGGGCTATGCCAGTACCTGGGCCAACCATGATCACGGCTGTGTCTGGGTTTGCTGGTAAGCGGAAATTATCATTATGCTCAATAAATACCTTTACTTTCGAGCCTGCCTCGGCGCGGTGTGCTAAATAACCAGAACAACCACCTAAATGTTGACTGCCGAAGGCTTCAAATTCAACTATGCCAACAGTTAAATGAACTTCTTCTTCCACTTCAGATTGGCTTGATGCAATTGAATACAAGCGTGCTTGTAATTTGCGCGCGCAATCTGCAAGCGTTTGCGCTGCAATTGTTGCTGGATATTGACGTACAATATCAAAAATCTGGCGTGGTTCGATAAACTCACGCATTGCAGCTTTGTCGGCAGCTAAAGCTAAAAGCTCAGCATTGTTA
Organism: Pseudoalteromonas tunicata; assembly: GCF_002310815.1. Taxonomy (NCBI): domain Bacteria; kingdom Pseudomonadati; phylum Pseudomonadota; class Gammaproteobacteria; order Alteromonadales; family Pseudoalteromonadaceae; genus Pseudoalteromonas; species Pseudoalteromonas tunicata. The sequence continues at coordinate 3,740,945 of NZ_CP011032.1, read as the reverse complement.
GTTGCAAGGGCGTATTTTTCTACAAAGCCTGGGTAAGACTGAGTAAGCTCTAACTTTTCAATTAATGCTTGACGAAGTGGTAGTGTTTCATCGCCAACGGATACCTGTGTCTCAGCGTCGTTGCCAGTCAGTACTAATAATTCATCAACCAAGGCTTCATCATTTAAAAAATACACACCTAAAGAGTCACCGGCGGTGTAAGTAATGCCTGAGTCCTCGAGTGATATCTCAACATGGCGCACATCTTTTGTTGAATCACGGCCTGTAATTTTTTGTACCAGCGCAAGTTCAGCGTTAAACGGATTTTGTTTCGTATATTGGCTAGTTGTCGCGGTACTACCAAATGTTGTCATTGGAATGACTTGTGCTGAATTGCTCGATTGTGCTTTTAAATCAGGCTCAAATGCATCAAGTGCGGTGTTGATCCAATCGGCTGCAAGAGAGTCGTAATCAACATCTAAATCGGCACGGCTAACAATAGCCGTTGCACCTAAATTTTGTAAGCGTGTTTCAAAGTCGATAGCCGTTTGGCAGAAAAATTCATAACTTGAATCACCCAAACCTAATACCGCAACCTTTACGCCATCTAATTTAGGGGCTTTTTTAGAGCCTAAGAACTCATGCAGGTTTTCGGCATCTTCTGGTGGCTCACCCTCGCCATACGTTGAAACAACGATAGTAAGAAACTTTTCTTTTTTGAGGCTATTTGGTTTGTAATCGGCCATGTTAACAAGATTAACCGCTAAACCACGGGCTTGTGCTTGTTCTTTAAGCTTTGAGGCAACACCTTTAGCGTTGCCTGTTTGTGAACCATATAAAATTGTAAGTGTTGCGGCTTCGGCAGCCTGAGTTGTTGCAGGTATCGCCAAACCACCAAGAGCCGCCGAGTTTGCAGTTGCTGCTAAGTAGCCACTTACCCATGCTTGTTGAATTGGGTTTAGCTCAGCGACTAAACCTTGCAGTTTTTGTACTTGCTCTTGTGTCAGTGGACTTGTTACCGCTGAAAGTTGACTTAACAACATTTTATATACCCCATGAAACCGAATTTTTTTGCGAATGTAGTAATCAACATGCACAAAAATGATAAATATGCTGCCCGAGAATGACTGGAAAATTCAGCTTTATAAAAAGGGCAAATCTTAGTGTGAAGAATACTCCTGCGGCTGTCAGAGAAAAAAGAATAGAAAATGCTTTGATATTCTTTTTTGGAATGAGTAACGGAGATTTTCTAAAAAAAGGGTTTAAAAACAAGCTTTGCTTATTTCCTGAGCAACATACCGAGTCTTAAATTACATTTTTTAGAAAAGGTATTGTTTATCAATGGAATAAAAAAGCTGTTTGCAATTGTTTACGTAAAAATACAAATTGTTTATTTTTTGTTAATTGCTGTCATGTACATTTAACACAAGATACGTATAATTTTGTCGATTTTGCGTATATATGTTGCGCTTAATAAAAATTTTAAGGATTTTCAGGTGAAGATAAATAAAAAAATGACATTAACTATGTTGGCTGTTGCAAGTTTTGCAACGCTATCAAGTGCTGCTGAGGTAGTTAATGGCGGTTTTGAATCTTGGCAAGGAAGTGCTGTTGCTGGTTGGGACACCATAGATTCAGGCATACAAGTAAAAAAAGAAGTCGCTATTGTTAAGCAAGGTAACGCGTCTGGTGCTGTAACTGTATTAACGGGCAGTCAAGCTGATACCGATTTATTGCAACAAGTCGATGTTGTGGCTGGGCAAAACTACCAGTTTTCAACTTGGATCTATCATACTGAAGGCGGAGTAAAAGCGCGTTTATATGTAGATGGCTATCAAGGATATTCAAACGAAGGTATTCTTGGCCAATGGCAGCAAGTAAGCTTTAGTTATAATGCAACCAGCAGTAAAAAAATTGCGGTTGGTTTGCGTTTTTACGATACCGCAGGGTTTGACGGTTCAGAAGTTGTGTATGTTGATGACTTTCAACCAAGTTTAGCAATCACTCCACCTCCTGTTGATCCGGAACCAAGCTGCACTGATACCTCGGTCGATTTGATGTTAACAACCGATAATTATGCCAGTGAAACAAGTTGGCAGTTGCAAGGTATTAATGGTGTGATTGATACCGGTTCAGGTTTAGCTAATGCAACAACCTATAATAAAAACTATTGTTTGGCAGCGGGTACGTATCAATTTACCATTAACGATGCTTATGGTGACGGAATTTGTTGTAGCTATGGTTCAGGTGCTTATGAAATAAAAGTAGCAGGGCAAACCGTAGCATCAGGCGCTACATTTGCAAAAACCGACACTAAAGAATTTACCATTACAGCAACCGAACCTGGTGATGGTGGCGGTACAACACCTCCAAATTTAGAAACTTATTATACTCCTGTTGAAGGTCTTACTGGCTATGATTTAAAAACAGGGTTATACAACATCATCGCCGGGCATAACTCTCAAGGATACTCCGCTATTTGGACATTCTATGAAAACCATTCACTCGATACTTATTATGAAAATGATGGTTCAATTTTAGATATCTATTCCGAGAATCCTACAGGTAGTGAAAACTATAATTATATTAAAGTTACCAATCAATGTGGCAGCTATTCAGGTGAAGGCGGTTGTTATAATCGTGAGCATTCATTTCCAAAAAGTTGGTTTGGTGGTACAGCAGAGCCAATGCACTCTGATATCCACCATATCTTCGCTACTGATGGTTTTGTTAATTCAAAACGTAGTAACTATCCGTATGGTGAAGTAGGTAGTGCAACGTTTACTTCCAGTAATAATAGCAAGTTAGGGTCAGCTGCTGCTGGGCTTGGCTATACGGGCACCGTATTTGAACCAATTGATGAGTTTAAAGGTGACTTAGCGCGAGCATATTTTTACATGGCTACACGTTATGAAAACGTGATTGGCTCTTGGGAAAAAATTACCACATACAGCGATGTTGTATTAAATGGTACAAGCGATCAAGTCTTTGAAAATTGGCATTTATCAATGTTATTACGTTGGCATCAACAAGATCCAGTCAGCCAAGCTGAGCGGGATCGTAATAATGCAGCGTTTGAGCACCAAGGTAATCGCAACCCATATGTTGATCACCCCGAGTTTGTAGGTTTAATTTGGCAGGCAAACTAGAAAGATAGATAATAAAAAAACCTCCAATGTGGAGGTTTTTTTATATTTGAGTCAGTCAATTATTTTGAGGTAATTGGATAAATAGTAATTTCCATACCTGCACCAATTGCTGAAATACGTAAAAGCGTATCGGCATGTAATGCTTGGTTAAAACATTTAGGCTGATGACCTGATTCAAAACCAAGATCAAAGGTACGTTTTGAGCAAGTTAACCATTGTTTTAGGCCCGCTCGGGAGCAAGCTTCTATTAATTCACACAGGTGATTAATGGTTTTGTCTGGTGTGCTTGTTTCGAGCTTTGAGCAAAGGCGTGCCACATGATGGTATTCATCAAATTCATGATGCAAAACAGTAACATGTTTTTTTAAGTCATTAACTAATACACTAATATCGTGTTTAGATTCGAGTTCTAGATCCACATTTAAAAATTGAATTTCAGACATGTCGGCCGTTATCAGTGAAAGAGTAATTATAATTTAGTCGTTTACTCTAACCTATGTCGACCCTAAGCTCTAGTTTTGCGACTTGTTTTTTCTTTTTTTTCAGTTAATCATGCACTTTAGTTAAGTTTAAAGCCATTTTTCTACTGCGTTGTCGAATTAGGCTTTTCATTATTAATTCAAAAGAATAATAAAATATGAAATTCAACCTATTTAAAACGACCCGAAAAATCCATAAATGGCTAGGATATTGCCTTGTACTTCAAGTTTTTTTTTGGTTGTTAGGTGGCTTAGTGATGAGTGCTATTCCACTTGAGAAAGTGCATGGCAAACACCTTGCGCAAAAAAAATTAGATAACCCATTTAAAAAGCAAGATTACAGTGCTTCACTCGACTTTTTAAAGCAGACTGAATTTCAAGTTGAAAGTATTTATTTTGATGCTTTTCTGAATTCTCCAATTTATCGGGTGCAGACCAGTGAAGGTGAGCTGGTTTTTGATGCTAAAACGGGTATGGCATTACAAAAACCAACTCAATTGCAAATAAAGCAACGAGCGCAGCAGCATTATTTGGGTGAAGGCGAACTAGTAACGAGTGAATATTTAGAAAATGGACCCAGAGAGGTTGGCTTTAAACAAAAAGTTTGGCGGGTATCTTTTAATGATTTAATGAGTACCACACTTTATTTTTATGCGGATACTGGGCAGTTCATTACAGTTCGCAGTACAATTTGGCGGATTTTTGATTTCTTTTGGATGTTACACATCATGGATTATGATGAGCGAGAAAACTTCAATAATCCTCTGTTAATTAGCTTTTCAGCTGCTGCGGTACTGTTTTGTCTCAGTGGTTTTATTTTGTTGTTACAAGGAGCAAGTAACAAAAAGCGGCGTTTGATGGCTTATTTTAAAAAATAATCATTCGGATGTTTTTTTTGCTGCCTATTTAGGTGGTGTTTCTAATGCGTTGAGTTGTAGCAAATTGATTTATAAAATAAAAATAGCCGTTGCTCTGTTAGTGTTTTTGCCTGCAAGTTGGGCTGAAGTGGCAAATTTTGAAGCCGCTAAAAAGTTATTAAAACAGCAAGTTGGCCATGATACAAAAACCTTATATTGCGGTTGTGCAATAAAAAAAGTAGGCAAAGAGTTAAAGCCAGATGCCAAGTCATGTGGGTATGTACCAAGAAAACCGATTACTAAATCAGGTTTACCTAATGTCAGAGCAACTCGAATCGAGTGGGAACATATTGTGCCTGCTTGGGAGTTTGGTCATCAACTACAATGCTGGCAACAAGGTGGTCGGGCAAATTGCCGTAAAAAAAGTGAAAAGTTTCGCTTGATGGAAGCCGATATTAATAATTTAGCTCCAGCAATTGGTGAAATTAATGGGGATCGATCTAATTTCCGTTTTGGGATGTTAAGTCAGCCAGCAGATCAATATGGCCAATGCCAGGTGAAAATTGATTTTAAACAGCGAGTGGTTGAGCCGCCTTTGGCATCGCGTAAACAAATAGCCGAAGCTTATTTTTATATGCAAAAAACCTATCAATTAAAAATATCTGATAAGCAGCAAAAACTATTTAATGTTTGGGCGGGGTTAGAGGCCAATCCGAATTTGCTGTAAAAATCCGTGCTATTAAATACAAGTTAAAGGGCGTTTGAAAGACTCTATAGTGGGAATTTCAGCGCTCTTTTTCGGTTTAGCTGGTTAGTTAGCTTGGTTACTTTGGAAAATACTTTATTAACTAAGTCATTATTTTACGGCAAAATATAAAATCTTTTCTATGCTTGAACTATGTTTTCATTCTTTAGAAAAAAAGATGGCAATACGATCTCAGCAAAATCCCGAAATAAGTTGTTTTATTATTGTTGCAACGGTTGTTGCACAACTTGATGTTATTTTGGTGGAAGCTAAAAATTTATCTTTAACAGCCAAAAATGCCCGAGTCGTTGCCATTAGGGCCGGTCAAGCAGCGTTGGGATTTAAATCAATTACCAATTTTATCGATGAATTTTCAGCTCGTACCATAAAAATTACACAAGATATTCATAACCACTCACATTTGTTATTTAAATTAGCATTAGAGCAATTACGCGCTTCGCAATTTAAAGAGCACGTTGCTCGGGCAAGTGTCATTCACAACGGTAACTCTGCCACTTTAAAGCGAATTAACCGCCAGTCGATTTCGGAACTTAGGGAGGCATGGTCTCGATTAGGCAGTGAAATGCAGTCGCTCACAGCTCAATTTGAAGAAATTCGTCAACAAATGCGTGCAGCTGAATATATTGCAGTCACCTCTCGTGTTGAGGCATCTCAAGCTGGAGAATATTGCGATAGTTTAGAGTCAGTGTCTGATTACATAGCCTCAGCAGCGCTTCGAATTAAAACCGCCATTACAATCAATCTTAATACTTTGTCTCAATTACAACGGATAATTAAATGAAATCAAGTATTCTTTATCAGGGAAAACATCATAAATGGGTGGTGTTTGGTCGCGATCCGGCAAAGCCAGAAAAAATTATCGACACTAATCAGTATTTAATTGTTAATGAAAAAGAATCGGTATTGTTAGATCCGGGCGGCATTGAGTTATTTTCTCCAATGCTAGCAGGCGTGCTCGGCCATATTGAATTAGATAAATTAACAACGCTTTTTGCCTCCCATCAAGACCCAGATATTATTTCGTCCCTTGGTTTGTGGGATAAAACAGTCCCCAAAGCTAAGCTCTATGCACCTTGGTTATGGGAAGGATTCATTCGTCATTTTGGCATGGAAAATATTAAATTCATGCCGATTAAAGATGAAGGGGGGGAGTTTATGTTAGGTAGCACCGCTTTGCGTTTTATACCTGCTCATTATCTGCATTCATCGGGTAATTTTAATGTTTATGATCCCGAAGCGAAAATTTTGATGAGTGGGGATATTGGTGCTGCGCTTGAATCAACAGAAGCACCAATGTTTGTCGATGACTTTGCCAAACATATTCCTAAAATGGAATACTTCCATAAACGTTGGATGCCTTCAAATCGTGCAAAAATGAACTGGATTGCACGAGTTAAAGAGCTTGATATTGAAATAATGGCGCCGCAGCATGGGCGCATTTTTAAAGGGGAAACTGTTCACGAGTTTCTCGCTTGGTTTGAAAAGCTTGATGTTGGTAGCGCGAGCTAATTTCAATTTCAATTTTATTTTAAAGTCACTAAACTGACCCCAGTTTAGTGACTTTATTTTTAGGGTATATGATTTAATCATGAAATTTTTCAGTTTACTGTTACTTGTTGTTAGTTTCTGTTCATTTTCAGCACAAAAAAAGACTGAGCGGCTTTATGACTTTGACCATAAAGTTTTTTACCAAGAGACTCGTGTGAGCGACGGTCACTATTTGCTTGCAGTTGAAGCGGATAGTTATGACCATTTTGAAAAACAAAGCGTATTTTTATTAAGATATGCAGCGAAACTGTGCCGAAGTTCGCAGTTTAGTCTGGTATTTGAAACTGGAGTGCAAGAGTTTAAAGCGCTTCCTACACATCCCCGTCCTTATCAACCGTCATTAACCGCGACACTTCAGTGCCTGAGTCTAAAAATTGAGCCAGTAAATTAATCATTTCAGTAATGTTTTGATTTGGCTCATTAACTAGTATTCAACAGTGCTTTAATCTTTATAACCCCAAGGTGCAGCTGGTGGTGTTATCGCCTTGGTGAGGTCAAAGTCCACTCTAAATTCACGACCTTCGCGGGTTAAGCGGTAAGTGAATTTTTCTGGGTAAATATACATGTGCCAAGTATTGCCGGCAGATTGTGGGATCCCTGATGCAACAAAGAGCTCTTTAGAATACTGATCTGCGGGAAAAGACTGTGCCTGTGCCCAGCCTGCATCTATTGTATGTCCGCCATACATAGTTGATTTATCATCTTCACCTTTTGCCGTTCGATGATCATGTTTTAGTTGTAAGCCAGATCCTGTTTTTTTGATGATCCATGTGCGAGAAGCGTTATCACCAACATGAAATGGAATTTGCAATTCATCTTTGCTACAGCTGCGAACATGCATAACGAGTTTTTCTTTACTAAAGGCATTATCGCTCTCGTTGCCTACGGTTACATTGCCTAAAAAAGCTTTGCCACATAATGCGGTTAGATTTGTAAAAAATTGATCTTGAGGCGTAATTGAAACGAGTGGGGCTTGTGCGAAAGCAGCTTGGCTGACTGCTAGAGCGCAAAAGGATAAGTAGGTTATTTTCATTGTAATTTACCTTGAAATAAAAAAATTAGCTTAATCAGCCTAAATAAACTTAGCAATTAGCATTCGTTCAATGCCATAAAATTTAAGCTGAAGAGAAAATAAAGCAAATGTATACGTAGAGTTAATAATCTGAAAAATAATAAATTTTTCTTAAATAAGCTCAAGATTTATCACCTTAAGCCGATATATAAGAGTGGTAATTTACCTAGTCTAGCTATCAAGATGGATGCAGTTAGTTGTAAAAGGATGCGCTAACCAAGTGAGAGATGTATATGTTTAATTCATTAACAATTAAAAGAAAGTTACAAGTTTTAGCGGTAATCGCCTTGGCATCTTTGTTGGCCTTGTCGTTATTAAATTTTCACATTGCCAACCAAAAGCAAGTCTTGGCAAATGCAAAAGTTGAACTTGTGCATATTCAAAATGCAGTATCCGATACTTTACGAGTTGAAGTTGCGTTTCTTGCAGAGCCTGATAAGACCCATTTAAATCAAATGAAAGATATTATTGATAGGAGTCTTAAAGCGAGTGAAGCACTCCAAAATAGTGTTAAAAAACTTGATTTTAAATCAACTAAATTGCAATTAGTTGATAATGCATTTCATGATTATTTTGCTAGCTTTAATCAAATTCATCAGACTATGGATCAATATGGCTTTGATCAAAACCAAGGCATACGTGGTCAATTAAGAAGTAAAGTACATGAATTAGAAGCTTGGTTAGATAAAAATCAAGATGATAAAGCCCTTATTTTATTGTTGCAAATCCGCCGTAGTGAAAAGGATTTTATTATTCGAGGTGACAACAAATATGTTGATAAAGTCGCAGATGGTGTCAAAAAATTACGCTCGCATTTAGCGACGCAAGGCGCTAACCAATTATATATTTTAGACCAGTACCTTGTGGCGTTTAATCAAGCGGCAGATAAATACAATCAACTGGGTTATAAAAATAATACGACGGGCTTAAAATCAGAGCTTAACCGCGCGCAACAAACCCTTGATACTGCACTTGAAAGTTTGGTTGCTGAATTAGAAATTTTGCAAGGCGAAGTTTATGGCAATGCGCAAACTATGCAATGGAGTTTAAGCATTGCGATGGCTATTTTCATGATTGTCTTTCTTATGGTTATTATTCGTTCCATTACCTATAGCATTGATAGTGCAATTGATGACATTGCAAAAGTAACAGCAACAGGAGACTTACGTTTAACAATTCGCAAACACAGCAATGATGAGATTGGTCAATTAGCTCATTCAGTTAATGAGTTGTTGGTTAAGTTTTTATCTGTGATAAGAAGTATTCATAGTGCAGTTGATATTGTTAATACTGAATCAACGCGAGTTGCGGTGAGTGTTGATCAAAGTGGCCAGCAACTTGTGCAACAAAAAATGGAAGTTGAAACGGTGGCCAGTGCAGTAACTGAAATGGGCGCTGTGGCGCACGATATAGCAATTAATGCCGAAAATACTGCCAAACGTGTTAATGCTGTGTCTAATAACGCTAAAAGCGGTCAAGTCCAAGTACAGACCACAATTTCGCAAATGACACAGTTGAGTAATCAGCTGGTAGAATCAGCTAAGCAAGTGTATTTATTGCAAGATAAAAGTAACGCAATTAGTGCAGTGATGACGGTTATTAAAGGAATTGCGGAGCAAACAAATTTATTAGCGCTTAATGCTGCAATTGAAGCCGCTCGAGCGGGTGAGCAAGGCCGAGGATTTGCAGTGGTAGCAGATGAAGTGCGTTCACTTGCTGTAAAAACGCAAGAGTCGACTTCTGAAATCACAGAAATTATTAATCAATTACAATCAAGTACTTCGGCAATTGTGGGCAGTATTGATCAATGTAAGCAGCAAGGCTTGGCTACAGCAGAGCAAACTCAACTCGCTGGAGCTGCGTTTGCCGATATTATTGCAGATATTAGTGAAATTTCAGAAATGACTTCAACTATAGCTGTAGCTGTAGAACAGCAATCGACAGTGGCTCAAGAAATAAACCAAAATATTGTCAGGATCAGTGATTACGCTGATGAGCTTGCTAACAACTCTCAGCAAAATGCGCATGCATCGTCACAAGTTTCTGAGCAGGCACATCAACTTGATGAAGCAACTAGTTGGTTTAAAAGTTAATTTTTAACCAACGACTCTACTTTTTATCGCAATGTTTCGCCACCTTAGGGTGGCGAAATTGTTTTTTTTCTTATAGGTTAATAGCTCTAGAATTGGAACAGGGATCTTAAATGGCAAATTTCACATCGCACATAGCGGGTACATTCTGTTGGCCAGAGTTGTGCACCCATAATTGGCAGCAAGGAAAAAAATTCTATTGTGAATTATTTGGATGGGGCTCTGATGATCAACCGATAGGCCCTGATACTTATTACACTATGCTGCAAAAAGAGGGGCTTGATATTGCAGCTATGTATCAAATGGAAAATGATAGAATTGAGCTTGAAGTGCCGAGTCATTGGCTAAACTACATTGCAGTTGATGATGTTGAAGCTAAAGTATTAAAAGCACAGAAGTTAGGCGCTGAGTTATTACATGGCCCACATACTGTGGGTGATGCAGGTAAAATGGCATTATTGGTCGAGCCTGAAGGTGCCGTATTTGCGCTGTGGCAGGGAATGTTACATCCAGGTTCGCGTAAACTTAAAGAGCCAAATACTATGTGTTGGAATGAACTTGCCAGCCGTAATTCAGCTAATAGCCAAGCATTTTATTGTCAGTTATTTGATTGGCAAGTTGAAGCGGTTGATATGGAAGGCATGGCATACATATTTTTTAAACAAGGCAATGAAAAAGTTGCAGGTATGTTGGAAATGAATGAGCAATGGTCTGAAATCCCACCACATTGGATGACCTATTTTGCTGTCGAAAATTGTGATGAAATTGCAGCGCAAGCGCAAGCCTTAGGTGCAGTTATTTGTGTACCTCCGACTGATTTTAAAGATGTCGGCCGTTTTAGTGTGCTGACAGATCCACAAGGCGCAGACTTTTCAATAATCGAGTTAATGGCTAAATAATGTTTTAGCTGTTGAGTAAATATCAAAGAAAAAGGAAATAAAATGGCTCAACATGTTGTCATAACTGGTGCTAATAGAGGCATTGGTTTAAGTTTTTGTCAGTTTTATTTAGCGTTAGGATATCAAGTGACTGCGGTTGTTCGCCAACCATCTGATGAGCTTACAGCACTTAATGTCGCCGTGATTGATAATATTGATGTGAGTCAGGCTGATGATGTTACGCGTTTAGCACAAGCGCTGACTGGTCAGAAAATTGATATATTAATCAACAACGCTGGTATTTTTCATAACGAAAGCCTGACAAATATGGATTTTGCAGCGATTGAATTGCAACTTGCTATTAATGCATTAGCACCCATTCGAGTTACCCATGCATTATTGGCAAATTTAGCTTCTGGTAGCAAAGTGGCGATGATCACCAGCCGAATGGGGTCTATTGCGGATAATAGCTCAGGTGCTTACATCGGATATCGCATGTCGAAGGCGGCACTCAATGCTGCCAGTGTGAGTATGGCACATGAACTTAAAGGCCAAGGGATTGCTGTAGCGATACTTCACCCAGGTTTTGTACAAACTCAAATGGTTGGATTTGCTGGTGATATCAGCCCAACACAAGCCGCTGAGCGACTAGCGCAGCGAATTGAACAGCTCACTTTAGTTAATAGTGGCACTTTTTGGCATTCAAATGGTGACGTTTTACCTTGGTAGTTCATGACATAAAATCCAGTAAAAAATAAGATTTTTTACTGGATTTGCGTCGATTTTGATATGATCTTATTTTAGCTTCTTAAAATCGGAAACCATTATGGAACTTGTTGCAGGTAATTTGTTAAGTCTTCCTTTATTCTTTTTAAACGAGCAGTTGGCTCAGCGCGACCTAGAACAACCCGATCTAGTCATTGATATTACCCTTGATGATGCCTTACTTGCTGAGTTATGTATTAATCCAGCTCCTGAAGAAAGTGCCTGTTTATATATTGAAAATTATGCCCTCAGTGCAATAAGCGAACAATTTAAGGTTACCCTTGATAATGGGCATCATGCCGAGTTACAAATTAATCATGGTCCTATGATTGCAGTATTATTAAATACCGAAGATGAGCAGGTTTTTGTTTCCCCTCACATTGATTGCATGCCGACGTTTGATTTGGGTTTAGATGATGCAATAGAGGAGTAATACAATGTGGCAGCGACTCGGACTGATTGTTATTTTTTGCTCTTTAGCTGGCTGTGCTATTTATGGCGTAAGCCAATATCAGCAACGCTTTGGAGCGCCGAGCGCTGTAGAGCGTTTAGTTGAATATCCGGCTCGAGAAGCTATCCACTATTTAGACACTGTTAAACCTATAATTGAGAGTCGCTGTGTTGTGTGTCATGGTTGTTATGACGCGCCTTGCCAGTTAAAGCTTTCTTCACCAGAAGGCATTGACCGCGGAGTATCACAGCAACTAGTTTATGATGGAACTCGTTTACTTGCAGCGACGCCGCAACGATTATTTATTGATGCGCAGCAAACCGTTGAGTGGCGTGACCGTGGTTTTAATCCTGTCCTGAATGAGTTTTCACAAACGCCTGAAGCAAACCTTGCAGCCAGTGTCATGTATAACAGTTTGTTATTAAAACAAGCGCACCCTTTACCAAATGTTGCAGTGCTTGGCGAAGAGTTCGATTTTGGTTTAGACCGCAGTCAAAGCTGTGCCAGTATCGAAAATTTTGATGAGCTGGCTATCAACAAGCCTCATTCTGGTATGCCTTATGGGTTTCCTGCTTTATCCTCTAGCGAATTTAAAACATTAGAAGCATGGATGCGCTCTGGCGCCACTATGGCGCACAGCCCAAAGCCAAGTGCCTTCGAACTTGAGCAAATGGCGCGTTGGGAAGCATTTTTAAATCAAGATGACTTAAAAGCCCAATTAATGGCGCGCTATATATATGAGCATTGGTTTTTAGCGCACATTTATTTTGGCATTGAGCCGACAACACAATTCTTTAAATTAGTACGCTCCAGTACACCTCCTGGTCAGCCAATTAAACAAATTGCTACAACTCGGCCATTTGATGACCCCAAGGTAAAGCGGGTTTATTATCGTTTATGGCATGATAAAACCACCATTTTAGCAAAAACCCATTTACCTCTGGCGCTTGATGATGACAAGCTTGCTCGTTTATATCAGCAATTTCTTGCACCACAATATCAAGTCACGCAATTACCAAGTTATGAAGCTGCGATTGCCTCAAATCCTTTTAAATCGTTTGAGCAGCTTCCGACTGCAGCTAAATACCAGTTTATGCTTGATGAGGCGCAGTTAATCATCATGGGGTTTATCAAGGGTCCTGTTTGTCGTGGTCAAGTGGCACTGAATGTTATTAATGATCATTTTTGGGTATTTTTTGTCGATCCGAAACAAGATGGCAGCGATAAAATGGGGGCGTTTTTAGCGAAAAATCAAGATGTGCTCACTCTACCAGCTCAAGATGAAAGCACTGTTTTACCTGTTGCTTCATGGTTTAAATATGCCCAAGCTCAGATAAGATACTTAGCAGCAAAAACTAATTTAATGAACCAAGTCTTTGCTGATAACTCAAAGCTAAACCTTAATTTAATTTGGCAAGGCGAGGGCGTAAATACCAATGCCGCACTAACAATTTTTCGGCATTTTGACAGTGCTACGGTGACAAAAGGCTTGGTTGGTCAGCCGCCTAAAACAGCTTGGGTGCTTGATTATGCTTTATTTGAGCGGATCCATTATCTGCTGGTGGCGGGCTTTGATGTATACGGCAATGTTGGGCATCAGCTCAATACCCGTTTGTACATGGATTTTTTACGTATTGAAGGCGAAAATAACTTTTTAGCGCTATTGCCAGAGGCTAAACGAGAAAAAATTCGCGACTTTTGGTATCGTAATGCATCATTAAGTTTAATTCGCCATTTTCAAGAAAAGCATCCGTTTTCACAAGAAACTGGAGTGGTGTATAAAACGGATGATCCTCAAGCTGAACTTTACCAAAAACTACAGCATCATCTGAAGCAAGTTCTTGATAATTCTCATGCTCTACAATCACCTGAAGATCCGTCTATCTTGGCATCAATAGAACAAACCACCAGTCAAGCGGTTGGTTTTTTACCTCAAGTCTCATTTTTGTTGGTTAAAATCGATTCTGAGTACCGTGCATTTTCGATGATTAGAAATAATGCTCATTTTAATATTACCAGTTTGCTTAATGAGGCAGCACAACGTGCGTATCAAGAAGATTCACTTACGTTAGCTAAAGGCTTTATTGGTGATTATCCCGCAGTTATTTGGCATGTTGCTAAAGAAGAGCTGCCAAATTTTATCTCTCAACTGCACTCACTCAAAACTGAAGCTGATTATCATCAATTAAAAAATCGCTATGCTGTTCGTCGAACAAACAAGGATTTTTGGCAATATAGTGATTTATTACATGACGTTGCTAAGCAATATCAAGGCGTAGAGTTTGGTTTATTCGATTACAATCGCTATGAAAATAAATAAGGGTTAAGGGATATGTTCCGAAACTCTCTGTTTTATAGTTGTTGCCTGCTATAAATTGCGGTAGCATTTGTAAAATAATTGTCAAAATTTGATCTGTATCAAACTACTTTGACAGCAAAATAGTGTTAAAAGCATTGTAGAGAATAAAAATGAAATATCTATTTGCGCTCTTGTTATTGTTACCCACAATGAGCTTTGCTCAAAAACAATTAAATAAATGCGTTAGTGCCGTTGGTGAAGTGCGTTATACCACTCGCAGTTGTGCGGCAGGCGAACGTCAAATGGAGGTTGATCAACAGCAATCGCTATTACAGTTTGCCCAAAAAGCTCAAACAGTTACTTCTGAAGTAAAAGAAGCCATAGATAATCGAGATCTTACTTTTTATCTGACTCAAAACTTTCAAAATACAGATTGGAGTGAAAATGTCGAACGTAGCTTTTTAGAAGGCAAGCAGGCTGTTGTAGTTGTGGATAGCTTTAGGTTACATAAACTCGAAGCAATTTGTAAGGCTACTATGCAATGGATAGCTGAATACCCACATCCATTGTTTGAATTAACCTCAATGCGTATTGAATTTAATACGGGTGAAACGTTTGCTGCACGATATGTCACTAATGAGCCGTGTGATTTCGAATTAAGATAAACGTTTTTCAACGTTTATCTTAATTTTTAACGCTATTTTAAATCTTGCATCATCTGTTTGGCCGCGCTTAACAATACATCATTACTTAGTCTTACTTTGTAATTTGGATTGGTATATTGGAAATGCACCATTGCTTGCGTATCAACTAAAAATACAGCCGGCACAGGAAGGGCTACTTTTTCCTGACCATCAAAATCCACGAAGTTCACCCCTAGTTTATTACGATAAATTTGTGCTGTTTTATCATCAAGGTAAAATGCTAAACCGAGATTTTGGCTAAAACTTAAATCGCTATCAGATAATAACTGGTAAAGCGTATTTTCAGTGTTTTTTTGTAATTCCTGAGGTTGCTCTGGCGATACCGCTAAAACCTGCAGTCCAAGCTGCTGAAGTTGAGGTGCTAATTGCTGTAAACCCATTAATTGGCGGCTACAAAATGGACACCACCCCCCTCGATATACAACTAATACCGTTGGCTTGTTTTTAAGTAGCTGACTAAGTTGTGTTTTTACACCTACTTTTGTTAATAGAGTTGCATCTGGTATTTTCAGCCCTGGCAAAATTGGGGTGACTAATTCTGCTGAGGGCTTGATATTAAACGCGCTTGCGGCATTAGTCATTTGGCTCACAATCAGCAAAAGTACACTTATTATATATTTCATTTAGATCTCTCTTTTACAGTGGTTTGTTATAAGAGCGACAAAGTAGCAAATAACTTTCATCGAATTTATTCGGCTCTTTGCTCTGTGATACTTTTTCCGTATGATTAGGTTTTAAAATTAAAGATGAGAATAAGCGATGTCAGCAAATATTGCGAAATTGGCGACCATGCTTGAAATGCAAAATGCGATGAACCAAAAAATTCACCCGCAATGGTTTGAGCAAGGTTTTGAATGGTATCGAGCAATTTGGGTTGAATGTGCTGAAATGCTTGATCATTACGGATGGAAGTGGTGGAAAAAGCAAACTCCAGACACTGACCAGGTTATTTTAGAGTTGGTTGATATTTTTCATTTTGGCATCGCAATGAGAATCGATGGTAAAACGAGCTATCAACAGCTTGCGGAACAGTTATTTACTGAATTAAACAACGTCAAAACAGCAGGTGATTTTAAACAGACTCTTGAGTTATTAGCGGGTACTGCTGTGGTCGAAAAACGTTTTGATGCGGCTGCTTTTGCAGGTTGTATGCAGCAAATTGATATGAGTTTGGATGATCTGTATCGTGGTTATGTTGGTAAAAATACTCTTAACTTCTTTCGCCAAGACCATGGCTATAAAGAGGGTACTTATATCAAAGTGTGGAATGGTAAAGAAGATAACGAACACTTAGTAGAAGTGGTTAAATCCCTTGATACTGAACATCCTGATTTTGCTAAATTGGTTTATCAAGGTTTAGTAGCTCGTTACCCTGCTTAATTTTCAGTCTTAACTTTTAAATGCCAGTAACATTATTTACTGGCATTTTTATGTACCTCAATGCTGAATCAGATAGTTATCAATGTATTAAATTAAAAGTAAACATCTTAGTTTTCATCCAGGATTGAGTTTTGTTTACATTAAGATTGATGGCTTTGGGCGATTGGCAATAATGTTCGGTAGTCTGTGATAGCTAAAAACTCATCGGTATGGATCGGTTGTAATTTGCTATCGGGGTTGGCAATCGCTAAAAGGTGGCCAATACCAAAGGCATGAGCAGCCTTTAAAATGGTTAGGCTGTCATCTACAAACAAAGTACGGTTTTTATCAAAATTCAACCTTGCTTGCAGTTGCTGCCAAAGTGCTTGATGCTCTTTACTGACCCCAAATTCATGGGTAGAAATTAATACATCTAAATAACCATCAAGCTGAGTCCGTTCTATTTTAAGACTTAAGCTATCGGGATGTGCATTTGTTAACAAAATTAGTTTCTTACCTGCTTTTCTAAGCGCATTTAAAAAATCAGGCACATCCTCTCGAATTGCAATTAGATGCTGAACTTCTCTTTTTAACTGAGCAATTGGTAAATTGAGTTCTTTTTGCCAATAATCTAAACAATACCATTCAATCTGGCCTGCTACTTTATGGTATTTATCAATTAAGATGGTTTTAGCATCCTCAAAAGAGATATTGTGTTGCTGAGCAATTTTAGCCGGAATGAATTCGAGCCAAAAATGGTTATCGAAATGAAGGTCGAGTAAGGTGCCGTCCATATCGAGTAATACGGTGTCGATTTGTTGCCAATTTAACATAGGTTTTTAGCCATAAAACTATTATGATTAAGTTACTCTCCATCATAACAAAAGATGCGTTATGGCAAAGAAAAAGGATCACCAACTGCCAACAATTTTGGCAAGTACGGTTGTGGCTAAGAGCAAATTATTTACCGTTGAATCGCTCGATTTAGTATTTTCAAATGGTGAAGCCAGATGTTACGAAAAAATTAAGGGCGCAGGTCGTGGTGCGGTGATGATTATTCCAATCACAGCGCAAGGCGATTTACTCCTAGTGCGAGAATACTGCGCAGGCACTCACGATTATCAATTAGGTTTTCCAAAAGGGTTAATTGACCCTGGCGAAACGCCACTTGAAGCCGCTAATCGAGAACTAATGGAAGAGGTTGGTAAAGGCGCTCAGCAATTAACGTTACTTAAAGAGGTCTCGCTTGCTCCGGGTTACTTTAACGCCAAAATGCACCTGATCTTAGCTGAGCAACTTTATGATGAAAGCCTTGAGGGTGATGAGCCAGAGCCTCTAGAGGTGGTCTCATGGCCACTTGAACAGTGGGCTTCTTTGCTTGAGCAACCTGATTTCACAGAAGCGCGCAGTGTCGCTGCATTGATGTTAACAAAACAATTTTTTAGCTAAGCGAAAATGAATATGCTGTCTTTACTTGAACCCTGCATTGCCTTAGCTGAGCAAGCGGGACGTGCTATTTTAGCGATTTATGACCAAGATGATATTGGTCAACAAGAGAAACTCGATCATACCCCAGTCACTAAGGCTGATTTGGCTGCCAATGATGTATTAATGGCGGGTTTAATCGCTTTAGATTCCTCAATCCCTATTATGTCTGAAGAAACCAGTATTCCGAGCTTAGAAGAGCGTAAGCATTGGCAACGTTATTGGTTGCTGGATCCTATGGACGGTACCGGTGAGTTTATTCTTAAAAGTGGTGATTTTGCAGTGAACATCGCCTTAATTGAAAATAATCAACCTGTACTGGGTATTATTCATTGGCCAACCAAGGGGGTGACTTATTTTGCTGCAGAGGGAAATGGTGCATTTAAACGTGAAAATGGGCAAGACATTGCTATTAAGGTCGCAAAGCCCCAAAAACTAACGTTAGCAATTAGTCGCAGACAAAAGCTCGATGTTGTTAGCCAGTATATAACAACTCAATTTGACACTATTCCATTAGGGTCATGTTCCTTAAAAGCATGCTTAATTGCTGAGGGACAGGCTGATTTTTTTATGCGAATAGGCCCTACAGGCGAGTGGGATACAGGTGCATCTCAAGTGATTGTTGAGCAAGCTGGTGGTACCTTGGTGGATGCGCAGTTTCAGCCATTAACTTATAACCAAAGAGAATCGACCGAAAATCCAGATTTTATAGTAATGGGGCATCCCGACTGGGATTGGTTAAGCTTGATTCAACCCCATCAAAGATAGCAAAAGTTGCTTTTATACAGCTTTTGTAGATTATTACTTGCATAATCTTATTTTTTCTATATTATGGCGCTCTCTCTCAGGAAGTAAGCGAAAAAACAACGTTATGTTGTTTAACTCTTGGTCCTAAGAGGCTCAGTTTTCAAAGTGCTAACGCATTGAAAAAACTAAATATACAGGCGCGGGATGGAGCAGCCTGGTAGCTCGTCGGGCTCATAACCCGAAGGTCGTCGGTTCGAATCCGGCTCCCGCAACCAATTTTTTTGGTTACTGTTTATTCTGATGTTGAAGCGGAATTAAAATATCTTTAACACATACAGGCGCGGGATGGAGCAGCCTGGTAGCTCGTCGGGCTCATAACCCGAAGGTCGTCGGTTCAAATCCGGCTCCCGCAACCAATTTTTTGGTTACTGTTTATTCTGATGTTGAAGCGGAATTAAAATATCCTTAACACATTCAGGCGCGGGATGGAGCAGCCTGGTAGCTCGTCGGGCTCATAACCCGAAGGTCGTCGGTTCAAATCCGGCTCCCGCAACCAATTTTTTGGTTACTGTTTATTCTGATGTTGAAGCGGAATTAAAATATCCTTAACACATTCAGGCGCGGGATGGAGCAGCCTGGTAGCTCGTCGGGCTCATAACCCGAAGGTCGTCGGTTCAAATCCGGCTCCCGCAACCAACTGAATGTTACCCTTCTTTAAATAAGTAATTTATAAAATCCTTAAAAAACTAAGTTTAAAATTTAAACCTGTCAGATATTTTTCTATTTATCTAGTCATATACCTGTTTGTTGATCCTTGCTATGCTCTTAATAATTAAGGCAAGTTACAAGCTGATATGCTAGAGGTAATGGTGCTGTTTATTTATTTATTAATATTTGCTTTGTTTGGTATGACGGCCACTTATTTTGTGCGTTTTTTTTATAGTTTCTGGTGGCAAAAAAAAATTGAACCTAAATGGCTAATTCGCGCGACTATCTGCGTTGTTTTGATTGCACTTTGTGCTGTTTTAGTTGAATTCATGCTTTAAAAAACCGCTATTAAGCGGTTTAATTTTAATGTTACTTCTCGTCTTAGAAAAGTATTGATGCTAAAAAGTGGCTTTAAGGTTTTTCGTTTAACCAAATAGCTACTTGCTTGGCGAAATAGGTCAAAATGCCATCTGCGCCTGCGCGTTTAAAGGCTAATAGCGATTCCATAATGCATGGACGCTCAGCAAGCCAGCCGTTATTAATTGCAGCCATATGCATGGCGTACTCGCCACTTACTTGATAAGCAAATGTTGGTACTGCAAACTCATCTTTTACGCGACGCACTATGTCTAAATAAGGCATTCCAGGTTTTACCATCACCATATCAGCACCTTCTTGTAAATCGAGTGCAACTTCACGTAAGGCTTCGTTTGAATTAGCAGGATCCATTTGATAAGTTTTTTTATCAGCGCCTTTTAAATTGCCCGCCGAACCAACTGCATCTCTAAATGGGCCATAGTAGCTTGATGCATATTTAGCTGAATAAGCCATGATGCGAGTATGGATAAAGCCGGCTTCTTCAAGTGCATCACGAATAGCGCCAATGCGACCATCCATCATATCTGAAGGAGCTACAACATCGGCCCCTGCGTGTGCATGAGACAGTGCTTGCTTGATTAATACTTCAATTGTGGTGTCATTGATAACGTAGTTTTGTTCATCAATGATGCCATCTTGGCCGTGAGTGGTGAACGGATCTAAAGCGATGTCGGTAATGATCCCCATTTGTGGCACTGCTTCTTTGATTGCACGTACTGTACGCTGCGCCAAGCCTTCAGGGTTATAGGCTTCTTCAGCCAACAATGATTTTTTGTCACTTGGGGTAACCGGGAAAATCGCCATTGCAGGCACGCCTAATGAGGCAAGTAATTTTGCTTCTTCAACGAGTAAATCGATTGATAAGCGCTCGATCCCTGGCATTGAATCAATCGCTTCACGACGGTTATTGCCATCAAGAACAAACACTGGATAAATCAAATCATTCACTGTGAGTTGGTTTTCACTCATAAGGCGGCGTGAAAAATCATCTTTACGCATTCTTCTCATGCGGGTGTATGGGAATAAATCTAAACCTGATTGTGCCATGCTAGTTCCTACTTTTAATCGCGTTGTGCAGTATCGTCATAAAAAACAACTTGGTTACGACCTGCATGTTTTGCTTGATATAATGCCTTATCAGCCAAGGCGGTATATTGATTTGGTTCATGATTTCGCTGTGCAATGTCGCTAAATAAACCCACACTGATAGTCATATTTATAATGCCAGCAGTGGTATGAACTTGGGCTTCGCTAATTTGCGCTCGGATTGCCTCTGCCACCAAAAGCGCACCTTCGGTATCGGTATTTGGTAAGATAACCGCAAACTCTTCGCCACCGTAGCGACATACTTCATCAGAAGGGCGTTTTAGCGATGTTTGAATGGTATGAGCAACAAAACGAATGGCATCATCACCTGCTAAGTGACCGAAGGTATCGTTAATTTTTTTGAAAAAATCGATATCGAGCATCATCACAGCTAGTGGTGTTTGTTCTCGATGTGAGCGGCGAAACTCCATCGTGAGTTTTTTATCAAAATAACTACGATTACGAATACCTGTCAGAGAGTCGAGGGTGTTTTTTTCTTCGAGTTCTCGGTTTTTCTCTTCAAGTTCTTGGAGCGTAATTTGAAGCTCAAAGGTGTGCTCTTGAATACGGCTTTCGAGCTCTTCTTCTAGTTCTTGTTGAATTTTGATTGTTTCGAGCTGCAGATTATCTTTGATTTTGGCTTCAGCGAGTAGCGCTTGTTGACGTTGGATTTTTAAATCTCGACGATCAATAAACTGTAAAATAAGTAAATACGATAGCACCATACTACTGATAAAAAAGGAGTTCATGAACAGGGTCGACATCGAGACTAAGTTATGATCTTTGCCATTAAAAATAAAAATACTAAAGATGATTGCCACCAAATAACTGAGCTGACTCAATAATATCCATTTGCTATAAGTCTGTTTTTTAACAAGTAAAAAGCCAGAAACCCCACTACAGATAACTAAGTTAACTAATGTGCTAAACAGACTAATATGTAAGCCTGTTGCATAGCTAAACCAAGGTAAGCTAAGCAAAATAAGTAAACTGACCACAAAGGTGATCCGCATAATACGAATTAATGATTTAAAGCGGGCATCAAGTTCTAACAAATGTTCAGCTAAAAAGTTAAGTAAGATAGCTGCAGTTAAAAACAATAACGCGATATTTTTTTCGTGTAACCATTTTACATCGACATAAAAATAGCGATAACTTAAGCCAAAAGTAACCGTAATAAGTGTCCATAAGCAGGCAATATAGAGGCTACCTAATAGAAAGCGGGCTTTGTGAGTCAACATAAACAACAAGCCATTGCTGAAAACCAGAGCCAATAAAAATCCTAAAAATAGCCCTGTAATTAGGTTTCTTTTCGTTTTATGTTGTAGCAGTTGCTCAGGCGTCCAGAGGCTCATTGGCAGCTTAATGTTACCCTGACTGACTATTTTCATATAGAAAACATCATTGGCATTGGCATCAAGGTTAAAAACAAAGACTAAAGAATCATCTTTGATCTGGCGATTTTTTAGCGGCTCGCGATCACCAATGGCGGCAAATGTTGTAATGCTGTCTTGGTGGCTCTGATGTAGGCGTACGCTATCAAGTAAGGGGTGCTCAAGTAATAAATATAAAGTTTTATTAACAGGTGTTTGATTACTAATAGTAAAGCTAACCCAAATAGCGTTTGGTTGAATACCAAGATTGAGTGTTCCATCATTAGAGCTTCGCCATTGGCTGTCTGAGTTTTGTTGAATTTGCGCCAGGGATTCATCGCTACTGAGGTACTTAAATACTAATGGTTTTATGGATTGAAAGTCATCATCAATGATGATTTTATCGCTAGCCAAAGCCGACAGACTTAACAATAGACTTAAAACATAGCACCACAAGTATCTTAACATTATTGCCTCGTGGTTAAGCGAAATAAGCGTTCAGTATTTTGCCGAGTATGCAGAGCGATGGTTTGTGCATCGGTTTGTTTTAGGCTCGCAATCATTTGGCAAATATAAGGTAAATAAGCGGGCTCATTTCGGTGTAACTTAGGTTTTGGCTTGATATTACGTGGGATTAAAAATGGCGCATCGGTTTCAATCAGTAATCGATCGTTAGGAATATATTGAATGAGTTGTTGTAGCTCTAAGCCTCTGCGCTCATCACAGACCCAGCCCGTAATTCCAATATAAAGACCTAAATCTAAATAGCGGGTTAAAGCAGTTTTATTGCCAGTAAAACAATGAACGACCCCAGTTGTATTATGCTCTTTAACCAAGTGGTAAAGATCATCACTTGCGTCGCGCTCATGGATATAAGCGGGCAAATCTAAGGTGTTAGCTAGTGTTAGCTGCTTTGCAAAAACTTCGCGCTGGATATCACGAGGTGAAAAATCACGATTATAATCTAAGCCGCATTCACCGACTGCTTTACAATTAGGTTGTTGCAACAGTGTTGTTAGTTCAGTAATAAAGTTATCAGCAGCGTCAACAGCGTAATGGGGATGAATGCCTGCGGTTGAAAAAAAACCGTAGCGGTTTGCGTCCTCTAAAGCTTGTTTGCTTTGTGCGAGTTCTGTGCCAATTAACAATAAGTTAGAGATGTTTGCTGCTTTTGCTCGCGCTAAAACAGCTTCTCTGTCTTTATCAAATTGTGCATTGCAGAGGTTTACCCCTGCATCTATCAATGTCATCGTCATTACGAAACGCGTTTTACTCTAACTGTTTTATTGCCACCTTGTAGTTTTAACAAGAAAGAGTTAAAAGCGCCACGAGAAATAACAACCGTTTGGCCTGTCTTAATACGAAAACCATCTGTGCCTAATTGTCGCCAGACTTGGTTATTGTCTAGCGTTAAAATAAGTTCGCCTCGTGGTGCTTTTTTTATTGTATTGACGATAGCAACTAGCGTTTCAGCTTCTTCGGATTCACTTGCTTGTTTATGCTCTAAGCCAAATACTGCTTGTGGAGCTGCTTGTGGAGCTGCTTGTGGAGCTGCTTGTGGAGCTGCTTGTGGAGCTGCTTGTGGAGCTGCTTGTGGAGCTGCTTGTGGAGCTGCTTGTGGAGCTGCTTGTATAGGAGCGTTAGCGGTTACGTTTGTTTTTTCTTGATTAAACGTCGCATTTGCCACTTTGTCATAACAGATTAGGCGGTGAAGATCATTTTCAATGGTACGACATTGCTGCAATGTTTGTGCCTCAGCTGCAAGGCCGCTAAATGAACATAAACAGAGCAAAGTTAGTAATTTATTTTTCATTCTTGTTGTTCCATTTCTTCTGTTGATTGTTTTTTTGAATAAAATGAAGCCAAAACTAAGCCGAGTTCAAACAGGGCTAGCATGGGGATGGCGAGCAGTGTTTGCGATAGCACGTCCGGCGGTGTTAGAAACATCGCCAATACAAAAGCACCTACAATAATGTAAGGCCGTTTGTTTTTTAAATCGGTTGTGGTGGTCATGCCGCTCCAGCATAACAGCATAATAAACACCGGGATTTCAAAAGCGATACCAAATGCGAAAAATAACTTTAGTACAAAATCAAGATAGCTACTGATATCGGGGGTGAGAGTCATCACCTCTGGACCTATGCTAGTAAAAAAGCCCAA
The DNA here is from genome assembly GCF_002310815.1 of Pseudoalteromonas tunicata. Taxonomy (NCBI): domain Bacteria; kingdom Pseudomonadati; phylum Pseudomonadota; class Gammaproteobacteria; order Alteromonadales; family Pseudoalteromonadaceae; genus Pseudoalteromonas; species Pseudoalteromonas tunicata. Next base: position 3,716,612 of record NZ_CP011032.1, on the reverse strand, counting down.
AATTATAGGGAAAACCACAAAGTAGCTAAATGCAATACCGCTATAAAACAGCAATACGCTCGAAATCAGTACTGGAATAAGCATACGCTTTTCATTTTGATACAGGCCAGGTGCAATAAATCCCCAAACCTGATGCAAAACAAAAGGAAAAGCCAAAAACAATGCTGCAAACAAGGTTAGTTTAAATGGAGCAAAAAATGGCGCGGTGACATCGGTCGCGATCATGCTGGCATTTGCGGGTAAATGTTCAATTAATGGCGTAGCGACAAAGCTATAAATATCGTTGGCGAAATACACTAAGCTGAGGAAAATAATTAAAATTGCGAAGATGGCGCGCATTAAGCGGTTTCTTAGTTCAACTAAATGGCTGATAAAGCCGGAGTGTGCCTGCTGGCTAGTCATTTTTTTTATCTTGTTCAGGAGGTGGTTCTACAGGTTTAAAGCTATGAGTGACAGATTGAGCCGCTTGGCTGAGCTCTGCAATCGAGCGTTGTAATTCGGGTGATAAGTTGTTCATGCCTTGTTCTTCGGCTTTTTTTAAATTTTGATGTAATTCATGCACCCGTAATTCTTCATTAATTTCGGCTTGAACAGAATTACCAAATTGTTTAACGCTTTTAATCCAACGCGCTACGGTGCGCACTGCAACAGGCAAGCGCTCAGGCCCAAGAACAATTAGGCCAACAACAAAAATAACAACTAGCTCCCAAAAGCCCATCGTTAGGCCTTATCTTGCTCTTTGGTGGTCGTAGTGGTGTTTGGTTTTACTTCTGATTCTTTATGGTTCAGATTGTTTGTATTTGCTTCAGGCTTCACTGTTTCAGAATTGTCTTCAGATACAGCTTTTTTAAACCCTTTTACCGCATTGCCTAAGTCACCACCAATATTACGTAGTTTTTTAGTGCCAAACAGCAAAACGATGATTGCTAAAATAATAATTAATTGCCAAATGCTAATGCCGCCAAAACCCATCTGCTTAGTCCTCTAAAAATTTTGTTCATTATACGCCCGAATAAGTAAAAATCATCTGCTTTAATGCTGATTTTACTTACCATAGTGCGGTTTAGTGGCTTATTTTGCCTTGTTCCATGCACAGACAAAACAAATCGCCGCAAAGATAAAGCTGCCAATAGCAAAAGGTTGATTTGCCGAGACATAAAAAATGCTGGCAATAACAAGGCTACTGCACGCGAGTAATCCTAACAAAAGTGGTTTTAACTCAATTTCATTACGGATAATCGGTTGGTTCGCGTTTTTATGTTGGTTTTTTAAGCTGTTATAAATTAGGTCTGGTAGTTCGGGTAATTTTTCGCCCCAAAATGGCAGGTTAGCCTGTATGTTTTTAAGCACAGCCATTGGGCCAACTTGATCTTTAACCCATTGCTCTAAAAATGGTTTGGCGGTTTTCCATAAGTCGAGTTGCGGATAAAGTTGACGACCAAGCCCTTCAACATACAGTAACGTTTTTTGCAGCAATACTAGCTGAGGTTGTACTTGCATGTTAAAGCGCCGCGCGGTGTTAAATAGATTAACGAGCACATGACCAAATGAAATTTCAGCCAATGGTTTTTGAAAGATGGGCTCACAGACTGTGCGAATTGCAAATTCAAATTCTTCGACGTTTGTTTCGGCAGGCACCCAACCAGAATCGACATGTAATTCGGCTACTTTGCGATAGTCACGATTAAAAAAAGCGATAAAGTTTTCAGCTAAATAGCGTTTATCTTCTTTGTTGAGCGTGCCAACAATGCCGCAATCAATACCAATATATTGTGGATTATGTGGGGTATTGTAAGATACAAAAATATTGCCCGGATGCATGTCAGCATGGAAAAAACTATCGCGAAAAACTTGAGTAAAAAAGACTTGTACGCCGCGCTCTGCAAGGAGCTCTAAATTGGTGCCCTGTGCTTTTAATGCGGTTAAATCTGAGACTGGAATACCGTAAATACGTTCCATCACTAACACGTTTTTACGACTCAAGTCGCTGTAAATATAAGGAATATAAAGTGCTTCTGAGTTTTCGAAGTTGCGTTTCAATTGAATGGCATTGGCGCCTTCTCGCATCAAATCAAGCTCATCTAAAAGTGTTTTACGATACTCTTTAATCACTTCAACAGGGCGAAGGCGTTTGCCATCGGGTAAAAACTGACTCGCTAATTTCGCCAAATCTTGCATTAAATATAAATCAGAATGAATGATTGGCTCAATATCTGGGCGAATAACTTTAATGACGATTTCTTCGACTTGGCCATTTGCTGTAATTATTTTGGCACTATGCACTTGAGCAATAGATGCCGAAGCAAGAGGAGTTGAGTCAAACTCACTAAAACATTCACTGATATCGTTTAGCCCTAAAGCGGTTTCGATAATTTGTTTTGCAAGCGCTCCTTCAAATGGTGGCACTTTATCTTGTAGCAGCGCGAGCTCTTGTGCGACATCGACGGGTAATAAATCTTGTCGGGTTGACAGCATTTGGCCAAATTTAATCCAAACAGGGCCTAGGTGTTCTAGTGCTAAACGTAGTTTTTGCCCCGCAGGTGTCTCTGCATGGTGATTTCGGATCCAAAAAAAACAAAGACGCACGGCTTTGAAGTACCAAGGTTGCCACTTTTTGGGGACTAGAGTGTCTAGGCCAAAAAACAACAAGGTGTGAATGATTTTATAAAGTCTGGCTACTCGCACGCAAAGATCCTTGTGACTGCTTAGTTGAGCAGTGCATTGATACGTTGTTCTAACTGGGCGCAATCTGCTTTGAGTTGGCGGTTGCGTTGTTTAAATTCATCAAGTTCTAAAGGATGAATGGCGACTCTGAGTTCGTCTTGAAGTAATGCGCTAAACATACTGCTCAGTGTTGAGTCGGTTTTGATTCGAGTTTGTTCTGCGGCTTTAAGCCGATTGATAAGTTGAAAACTGCCGGCATCACCGATATAGCCAGATAAGTGTTCTTCCCAATCAATCTCAAGTTTAGAAAACGCCTTGCTATAAGTTTGCGCTAAATGTAGGTCGCCTTCTAAATCGAGCTTATTTTCACGAATAAGTTGAGTGATTTTACTCGGATCTTTTAGTTGTTGTAGGGTATTGATGTCGGTGCTGATTGCGCAATCGGCCAGAGTTTCTGTGGTACTTAAAATGATCAGTTGTTGACCCGTGTACACAATGGAAAAACCCTGCTGCCAATCACGAATGTAAATTAACAAAGTTTGCTGCCTTGCGGTTGATAATAAGTTATGTAAGTTTGGGGATAACTTAAATACTTGATTAACCGCGCTTTCGATTAAAGCGATAAGAAGTTGTGACAGCATAAAAATCCTAGAATTTGAATCCTCGGTGTAATGCAACAATCCCACCTGTCAGATTCTGATAAGTAGTTTGCTCAAAGCCGACTTCATTCATCATTTCTTTAAGAGTTTCTTGGTCTGGGTGCATCCGAATTGATTCAGCCAAGTATTGGTAAGATTCACTGTCGTTAGCGATGACTTTACCCATGGTTGGTAAGATGTTAAATGAATAGAAGTCGTAAATTTTAGCTAGCGCCTCTGAGTTTGGTTTTGAAAACTCCAATACTAATAAGCGACCACCTGGCTTTAATACTCGGTGCATTGAAGCAAGCGCTTTGCTTTTATCTGTTACATTTCGTAAACCAAAAGCAATGGTAATGATATCAAAGGTATTATCTGGAAAAGGTAATGCTTCTGCATTCATTTGCACGTATTCAATATTACCAACTAAGCCGAGGTTTCTGAGTTTTTCTCTGCCAACTTTAAGCATTGAGTCATTAATATCACCCAAAATAACTTGGCCTGTTTCACCAATGATTTGGCTAAACTTAGCGGTTAAGTCACCAGTGCCACCGGCAAGGTCGAGTACTTTATGACCCTTGCGTACACCTGAACTTGCAATCGTTTGACGTTTCCACAGACGATGGATCCCCATAGACATCAAATCGTTCATCACATCATATTTAGCCGCGACAGAGTGAAAAACATCAGCGACTAAGCTGGCTTTTTGTTCTGCATCAACGGTTTTATAACCAAAGTGAGTGGTGGTGTTTTGCTTCTGTTCCATGGTTTATCTCTGTGTTTGCATGCGCGGTTAGTTTACTTGATTGAGTTACACAATACCAATAACTGAATAAGGATAATGACTATTTTGCATTATTCAGTGTGTTTTAATGCGTTTGCATTGATACGGTCTAAACTATTCAAAAGAGTCATATTTCCCTATTTTTATTATGTGGAGACAGCATGGGTTTAGCGCGGCATTTAATTAGTCTGTTTGGCTTGTTTCTATTTTCAGTGTTATTGATTGTGAGTGCTGCAGTGATTTTTCAGGGTAAAAAGCAGGCTGAGGAGCAAAGCATTTTACAATCAGAATATTTGCTGCGTTTAATCGCATTAAATATCGAACCCCAACTTAATGTATTAGATAAGAGTGAATTGGAGTTGTTATTGGCTCAAAATGCCAAAGCTGTTCCTGTTCGTCTATTAGCTTTAACTGTGGAAGCTACCGATGATTTGTTTTACCAATATTATCAAAAGCAAGAGCATACGGTTTATCCTGCAATTTTAGCGCAACAAATTAGCCCTGTTAGTTTGCCAATCCGCACTGTTTTAACCAATCAACAAGGGCAACAATTTGTTTTAACGCTACAATTACAGCCTCCTGTTTTGGTTCCTTTTATTGTTGAGTTATTAGTTTTCCACTTTTGCATATTTGTAGTATTTCTTATTATTTTAATTTTATATATCAAACGGTTTGCTCACTCAATTACTCAGCCCTTATCTGCTTTGGCGTTGCAAAGCAAGGCCTTAAGTCATAAGCATTATCCTGTCCTAAAAGCAGTTAAAAGTGTCAAGGAAGTTGAAAGCTTGGTTGTGGCACATAATGAAATGACTGAACAAGTAAAAGCAATGATTAGTGAATTAAGTGAACGCTTGGAGCTGGCAAAAAAATCATTATACAAAGATGAGTTAACTCAATTAGGGAATCGACGGTTATTTATCGCTCAACTTAATCAGGTCTTGTTTGAAAACGAGCAGCATGCAGGTGCGCTGGTCTTTATTCGATTAAATCAGTTTGAGGTCATTCGCCAGCAAGAGGGCTTTCAGGTTGCCCGAGCGTTTATGGAGGATATTATTCATCTAAGTCAACTTACACTACGACAAGATGCGAATGTGCCGTTATATCGAGTGAATGAGTATGAATTTGCCTGTATTTTAATTGATGTATTACAAGATGATGTGATTGATTTAATTAAGCATTTGGCTTTGGAGTTTGTTGAGCTGCAAAATCGTTACCAACGTAAAAAACAGGTATTAATTGGCGCAACTGTTTTTAAATCACAGCAGTCACTTTCTGAGATTTTGATCCGCGTCGATGATGCGCTTAGCATGGCAAAGAAAGAGCCTCATTTATATCACTTTAATCCAGAAAACAGTATGTTGAGCCAAGTAAGTGCTATTTTAAAATCGCGCGAAGCTGTTTTGCAGGTGATAGAAGAAAGTGTATTGAACTTCTGTCAGCAAAAAGTAATGTTATCAGATCAACTTAATGTGATGTTTGCTGAAGTATTAAGTGCTTTTGAGTTTCAGCAACAAGCGATCCCCGCCAAATTACTGCAATCGCAAGCCGAGAAGTTTAGTTGTGTTGAGTATTTTGATAAGCGCATAATTGAAATGGTGAAAAGTGCCTATTTAAAAAATGATTTATTATTACCTGTCAGCATTAATTTATCACCTTACAGTATGATGGATGAAAAATTTACTAATTGGCTGACTGATTTATCTCATACTTATGCTGATTTTTTTAGCTCAGTTATTTGGGAGTTTGATGAAGCTTCGTTAGGGCAAATTCAAAATGCAGCCGCGATAGTGCACAAATTACAGTCGTTAGGTAGCCGGGTGGCGGTTGATCATTTTGGCATGGGTGAGAATACCTTAAAAATGTTGCGGCTGTGGCATATCGATATTATTAAAATTGATGGCAGCTTTATTCATGATCTTGGTACCGACCGTGCAAACTGGTCATTTTTAGAAACAATTATTCAGCTTGCTCATAGTCTAGGAATTATTGTGGTGTGTGAACAAGTTGAATCAGAGCAAGAGTCTAATTGGGCAAGGCAATTGGGCGTTGATGGGTTGCAGGGTTTTCAAATTGCCCACCCCATGAGCAATTTTAATTTAAGAAGTTAGCTACAGTATTGCGGCCTCTTTTTTTAGCAATTTCCATTGCTTGTTGTGCATTGTATGTGAGTAATGTTAAGTCACTATCGGCTGGCAAATGTGCAACCCCGACCGATACGGTAATGGAAGGTAAGCGTTTACCACTGCGTGAACTGATAAATCGTAGTTTCTCAATTCCATTGCGAATTTTTTCGGCAATTTCATTTGCTGTTGCTTGTGTTATATCAGGCAAAACAATTAAAAACTCTTCACCTTTGTTGCGTACAGGTATACCACTTTCGAGTACATATGATTGTACTTTTTTTGCCACTTTACTCAGTACTATATCGCCAATAAGATGGCCATATTTTTGATTAAAATCATTAAAGTGATCTAAATCTATTGTGATTGCACAAAGTGACTGATGTTGCTCTTTCCAAAGCGTAACTTTTTGATCTAGATAGGTGTATTGGAATAAACCTGTCAGTGGGTCGGTGTAACGTATTTTTCTAAGTTGATCTAATGCAATTCTGGTTTTTTCTGTTTCAGCTTGCGCTTGCAAGAGTGTTTCTTGTAGCTGTTGTTGCTGACCCTTTAATGCATATGTTGCATCTATCAAAGAGGAAATAATTTGTCGTGATCTAGGTAAGTTACTTTCATTAATGCCAACTAAGCTTGAATCTAAATGAGCTAAATATTGATTCACCGCTTCGTGACTATCTGATGTTGAATGACTGATTTTATTAACTACCTGATCAACGCCTTTAATGAGTGTATCTTGGTTCTTACTTTCAAATGATAGGTACTCGTTATACCAAGATTCGACTAAGAAATTATCAAGCAAGGTTTTGTTTGAAATACAGCCATTAATAGCTTGTTTAAGTGCAGGGTGATTATCTGAAATATACGCGTAGGCCACATGATAATTAATTGGGATGGGTACCAGTTTGTGTTGTTCTAAAAAGAGACAAACTCGAGTCATTTTGTCTTGGGCTGTGGCCATGGAATCATGGTACTTCATAATCAACACCGAGCGATAAAATAGTGGTAGATTGAAAAATAGCAATGTCCGTATCATGAAAATGCACACCCAATCCATGGGGTGTAGGCATTAAAAAACAAATCGCCAAAATTTGAAACTGTTTTAAACGAGAATCATTAAATTTAATACTTAAGTGGGTAAATATTGACTCACTTTGTAACAACCTGTAATCAAATGCTTAAATGATGAGCATTATATTTAGATAAACTTTAACTAAGTTAACCGCATTTAGTTGGCAATGAAGATTTGCTGAGGTAGCCTCTTTATAACTAAATGAAGGGTTTCTTATGATAAAAACTATAAAACATTCTCTGATTGCTATTGGGTGTGCTGTTGCTCTTAGCGCCTGCGTCACAACACAAAAATTATCTGTTGATGCACAATTTACTACGCTTGCTGAGCAAGTTGTTGCCTATCGCAAAAGTATCGATCCTTTTGCGCAAAATGGAGCTGTAAATGGCCATTATCTTGCCGATTTATCGCCAGAATTTTTAGCTCAAACAAATGCTAAAAGAGAAGCATTTGTACAGCAATTAGAGCTGCTAGAAAGTACAGAATTAAGCTCAGAAAATCGCATTAACTTAGCTATTTTAAAAGCGCAAATTCAAAACAATATCGATGAATATAAATTTAATGCTCATTATATGCCATTGACATCTGAATTTGGTTTTCATTCAGAGCTCTCTTTTATGGTCGCTCGCTCTGATTTTTCAACCAAAGCTGGATATGAATTGTATTTGCAAAGATTGGCTGATGTACCACGTTACTTCAATGAAAACATTCACTGGATGAAAGAAGGGATTAAGATAGGTTTAACTCAACCAAAAGTTGTGTTGCAAGGGTATGAAAGTTCAATTGCTGCGCTGATAAACCAAGATATCGAGTCATCTGAATTTTATAGCCCTTTTAAGAATCAGTCATTGGGATTAACAGCCGACGAATTGGCGGAATTTCGTTTGCAGGCAACAAAAGTGATTCGTGAGCAAGTGAATCCTGCGCTTGAGCAATACTACCAGTTTTTTGTAAATGAATATTACCCAGCAGCACGAGAGCAAATTGGTATTTCTACCACGCCAAATGGTGCCGATTTTTATGCCAATCGCGCCAAGTATTTCACTACAACTGATATGACGGTAGAACAAATCCATCAATTGGGTTTAAGTGAGGTTGCTCGCATTCGCAAAGAAATGGAAGCAATCATTAAGAGTGTCAATTTTAATGGTAGTTTCGCGGATTTTATTCACTTTTTAAGAACAGATCCGCAATTTTATGCCACTACACCCGAAGCATTGTTAAAAGAAGCATCTTATATAGCTAAAAAGATGGATGCTCAGTTGCCGAAATTATTTAATCATTTGCCGCGCATTCCTTATGGCGTAGCACCCGTGCCTCAAAGTATTGCGCCTAAGTACACCACCGGTCGTTATGTTGGACCAAATAGGGATGATCAGCCTGGTTATTATTGGGTGAATACCTATGGATTGGATAAGCGCCCACTATATGTACTAGAAGCGTTAACTTTACATGAAGCTGTACCGGGTCATCACTTACAAATTTCTTTAAACAGTGAATTGACTCATTTACCTGACTATCGTCGAGATTCTTATATTTCGGCTTTTGGTGAAGGTTGGGGTTTGTATTCCGAATGGTTAGGGATTGAAGCTGGCTTTTATCAGAATCCGTACAGTAACTTTGGCCGGTTAACTTATGAGATGTGGCGCGCAGCACGTTTAGTGGTTGATACGGGGATGCATATGTATGGTTGGAGCCGTGAAAAAGCGATGGCATTTATGCAAGATAATACCGCTTTATCATTACATAATGTAAAAACAGAAACGGATCGTTATATCTCTTGGCCAGGCCAAGCTTTATCTTATAAGGTGGGTGAATTAACTATTAAGCGTTTACGTCAGCAAGTTGAGACAGCGCTTGGCGAACATTTTGATGTAAGAGAGTTTCATAATCAAATTTTGAAAAACGGATCTGTACCTTTATTTGTATTAGAGCAACAAATTGAGCAATACATCAAAGAGGAAAAAACAAAACTAAAAGGTTAAAAAGGAAATCAGGCTGCTTCGCCTTGTTCAGAAATTTAGAAAAGTAAATTGTTTGAACTCGGAGGTACATACGAAGCAGCCTAGGGCCCCCGATACTGTTATCGTTGGCAGCTTTGCAATCATAGGTAAATACCCTTAGACCAATAGCTTTGCGTCCTTAATTTTCACTAAGTTTGCCCTTTACGAACTATGACAGTTCACTTTTGAGTTTAGCTGCATAATTGATGCCTGTCATTAACATGACAAAATAGTTTTTAATTTGTTGTACATATATCTGTGCGGCATAATCAACAATCTTATTTTGTGATTAAATGGATCCAGTCGGAATTTTAAATGAATTTAATATTAAAAAAGATATTGTTAGAGTTTCGTAGTCATATTGAAAAAGTAAGTTGGTTGTTTGTCGTTGCAGCTGTATTTGCGCATTTATTGCTTACTTGGTTGGTGCTGGTGCTGGCAGGTGAAACAAAACTCACAAGTCTTCACCATTATTTTTATTACTACATTGTCACAACTTCGACAGTCGGTTATGGTGACTTAAGCCCAAGTACTGATATAGGTAAGTGGTTTGTGGCAGTTATTCAAATTCCTTTTGGCTTAGCGCTTTTTGGCGTGCTATTGGGAAAAACAGGTCAAACAATTACGGATACAATTAAGCGCTCTATGACAGGTGAAAATAGTTTTAATCATTATATTGGCCATATCATTATTTTTGGTTGGCACGAAAAGCGTACTAGTAAAATTATTGAGCATATCTTAGCTGATAATAAGCGTATCGCTCGGCGCATTTTGCTGGCTGTAACTGATGAAATACAGCATCCATTTGCCAGTAATCCACATGTTGATTTTGTTAAATTAACCAGTTACACAGACTTAGAACAATTACAGCGAGTTGCTATTTCTTATGCTGATAAAGTGATTGTTGATGGCAAGGATGACGACCAAACATTCACAACTTCTTTACGCATTAGTAAGTTAGTTAAAACTGATTGTCATATTAGTGCTTATTTTAATGACGATAGTAAAATTGAAATGTTGCGAGACCATTGTGCTAATGTTGAATGTAGTAGCTCAAAATCGGCCGAAATGCTGGTAAGAGCGATGCAAGACCCAGGTTCGAGCAGAGTACATGAAGAATTGCTTTCAACCCTGTATGGCGATACTCAATTTAGCTTGGTTGTGCCCGACGATGTAGATACATTGATTTTTTCAAGCATATTTCATGCTTTCAAAGACAACCATAATGCGATTGTTTTAGGCGTAGCTCGTTCTCGAATTGGTGATGAGTTAGAGCTTAATCCACCATTAGATTACTCAGTCAAAGCGGGAGATGTTTTGCACTATATTGCTAGTGAACGTCTATTAGCGAATGAAGTGCAATGGCAAGCGTTGGTAAAATAAAATCAGCTTATAAATGTTGGTGAATTAACTTAGCTTAACGAGTTTTTAGGCTTGGATTTAAGTTAACTTCACCTTCATAATCAATCGTTGCTATAACATTATCACAAACAGCAATGGCTAAATGAGTACCATCAGATGCGCGCGTAAAAGCAAGTTGGTAACCGTATTGATTTAGTTTATTCAATGCTAGTTTTTGTGCCAGTGTTAATACATGCCAAAAAGTTTCAAGATCAGGGGTGGTGAAGCGACGCTCATCGTCTAATCGTTGATCTTCTGATTTTAAAAGTACTGACATGGTTAATCCCTAAATGAATGTCTGTAGAAGATGTTATTTTTATCTGTCTGTTTTGTCTAGTCTATTTTCGAATATCACAGTTCGGATTGGTATCAATATCCCCTTCGGTATTAACTGTGATGTATTGCCCATCAAGAGATAAAAAAGCCAGCGAATTGCTTATCGTCAAGCGAATAAACGCAAGGTTATACCCATAACGATAAAGCTCAGTAATTGATGCTTGCTGAGCCATTGATAATAAACCCCAATTTTCACTATCGGTTAGTTCCTTAATTCGTCGCTCAATTGACATAGTGTATTACTCAGCTTTGTTTACTCTTTAAGTCTAGTTAAAACTGCTTATTTAGCTATGTTTGGCACATATTGGTGATGTAGTGCCATTGTTCTGGCGTTACTGGCATCACAGATAAGCGGCAGCCTTTTTGGGTTAGTATAAAATCAGTTAGATTTAGGTCAGCTTTTAGTTTTGTTAACGTAATAGGTTGCTTAAATTGCTCAACAAACTCAACACTGACCTGTAACCAACGAGGTGAATCCGAAGATGATTTTTTATCAAAATACTCGCTACTAGGATCAAATTGACTCGGGTCGATATGAGCTGATTTTGAGATAGCGGCAATACCAACAATTGCGGGTTGTTTACAGCTTGAGTGATAAATAAACACTAAATCGCCTAGTGCAACGCCATCGCGTAAAAAATTACGCGCTTGATAATTGCGAACACCTTCCCAATCGGCGGTATTTTTTTCTGCTAAGTCAGTAATTGAAAAGACATCAGGTTCGGTTTTAAACAGCCAATAAGCCACAAGAGATCCTTAAATAGAGTAATTTCACTAAATTTAGTGGCAGCATGTTACTGCAAATTGTTATAGTCACTTTATCATGAGTCAGCCGGTGAAAAAATGTAAAATGAGCCAAGTATTAGATGATCTACTCGCCTTATTAAAGCTAGAAACCATTGAGCAAGGTATCTATCGAGGCCCGAGTCAAGACTTAGGTTTTAAAGCTGTTTTTGGTGGTCAAGTTATGGGGCAGGCTTTGTCTGCAGCTAAAGAAACGGTAGCAGAAGAGCGAAAAGTACATTCACTCCACTCTTATTTTTTACGCCCGGGTGATGTGACCAAGCCTATTGTGTATGATGTTGAAACCATTCGTGATGGTAAAAGCTTTAGTACGCGGCGTGTCAGTGCGATTCAGTATGGTAAACCCATTTTTTATATGACAGCGTCTTTTCATTGTGATGAGCCAGGTGTTACTCATCAAGCTGCTATGCCTAATGTTCCTGGCCCAGATAAATTGCGTTCATCACTAGATTTTTATCGTGAAAATGCGCATTTAATTCCTGAAAGTATCCGTAATAAAATCATTTGTGAAAAACCAATTGAAATGCGCCCGGTTAATTTTCAAAACCCATTTAAACCTGAGGTCACACATCCTGAGCGTTATGTTTGGTTTAAAGCCAATGGTGATATGCCTGATGATTTGCGGGTGCATAAATATTTGTTAGCGTATGCTTCTGATTTTGAATTTTTGCCGACTGCTTTACAGCCTCATGGCTTGTCGTTTTTACAGCCAAATATGCAAGTCGCAACAATTGATCATGCTATGTGGTTTCATCGCGAGTTTAGAATGGATGACTGGATTTTATATGCGGTTGATAGCCCATCAGCAAGTGGAGGCCGTGGTTTGGTGCGCGGGCAATTTTTTAATCAACAAGGTCAACTTATCGCTTCAACCATGCAAGAAGGTGTGATCCGAAGCCATAGTGGTAATTAACTCAAAACTGGATAATAAATCTATCTCAATTTCAATCGAGCAATGTTGGATTAAGGCCGATAGACCCAGCAAAGCTGCATTGTTACCCTTAAAAGTCTCTGGCTAGAGAACAATAAATGAGATATTTATTTTTTAATTTAACTGTTAATAAATCTATTATCTAGAATCGAGGTCAATTAGTTGGTTACTATTTTTGTTAAACCCCATCACTGTTTGGTGGTGGGTTTTTAGCGTAAAAAATAGAAAACACTTAATCCCGCAAGTGATGTGAAATAAATGTTTTTAGTGCGCGCAGCTACCACAATCGCTATAAGTGCAGCGGGAATATAGGGGTTGTGCCTATCAAGTTTTAACTCGCCTTCATCGAGTAATACGATAGGAACCCAAATGGCGGTCAGTACCGCAGGTGCGCTGTAACTTAAAAATTGTTGTAATTTGGGCCCTACTGCAAATGGTAGATTGTGATGTAAAAACAAGTAGCGACTACTAAATGTAACACAGGCCATTAAAATGATTGTAGTGAGCATCATGTCTCCTTTAATTTTTTGATCAGTTTTTCACTGCCATAGCCTGCGCCCATTGCAATTAGTGCCGCACCGACTAACCATAATTCAAATCCAATCGCCTTAAACCAAGTTGCAAAAATTCCAGCGGTACACACCGTGATAAAGATAGGCCAGTTTTTTATGCCTGGGATCACCAAGGCAATAAAGGTGGTTGCAATGGCAAAATCAAGGCCCATGTGGGTGAGGTCGGGTAATAATGAGCCTGCAATAATGCCTAGAAGTGTCCAAATATTCCAACAAATATAAAAGCTAAAACCTGCACTTAGAGCATACACCAGTCTAATTTTGGATTGATAAGCTTTCCGATGGTGTGAAAAAGCAAATAGTTCATCGGTTAAAACAAAGCTGATGGGTAAGCGCCAGCGCAGTGGTTGAGCAATGATTTTATGGCGAATACTTAAGCCATATAAAAAATGGCGCGAGCTGATAATAAACGTGGTAAATAATATTGTAAGTAATGGCGTATTTTGACTAATTAACTCAATCGCTACGAGCTGGGCTGAACCGGCAAAGACCAGCAGTGACATCAGTTGAGTTTCCAAAGGGGTGAACCCATTTTGCACCGCTAAAGAGCCGCATAAAATGCCCCAAGGGATCACAGCTAAATTGAGGGGCAACATATCCCAAAAGCCTTTTAGGATGGCTTTGTTCATGCTCAGTTCCTTTTATCGATAATATTTCGGGTGGAAACAATAGGTTTGGTTATTTACGCTAGAGTATCGAGTATATCGAAGCTAGCAAACAAAGCTTGTATAAAATGATCCGTTACGACGAAAATATAGGCTGTTTTATCGTGTTCGAATGGTTCATGGCGATGATACATGGCATCATATTGCAGTGTTTTAATTAGAAGATTTGAAAGATGATTACAGAGAATAAACATCAAATTAAAGTGTGGGACGGCTTTGTTCGTTTTTTCCATTGGGCCTTAGTTGGCTCAATTGCATTACTGTATTTCAGTGGCGAAGAAGGATGGATGTCGGTGCACTTTGTGGCAGGGTTTAGTGTACTAACTTTGGTGTTGACCCGTTTGATTTGGGGAGTGATAGGCAGTGATACCGCAAAACTCAGTCGTTTATTTCATGGCCCAAAAGCGGTGTGGCAATCGATTACAACTCCATCAGAATCAATAGGCCATAATCCAGCCGGCAGTTATATGGTTTTACTTTTTTTAGCTTTAATTCTGGCGCAAGCCACTTCAGGTTTAATGACAACGGATGATATTTTAACCGAGGGGCCGCTGGTGGCTGTAGTTGATTCTTCATGGGTTGAACTTGCAAGTAGATTGCATCGATTGATTTTTGATGGGCTATTAATAGCAATTGCGCTGCATATTTCAGCTATTGTTATTTATCGTTTACTCGGTAAGCATTTAGTCAAAGCCATGGTGAGCGGTACAATGCAAACAAGCACTCAAACTGTGCCACAGATTAAATCAGGTTGGATTGCATTTATTATTTGGTTGGTATTACAAGTCGCTATTTTTAGTACTTGGGGGCTTGAATCGTTTAAGTCACTCTTTAATTGAGTAGTATTTGTATAATGAATTAAATGATTAGCCAATAAAAAGCGCCAGATAAGGCGCTTTTTTATATTTTATCAAAATGTTAGACAATAAGTTATTTAGTCTTTAAATGTCTTGTGGCAATCTTTACAGCCTTTCGCCCAAGGACCAAAAGCTTTACCTATGATAGCTTGATCGCCTGATTGTGCTGCAACAGCTAGTTTGTCTGCATAGTCTTGAAATGCTGTTGCTTTTTTAATGAACTCATCATTTTGTGACCAAACGGCAGCTAGCGCACTTGTTTCGCCTTTGTCTGTACCTGGAGCAAAAGCCTCCCACGGCATTTTAGATAAAGCTGCGGCATTGTTTGCTCGCATTTTAAAACGCTCAGCATCAAAAGGTACTGCTCCTTTTAACATGTCACCCATGTCGCTAATTTGTACGCGGATCATCGAAAAAGCAGCTTGGCGATATTCAATAGCATCTTCTGGTTTTTCGAAAATAGAATTTGCCATCACTGGCGTCGCTAATAATGCGCTGAGTAATAAAATTGTTTTTTTCATCATGTTCACCCCTGAACTAATTATTTATCAGACTCTTTTACCTGATGCAGTGACTTGGTGCAATAAAATGCGGTTAAAGGTGCATTAAAAATATGCATCTTTAGTCATCTAAATCGATATGCGTAAAAATCATGCCTCTGCGCATCGAGCGTGTGGCTAAAAATACCTCTGCTAATAATGACAGCATGGCAAAAATTAAAAAGAGCATGGCACCGACAAAGCTAATACCAATTGTCATGTTTAAATTCACTTCAAGTAAATGGCTAACAAACAAAGCCATAACCACAGTACAAACTAACAATGCACTCAATACGCTCAAGCTAAAAGAAATATGAATACAGCGTGCGCGTTTCCAAAGCGCTCGTAATTCTGTGGTGAGTAGTTTTTTTAACGATTCATCCTGTGAGGTACGGACTTTTTTTTCTAGTTGGCGCGCTCTATCAGTGATGCGAGCAAGGCGGTTTGACAATACCCCAAGCATTGCTGCAACTCCTGTAATTAAAAATACAGGCGCTACAGCTGTTTGGATTAATTTAGCCATGGTGAGAATGTTAAGTGCTTCGCTATTCATAAGTGTGAGCTTAATTTTGTGGTGATAGATTTATCGTTACTATGCCTAGTTTGCGCACCAGTCGCAATACTCAGTAAGTTGTAACATAACTGCATCGTATTGTTTATATTGATAACGATTGTAAATAGCGTGTTGTAAGTAAGTGTCCGCTTGTGTACCTTGCAGAGGCTCAAAAAAATAAAAATCTTAGGGGATTTATGAAACACACACTATTTAAAATGTCTGTATTGTCTGCAGCCATTATGATAACGCTGTCAGGTTGTGGCAGTGATAATGATAAAAAAACAGCAGTGATCGATATTGCACCGCGTGCAAATAATGTTGAGTTAACAAATCTAAAACATTGGGTGCCTGTAACGGATTCATTAAAAGCGATAGATTCAAATGGTGATGAGTTAAGTTTTAGTTTTGCTGAAAATGGCCAAGCGGTGGCTGCGGTGGATGGTATTTACCATTTTAGTCACGGGACGATGGCGCTTAGTGGGCGTGATTTTACTTACATCTCACTTACGGGTGAAGATGCATCGATTGATTACACGGTTACAGCGAATGGTAAATCAGCGTCGGCGAAGATCAATATTTCAGGAGTCGAAAAAGATCCGCTTGCAAATGAGCAGTGGCATTTGCGTAATACAGGTCAGCGTGCTTTTGCCCGTAGTGATGAGTTTTTAACTGTGATGGCTAAGTTAAATGGGTTAACTACAGATGATGAAATAGCCCAATATAAGCAAACTCGTTTAGATCATTTTAATCAAAATCTTACGCTAGTTGGGGCTGATATGAATGTGGCACAAGCCTATCAGCAAGGTGTCACAGGTAAAGGAGTGATTGCGGTTGTTGTTGATTCTGGCCTAGAAGTTCGCCATGAAGATTTAGATGATAACGTATTACCTTATCGTTCATTAAATTTAAATCCAGGTGCATTTGATCAAACTGATCCTACAAAACCTGTTCCTGCTGATGGTGTTTATAAGTCATTTGGTGATTTTAGTGACCATGGTACAGCAGTAGCTGGATTGATTGCAGCAGAAGGGTGGAATGGCAAAGGCGGCCGTGGTGTTGCACCAGATGCACAGCTCATTGGTATGAACTTTATTCATAGCAAAACCAAACAAAATGATTTCAATGTACAAGCTATCATAAATGGTTTCCCAGGTAGTGGGATCGCGTTGGATGAAGAAGTATTATTTAACCGTAGTTATGGTTCTAACCCTGCACTATTTTTACCTGATGACCAGATTGACAATTATTTAACGAGTTATGCAACGACTATATTGCGTAATGGTAAAGGCGCAATTAGCGTTAAGGCGTCGGGTAATGATTTCGAGTCAGGTCGTCATAGCGATGGTGATTTTTGTAAAAAATCAGGCACTAACGAGTTAGGCTTAGGTTGTATTGATATGAATGTATCAGCAGCTAACCGAAGCTTAAACCATGTGACTGTCGGTGCATTAAAAGCTAACGGAAAGCGCGCGAGTTATTCGACATCTGGAAGTGGTTTGTTTTTAAGTGCGCCAGCGGGTGAAAGCGGCCAATGGGAACCTGCAATGATCACTACAGATAATATGACGTGTCTGAATGGTTCATCAGGTTTTCCATTGTTAAACTATTTAGAAGGTTTGTATGGCCAACCTGCAGGTTTTGTTGCTGGTTATCACTTCTTTGATTACCCAGGTCATCCATTAAATGCAAGCTGTAATTATACCAACAGCATGAATGGTACTTCTTCTGCGGCGCCTAATACATCGGGTGTGATAGCGTTAGTCATGGAGGCTAATCCTGCGCTGACGGCGCGTGATATCAAACATGTGCTAGCAACCACAGCCACTCAAACTGACCCTGAAGATACACCTATTATACGTACGACAGGTGATGGTGAATTTACCGCTCATTTAGGCTGGGTTGAAAATGCTGCGGGCTATAAATTTAATAACTTTTATGGTTTAGGTCGCGTAAATGCAGGCGAAGCTGTAAAAATGGCAAAAGGTTTCACTTCACTTACACCACAAGTTCAAAGTGATTGGTATTTTACAGGCCAAGCGGTTGATGTAGTTATTGGTGAAGCTGGACCTGCATTTATAGCGCAAGGTGAGCCGTTAGCTTTAAGTGTACCTAATAATTCAGTTGTTGGTGCAAGCCATAGCATGTTGGTTGATTCAGACTTGGTGGTTGAAGCGATGCAGTTTAGCTTTACCATTGCAAACTCTGAAACTCGTTTTGATTACAGTCATGAGCAAATCCCTGGTGATATGCAATCATCAGCAGCGACTGATTTAGCAATTGAAGTGACTTCGCCATCAGGTACTAAAGCGATTATTCTATCTTCAGGGCAAGCAAATTTAACTCCTGCGGTTGCTAGCTCTCGTTATTTTTTAAATGGCTTTATACATGCTCCAAGTGTGAGCTTTTTATCACATGCTTTTTATGGTGAAAACAGTAAAGGAGAATGGACAGTTAAAGTGGTAGATGCAGCTGATCCAGCTCAAGTTGTTTATCTAAATGATGAGAGTAAGTTAAGTGTAGTGGTCCCGAATGAAACACCTTCAGTACTTGAAGGTTGGGGTATTCGTGTAACTGGCCGTGTAGAGTAAGGAATAAAATGATGAAGTTTAAACACATAATGACACTAACGAGTGCTTTGGCCATCAATGTAGTTGCATTTGAAGCGACAGCGCATGAAGAGTTATCGCTGCCAAAACAAAAAGTACAGTCATTACCACATGTTGAATTACCTACCTTTAAAGCGAATGACTTTAAGCATAATGATGAAGTAATTACGGACGGTTATGTAAAAATTCAAGGGATGAAAGCGATACCTGAGTTTTTGGCAACACCATCGGAGGTTGCAGGTAATCAAGGTGAATACGCTTTAATTAATGCATCGAGTGATACCGAGATACAAAAAGGCCTGTTTGCAGGAGATGTCTTAAGAAATAGTATTTCGGGTGGTTTAGCTGTTGTTACGGGTAACATTGCAGTGCATATTAGCAGTGATGACAATTTATCAAAGCTTACCGAGCAGCTTGGTTTAACAGTTGTTAAGGATTTAGGTATTGGCATTGTGATTGTGAAGTCACTTAAGCAAGTTGAACTTAAAAAACTTGAAGCCAAAATAATCGCTTCGGGTTTAGTAACTGCTGCAAAGTTAGAGCGTTTAGAGAATTTAAACCAAGCTTTTTAATAGCAATACAGTTTTAAGTCATATTTAAATTAATAAATCCAGAGGCGAGATAATCACTCTGGATTTTTTCTTTTTCACCATACTGGTTGTTAAAGCCTTTCTAATATAAATATCAACAAACTTTAAATCCCTATTGAGGATTTTTCGCTGTTATAAAACTACCTTAGTTTTTATTTCTGTAAAATTCATAGTTTCATCAACATTATGAATTTTTTAAGATTTTCTCCTAATTTTTTTTAAAAAAAACTTCAGATAAAATCAGTTATGTAAATTTTATGTTTATTACTCCTTAATTGCTGGGTTAATCGGTTGCTTTTTTGTTTCTAAAGGGGATATAGTTGTTCTTTGTTTACAAACTAGAACATCTAATTAACAATAATATTCGGGGTGAATATGTCTCAGGGAATTATCAAAAAATCTGCAATAGCATTAGCTGTAAGTGGTGTTTTAATTACGGCACAACAAGTATCAGCAGCTTCGTTTGAACAATATAATCAAAAAAATCAAAAAGCAGTTAAAGCGCAAGTTACTAAAAAAGATACCGCAGTTAAACGTGAAGCAAAAAGCTGGGTGGTAAAATTACATGGTGCAGCTTTATCACAAGCTTCATTTGGTGAGAAATCACAGTCAGTTTCTGCAATCGCAAATGTTCAAGCTAAAGTTGAAGCTTCAATTCAAGCGCTTGATTTAAATGTAAAGGTATTAGCGCGTACCAGTAAATTAGTTAATTCGATTGTTGTTGAAGGTGATAAAGATACGTTAGCGCAACTATTATCATTACCAGAAGTAGATAATATCTATCCAGTTTTTGATTATGAATTAGATGTTGCAGATAGTGCTGATTATGTAAAAGCAACACCTTTGGTTGCCAGTGGTATTGCAAAAGGTGATGGTGTAAAAGTTGCCGTATTAGATACTGGCGTTGATTATACCCATGCCGCATTTGGTGGTGCAGGTACCGCAGCAGCATACGAAGAAGCAATTAGTGACCCTACATCAGTAGTTTGGCCGCAAGGTCAAATCAAAGGTGGTTACGATTACGTAAATAATGATGCTGATCCTATTGATGTTGATACCAATCATGGTACCCACGTTTCTCATTCTGTTACTGGTATTGCACCAAATGTTGAGCTCTATGTTTATTCAGTTTGTGACGACGGTTGTTCTGGTTTGGCGCAAATCTTAGCGCTTGAAAATGCAATGGATCCAAATAACGATGGTGACATCTCTGATCGTGTCGACGTTGTTAATATGTCTTTAGGTGGTAATTATGGCGATAAAGCATTAGATGCTGTTGGCCTTTTTATTAACCAAGCGGTAAAACTTGGCACTAACTTAGTTATTTCAGCAGGTAACGACGGCGCTTACCCATTTATCGTGGGTGGTCCAAGTACTACAGAAAACGCATTATCTGTTGGTGCTATGACTCATCCAACAGATGAAGCTGCTATTGGCACTGCAACGGTTGCGGGCGTTGAAACCGAATTTGGTACAGCAGCCTTTGGTGCTGAAGGTCCATTTGAATTTAGTAATCTTGATGCTGAGTTAATCTATCCAACAGAAAATCAAGAAGGTTGTGATCCGTTTTCAGCAGATACTGATTTTACTGGTAAAGCTGTGATGATTGACCGTGGAACTTGTAACTTTTCGGACAAAGCTTTTTATGCACAAAGTAAGGGTGCCGTATTTGTAATTATCGCAAATAATCGTGAAGGTGCTGCACCTGGCATGTCAGCAGGACCGAAAGGCCCTGATGTAACAATCCGCACGGTTTCTGTTACTCAAACTGATGCAAATAATTTAAAAGCGCAATTAAATGCGGGTGAAACAGCAACATTTAGCTTTAAAGAAGAGGTAAAAGTTACAAGTGGTGCAATTGCTTCGTTTACTTCTCGTGGCCCATCAATGGATGGCTATTTAAAGCCTGAAATTACTGCTCCTGGTGTGAACATTATGACCGCACACCCAGGTCTAGGTGATGGTTTATCTGGCGCTACTGGTACTTCTTTCTCAGGTCCAATTACTGCGGGTGCTATGAGCTTGCTTAAAGAAGCATTGCCAGAGCGTAATGCACTTGAGTTAAAAGCAACGCTAATGAATGCTGCTAATTTAGATGTAACGATGAAGGCCCGCTCAATTGACCCAAATGCAGCCTTAGCACCAATTAGTTACATTGGTTCCGGTTTAGTTGATGTTGAAAAAGCAGCCAACTTACCTGTTGCTGCGTGGGCAAAAGATACCAAGCAGGCAGCTTTATCGTTTGGTTTGGTTAATTTGTCACAAACAACAGCATTAACAAAAACAGTTGAAGTTAAAAACTTCTCTAATTCTGCTAAAACATATTCGCTTTCTTTAACTCAGCGCTTTGCTGATGATGAAGAGCGCGGTGCCCTTAGTATGAGCTTCCCTTCTTCAGTCACAGTACCTGCTGGTCAAACCGTATCGTTTGATGTTGTCGCAACAATTGATCCAGCTAAATTACCAGAGTGGATGCTTGATTCAAGCAATGTGGGTAGTGTTGCCGCCACTGAATTATTAACGACATCAGAACTTGATGGTGCATTAAACTTCAGTGAAGGTGGCGAAAAAGCATTCCATCTTGTTTACCACATATTACCTAAAGCTGCAGCATCAGTCAGTGTAATGCCTGAAAAAACAGAGAACGGTGTAGCGCATATGCTAACCAATACCGGTGCTGTTAATTTCGAGCCTTTCTTTGCGCCTACTGTTGCAAGTGATGACATTGACGGTTCTCGTTTTGATTTAGTGAGCGCATCGATAGAGACGATTGATGTACCTGCTACTTTTTGTGAGTCAGGTTACGCGGTATTGACTACTTTCGTAATGGATAAAGGCATCACACATACTTATGTGGGTGGCTTTATGGCCGATTTCGATTTAAATCAAGATGGTGTTTGGGATGTAACGGCGCAAGCTGGTCAATTAGAGTGGTTCTATGATGTTGAACCTGGTACTGCGATTTCTTTCACGCATGCTTATGGTTCAACAAGCGGTGCCATTGGTAATGCTTACCATACGGTTGGAAATAACTTCGTAACCGTACAAAGTTGTTTAAGTAGTTTTGGCTTAACAGCTGATCAGTTAGGTAAAGTGCAAGCAAATGTTCGCTTCCGTACAGAAGAGTACAGCTGGACTCCAATCCCTACTAATTCAGTAGATAATGCAACGGCACAATATACTTTTGCTATCTCAGAACCTGTTGCAGGACTTTTTGATTCGACTGGAAATCAGGTTGAAATGTTAGCACCAGGTGAGTCTGCTGAATTACTTGTATCAGGAGCTAAATTCACTATGCTGTCTGATTCAGGTTCAAAAGCAATTAATGTCGACCCGATGGCTGATGTTCGTACTGCACCAGTATTGATGGATACTGAGTTCTCAGTTGATGAAAATACCGCAACAGGTACTGTAATCGGTCAATTATCAGCGACATATGATGCATTACTTGCAAACCCTGTGTCTGAATTTATTGTTGTAAACTCAACTTCAACAGCAATCACAGTTGATGCGATGGGCAAGGTAGTTGTAGCTAATGCAGCTCAGTTAGACCATGACGCAGGTTTAACTATGGTTGAGCTTGAAGTTGTTGCAACAGATACACGAGGTAATGTGTCTGCAAGCGCAATGGTTACTGTTAATATCAACAACTTGGCTGATGAAGCATCAGAGCAGCCGGTAGTAACTCCGCCGCCAGTAGTGCATAAAAAATCAGCGGGTTCTATGGGTTGGTTAGTATTACTTGCAGCACCATTTGCAATCTTACGTCGCAGAAAGCAAAAATAATTAGCTTATAGTTAAATATTATTTATTTTAAGGCTCTGTTTTATACAGAGCCTTTTTTATTGCGTATTGGAAAATTAAAGGAAAGTTTACAACCATTTACATCAGCCTATAGTATGGTTTTTATTGCTGCTCTATGATGCTCATTCCGATGAAAAATAACAGGAATAATGATCATCATGGCTCAAAAATACTCTTTTTTACTCAGTGTAATCTCCCTTGCTGTATTGAGTGCTTGCACAGAGCAACCGGCTAACTTACAAGCTTCATCTCCCACTACAGAGGTTGTTTCAGCAACAACATCCGTCGCTCTTGCGCCAGTAGCTAAAAAAGTACCGTATGAAATGGAAATTCATGGTGATAAACGTATCGATAACTACTATTGGATGCGTGACGATAAACGTGAAGACCCTGAGATCCTTGCTCACCTAGCCGCAGAAAATGATTATACCAACGCCCAATTAGCACATACCGAAAAACTACAAGCTGAATTATTTGAAGAGCTGAAAGCGCGTATTGAAAAAAATGATGACTCAGTACCTGTGAAAAAAGGCCAGTATTTTTACTCAACTGAAATGCGTGGTGATAACGAATACCCAATTTATGTGCGCAGTACTGATGTGAGTGGTACCAATAAAGAAATACTGTTAGATGTTAATACATTGGCAAAAGATCATGCTTATTATCAAGTATCAGGTTTAGATGTCAGTCCAAATGGACAGTTAATGGCGTTTGGTGAAGACAAAGTGAGTCGCCGCGTTTACAGCGTAAAATTTCAAGACTTAGCCTCAAAAGCTATGTTGCCAGATGTACTTGAAGGCACTGAAGGCGATGTTGTGTGGGCTAACGATAACAAAACCGTGTATTACATTAAAAAAGATTTGCAAACTTTACTGGGCTATCAAGTGTATCGCCATACGCTTGGCACACCACAAAGTGATGACCAGCTAGTGTATGAAGAAACAGATAATACTTATTACACTGGCATTGGTAAAAGCAAAGATGGTAGTGTGATTTTTATTAATCATGGCAGCACCGAGTCATCAGGTGTGTCGGTCATTGATGCTAATAACCCCAAAGCAATGCCACAGCGCTTAGTTCAGCGTGAAAAAGGCTTGGAATATGATGCATCAAAACTAGGTCAATACTATTACATTACCACTAATCTTGATGCGGTAAATTTTCGTTTAATGAAAGTGCATCAAGACGAGTTAGGTGATAAAACCAAATGGCAAGAGGTGATCCCACATCGTGCAAATGTAAAATTTGAAGGGGTGCAGTTATTTAATCATCACATGGTTTATCAAGAGCGTGAAAAAGGTCAAACCAGCATTAAGGTGCGTGATTTAACCACTCAAAAAGAACACACCCTTTCATTTAATGATCCGGCATTTTCGGTCTATATGTATGGTAACGGCGAGTTTGATAGCAGCGCGCTTCGAGTGTACTACACCAGCATGACCACACCAGGCACCCATTATGATATCGATTTAGCCTCTGGCAAAAAAGTACAGTTGAAACAACAAGCCGTGCTGGGTGATTTTAATGCTGATAACTATGCCTCTGAGCGAATTTTTATCAAAGCCCGTGATGGTGTCGAAGTGCCTGTTTCACTGGTATATCGTAAAGATAAATTTAAAAAAGATGGCTCTAACTCTTTGTATCAATACGGTTATGGTTCATATGGTTCAACCATGGATCCGAGCTTTTCGAGTTCACGTTTAAGCTTGCTTGACCGTGGTTTTGTTTATGCCATTGCGCATATTCGTGGTTCACAAATGCTGGGCCGTCCTTGGTATGATGATGGTAAAAAACTAACAAAGCAAAATACCTTCAATGATTTTATTGATGTTACTAAAGCGCTGACGACTCAAGGTTATGGTAATAAAGATAATGTTTTTGCCGCAGGTGGCAGTGCGGGTGGTTTGTTAATGGGGGCGGTGATCAACCAAGCGCCTGAATTGTATAAAGGGGTTGCAGCGCATGTGCCATTTGTGGATGTGGTTACCACTATGCTCGACGAAAGTATTCCACTAACCACCAATGAATACGACGAATGGGGTAACCCGAATGATAAAACGTATTACGATTACATGCTGTCATACTCGCCTTATGACCAAGTAAAAGCGCAAGCGTATCCAAACCTATTGGTAACAACAGGATTACACGATTCACAAGTGCAGTACTTTGAGCCAGCCAAGTGGGTTGCCAAACTGCGTGATTATAAAACCAATGATAACAAGCTGTTGTTTAAAGTAGATATGGAAGCCGGCCATGGCGGTGCATCAGGTCGTTTTAAAGGCTTAAAAGACCGCGCGTTAGAATATGCCTTCTTTCTTGATTTAGCAGGGAAAAATAAACTTTAAACCTTTAATAAAAGTTACTTTTTAATTACAGTGAAATAACAGGCATTAACCTTGATCTGAATAGTAGATTTATTATCCAGTATTGGGGTTACACTATTGTTGATAGTTGCAGTAGAATTCATGTTTAAAAATCTTATTTTCAAATTTATTTTGTTGCTGTTATGGGTTTTCTTTGTTACATATTTGCACCCAATTTCAAGGAGTTATTTAAAGTGAAAAATAGTATAAAAATATTGAGTTTTATGATTTGTTGTTCTGTAGTGCCGTTTAGTCAAGCTGAAGATATCCAACATAATGAAACACAAATCCAAGAAAATATTGCAACAGGTGCTCAGTTAATCAAGATAACACCCAATAAGATGAAGTTTGCCCTCGATCAATTTTTGTCTATGTATTATGGTGATAAAGAGCCTAATCTACTTCCTTTAAGTCAATATGCTTATGAACATATGACAGAATTAGAGCTAACAGAACTAATCAATGGACAAAAAATAGGCTTAGCCAACTTTTATGGCTTACCTGTAGAAGTGTTAAGAGAATTTGAAAATGTCATGGCCGAAAGAATCGCAGATGGTTCGATAATTAATGCCAAAAAATTATCTTCACACCACTCTATCCAAGCGGATAAAGATATAGGTGAAAAGATGACTAGAATAACAGTTACATGTAAAGACGCTTGTGGTACTAATCTTTCAAATAATATTATTATTGGAATAACGATTGCAAATATAGCTGCGGGTGCTGGTATTGGGCAGTTAGAAAAGTTTGTTGTCGATTTTGTTGATAATAACGATACTGTTCAGGTGTCCGAATTTTACCGATATACCAATACCATTGGAGGTTGGAGTCTAGGGCCAGCTCCATTGCCAAGATGTAGTACATGTCACTTAGATTAATATATTGGTTGACCTTAAATAACTTACTTTTATTGTAAGTTACCTACTTTAAATTGATATGGAGTGGATCAGGGGGGGGCTCGGGTCGTTTTAAAGGCTTAAAAGATCGCGCGTTAGAGTATGCGTTCTTTCTTGATTTAGCAGGCCAGAACAAGCAGTAAAGTAGTTTAAGGCTAAAGGTTAAAGCTAATTCTTAATATTGGCTTTAACCTTTATAACTTTTATCGAGGTTTACTTAAAGTTTTAAGGACAACAAGTAAGGTTGCATGTTGTTGTGAGGTTAATACGCTACAGTATAAAAGCCCCTATAATTAGAATTTATTTGTTATGTACAACCTGACATCAATGTCCATGATATTTGTAAAGTACATGCGCGATAGATTCCCTTGTTTTTCCATTCTAATTTTAATGCTTTCACACCCATCAGGAATTGGATAACTATCAACATGAATTTGAGGTTTAACTAGGTAGCTAGCATGTTCATATCGGACACCATAAGATGTGTCGTTTGCTACTATTGTATTGTTGCAAAAGACAGCGACTTTCATTCCAAAATTAGATGAGTACCAAGCTGAGTAAATGTTACCAGTGAGTTCAACGTCTATTTCAGTTAGCCCATAAGTGCCATAAATTGGAAACTCAACTTCGTATGCCACTTCAGCATATTTATCAACGCCATTTTCGCGCTTATAAAATTGAGTGATCGGTTGCAAATCAGACTTAGTTATCTGCATTGCTTCACCAACAAAAAATGTTGGAAGTGCCGAAGCGGCATTAGATATCAAACATGCTGCTAATATTAGAAAGTATTTCATCACTAACTCCTTATGAAAAAGGCACCAAAAGGTGCCTTTTGGCGACTAGAATAGTTTTTCGACTATTTGAACATTAAATTTAAGGTCTGTTACCCGAGTATAAAACTGACGACTTAAATGGCCTTCTTTATCAATTCTTACCGTTAATGATTGGCAATAGCCACCTGTGTTTAGAGAGCTCACAAAGTTTGGCTTCGCTAAGTAAGAAACATGTTGATATCTATCACCATAATCAAGATCTTCACCGATAAAAATGGGTTGTTCTAGATTAGGAGAACTACACGTTGCCGATAAACTTACAGCCATGTTGCCTGCAAACCATCTTGTTTCAACACTTCCACCTACCTTGTAGATAAGGTCTTGGCCAAAATCACCATCCACATCAATAGTAGCCTCATAAGCAATAACAGCTTGGCTGCCTGCATAAGGAACTTGGATGGGATTAAAATCACTAAATCTTAATTCGTAAATTGCTCCTCCCACATCAATCGGCTGAGCAATTGCTGAAGAGCACAGCAGTACACTTGATATCAATAGTATTTTATTCATTTTACCAGCTCATAATTGGAGTTTATTGAGTCAGAAGTACTGTTTTTCAGACTAATACTTCCTTCAATGATGGCTGTTTTATCACCATGAAAAGTTTGAAGATTAAGTTTTATTGCGCTGCAACTAACTGGATTTACTGTAATTAAATTCTTGTTAAATGAGATTGAGCTATTCAGATTGGTGATTTCTTCATTAGTGAATTCACTATTATTCTTTCGCTCTTGATACAGAATTTTGTCATCGCAATGTAAGGTTAGATTAACTTCATGCAAAAACTCACTGTACCAAATATCTTTATTTGGACCTGTGCATAATTCCCCTTGCCATTGTGTACAAACAGATTGCATTTCTGACGTTAATTTGCCTTTACTTTGCATATTTAAGTTCAGCTCAATAACGGCTGCATTAGTGAGTACTGTAGGATAAATTGTAAGCTCGTAACTATCACCTTGTTGCTGCATATCTTGATCAGAAAATACTTGGCTTACTTCTGAAGCAAAACTCATAGTGCTTACTGCAAGCAAGCCAGTGCTCATGATTATTTTAAACATTTAGATTCCTCCTTGAGTATTATTAAGTCCATGAACTGAAACAGTAAAACTGATATTTTGAATGCTGGTATAGAATTGGCGACTTAAAGAGCCTTCCTTTGATAACTCTATTTTTAATTGGTCACATTGTTCTACGTTATGCCTAAGTTCAGTAATCATAGGTTTTGCCGGAGTTGGTTGGCCATTTACTCTTTGCCCATATACCTTGCTCATTCCGATAGGGATCCCATTACAAGTTAACTTTGTCACCATAGAAAAATTAGCTGCAAACCATTTAGCAGACACTTCTCCATTGGTATTAAAGATTAATGTATCTTTTGCTCCAGAGAGATTTATCAATGCTTCATAGCCTGTGATAACTTCTCGATTTGCCCAAGTCGTCGTAATAGGTCTAAAATCAGTTTCATTTAGCACAATTGCTTCTTGATCAACGCTCAGGGTTGGTGCTGGATCGGCAGCATAAACACTATTGGAGATAGCGATTAAAGAGATTGCCACAAGTGATATTTTCATTGGTATATATCCTTATTATTCCTAAAATTTCTGCCACAATGGATGTGGCAGAATGCTAGATTTATAGCGGTAATTTACAGTTCTTCGGAAATTGTTAGGTTTAAATCTAAATACCTTGGTAATGAAGGCGTACGATTAAAATTAAACTTCATTACTATTGTGGTGCAGCTTCCGCTTGTTATGGCGGATTCTGAAATGTAGAATTTATCCCCTGCATCGGAAGCACTAAATGACCCACAAGAGACATTTAAGCTCATCTGTCTATCTGTTTTTCCTGCAATATCGAAAAATATTTTTTGGCCGTAATCGTTGTAAACCGGCAGTGATAATTCATAACCTGTGTAGTAACGTACTTGTAAAGGATCTGAATCAGGGCATGTATGAGTAACGGTTGTAAAAATAGGTGTGAAGTTTTCTTTCTTTAATGCATAACGTTCACCGCCGATGTAGATAGGATCTAGCACTTCTTGAGTATTAAAAAACTGCTGAATTTTGACTTCTGGGTCTACGTTATAGACACAAGGTTCAATAGGTGGCCAAGGTGCGCAACATGGCGGTGGTACTCGATTTACACTCTGCTCTTTTGCGGATAGAGGGCTAGTCAACAAAAAGGATATGCAGATTACAATCAATAAATTTAAAAGTTTCATTTTAGACCTTTTCTTTTTTAAAGCTGTTCAGAAATTGTTACTGTTAGGTCGATAGATGCTGGTGCTGAATTAGTTGGAAATGTAAATTTCAGCTGCATATTTTTACAGCTCCCACCTGTATTTTTTCGTTGAGATATTATGAATTTACTCCCTGAATCAGATGCGCTAAACGTACCGCAAGAAGCTGTTAAACTCATTGATTTATTTGAACGACCATTAATGTCAAAAAAGAGGTTTTGTCCATAATCACCATCGACTGGGAAAACTACTTCATATCCAACTAAGATATTGATTACTCGAGGCTCACTCATAAAACATGGGTCATAAATCACTCTAGTGGTATAAACAGGATTAAAGTCTGATTTAGTTAAGGTGTATCTTGCTCCGCCAACGTAAATTGGCGTGCTTAAAATCATAGGTTTTGCTGCAGCAAACATTTGATCTATCGAAACTGAATCTTGCATGCGTTGGATTTCACAGATTCTGTCTCGGTCATCGCAACATTGCCGTCTTAATGGATTTACATCCTGTTCTTCAGAAGAGAATGCACTAAATGAAAAAATATTGAGTGTGATAAAAATGAATAACATTAATAGTGTTTTCATGGGGGTGTTCCTTACATTAAGTTGAGATAAATAGTTAGATTAACGTTGAATGCGTCGATGGTTGCTTCAGTATCAGAAGTTGATGAATCCATTTTTTTTATTTTTAGCTTTAGTTTCTTACATTGGCCTTCGGTTGTAAGTCTGTTATAGATAGAAAAACGGGCAGGGGTTAATTGGCCCCTTCTATTGATTATCAGATCTGCGTCGTAACCTATGTCTTTGCCCGAGCAGGTAACATCCATTTCTACTTTCATAGGCAGGCGACCAATAGTTCCTACCACGTGGCCGCTCACATCAAAAATAAGCTCTGGATATCCGCCTAGATATTCATCGTATTCATCTAGTAAGACATCTATTTCTGTTTCATAACCGATAACGTTACCATCAAGATGAATGGCATTAAAATCAGCTTCGGTATAGCTATACTGGGTTCCGCCAACATAAATAGGTTCGACCGCATTTACTCCAAAAGAAAATGCGAGAGCTGTTAAGGTGCTGATTAATTTCATTTTTATAGTTTCCTGTTAATTTATTTATTACAAATAGTGACAATGTTCATTGCCCCTAAAATAGGTGCATAATATATGGTGACTTTAGGTCCTGGCGCTGTAATTGTTACTTCATCATCTACGAATAATTCATAAGAAGCCGTTGAAGGAAGCGCTATACTTTTATTGCTATCAATGGCGAAACTAAATGTTTCATCAAAGTGAGTAGTGAACTTGTTTGTCGCAGGGAAGGTATCAATCATGTTAAAGCGTAAATTAATATTTTCTGGGCCCGAATAGTCGCCACAGGTCCATAAGTAAGTATCTACTTCCTGTTTAACTGGAACGAAAGATTCGCCTAAATCGATAATAAAATCTTGCTGAGCAATTACTGCAGTGACATGCTGCGCCTTTACTAAACGGCTGTCTGCGGTAAGAATCTTTATAGCGTTTCCTTCTTCTATATCCAGAGTAATATTAAAAAAGCCTTCTTGATCAGAGCTATATTCTTTACCGTTGATACTAAGTAGTGCATTTTCTACACCGCTCAAAGTCGTGTCGACAATGCGCCCTTTAACTGTTCCAGTTAGAACATCAGATAGATCAGTAACTTCAACTGTTATTGATTCACTAGATAAGTTATTTGCTGGATCGGTAATGGTTAGGGTAGCGATATAAATACCTGCAATATCAGGAGTGAACTGTAGTATTTTGGCACTATCATCTTGTAGGGTTACGGTAGAGTTATCTGGTTTGTGCAATGTCCAAAGGAACGTAATCGCTTCACCTTCTGGGTCGTAACTTTGCGCTGCGTTTAGGTCGACATTCTCCCCTAATGCAATAGTACGATTAAGATCTCCTTGAATTACAATGACAGGTGCTTGATTTTCTTTGACAGAAATAGCCGTTGTTTCTGGATCTGAATATTGAGTTCCATCATTGGTTCGCAAGGAGACAATATAGTCGCCGATACTCATAGGGGTGAAATATGCTAAAGCAGAAGAGTTGTCATATATCTCATCATGATTTGGCTGATCAATTATTTTCCATTCATAGTTAAGTTCAGCACCTTCAGGATCAAAGCTGTGTGAACCATCTAGAATTACTCTCTCTCCTAATGAAGCTGTTAAAGGAGCAAATATTTTTGAGATTGGTTTTTGGTTATTTCTTACATCGATTATCTGTGTATTTGAAGTGACCTCGGTTTCGCCATCAGAAATTATCACTGCAACTAAATATTCGCCTATCATATCTGGGTTAAGAGTTGCAATTGGGCTGGTGGTGGATTCAAGCACGCTAGTACTGGTGTCGGGTTGCCCTAATAATTGCCAGTTGTAGCTCAATTCGTCCCCTTCAGGATCAAAACAATACTCGCAGGATAAAGTAACTGACTGCCCAAGTACTGTGCTCATGTCGTTACCTAATTGTGCAATTGGAGCTTGATTACTTGAAGCGACACTGACTTGATAGATTCCATCACTATAGGCGCCATGAGAATCTGCTAGTCGTAATCCAACAACATATTCCCCATTTACTGATGCCGAAAAACTAGTGCTTGAGCTTATCAGTGAGCTTAATGTAGCGTCACTTTCAGCTGGGGCAGAAAGTATCGACCAGGCAAATGAAAGCCTATCAAAGCGATCAGGGTCGTAACTTTGAGTCGCATCGATTAATAGCACTTCATTTGGCTTAACAAGTGATTTTTCACTTGTTAAGATTACGACGGGTTTCGAGTTTACATTTAATGCATCGCTATTGATTTCAACAGTATCTTTGGCGATTGCACCTAGGCTATTTTCGATAGTTAATTCAGCACGGTAGAGGCCAACTCTGTCGGCAACAAAATTAGTTTTTACGCGTTGATTTTTAAATATTCTCGCAGTGCTACCTTGTGGCTTTTCAATGATTTCCCACTTGTAGCTACTAATCACACCATTTAAAGTGCTGCTTTGGGCTCCGTTAAGGTTAACCACTTGACCTTTTTTGACGGTGAAATCAATACCTGCGTTAGCGGTTAAATTTGTACTGCCTGCAAGAGAAAATTGTAACTGAGCCGGTGTACTTAATATTTTCCCATCATTAACTTTTAATGTAAGTAAATATTCCCCTTCATCTTCCAATATAACAGTTATTTTATCATTGTTATTTTTATCAAGTGCTACAGAAGCTTGATCTGATTTGCGAATTAATGTCCATTCATAGCTTAGGTTATCACCATCTAAATCATAACTATTTGCAGCACTAAAGGTCGTTTCGGAACCCAACTTCAAACTTGAGATTTGAGGCTCAATCTTAGCTACTGGACCTGTATTTATTTTTGAGAGTTCATGTTTAATTGGTTCTTTGCCACCTCCACCGCAAGCAGCAACTAATAAACACGCTGATGCCGCAATACTATTTTTCCATATCATGCTTTACTCCTTGATGAGTCAATTCATCGTTTATAATTAATTGTATGCAGCGTCTCTAATTGCTTGATTTAAAACCATTGCTTGCTTACCTAGCTCTTTCGCTTGTTCTAAAAGCAGGTCTCGCTGGTATATTAATTCGTCGTCTGAACCTGCCGGAATAAAGCGGCTTGTAGCGATGCGTTTATTACGTTCCGAGATATTTGCTTCAAATATTTCAACTTGCTCTCGTTGTGTTTTGACCGCAGCACGATAGGTGGTGATGTCGTCTTTCAGTTGTGGAAACTGAGTGATGATAAAGCTGTAGTATTCATTTTCTTGACTGAGATCGATCTCAAGCGTTTCTTTGACAATTTCTTGTATATCTACAGTTTGTGTTTTAGTGGTGCGCTCGGGGGTGATTGTTTCGTTTGTTATCTGTGTATTTTTGATTGGAGTATTAACCGTAGAGGGCGCACTGTTCAAATCACTAGAGATAGGTTGAGCTACATCGTCAGTTAGCATTAGCTCATTACTTTGATTATTATAGAAAAACCCAAAATAACTAGTTAAAGAGACTGCAGCGATGGCTGCAGCAATCAAACTTGTTTTCATACCAAATCCTATATTCTTGATTAATTATTTGAGAATGGGGAGGGAGACTCCCCATTTTATTATTGAAAGTTAGTTACACTGTGTTTCATCAACACAGACCTTAGCTTTCACTAGGGCACTACCTTCTTGAACATTCCATGTATTTTTCTCAAATCGTTTCCAGATTTTTCCGTACTGAGTAGAAACATGAGAAGTTGTACCTTGTGCTTTAGAACCACCGATTTTATCGAGAGTGCGTAAAACAATATTACCGAATTGGCAGTAGGCGTTTAGAGCGCATACTTTTGTTAGGCCACTGCCTAATGTTGCGCCAACATCACTTTCACCAGCATCGGTTACTTCAGGTGCGACAACTTCTACATCATAAGATTCTGCATAGACAGATAAGAACATTTGCCACATATCGTTATACATTTGCACTTCAATATTTTGTGCAATTTCAGCGGCAACAGCAGGATCATTTGATTGCGGTTTTAGATCAAGCTTACAATCCATTCCAAGATTTTCTCTTGCTGACTCGCGGATGTTATCCCAGCTGTTGGTTTTAGTTCTAAACCAGCTCCAACCTTTTGATTTGCCGCTATTTCTCCAGTAGCTATTCATACGATCTACATCAATAGTACACTCACCTTTGATTGGACCTGGGTAAGCATAATAATTATACGATAAGCCTAAGTTTGCAGTTAAAACGACTCTGTTTGGTTGAGGCTCATATAATTTTCTTATTACTTTCCAAGAAACTGTGACGTTGTTATCTGTACCAGAGTAATGCTCTTCAACTTCTTGAGTATATTCACCACAGCGGGCATCTTTTGTAACGAAGAAATCAATACCGCCAGAGGCAAAGGAGTTTTTATCCATAGTATCAAAATGAATGGTATCGCCACGATCTTCTCGTTCAAATGGCATAGACCAGTCGCTTACTATATTGTTATTTAATAAAGTGTCTGCTGGGAAGCTCCAGACATTTTTAGAGAAAATACTTTGGCCTTCAACATTTACATTTGGGTTGTTGCGAGTTACGCCTGAATTTAAGCGAACGTTGAAAACATCCAGTTGCTTGACGCTATAATTACTATGGCCTGCATTGTAGAGGGCATTAGCTAGAAGATTTCTTTCTTGGTCCCACAGGTTATAACCAGCACTCGCTAGACCAGTGATTTTTACACCTTCTGTTTTAACTAGCTTATCTTCTAATTCAAATGCACTTTTAGAAATAATCGTTTGTGCAGCAAGGATTTGAGAGTGGAAAGCTACGTTACCGCTAACAATGTCTATTTTTTCTTTGTAAGCGTCATAAGACCCTTTAGCGCTATAATAACTGCTTCTAATTGCATCACGTTCACTTTGAATTGCGCTAATTTTTACATTAAGTGCATCTTTAAGTGGTTGATATTTATTGATGACACCAACAATACAGGTGTACATTTTATTGGAGTCACCACCACTTGTGGCGATACAATTGGTTGTTTCATCTGATTGGCCTCTGTCGAGTTTGTCTCGCTCTTCTAGTAATAAAGCGTACTCAGTTTCAATGCCAGTCCATTGTGTTTTAAGTCTGTAGTAGTTATCAATAACCCCATCATTCTCTAGGGCTGCTTGATTTATCACTTTTCGTGCATTTTTGATTTCGTTTAAACCATCAATATTTGCACGAGGAATGCCATAAGTTAGTTGATACCAGTTACTTACAAAATCA
This sequence comes from Pseudoalteromonas tunicata, assembly GCF_002310815.1. Classification (NCBI taxonomy): domain Bacteria; kingdom Pseudomonadati; phylum Pseudomonadota; class Gammaproteobacteria; order Alteromonadales; family Pseudoalteromonadaceae; genus Pseudoalteromonas; species Pseudoalteromonas tunicata. The sequence continues at coordinate 3,681,557 of NZ_CP011032.1, read as the reverse complement.
TTATTTAAATAAGCTTGCTCTTGCAGCACAGGGGTTGCAAGTTGGCGATATGCTTGAGATTTAATATTAATATAATCGGCACATTGTGGACCTGCAGCACCAAGTTCGGCGTAGGTGCCTCGGATTTGCTTTATGGAAGCTGGTCCAACATGTAGCGTGTGAGCATCTTCGTGATCGATAGCAACATCACCCACTCCAGCGGGAGTTTGTATGCCGATTGAGTCTAATGGGTTACCCTTTCGAGCATCGGGTAAAGCATTTGCAGCATTACTTTGTAGTAGTGCTGTGATAACCGAAATGGTTATTAATTTTCCGTACATTTTTAAGTTCCTTTACGGGGTTATAGATCCTTTCAAGTCAACTAATCGAAATTAAAGTTGGCTTTTCAGTTTGTTTAATCCATTGGATAGAATTAATAGATCTCGGCCTAAAGGTCGTCCTGAAAGCCAACTGACTTGTTCATTTAAGAAGTTATGAAGCTCAGAGATATTGTTTTCGTTGATAATCAAACTATTTGATATAACGCTTCTAAGATTGGCTATTTCGGCAGTGCAAAGTGCTGAATTGCTACCTACACTACAATTTCTAGTTAAATGAGACTTGGCCGCTGTCAGCTCTGTCATTGTTGCCTGCACCGTATCAAGTAAAAAATCATCTTCGATATCGAATTGTAAAATTTCTAATGTGGCTAAAGAATTATCTATTGTATTAATCAAACTGATGTGGTTTGTTGATGGTATAGCGATACTAATAAGCGTTTTCATTTGATTGTTATATGACACCAAATGAGTTGCCAATTGATTGAAGTACCTTGGTTCTGGATAAGTAAGTAGTTGTTGTACCGCTAAATTGCAGCCTGGCTTTATTGCTTGAAAGCCTGTTGCACCTTCGAGATTTGCAAAATTTAATGTTGCATTAGTAAAGCCATGTGTTAGCTCTATGGTATTACTTTCATCACTACGAGAACCTGAAATCCGATTTGAAGAACTCGCCCCAGCACCAGCACTTAGGGTGTAGCGAATTGATAAAGGTCGTATAGATTCACAAACAAAATTGTAATTAAGTGCCGTTTTAAATAGCCCACTACGCACAATTAAACTATTGCTGTGATACGTATTTTGTTCAGAATAAACATTCATATCAGAGAAATTACACGGTGGTACAAAGCGCTCACCAGTGCTTGTCATTCTGGAGACGCATTGAGTGCTGGCATCAAATACTTCAACAGGGAAGGCGTGCGCAAATGTCGAAGCTGTCAATGTCAGCGACGCGAGTAGTATGGCTTTCATTATTAAATCCTTAAAATTGGCTAGATTTGATCAAGAGTTGCGGTTAAAACTTGGCGGCTAACAATTCCTTGTTCGTCTGTAATTTTTACCACCATATTTATTTCTTTATTGTTTGGTGAACAGGCACTGTATGCGGCTTGTTTAAGTGTGAGTTGTAAGGTATTGAGTTGGGAATTAACTGCTATGCCATTTGGCAGCAGTGATCCTGTTACGGTGCTCAGGCTGTGAATAGCTGGAAATAAGTCTGATAATCCAGCAGACATTTTGGGAGTCCAAAACATGCCGTTATAATCAAAATATTCAATTTCTATTAGTTGATGGGCTTCATTTAATGGCAGAGTGTCAAATAATGTCCAGTTTACTGTTAATAATCGATCGTCTGTAAACTGCTCAACATTAGCAATTACAACACTTCTTGCAGCTAATTCATTTAAGCGGGCGATGATTGAGGTTAGATGATCTAGTAAAGCTTGTGTATGGCCATCTCGCATAATTTGGCTAATTATACTTCTACCTTGTAATGATAACTGAAAGCTTTCTTGCTGGATGTTTGTTAATTCTGGGTTGATTTGAGAGAACTCATTACATAACAAGATAGGCATGCTCTCAAATGATGCCAAAGTACTTAACCCCTGATTATTGGTTACATCACTGATTTGGGTTAGCTGTAAGAGTGTTTCTTTTCCGGTTTGATTTTTAGAAAGGTACGCAATATTAATCGCAGTCGCTAAGCGTTCTAAGTTAGCGTACGAGCGGTTTGTTTTATAATTAGATAGTTTGTTATTTATAAATCCTGAAAAATCAGGCAGCTTTAATAAATGAGGCTCTACAACTTGATAATTGCCATCATATATATTGCTCAGTGCCGCAGCTTCATTATTTAAGGCTGTTAATATTTGTTCGAATTTTAGTAGACGTAAGTCAAAATCAGGGTAAAAGAGTGCCACAGCCGGGGTGACTATTTCTTCATAACATAAATCTAACCCACATTTTTGTAGGTTAATATCAATGTAACGGTCAAAGTTAAGAGACTTGTTAATAATCACAGTTTGCAGGTCTGGTGATAGTGATTTTAAGATGTTTTCGAATGTTTTCAATCGCTTATTAAGGAGTGAGACACGACCTTCTGCGATTTGATTCGTATTATACTTTTTTAATAGTTGCCAATAGCGTGTTTGCTGAGTCACAACAATCTCTAGCTCAGCTTTTAGCTCATTTCTTTGTGTATTTGAATAATATGGGAAGGAGTCAATTTGATTCATCATAGTAGCAAGTGAATCATTTAGCTGAGTTTCTAGAGATATTCCCAATGAGTAACGTCGATATAATGCAGCATACCTTAATGGGGTTGTTAATGTATCGAGAGCTGATAGTAAAGATAGACGGAAGTTTTCTCTTCTAAATTGATCACTTGCGGGGCTAAAGCCGAAATTTTTTGGAGTGTTTACAAATTCACCGTAAAGTTCTAGGTATAATTCTTGTTGAAAAATATTTAAGTCAGATAAAAGTGCGTCATAAGTTAATAAATCTGTAACGTGAAACCAAGCATAGCTTCCTCTTTGTTGGAAGCCTGTAGCATGATTTTTTAGGTCAGCGACAGTATCGCAAGGTATAGAAAGTTGCTTAAAGCAGCTCGGTTGAAATACTGGATCTGCAGCTGAGCAAGTATCGGTACAATTTTGTTCATTGAATTCAGAATAACATGCCTGAGGGCTGTAATTTATAACCTGAAAGTTAGTTGGGCAGGTTGCCTCAGCAGCAAATGCACTACCGAGATTACATAGACTAAAAACGAATAACTTCAGATTTAAAGTAACAAATTTGCTAACGCGAGTAACTTCCATTTAAAACTATTTCCTTAAAAGACTTTGATTTTAAAATGCAAATATTTAACATTATTAACATTTTATCTTGGACCCATATTAGATCCACAAAATAATAAAGTAAACAGAGTTAGATTATTTTTATCTTTTTTAGAAACAAAAGTGCTAATGTTTTTTGTTTGTATCAAAGGAGTAATGAAAATTTAGCTGCGATTTTATTTTATATCTGAGTCGCTTAAGGGGGAGTTTCATCTGTATAGAAGATATTTGGAGTAAGTCTCTACTTATTGTTTTAAGCCTGTTTTAAAAAGGTTCGTGGTGGGCTTTAGTGTGCTTAAAAGGTTTTGACTTGGAGCAGGTGTTTTTCTCGGTTTAGTTAATAATTTTTTTTTGCTGAAAATGTGGTGGATTATTGATTTAATCACAAAAGAGTGAAGTTACAGTTTAGTCCGCCAACTAAACTGTTTTTAAAACAATGCTACCAAACAAGATAGTCAATGGTATTGGGTATTTCGCCAATGATGGTTTTAACCACGTTGTTATTGTTATCAAGCAATATTAAGCGAGGAATACCTGCGTTGGCGACTTGGTTATAGTAAGAGCGGTCAATATCACTCACGAGTGGAAAATTTAGTTGATATTCTTGTTGGAATTTCTCAAGGTTTGCGGCGTTTTCTTCTCGGCCAACGCCTACAATTTGTAAGTTGTTATCGGCTGCTAAAGGAGAGGCCATTATTTGGCGCATGGCACGCTGCGAGTCGTGACACCAAGTGGCAAAGTACACGATGAGTTTACGTTTAGGGAGCTCATTTAGATTGATTTTATCACCAGCAATACTGGTGAAGTTTAACTGCTTAAATGAGTCGCCTTCAGCAATATAAGTCTCATAATTTGGTTTGTCCTCAGGTTGTAGATTCGGTGTTTGGCTACAAGCAAATAAGGTTAAGCTTGCCAGAAGCACTAGTATTGATTTCATCGTCGGTCACTTTTAATTATTGTTATTTTTATGAGTGTCCAGAGCTTACAGCGCTTTTTGTATTGATGTCTAGTTGATTCATTTTACAGTCGACACCTTAAAAGCGTTATTGTCATAAACTCTTTCAAATAAACATGCTCAAATAAATCAGTCTCGTTTAACTTGAAGGATAATGATGCGCTAAGTGGGTGATGAGTGAAAAAAACATCAATATATTCATTTATAAAAAGCGAGTTTGATATACTCGTTTTTTTATTTTTTTAAGTCTGTATGGCCTATCTTTCGTTATTTTTTACTGCATTTGTCGCAGCGACCATTTTACCGAGCGCTTCTGAGGTACTACTCACAGGTTTGCTAACACAAGGTTACAACCTTTGGCTGTTATTTTTGGCTGCAACGGTCGGTAATGTATTAGGAAGCTGTGTAAATTGGTGGTTAGGGCGAGAGTTTTTACGCTTTAAAGATAAAAAGTGGTTCCCCATTAGCGAAGATACCCTCGAAAAGGCGCAAGATCGTTTTAACCGCTACGGCACTTATAGTTTATTGCTTGCTTGGGTGCCGATTATTGGTGATCCATTGACAATTGTTGCAGGTACTATGAAGGTGCGTTTTGATTTGTTTTTACTCTTGGTGACGATAGGTAAAGCGTTTCGTTATGCGGCTGTGATAGCAACTGTACTTGGTATTGGGCAGCTGATAAATTAGCTGCCCATCCATTTGTTGTTGGCTATTTTTGCCACGATAAAGTCAAAGAGACTGAATCTGCAAAGCGCAGCGCGTGGGGTTTATCTACCCTTACTTTGGCATAAGTGACGCTGTTATGTTGGTGGCAAATTTCAAGAATTTCAGCCACTAACTTTTCTAGTAATAAAAAGTGACCATGTTCGACCAGCTCAATGACTGCTTTAGTTACAACTTTGTAGTTTAATGCTTGGTCAACTTCATCGCGTTCACAGGCGGTATCGGCGGGGTAGTGGATTTCGATGTTGATCACCACGTCCTGCTTTTTCTCCATTTCTTCCGGGTTAAAACCTATAAAGGTCCTTAATCGTAAGTTGGTGATATTAATGATGGCATTTTGCATAGCTAACCTTAGTTTTTCACAAGCTGTAAAAATTCATTGCGGGTTTTTGGATCTTGTCTAAAGTTACCAAGCATTACTGAGGTGCGCATGCTTGAATTTTGTTTTTCAACGCCGCGCATCATCATACACATATGTTTGGCTTCAACAATTACACCGACCCCTTTTGCGCCAGTCACTTCTTCAACTGCTTTTGCAATTTGGTGAGTAAGCTGTTCTTGAATTTGAAAGCGACGAGCATACATATCAACAATGCGAGCAAATTTAGATAAGCCCAGCACTTTGCCATTTGGAATGTAAGCAATATGGCAGCGGCCCACAAAAGGCAATAAATGGTGTTCGCACATTGAATACAGTTCAATATCTTGCACCAGTACCATGTCATCAGCATCTGAGGTGAATACTGCGTTGTTGGTAATTTGTTCTAAGGTTTCTTTATAGCCTTTGGTTAAATACTCCATCGCTTTAGCGGCACGCTTTGGCGTATCGAGTAAGCCTTCGCGGGTTGGATCTTCACCAATGCTTTCAATAATTTGTTGATAACTTTTCTTTAATTCATCGTGCATAATCTGCTCTTTCTCATTTAAGGTGGCGGCCGCCATCAACAGGCAAGGTACGCCCTGTGATGTAGTTGCTATTTAGCAGCAGCTCTATGGTATTGATAATTTCTTGGCTGCCGGGCTCTAAGCCTAAGATTGATTTTTTTAAGGTTTTTTCACGGTATTCTGCACTGTCATGCTCATTAAAAATAATTAGCGAGGGTGCAATAGAATTTACTTTTACTTTAGGCGCAAGTTTTGCGGCAAATGATTTTGATAAGTTATCAAGCGCGGCTTTGCTCGCGGCATACGCAATGTGCTTTGGACTGCCTTTTTCGACCACATAATCGGTAAGATGGATGATATCGCTGTGGTGGCTTTCGGAGTTTTGCAAGAGTTCACCACATGCCATATTGATAAGGTAAGGGACTTTGCAGTGGATGCGCATCATATTATCAAATAACTGCGAGTAATCTGGATTGTTGTCTTCGCAGTCCCAGCTAGAGGCATTATGAATAATGGCCCGCAGCGACGAAGTTGTATTTCTTAATTGTTCAATAAAAGAAAAAATAGCGTCATCAGTCGAAAAATCGGCATACATACAAGTGACACCAGCAGCTTCTAATGCATCAATGCTGGCATGACGAGTGCGATAGGTAATGATTAAAGGCTGTGCTTGGCTAATTAAGTATTGCGCAAGTGCTAAGCCAATTCGTTGGCCTGCGCCGGTAATTAAAATCGGTGAATGCATTATTGTATAAAAATTCTTTACTATCTATTTGATTACTATAAACCAAAATGATTAATTAGTTTATGCCCAAAGACTTAATATTACGTTTTGTAATAAGGAAGCGATCAGTTCATCATCAAGCTGAGAAAAAACAGGTGAATTTGTTTTAAAAGTAAGCATAATGACAGCGTTTACCTTTTTGTTGTAGTGCTAACGTGTATAAAGTCATTAATCCTAAAACCAATCCTAAAATAGTGCCTTTTGCATTCACCTTATTGGTGTATCTAGTTTGGCTTCTTGGTCAAGGGCCGCAATCAGCGGTGGCTAATTTTGTCGCACAACTCAGCATTGCAATCACCATGATGTTTGGATCGTTTGTTGCTGGTGGCACTGCTTTAGGTGGTGGTGCGGTCGCATTTCCTGTAATGACTAAATTACTTGGGATTGAGCCTGCAACTGCAAAAGTATTTTCGTTAGCAATCCAAAGCTTTGGCATGACGGCGGCAAGCTTAACCATTATTTTTTGTGGGATCCGCTATTTTAAACAGGTGGTATTGTTTGCGCTCCTTGGTGCGATACCAGGGGTGATTATTAGCTTACTTTTTATTGCAGAGCACTTGCCTCGTCTGGCGACTAAAACGGTGTTTAGTGTGTTTTTGCTCGTTTTTTCATTTACTTTATTGCGACTGCATTTTACCCATAAAAACTTTCAAGAGCAGCCTGATTTACGCAGCCCATATTTAATAACCTTGGTTGGTTTTATTGGTGGTTTAGCCAGCGGCATTGTTGGCTCTGGTGCCGATATTATGGTGTTTGCGTTGTTGGTGCTTTTTTACAAAAAAGAATTAAAAGCTGCGACTGCGACATCCGTGATTATTATGGCTGCGACATCGATTGTTGGTTCTTGGTGTAATTTTGTCTTACTTGATGGCCTTACGCCGCAGATCAGTGCATTTTTATGGGCGGCAGTGCCTGTGGTGGTGATTGGTGCACCATTAGGGGCATTTGTGTGCGCAAAAGTGAAAGCGGGTGTATTGCTGAGCTTTTTACTCAGTTTAATTGTGCTTGAAGTAGGATTTACCAGCTTCGAATTGTTAAATCGGACCCTTTGATTGTAAGAAATAACGTCATATATATTCACATTTTTAATGCTTTTCGTGTTCAGCACAAAAAATTTCAACCCGATTACGGCCAGATTGTTTGGCTAAATAAAGTGCTTGGTCGGCTTTTTCGATAAGCTCTGCAGGTGAGTCATGTTGTTGATGACGCGCAATACCAAACGAAGCGCTGATTTTACGCAGATTAGCGCCAGTTTTACTGTCCTTTACGCTTAAGCGTTCTATCGCCACTCGCAGTGACTCCACAAAATCAAAACAGATTTGCTGCGAGCTATTTTGGCTGATAATACAAAACTCTTCTCCGCCAAATCGATAAGCAATATTCAGTTGGTCGCATTTATTATGTAGCATTTTAGCGACGATTTTTAATACTTGGTCGCCTTTTTGGTGGCCAAAATCGTCATTAAATTGTTTAAAATTATCAATATCAACAAAGGTGAGAAACAAGGACGAGTTACTTTTAGTATTACTACAAAGTTGTGTGATGTCGTCATCAAACGAGCCGCGGTTGAGCAAGCCTGTCAGTGCATCGTGAGTTGCATCTTGCTTGGTTTGTTTTAATTCAGCCCTTAAGCGTGATATCTCGGTGTGCGCTAAAGCTAACTTAGTTTGAAATAGCGATGTGGTATGTTGCATTGCTTTAGCTTCATTACTTAGTTTGTTCACCATTTCTAGCACTAAGTCAGTTAAGGTTTCGCTTTCTTTCGCTTCATCAAGGCTAGAATTACAGCTGGTTAATACCTCAGAGAATCCCATGGTTTGCTCTAAAGTATAGTGAATGTCTTGATTTACATTGCCAATTAAGCTCGATAATTCGTTTGCAATATCGTCATAGAGTTCAAGATCTTTTTCAGATAAAAACTGTTCAAATAACTCTCTGGAAAGAGCGGGTGGGCAGGTGCCGTAAGCTTTTAACGCGGCATTAAGTTTTTCGTTTAGCGCAGGCAGTTTTCCCGAGACAAAGGTATACCACAGAGCATAATTAGGTGGGGTAACGGCAATGTTATATTTCACCATTAAAGGAACCGCTTTGCGTAAACACTCCGCTGAGTGGTTCATCGTATTATTTAATTTATTACTCATATTCCACGCAGAATCATCGGAAAACATTGAATAAAGTCCTTCTTAACAAATCCTTTATCAATTGTGAGTGTAGTTAACGAATATCTAGTTGGATAAATTTTTGTGTTATTTTGGCATAAAAAAAGCGCCTAATAATTGAGGCGCTGATTGTTAATTTAGATAACCACTTGTTTAATCATAAATTGTAGGTATTGGTTGGCGTTTATGTTGTGTACGCTGATAAATTGCAATTAATTTTTCGGCAATTGCATCATCAACTGGTTTACCTTCAAGAAAATCATCTATTTGCTCATAGCTGACTCCTAGCGCATCTTCATCGGCAAGACCGGGTTTATCACACTCAAGATCGGCCGTTGGCACTTTGTTGACCAATAAGTCAGGAGCCCCTAAAGTTTTGGCTAATAAACGAACTTGCCGTTTTGATAAACCAAATAATGGCGCTAAATCACAGGCGCCATCGCCAAATTTAGTATAAAAGCCAGTGAGGTTTTCTGCGCTGTGATCGGTACCAACCACAAGGCCTGCTGTTAATCCTGCAATTTCATATTGAGCAACCATGCGTTGGCGAGCTTTTACATTGCCTTTGATAAAATCAACACTGCTAGGTGCAGGCAGAGAAAGCCCTGCGCTTGTGATAGCTTCAAGTGCTTGAGCGTGAATACCATCGGCACCGGCTTTAATATTTACTGTTAAGCGCTGATTAGGCTCAATAAAATCTACCGCTAACTGGGCTTCGGATTCATCTGCTTGAACACCATAAGGCAATCGCATGGCAATAAACTGATATTTATCAGTGGCAAACTCTTGATTAAGTTCATTAACAGCCAGTTGGCATAAACGGCCACATGTTGAAGAGTCAACGCCACCACTAATGCCAAGCACCAATGAGCGGCTGTGTGCGGCAAGTAATTTAGCTTTAATAAAATCAATTCGGCGTTTTATTTCAAAAGTCGGATCTATGGTAGGGAGTACTTTCATTTCGGCTAAGATGTGCGCTCGCATTGGCTCTCCTAAGCGGGTTATTAATATTGTCAGACGCGATAAAGTTTAAAGTAGCATTATCTGGCTTCAGTGCTTAAATTTAAAGTCCTAAGCTGAGTTTAATTTCTGCAACTTGGTGTTTTAAATCCGCGATTTCTTGTTTAAGTTCGTCGATCTCTAAGTTTAATGCTGCAACTTCATCATTCTGCTCTGCTGTTTGCAGCATATTTGATTGAGTTGCCGGTGCAAGTTCACTAAATAATTGACTGTAACGAGATTCGCGTTTGCCTGGTTCTCTTGGATGCTTGGCAACATAGCCTTGATTTATGAGGGCGTTGAGCGCTTCTTCTACCTCTTGTACGTTGCTAAATTCAGCCAGTCGATTAGTGCGGGTCCGTAATTCCCCAGGGGTTTGTGGGCCGCGTAGTAACATGACACAAATAATGGCTTTTTGTTGGGGAGTGAATTTTAAGCTGCCAAATTCGGTATTACAAAATCGGTGTGTATATTTGTCAACTCGCCCTGAGAATCCTTCCTCTTTGGTAACTAACCGGCTCGCAGCTAATTCGTCTAAGGTGTTTTGAATTTCAGATTCAGTTAAAGCAAGTACGGGTTCACGATTAGATTTTTGATTACAGGCATTAGCTAGACTGTTGACTGACATAGGATATTGCTCGGGTGTGGTCACTTCTTTTTCGAGCATGCAGCCAATTACACGTGCCTGTAACGGAGTGAGTATTAATTCCATCTTTTATACCTCTTAATGCTTTGAATCCACACTGTAAACGAGGCCATAACTGGATGCAATTAATAGCGAAATCCAATTGTTAAAAAAGCGAAGCTCTCTTTTTTATCTCGAAGGGGTTTGTTACGCGTTATTATTGATGTGTATAAATTTTCGTCATCTTAATATCATCAATTGTTGGTATTAACATCAGGTAAAAGTGTGCTAGTTTGGTTTGATAAATAGATAAAGTTGATTATGTATCTGGTTTTGCTACATAAATCACTAAATACAATAGGAAGGGAGTGGCGATGCTGCGGTTTTTTAAATGGTTAACATTTGGCTTAATCTTATTGGCTCTGCTCACAACGGCAGTTGTGTATGGCATTTTGACGTTGAGCTTACCGAGTTTATCGGGTAAGGGGCAAAGTGCGGTGTTAAGCGAAGCGGTTTCGATAGAGCGTGATGCGCTTGGCAGCGCTGTTATTGTGGCAAGAAATCGAGTTGATGCGGCTTATGCTTTAGGTTTTGCGCATGGTCAAGACCGTTTTTTTCAAATGGACTTGTTGCGTCGTAATGCTGCAGGAGAGCTTAGTGAGTTATTTGGTGCAGCGGCAATTAACCTCGATAAAACCATGCGTTTTCATCAATTACGTAAGCGTGCTACTGCAATTCTGGCCACTCTACCTGAGCGTGAGCAAAAAATATTAAATGCCTACAGTGAAGGCGTGAATGAAGCTCAAGCGCAAAGCTATCCGAGCTTTGAATATATTTTAACAGGTGCTGAGCGTAAACCATGGCAAGCAGCCGATAGCTTATTAGTTATTTATACTATGTACCTCGATTTACAAGCGGGTAACTTTGAGCGCGATTTAGTGCTAACTCAAATCGAGCAGCAATTTGGCAAAGAAATGTTGGCGTTTGTCACGCAACCAAGTCGATATCAAGCCGCACTCGATGGCAGTGAGATTGCAAAAGGCGAAGCTGCCATTCCTCAGCTAGCAAAACAAGTAAATAAAACCGTTGCATCCCAGCCGATTGCTGAACCGTTAGGAATTGGCAGTAATAACTGGGCGGTGACTGGGCAGTTAACGCAGTCGGGTCATGGCATGTTGTCCGATGACATGCACTTATCGATTGCAGTGCCGGTGATTTGGTATCGTGCTCAGTTAAATTATCAAGAAAACAACCAGGCACACCAAATTACTGGGGTGAGTCTACCGGGCGCACCGGCAATAGTGGTTGGCAGTAATGGCCATGTTGCTTGGGGATTTACCAATGGCTATTTAGATACAGCAGATTGGATAAAATTACCGAAAGATTATCAAACTCATGTTGAAATTGAGCAACTTGCCGTTGTTGATGGGACAGAGCAGGTCTATGAACTTGAGATGAGTGAATTTGGCCCAGTTAAAACGCTCAACGGTGAACGCTATGCACTGAGTTGGGTGGCGCACCAAAATTACGCAGTTGATATGGAATTATTGAAATTAGAGCAAGTGCATACCGTAGCGCAAGCGCTTGAAGTTGCCAAAACAATCGGGATCCCGGTGCAAAATATGTTGGTAGTTGATAATGCCGGTAATGCTGCTTGGCAGCCAACAGGGGCGGTTCCGGCTCGAACTAACCCAAGTGATGTGGCAATTGAATCGCAAGCGTATTCAAATTTATGGCAATACGATGCTGATGATCTTCCTTCTGTCTTAAATCCTGATAATCAGCGCTTATGGACGGGTAATTCGCGAGTAATTTCGGCTTCGCAATTAGCGCGGTTTGGTGATGGTGGTTATGCTATTGGCGCGCGAGCAGCACAAATTAGAGATCGTTTAAACGAAAAGCAGCAATTTAGTGAAAGCGATTTTTATAAAATTCAATTAGATAACGAGGCGCGTTTTTTAACGCAATGGCATGAGTTATTACTGACAACGTTAAAGCAACAGCCAGAGCGTTATGCGCTCGATATTGCTGAACTTGAAAACTGGCAAGCCTGTGCATGCCCTGAATCTGTTGGTTATACCTTAGTTCGGTATTATCGTAGTCGATTAATTGATACCGTTTTTGCAACGCTTGAGAGCAACTTAAGTGGCTCTGATTTATCGCTTAGTGCAATTAAAAGCAACTTAGAAACTCCGATTTGGCAACTCATTGCAGCACAGCCAAGTAGTTGGTTACCCGAAAAATATAGTTCGTGGCATGACTTGATGCGTGGCGCCTATGAAGAGATGCGTGATGACTTGTTAGTGCAATATGGTCAAAGTAAAAAAGCTTCTTTAAAAGTACTTAAATGGGGTGATGTGAATCAACTTAAAATTCAGCATCCATTTAGCAAACAAATGCCATTACTGAGCAATTTACTCGACATGCCAATGCATCAAGGTTTTGGTGATAGTTTTATGCCCGCAGTGCAAAAAACAAGTTTTGGCGCCTCGCAGCGCTTGTTTGTTCAGCCAGGGCTTGAGAGAAATGCAATTTTAACCTTGCCAGGTGGGCAGTCGGGCCATCCATTGTCGCCTTTTTACCGCGCTGGATTTGATGATTATGTTAATGGAGCGAATACGCCTTTATTACCAGGCGAGCGTTTATATCAAATTACCATTGAACCATCGACAAAGTAACGAACCTGAGTTCTCAATAAGATAAATTTATTATCCAGAACTCAAGTTAGCTAGGTTTAAAAAGTCAAAAGCCCTGAAGTAGCGATCCTTCAGGGCTTTTTAATTTGTTATGTCATGTTGAGTTTAGCGAAGCTCTGTTGGGATATTTTGCTGCGCCCAAGAAAGTAACTCAATACGGTTACGGCACTTTGTTTTACGAAATGCACTGTATAAATGCGTTTTAACGGTATGGGGGCTGATGCTTAACTCATCGGCTATTTCTTTGTTTTTACAACCTTTACTCATTAAAACAATAATCGCCTTTTCGCGCTTAGTCAGGCTGATAGGCTCAGCTAATGTATCAGTGAGTTGTAAAATATTGTCTTTATTAAAATGTAATAAACGACTCAGTGCATTGCACATAATATTACGGCGATACCAAAGCTGATTATCGAGTAATAAGCGAATGCCTTTCATTACCACATCGGCGTTGTCTGTGGCATAAAATACCCCACGGATCCCACTCAACAATGCGCGATTCGCCAATTCAGTATTTTCATTAATATTAAATAAAATGATATCGCAATCGACGGTTATGGCACGTAAATGATTTTGTAGTTGTTCCCATGCATTTTCAGCACTCGCTTCAATAAAAAGTAGTTTTGTTTGTTCTGCTATCGCTGCTGGATCATCACCATGCGTAACTTCAATACCTTGAGTTTTTAAAAGCGGTGATAAAACATCAAGCCCAATATTATTAATTGGGTTTTGCTCTAACAAAATAAATGCTGAACTTTTCATTATGGTGCTGCCCTAGCCAAAGTAATTCTATTTAGTACCTAATTCAGTGATTAGGTCGATTGTTGCAGAATCCTAACACACGATGTGATTATTTTGTATTGCTTTTTAGTAATAAGCTAATACTTTTATCTAGTTTGTGAAGTTATTTCATTTTATCTGCATATGGTGGCCAACCCATAGCTTTTCCAGCAAGCATATGTAAATGAATGTGATAAACCGTTTGGCCTCCATCCTCATTGCAATTCATAACAACGCGATAGCCTGAAGTGGCAAAACCCTTTTCTTTAGCCAGTTTTGCTGCAACACAATATAACTTGCCAATTAAATGCTGGTCTTGTTCGGTGATGTCATTAATGGTTGCAATTGCTTTTTTTGGAATAATTAATACATGAAAAGGTGCTTGAGGATTAATGTCTTCAAAAGCCAAGGTATCATCATCTTCATAAACGATAGTGGCTGGAATTTCTCGGTTAATGATTTTAGTAAAAATGGTTTCAGTGGTCATAAGGTCTGTTCCTCTAAATTGAGACACGAAAGCATAAGTCATTAAGGATAAAGAAAAAAGTAATTTTATTAATCAGATTCTTAGCAAACATTATTCTTTGGTCTTAGTTTAAAAATCAATTAGGGCGTTTCGGTTAAAAATTAGCTAAGTTATAGCAGGTTTTAAAAAATAGTCGGGAGATAAAATGATTAAGTTATTCGCGTGCGCACTCCTTTTACCAATGAGTGTTTTTGCCGCGGTATTAAAAGCGCCAGATGAGTTGGTTTTTTTAGCGGTGAATGACCAGCAGGTTGAAAAGTCATGGTTTAGTTCAGCCAATGAAGTAACGCTTTCACTCGGTAAAAATGTCGTTAAGCTAAAATATCTTGATTTATTTGAGGTGGATTATGATCAACATGAAATTGTTGAATCAGAACCTTTTTGGCTTGAAATAAATGTTATCGACGCAGATAAGCCCCTTAAAATAATGTTTAACAAGCCTGACTCCGTTGCTGCGGCTAAAGCGTTTGTCAGTGCACCCACAAAGCAACTTACTTTAGATGGAGGGCATCAACAACAGAATATTTTTGCTAGTAAGCCGCATCAAATAGTGAATAAAATCGATAGTAACCATTCTGCTGCTGAGCAAGTAAACCAGCCACTTCCTTTACTCGTCAAGGCAAGCACTCAGCAAGGGAGTGAGCCAAATGCCTTAAACATGCTTGAATTTTGGTGGCAACAAGCAAGCATTGAGCAGCAAAAAGCATTTTTAAACCAAATAGCGAAAGATAAATAATGCTGTAATAAAAAAGGCCGCGAACGGCCTTTTTTATTTTACTCGAGCAACTTATTGAAATAATGCGTCAATAGTGCCTTGAGCTAATGGGTGGTAAGTATTACGCGCTTTTTGATATACCGCGTTCGCCCATTGTTTTTTATCATGTGCAATCAATGTTTTATACAAAGGTACAATCAATTTACGACGGCCAATGCCTGATAAATGTTTATCAAGTGCTGGATAAATTTCATTGTAGCCATTGCCAACTGCAAGCATAAACCATGCAAAAGCGATTTCTGCATTGCCCGATTGAGTGAGTTTAAATGCACCATCAAGCTCAGTCATTTGTGCAAGTGATAAATCACGTGGCAAAGTATTTATAAAATGCAGCCACTCATGCACTGTCCACTGGTCGGTTGGTAGGCTGCTGAGAGTTGCTTGGCCTGCTAACCATGCTTGGCTATTGGCGTTTACTTTATCGAAGGTATCTGAGACTGGGTTTGGTGCGTCAGCTGGTAAACCCGGCTGATAAATCCACTCGTTTACTTTATCCATGCTAACGATATTTGGATATTTGTTGATTAGGTTACTTTCTAAATACGTAACAAATTCTTTTGTTGTTAATGATTTAAATGAAAAATCATGGAAGTATTGTTTAACAAAGACATCAAATTTGTCACGGCCAAAGTGTTGCTCTAAGTAAATGAGGAATAACTGGCCCTTAATGTAAGGTACGCTACTAAATGCATCATCCGGATCGCGGCCATTTAATTTAAGATTTAAAATGGTGTCGCCTTCAGGCAGGGTTGGTAGTAATTTTTTCAGACCTGCCGATTCTAATGATTGCTCCATCAGTGCGCGGTCGCGACCATACACTTCTTCCATAATGCGGTTTTCAACATAAGAGGTGAAACCTTCGTTTAACCAAAGATCTTCCCATGTCGCATTAGTGACTAAATTACCAGACCAAGAATGGGCTAGCTCATGCGCAATTAAGCTCACTAAGCTTTTATCACCAGCAACAACAGTCGGGGTGATAAATGATAAACGTGGATTTTCCATGCCGCCAAATGGAAAGCTTGGTGGCAACATGAGTAAGTCGTAGCGACCCCAAGCATATTCACCATACATTTTATTGGTTTTGTCGATCATTGCCTGAGTATCATCAAATTCAGCTACCGCTGCGGCTAAAATGGTTGGCTCTGCATAAATGGCAGTTTGATGCGACATTTGCTGGTATTCAAGGTTACCCGCACCAAATGCAATTAAATATGGAGGAATAGCTTGTGGCATATCAAAGTGGAAATCACCATCTTTAAATTGCGCATCTTTGTTGTCAGCACTCATTACCGCACGCACGTCTTTTGGTGTTTGAATGCGGGCATTATAGGTTACACGCATAGCTGGCGTATCTTGAATTGGCATCCAGCTACGGGCATGAATCGCTTGCGATTGGCTGTAAACAAATGGTTGAGTTTTACTTGCTGTTTGCTCTGGAGTTAACCATTGCAGGCCTGAAGCTTGAGGTAAAGAGTTGTAATAAACACGCACTAACTTGGCTTGTTCTTTTAAGTTAATCGTCAGTTTACTGCCTTTAACATCATTTCGAGCTGCCAGAGTAAATTTTGCAGGGTGCCAAAGTTTATCAGCCCCTTTGTACATTACTTTGTCAATTTCAAGATCGCGAGTATCTAAAATAAGCTGTTTGGCTTGTTTATTGTGCCAACTTAAGGTGTGCTCAATAAACCCTTCAAGTTCTTTTTTATTAAAGTTAATGGCAACATCAAGATAGACATGCGTTGAATGAACTTGATCTAAGTTCGCGTAGCTGTGTTGGTCTTGAGCTACAACAACAGCGGACTGGCTGAGTAAGAGTGCAGCAAAAATAGTGTTAAGTTTCATAGGTTCCTTGAACGAGTTGAAATGAACAATGGCTCTACTATATACCACAGCTTGGGCTTTGCGGTAAGATATTCAAATTATTGCTTTAGAGAATTCGCCTTTGCTTTCGTTACAATCCCTTCATACATTTGCACTACCTGCACACGCTTCTACCCTTATAAAAATTGTTGATCCAATGCAATTACAACACTGTGATTTTACTCAACCATTTGTCGTACTAGGTGGTGGCAGTAATACATTATTTCTTGCGGATTTTTCAGGTGAAGTACTGCAGATTGCAAATTTAGGCATTGAAATTAACGAAAATGACGAAGCGTTTAATCTTCATGTTTCAGCTGGTGAAAATTGGCATCAATTGGTTCGTTTCACCTTAGATAATGCCATGCCCGGCCTTGAGAACTTAGCGTTAATTCCGGGGCTTTGTGGTGCGGCTCCGGTGCAAAATATTGGTGCGTATGGCGTTGAATTAAAAGATTTTTTACAATATGTTGATGGTTTTAATATTGAAACGAAGCAGTTTGAGCGTTTAAGCGCCAGCGAATGCCAATTAGCCTATCGCGACTCTATTTTTAAACATGCTTTAAAAGATAAGTTTATTATTACTGCAATTGGATTATCGCTTACAAAAGTGTGGCAACCACGCTGTGAATATGGTCCTTTAAAGGCATTGAGTGATGCGAGCGCAGAACAAATATTCGAACAAGTTATAAAAATTCGCAGTAGTAAATTGCCAGATCCGACCAAAATAGCCAATGCAGGAAGCTTCTTTAAAAATCCGATTATTGAGCATACTCAATTAAATGCACTTTTACCTCAATTTCCGGAGCTTGTTTATTATCCAGTAGATAGCGAAACAGTAAAAGTTGCGGCGGGCTGGCTAATTGAACAGTGTGACTTAAAAGGGTTTCGTATTGCTGGCATTGAAGTGAATCCACTGCAGGCCTTAGTGCTGCTTAATCATGGCCAAAGCACAGGACAAGATGTGATTGCTATGATTAATACCATCCAAACTAAGGTATATCGACAGTTTAAAATTCAGCTGCAGCACGAAGTCAGGTTGATAGGGGATAGCCAAGAGTTAACGATTGAGGTGGCACCATGTTAATACTAAAAGGCAATAAGCTGGCTGTTTTAAATTACTTGCAGCAGGGTGAGTTTGTTTCTGGTGAATGGTTGGGTCTACAGCTTGGTATCAGCAGGGCCGCGGTCGCTAAACACATTCAATCATTACAAGAGTTAGGTTTGGATATTTTTAAAGTGACGGGAAAAGGATATCGACTTAATACCGCGTTTGAATTATTAAACCAGCAGCGGATAGAGCAATATTATAAGGCTCAAAGCGAGGGGGTAGCCCAGTTTGAGTTATTTCCCGTCATAGATTCAACTAATTCAGAGTTAATGCGACGTATTCAAAGTGGGCAATTGCCCGATTCGGGCACTGTGGTGGTATCGGAAAGTCAAACTGCAGGGCGTGGGCGACGCGGCCGGCAGTGGCAATCACCTTTTGGGTCTAATTTGTACTTTAGCTATTACTGGTTACTGGATGATGGTTTACAAGCTGCAATGGGTGTGAGTATTGCTGTGGGTTTAGCTGTTTATGACGCGTTAAAAGCCTTGTATCAAATTGATGTGCAATTGAAATGGCCAAACGATATTTTAGTGCATGAGCAAAAATTAGCGGGCGTTCTGGTTGAGCTTGATGGTCAGCCTGATGGACCTTGTCATTTAGTGATAGGTATTGGTTTAAATTTAAATATGCCTGTTACTGCATCAGCCAATATTGATCAAGCATGGACAGATTTGGCTTTATTGGGCTGTGAAGTCGATAAAAGTAAACTAGTAGCTGTTTTAACTCATTGTTTAGAACAAAGACTTAAGCAGTATCGTCAATCGGGATTAGATGAAATGCATCAGCAATGGAATCAGGTTCATGCGTTTCAAGGGCAAAGAGTAAACCTAATTACTGGTCTGCGTAGCTGGCAAGGTATTTGTGAAGGCATCGATCCGCAAGGTGGTATTAAAATTCGCCAAAATGGAGAAGTAAAAAGTTATTTTGGTGGTGAAATTTCATTAAGGAAAGTGGTTGATGATTTTACTTATTGATGTTGGCAATACGGCGTTAAAAGCTGTGTTATACCATCAGCAGCAGTTATCTGCTTTATCCCAAGCACAATTAAATCAACTTGATTGGAGTAAGGTTACGGCTTTAGTTTATAGTGCCGTGCGCCAATCACCTGCATTGACTGATCTGCTTGCTAAAGCAAACACCCATCAAGTTAGCTGCGTATGCGCAAGCGTCACAAGTACAATTGCGGGAATCAAATGCGCATATCCAATAGTCAAAAACTTAGGAATAGACCGCTGGCTTGCCGTGCTTGCTGCAGTGTCTCTTTATCCAAATGAAAATGTAGTGGTGGTAGATTCTGGCACCGCTACGACAATCGATTTATTATCTAAAGATAAACAGCATCTAGGCGGATGGATTTTACCTGGGTTGGATTTAATGGTTGATGCTGTGACTGCTCGCACCGAAAAAGTATTTACTGATTTAAGTACGCCTTATGCCTCCGAATTGGGCACTAACACGCCTCAAGCATTAAAAAATGGTTGTTTAATGAGCACTCGAGGTGCCGTTGAATTCGCCAAAACAAAATTTAGTGAGAAAAGTCGTATTTTATTTACCGGTGGTAACGGTCAGTTATTAAAAAAAGAGTATTCATCTGGTGATTTTAATCAGCAATTATTGTTTATCGGATTGCTGTTTTGGTATGAAAATCAATCAATTTGACGGCTTTATGCAAAGGTTTGTGTAAAACTTGTGCGGTTAAATGAAAAAAATGCATTTTTTTTAATTTAATGGTTGCATCGCTTAGGTCCTTGTTCTAATATCTCGCCCCGTAATAAGCGACGCCGACTTAGCTCAGCTGGTAGAGCAACTGACTTGTAATCAGTAGGTCATCCGTTCGACTCGGATAGTCGGCACCATACTTCTTGGGCTTAATAAGAAGTACGCTTTAGAAGAATTTGTGTGGAGGGGTTCCCGAGCGGCCAAAGGGATCAGACTGTAAATCTGACGGCTCTGCCTTCGCTGGTTCGAATCCAGCTCCCTCCACCACTTATTATCTTGACGGCTTGAGGTAGTTAAGAACAGGTTCCTAAAGCGGGCATCGTATAATGGCTATTACCTCAGCCTTCCAAGCTGATGATGCGGGTTCGATTCCCGCTGCCCGCTCCAGTTTCTGGTGTTTGCTGATATAGCTCAGTCGGTAGAGCGCACCCTTGGTAAGGGTGAGGTCGGCAGTTCGACTCTGCCTATCAGCACCAGTTCTTCACCTTCGTTCATACCTTCCTATTTGTTGTCATAAAAAATATTCATTGAAAGAATATGCTTACCACCGTAAGCGTTAATCCGTAATCTGAAATAAAACTTATAGGTTCCGTCATGGCAAAAGAAAAGTTTCAACGTACAAAACCGCACGTAAACGTAGGTACAATCGGCCACGTTGACCACGGTAAAACAACTCTAACTGCAGCAATCACAAACGTATTAGCGAAGCATTACGGTGGTCAAGCAAAAGATTTCGCCTCAATCGATAACGCTCCAGAAGAGCGCGAGCGCGGTATCACAATCAATACATCACACGTTGAGTATGATACACCATCACGTCACTACGCACACGTAGACTGCCCAGGCCATGCTGACTATGTTAAAAACATGATCACTGGTGCTGCACAAATGGACGGCGCTATCCTAGTTGTAGCTGCAACAGATGGTCCAATGCCACAAACACGTGAGCACATCCTTTTATCTCGCCAAGTAGGCGTACCTTACATCATCGTATTCATGAACAAATGTGACATGGTTGATGATGAAGAGTTACTAGAATTAGTAGAGATGGAAGTACGTGAATTATTGTCTGAGTATGATTTCCCAGGTGATGATTTACCACTAATCCAAGGTTCTGCATTAAGAGCGTTAGAAGGCGATGCGGCATGGGAAGAGAAAATTCTTGAGTTGGCAGCAGCTTTAGATTCTTACATTCCAGAGCCAGAGCGTGCAATTGATAAGCCATTCATCATGCCTATCGAAGACGTATTCTCAATCCAAGGCCGTGGTACAGTAGTAACAGGTCGTGTAGAAGCGGGTATCGTAAACGTAGGTAACGAAGTAGCAATCATCGGTATCAAAGATACAGTAATTACTACTTGTACAGGTGTAGAAATGTTCCGTAAATTACTAGACGAAGGTCGTGCTGGTGAGAACATTGGTGCATTGTTACGTGGAACTAAACGTGAAGACGTAGAACGTGGTCAAGTATTAGCAAAACCAGGTTCAATCACGCCACACACAAAATTCGTATCAGAAGTATACGTATTAAGCAAAAACGAAGGTGGTCGTCATACACCATTCTTCAAAGGTTACCGTCCACAGTTCTACTTCCGTACAACAGACGTGACAGGTAATGTAGAGTTACCAGAAGGCGTAGAAATGGTAATGCCAGGCGACAACATCAAGATGACAGTAGAGTTAATCTGCCCAATCGCGATGAACGAAGGCTTACGTTTCGCAATCCGTGAGGGTGGCCGTACAGTAGGTGCTGGTGTAGTAGCACAAATCATCGAGTAATAGTTAGTCAGCTAACGAATTACGATAGAAGGTCGCGCAAGCGGCCTTTTTCAATTGCTGGACTATAGTATTTATCTTTTGTGTATCTAGCGGGTCAACTGCGAATAAAAGATTTGAATTTAAATAGTTACAATTTTTTGAAAGCACGAAAGAAAGGGGCGAAGCAGGGGTTTGGGTTATTAAAGTAAATAAATATATTTACTAAATCATCATTACTGGTGATTTTTTATCACATAACCTTTATAATGCCGCTGTTTTTTGCGACAAACATCTGATGATGTTCAACGTCAGTGTGATATACTGGCACAGAATATATTTTTTTTATAGAGTAAAACAATGGCAGATTTATCAAAATATAGAAATATTGGTATCTTCGCTCACGTTGACGCTGGTAAAACAACGACGACAGAACGAATTTTGAAGCTTACTGGTATGATTCATAAGATCGGTGAAGTACATGACGGTGAATCAACAACAGACTTCATGGTACAAGAAGCTGAGCGTGGTATTACAATTCAGTCTGCTGCTGTAAGTTGCTTCTGGAATAATCACCGTTTTAACGTTATCGATACTCCTGGACACGTTGACTTCACAGTAGAAGTTTACCGTTCATTAAAAGTACTTGACGGTGGTATCGGAGTATTCTGTGGTTCAGGCGGTGTAGAGCCTCAATCAGAAACTAACTGGCGTTATGCAAATGAGTCTGAAGTTGCACGTATCATCTTCGTAAATAAATTAGACCGTATGGGTGCTGATTTCTTACGCGTAGTTGGTCAAGTTAAAAAAGTACTTGCAGCTAATGCACTTGTGATGACATTACCAATTGGTATCGAAGATCAATTTACAGGTGTTGTAGACTTATTATCTCGTAAAGCGTTCATTTGGGATGACTCAGGTCTTCCTGAAAACTACAAAGTTGAAGATGTTCCTGCGGACATGGTTGACTTAGTAGAAGAATATCGCGAAATGTTAATCGAAACTGCTGTTGAGCAAGACGATGACTTGTTAGAAGCGTATATGGAAGGTGAAGAGCCTTCAATGGATGATATCAAGCGTTGTATCCGTACAGGTACTCGCAAATTAGCATTCTTCCCAACATACTGTGGTTCTGCTTTCAAAAACAAAGGCATGCAATTATTGCTAGATGCTGTTGTTGATTACTTACCGAACCCAACAGAAGTTGATCCACAGCCTCTTACAGATGCTGAAGGTACTCCTACTGGTGAATTCGCGATCGTATCTGCTGATCTACCTTTAAAAGCATTAGCTTTTAAAATAATGGATGACCGTTTTGGTGCACTAACATTCGTACGTATCTATGCTGGTAAATTAAACAAAGGCGATACGATACTTAACTCTGCAACGGGTAAAACTGAACGTATCGGCCGCATGGTTGAAATGCAAGCAAACGACCGTAATGAAATCGAAAGCGCGCAAGCGGGTGATATCATTGCAATCGTTGGTATGAAAAACGTTCAAACTGGTCATACCTTATGTGATATTAAGCACGAATGTACATTAGAGGCAATGGTTTTCCCTGATCCTGTAATTTCAATCGCTGTTAAGCCAAAAGATAAAAATGGTTCAGAAAAAATGGGTATCGCAATCGGTAAAATGATTGCTGAAGATCCATCTTTCCGTGTTGAAACTGATGAAGATTCAGGTGAAACCATTCTTAAAGGTATGGGTGAGTTACACTTAGATATCAAAGTTGATATTCTTAAGCGTACTTATGGCGTAGAGCTAATTGTTGGTCAACCACAAGTTGCTTACCGTGAAACTATCACTCGTGAAATCGAAGATAGCTACACGCATAAGAAACAATCTGGTGGTTCTGGTCAATTCGGTAAGATTGATTACTTCATTCGTCCAGGTGCTCCTGGTACGGGTTATGTATTTAAATCTTCAGTTGTTGGTGGTAACGTTCCTAAGGAATACTTCCCAGCAGTTGAGAAAGGCTTCAAGTTAATGATGGGTACAGGTGTACTTGCTGGCTTCCCAGTACTTGACGTTGAAGTTGAATTAACGGATGGTGGATTCCACGCCGTGGATTCGTCTGCAATCGCATTCGAAATCGCAGCTAAAGGTGCATTCCGTCAATCAATCCCTAAAGCGGCTCCTCAGTTAATTGAACCAATCATGAAAGTGGATGTGTTCACACCTGAAGATCACGTAGGTGACGTAATCGGTGACCTTAACCGTCGTCGTGGTATGATCAAAGATCAAGAGCCAGGCGCAACAGGTATCCGTATCAAAGCTGACGTACCATTATCAGAAATGTTTGGTTACATCGGTACTTTACGTACAATGACTTCTGGCCGTGGCCAGTTCTCAATGGAATTCTCGCATTACTTACCATGTCCTGCGAACGTTGCTGAGAAAGTTATTGCTGACGTTAAAGCACTTAAAGCAGCTAAGGCTTAATACCCTGTAGTTTAAAAGCTGTAAAAAAAACCCAGAGCTTGCTCTGGGTTTTTGTTTTTAAGGCAAGTGCAAAAGTAAAAAGTATCCTAACGAATTGAGTCAGAAATAATGGATTGATTGGCATTTGCTCTTGTTTTCGTTGATATCGTCAGTATAATGACAACCACTTTGCAGGGGCGTAGTTCCAATTGGTAGAACAGCGGTCTCCAAAACCGACGGTTGGGAGTTCGAATCTCTCCGCCCCTGCCAATTTTAGACCAGTCTAAAGCTAACAGTGTGTTATCGGTTAGCATGTTTTTAAGTTTAGATTGAAAGGATTAACCCTGTCACAGACGGGGTTGTTGTGTCTGTAGTTAAGGTGAAAAAATTATGAGCACCAATGTTGAAACCCCATCAAGCTCGATGGATGCGTTAAAATGGCTGGTTACCTTTGCATTATTAAGCGGAGCTGTAGTTGGTAATTTTGTGTTTGAAGAGTTATCTGTACTGATCCGTGCTGTAGGAATTGTAGCTGCAATTGGCGCAGCACTAGCTACCGCAGCTCAAACCGAAAAAGGTCGCACTTTTATTGCTTTTGCTAAAGAAGCTCGTATTGAAGTACGCAAGGTTGTTTGGCCAACTCGCCAAGAAACCTTGCACACAACATTTATAGTAATGATAGCTACAGTAGTAATGGCATTAATCCTATGGGGATTAGATGGTGCATTATTTCGTATTGTTGGCTTTTTAACTGGCTTGGAGATCTAATCCCATGACGGATGAGAATAAAGAAGTAAAATTACGCTGGTATGTAATCCAAGCGTTCTCTGGTTTTGAAAAACGTGTTCAGCAAACTATTCTTGAGCACATTAGAATCCAGAACTTAGAGCACTTCTTTGGTGAGATTTTAGTGCCGACAGAAGAAGTTGTCGAAATGCGTGCAGGTCAAAAACGCAAATCAGAACGTAAATTCTTTCCTGGTTATGTTTTAGTACAAATGGATATGAATGACGCGAGTTGGCATTTAGTTAATAGTATTCCTCGTGTGATGGGTTTTATTGGCGGAACAAAAGAACGTCCTGCACCAATTAGCTCAAAAGAAGCTGACCGCATTCTTAACCGTTTACAAGAAAATGCTGATTCTCCAAAACCAGCGACCTTGTTTGAGCCAGGTGAAGTGGTACGTGTTACTGATGGTCCATTTGCTGATTTTACCGGTGTGGTTGAAGAAGTGGATTATGAGAAAAGCCGCGTAAAAGTGTCGGTACTTATTTTTGGTCGCTCGACACCTGTTGAATTAGAATTTGGCCAAGTTGAAGCTGAAAAATAATTTTACGCTGTAAAGAGTTGAAAAAGGCCGCTGGTTAACTTATAATCAGCGGCCTTTTTACGTTCAACCGAATGTAAATTGTATTTTAAACATGGGAAGCCGTTAGAGTACGCGTCCTCGCGCGCACAAGGCTAAGACCCACTTAATGAGGTATTTATCATGGCTAAAAAAGTTGAAGCTCTAATCAAGCTACAAGTAGCAGCTGGTATGGCTAACCCAAGCCCACCAGTAGGTCCAGCTCTAGGTCAACGTGGTGTTAACATCATGGAATTCTGTAAAGCGTTCAACGCACGTACAGAATCTATGGAAAAAGGTGCACCAGTTCCTGTAGTTATTTCTGTTTACGGCGACCGTTCATTCACTTTCGAAATGAAAACTCCTCCAGCAACTTACCTTCTTAAGAAGGCTGCTGGTATCAAGTCTGGTTCTGCTCGTGCAAACACAGTTAAAGTTGGTACAGTAACTCGTGCTCAACTTGAAGACATCGTTAAAGCTAAGCAAACTGATTTAACAGCTGCTGATCTTGAAGCGGGTGTTCGTACAATCGCAGGTTCTGCGCGTTCAATCGGCTTAGTGGTAGAGGGTTAATAGAAATGGCTAAACTTACTAAACGTATGCGTGTTATCCGTGACAAAGTTGATAGCACTAAAGAATATGAAATTAATGACGCAGTTGCGTTATTAAAAGAATTAGCAACTGCTAAATTCGTTGAAAGTGTTGACGTTGCTGTTAACCTTGGTATCGATGCTCGTAAATCAGACCAAAACGTTCGTGGTGCTACAGTGTTACCACACGGTACAGGTCGTGACGTACGTGTAGCTGTTTTCACTCAAGGTGCAAACGCTGAAGCTGCTAAAGCTGCTGGTGCAGAATTAGTTGGTATGGAAGATCTTGCTGATTTAGTTAAAAAAGGCGAGATGAATTTTGACGTAGTAATCGCATCACCAGACGCTATGCGTGTTGTTGGTCAATTAGGTCAAATCTTAGGCCCACGTGGTTTAATGCCAAATCCAAAAACTGGTACTGTAACACCTAATGTTGCTGAAGCAGTTAAAAACGCGAAAGCGGGTCAAGTACGTTACCGTAATGACAAGAACGGCATCATCCATACTACATTGGGTAAAGTGACGTTCGAAGCAAACCAAATTCAAGAAAATCTTGAAGCGTTAATCGTAGCGCTTAAGAAGGCTAAGCCTTCTCAAGCAAAAGGTGTTTTCATCAAGAAAGTAACCATCTCTACGACTATGGGTGCTGGTGTTGCTGTTGATCAAGCAACTTTAACTGCAAACGTAGCTTAAAGTGTTTACATGGTGCAAAATTTAATCTATAATTTCGCACCATTTTTGTTGA
The DNA here is from genome assembly GCF_002310815.1 of Pseudoalteromonas tunicata. Lineage (NCBI taxonomy): Bacteria > Pseudomonadati > Pseudomonadota > Gammaproteobacteria > Alteromonadales > Pseudoalteromonadaceae > Pseudoalteromonas > Pseudoalteromonas tunicata. Next base: position 3,654,944 of record NZ_CP011032.1, on the reverse strand, counting down.
ACTTAAACCTTCAATAAATAAAAAATTCGGGTTGAAGTCCATAATTTCGCTAGGTCATTGGCTGATGCGATAAATTGGGCTTCCGTCCAAGACCGTAGGTGCTTTCAAGTAATTGAAAACTTAATTTTCCTACGTAGACGGTGTGAATCCCCAGATAGATTTTTCCTAATCTTCTGGCTCTCGCCGTAAAAAGCATCTTCAACCATTTTAGGTTGAAGTAGAGTAAACAGGGGGAAACCCCTAATTAGAACCAGGAGTAACACCCATGGCCATTAATCTTCAAGACAAAAAAGCAATTGTTGCTGAAGTTCAAGAAGCTGCCAAAGGTGCTCTATCTGCAGTTGTTGCAGATTCTCGTGGTGTAACTGTTGGCGCAATCACTGCACTTCGTAAAGAAGCACGTGAAGCTGGCGTTTGGATGAGAGTTGTTCGTAACACTCTTGCTAAGCGTGCGGTTGAAGGTACTCCTTTTGAGTGTTTAAGTGAGTCATTAGTTGGTCCAAGCTTAATTGCTTTTTCTTCTGAGCACCCAGGTGCTGCAGCGCGTATTTTTTCTGAATTCGCAAAGAAAAACAAATTATTTGAGCTTAAAGTTGCCGCTTTTGATGGCCAAGTTGTTAACGTAGATATGCTTGCTAAGCTACCTACTTACGACGAAGCAGTTGCACGCTTAATGAGCGCTATGAAAGAAGCGTCTGCTGGTAAATTGTGTAAAACAATTGAAGCAGTACGTGTACAAAAAGAAGAGCAAGCAGCTTAATTTTATAAGCAATTGTTTTTTATTGGTGTAATATATTTTTTAGAGTCTTATCTAATAAGATTCATATAAATTAGGAAATTTGAAATGTCTGTAACTAAAGACCAAATCCTTGACGCGATTGCAGCTATGTCTGTAATGGAAGTTGTTGAACTAGTTCAAGCAATGGAAGAAAAATTCGGCGTAACTGCTGCTGCTGGTGTTGTTGTTGCTGCTGCTGCTGAAGCTGTTGAAGAGAAAACTGAATTTGACGTTATCCTAGCTGAAGCTGGCGCTAACAAAGTTGGTGCTATCAAAGCTGTTCGTGCTGCTACAGGTTTAGGCCTTAAAGAAGCTAAAGCTTTAGTTGAAGCTGCTCCAACTCCAATTAAAGAAGGCGTTTCTAAAGCTGACGCTGAAGCACTTAAGAAAGAGCTTGAAGAAGCTGGTGCTAAAGTTGAGATCAAGTAATCTAGCATTTGCTAGGTTACCTGCCTGATTTTTCAGGTAAGGGCTGGTGATTATTTAATCACCGGCCTTTTTGCGCTGTAGAGTGTTGTATTCTACAGCGCAAAAAAACTACTGAATAAAGTAATGATTTCATGCGTAGTTGATGAAGTATTCTTTTATTTAGTAGTTCACAAAGTTGTACAAATTCTTGGCATAGTTGCCAGTTAGTCTGCTCTATACGGAGCAGGTAGGGTCAAAGATCAGCAAGCTGAGGAACCCCATGGCTTACTCTTATTCTGAAAAGAAACGTATCCGTAAGGATTTTGGTAAACGCCCACAGGTGTTAGATATACCTTTTCTACTGTCGACACAGTTGGAATCGTTCAAGAAATTCTTGAGTCCGGACGCTGAAGGCAATCACGGCTTGGAAGCTGCTTTCCGTTCCGTTTTTCCTATTAAAAGTTACTCGGGTAATTCTGAGCTACAATACGTAAGTTATCGTATTGGCGAGCCAGTATTCGATGTAAAGGAATGTCAAATTCGCGGTGTGACTTATTCTGCTCCACTTCGCGTTAAATTGCGTTTGGTGTTAATGGATAAAGAAGCACCAGGCACAGTTAAAGACATTAAAGAGCAAGAAGTCTACATGGGCGAAATTCCGCTCATGACAGATACCGGTACTTTTGTTATCAATGGTACTGAGCGTGTAATCGTTTCTCAGCTACACCGTAGCCCTGGTGTATTCTTTGATAACGACCGCGGCAAAACTCACTCATCTGGAAAAGTGCTTTATAATGCACGTGTTATTCCTTACCGTGGTTCATGGTTAGATTTTGAGTTTGATGCCAAAGATAATTTATACGTACGTATTGACCGTCGTCGTAAATTACCAGCGAGTATTATTCTTCGTGCATTAGATTTTTCAAATGAAGAGATTTTAAAGATCTTCTTTGAAACGACTGCATTTGAAATCGCTAACGGTAAAGTCATGATGGAATTAGTGCCGTCACGTTTACGTGGTGAAGTTGCACAATTCGAAATCAAAGATAACGATGGTGAAGTAGTTGTTGAAAAAGGTCGCCGTATTACAGCGCGCCACATTAAACAACTAGAAAAAGAACAAGTTAATAGTTTAGAAGTACCACACGAATATATTATCGGTCGTGTTGTTGCGCGTAACTATATCAGCGAAGACAGCGGTGAAATTATCGCTGAGGCAAATGCTGAGTTAACTCTTGAGTTAATGGCTGAGCTTGTTAAAGCTGGATTCAATCGTATTGATACGCTTTATATCAATGACGTAGACAGTGGTGCTTACATGTCAGATACATTACGTATCGACTCAACCACAAACCGTCTAGAAGCGTTAGTTGAAATCTACCGTATGATGCGTCCTGGTGAGCCACCAACGCGTGATGCTGCAGAAGCTTTATTCCAAAACTTATTCTTTTCTGAAGAGCGCTATGACTTATCGACTGTAGGTCGTATGAAGTTCAATAGCCGTGTTGATAACCCTGAAGGTACGGGTGACGGCACACTAAGTAAAGAAGACATCGTTGCAGTTATGAAGGTATTAATCGACATTCGTAACGGTAAAGGTGATGTGGATGATATCGACCATTTAGGTAACCGTCGTATTCGTTCTGTTGGTGAAATGGCTGAGAACCAATTCCGTGTAGGCTTAGTTCGTGTAGAACGTGCTGTACGTGAGCGTTTAAGCTTAGGTGATCTTGATGCAATCATGCCACAAGATTTAATCAATGCTAAACCTATTTCTGCTGCTGTTAAAGAATTCTTTGGTTCTTCACAGTTATCTCAGTTCATGGACCAAAACAACCCGTTATCAGAAGTGACGCACAAACGTCGTATTTCTGCATTAGGACCGGGCGGTTTAACGCGTGAGCGTGCAGGCTTCGAAGTACGTGACGTTCACGTTACTCACTACGGTCGTGTATGTCCAATCGAAACACCAGAGGGACCAAACATCGGTCTTATCAACTCGTTATCGTGTTATGCACGTACGAACGAATTTGGTTTCCTAGAGACGCCTTATCGTAAAGTTGTTGATGGTGTTGTGACTGACGATGTTGATTACTTATCAGCTATCGAAGAAGGTCGCTTTGTAATCGCTCAGGCGAATGCAAATTTAAATGAAAATAATGAATTTTTAGAAGATTTAATCCCGTGCCGTTTTAAAGGTGAATCAACCTTTATGGGCAAAACTGACATGCAATATATGGACGTATCACCACAGCAGGTAATTTCTGTTGCGGCGGCACTTATTCCATTCCTTGAACACGATGATGCTAACCGTGCATTAATGGGTTCAAACATGCAACGTCAAGCTGTTCCTACATTACGTGCTGATAAGCCGTTAGTAGGTACCGGTATTGAAATGACTTTAGCAAAAGATTCAGGTGTAACGATCGTTGCAAAACGTGGTGGCCAAGTCACTTACGCGGATGCGAGCCGTATCGTTGTTAACGTTAATGAAAATGAGCGTATTGCCGGCGAAGCGGGTATCGACATTTATAACTTAACAAAATACACCCGTTCTAACCAAAACACGTGTATCAACCAAAAGCCTACGGTAATGGTTGGTGAGCCAGTCACTCGTGGTGACGTGTTAGCTGATGGTCCTTCAACTGATTTAGGTGATCTTGCGTTAGGTCAAAACTTGCGCGTGGCATTCATGCCATGGAATGGTTATAACTTCGAAGATTCTATCTTGTTATCTGAGCGTGTTGTTCAAGAAGATCGTTTAACCACGATCCATATTCAAGAACTTCAGTGTATTGCTCGTGACACTAAATTAGGTTCAGAAGAAATCACAGCTGATATTCCAAACGTAGGTGAATCTGCGTTAGGTAAGTTAGATGAATCTGGTGTTGTTTATATCGGTGCTGAAGTGAAAGGCGGCGATATTCTAGTAGGTAAAGTAACACCTAAAGGTGAAACTCAGCTTACTCCAGAAGAGAAATTACTTCGCGCTATTTTCGGCGAAAAAGCGTCAGACGTTAAAGATAGCTCACTTCGTGTACCAAACTCTGTAACGGGTACGGTAATCGATGTACAAGTCTTTACACGTGATGGTGTTGAAAAAGATAAACGTGCACTTGAAATCGAAGATATGCAACTTCGTGAAGCGAAAAAAGACTTCAACGAAGAATTCCGTATCCTAGAAGCAGGTGTAGTTGCACGAGCTCGCCAATTATTAGTTGGTGCTGGCTTTGATGAAGAAAAATTATTAGGTTTATCTTCAGAAAAAGTATTAACGCAAAGTTTAGCTGACGAAGAAAAACAAGCTGAATTAGAGCAACTTGCAGCTCAATATGACGAACTTAAAGCTGAGTACGATAAAAAGTTTGAAGTTAAACGTCGTAAAATTACCCAAGGTGATGATTTAGCACCTGGCGTATTAAAAATCGTTAAAGTTTATTTAGCCGTTAAACGTCGTATCCAACCAGGTGATAAGATGGCTGGTCGTCACGGTAACAAAGGTGTTATCTCGACAATCGTGCCAGTAGAAGATATGCCATACGATGACAAAGGTCGTACGGTAGACATCGTTCTAAATCCACTGGGTGTACCATCACGTATGAACATCGGTCAGATCCTTGAAACTCATATGGGTCTTGCTGCACGTGGTATCGGTGAACGTATCGAAGAGATGATCAAAGAGCAGCGTGCATTGCATGAATTACGTGAATTCATCCAAAAAGCTTACTCTTTAGGTGATTGTCGTCAAAAAGTAGATATCTCAACCTTTACAGATGATGAAGTACGTCGTTTAGCACACCACTTACGTGGTGGTCTTCCAATTGCAACTCCGGCATTCGATGGCGCTAAAGAAAGCGAAATCAAAGAAATGCTTGAGTTAGGTGGTTATCCAACCAGTGGTCAGGTTACGCTTTATGATGGCCGTACTGGTGATAAGTTTGAGCGTCAAGTAACTGTTGGTTACATGTACATGTTAAAACTTAACCACTTAGTTGATGACAAGATGCATGCGCGTTCTACCGGTTCTTATAGCTTAGTGACTCAACAGCCGTTGGGTGGTAAAGCACAGTTCGGTGGTCAACGTTTCGGTGAGATGGAGGTATGGGCACTAGAAGCATACGGTGCTGCCTACACATTACAAGAAATGCTAACTGTTAAGTCTGATGATGTGAACGGTCGTACTAAGATGTATAAGAACATCGTCGACGGTAACCATCAGATGGAACCTGGTATGCCGGAATCATTCAATGTATTGTTGAAAGAGATCCGCTCGCTAGGTATCAACATCGAGTTGGAAGAGATATAAGTCGAACTAGTGTGCAAGTTGCACAATTAGCGGACTAAATGAATGGGGGGGCGAATTCGCCCCCAAGATTAAACTCCGACAGGAGAGCTAAGGTGAAAGACTTACTTAAGTTTCTGAAGCAGCAAAATAAGACCGAAGAGTTCGATGCGATTCGAATTGGTCTTGCTTCGCCAGATATGGTTCGTTCATGGTCATACGGTGAAGTAAAGAAACCTGAGACAATCAACTACCGTACATTCAAGCCTGAGCGTGACGGCTTATTCTGTGCCCGCATTTTCGGCCCAGTAAAAGATTACGAATGTTTATGTGGCAAGTACAAACGCCTTAAGCATCGTGGTGTGATTTGTGAAAAATGTGGTGTTGAAGTTACGCTAACTAAAGTGCGTCGTGACCGTATGGGTCATATCGAATTGGCAAGCCCAGTTGCGCATATTTGGTTCCTTAAATCATTACCGTCTCGTATTGGTTTAATGCTTGATATGACTTTGCGTGATATCGAACGTGTACTTTATTTCGAATCTTTTGTTGTTACCGAACCAGGTATGACAACATTAGAGCGTGGTCAACTTCTTAATGAAGAAGAGTACCTCGATGCACTTGAAGAGCATGGTGATGAGTTTGAAGCTAAAATGGGTGCAGAAGCAGTATTAGACTTGCTAGCTGACTTAGATTTAGCACAACTAATTGCAGAAATGCGTGAAGAGTTACCAACAATTAACTCTGAAACCAAGCGTAAGAAAATTACTAAGCGTTTAAAATTAATGGAATCTTTCCACCAATCAGGCAATAACCCTGAGTGGATGATTATGACTGTACTTCCGGTATTACCACCAGATTTACGTCCATTAGTACCATTAGACGGCGGCCGTTTCGCGACTTCAGATCTAAATGATCTTTACCGTCGTGTAATTAACCGTAATAACCGTCTTAAGCGTTTATTAGATTTAGCGGCACCAGACATTATCGTACGTAACGAAAAGCGTATGTTACAAGAAGCGGTTGATGCGCTACTTGATAATGGTCGTCGTGGTCGCGCGATTACAGGTTCAAACAAACGTCCTCTTAAATCACTTGCCGATATGATTAAAGGTAAGCAAGGTCGTTTCCGTCAGAACTTACTTGGTAAACGTGTAGATTATTCAGGTCGTTCGGTAATCACTGTAGGTCCAACACTTAAATTGCATCAGTGTGGTCTTCCTAAGAAGATGGCACTTGAGTTATTTAAACCATTTATCTATGGCAAGTTAGAATTACGTGGCATGGCTACGACAATTAAAGCCGCTAAGAAAATGGTTGAGCGTGAAGTACCTGAAGTATGGGATATCTTAGATGAAGTTATCCGTGAACATCCAGTACTTCTTAACCGTGCTCCAACACTTCACCGTTTGGGTATCCAAGCGTTCGAACCAGTACTAATCGAAGGTAAAGCAATTCACCTTCACCCATTAGTATGTGCGGCATATAATGCCGACTTCGACGGTGACCAAATGGCGGTACACGTACCGTTAACGTTAGAAGCACAGCTTGAAGCTCGCGCTCTTATGATGTCGACCAATAACATCCTATCACCTGCAAATGGTGAGCCGATTATTGTTCCGTCACAAGACGTTGTTTTAGGTCTATATTACATGACTCGCGACTGTGTAAACGGTTTAGGCGAAGGCGCTGTATTTAAAGATCCTAAAGAAGCTGAAAAAGCATACAGAACAAATAATGCTGCTTTACATGCAAAAGTAAAAGTACGTATTACAGAAACGATTAAAGATGTAGATGGTAATGTTGAAGATCGTATCTCAATTTATGATACGACAGTCGGCCGTGCTATTTTATCGTTGATTTTACCAAAAGGTATGCCGTTTGAATTAATCAACCGCGCCATGGGTAAAAAGCAAATTTCTGGCTTATTAAATGAGTGTTACCGTCGTCTAGGTCTTAAAGATACAGTTATCTTTGCTGACCAAGTGATGTATACCGGTTTCCATTATGCGATGAAGTCGGGTGTATCAATCGGTATTAACGATTTGGTTATCCCACCAGTGAAAGCTGAAATCATCAAAGCAGCAGAAGATGAAGTATCAGAAATCAACCAACAATTCCAATCAGGTCTTGTTACGGCTGGTGAAAAATACAATAAAGTCATCGATATCTGGTCACGTGTAAATGAAAACTTATCACGTGCGATGATGGAAAACTTATCGAAAGATACAGTGATTAACGCCAAAGGCGAAGAAGAGTTACAAGATTCATTTAACTCAGTATTCATGATGGCCGACTCAGGCGCACGTGGTAGTGCGGCTCAGATCCGTCAGCTAGCCGGTATGCGTGGTCTAATGGCACGTCCAGATGGTTCAATCATCGAGACACCAATCACAGCTAACTTCCGTGAAGGTCTAAGTGTACTTCAGTACTTCATCTCAACGCATGGTGCGCGTAAAGGTCTTGCCGATACAGCACTTAAAACAGCTAACTCGGGTTACTTAACTCGTCGTTTAGTTGACGTTGCACAAGATTTAGTTATCAATGAAGACGATTGTGGCACTGAAGATGGCTTAACAATGAAACCACTAATTGAAGGTGGTGATGTTGTTGAACCACTACGCGAGCGTGTATTAGGCCGTGTGGTTGCAGAAGATATTTTAAAACCAGGTACTAATGAAGTACTTGTTGAGCGTAACGTGATGCTTAACGAAAAACTGTGTGATCTGTTAGAAGATAACTCAGTTGACGAAGTACGTGTACGTTCAGTTATCACATGTGATAACGACTTTGGTGTATGTGCTAACTGTTACGGTCGTGACCTTGCACGTGGTCACTTAATTAACGCGGGTGAATCAGTAGGTGTTATCGCAGCTCAATCAATCGGTGAGCCAGGTACACAGCTTACGATGCGTACATTCCACATCGGTGGTGCGGCATCTCGAGCGTCTGCAGAAAACAGCGTACAAGTTAAGAACCCTGGTACATTAAAGCTTCACAATGCGAAATACGTATTAAATTCTGATGGCAAAATTGTTATCACTTCACGTTCTACAGAGATCACTATTATTGATGATCACGGTCGTGAAAAAGAGCGTTATAAAGTACCTTACGGTGCCGTATTATCAGTACAAGATGGCGCATCAGTTGCGGGTAGCGATGTTGTAGCAACATGGGATCCGCATAGTCACCCAATCGTGGTTGAGCGTGTTTCTAAAGTTACGTTCAGCGATATTGATGACTCAAATACTGAAGCACAAACGGATGAGCTGACAGGCTTAACTCGTGTGGTTGTAAAAGACCTATCTAAAGTTAATGCTAAAGAGCCTAAGTTAATCATCGAAAGTGAAGAAACAGGTTTACAAGAAACTCGCTTACCATCGTTTACGACAATTGAAGTAACTGATGGTGCAACGGTAAATGCCGGTGACGTGTTAGCTCGTATTCCACAAGAAGGTTCAAAAACTCGCGATATCACGGGTGGTCTACCACGCGTAGCCGACCTATTCGAAGCGCGTCGTCCAAAAGAGCCAGCTATTCTTGCGGAAATTACAGGTGCCATTAGTTTCGGTAAAGAAACTAAAGGTAAAAAACGCCTAGTAATTACACCTGCTGAAGGTGAAGCATACGAAGAGATGATCCCGAAATGGCGTACTCTTAACGTGTTTGAGGGTGAACAAGTGTCTAAAGGTGAGGTTATCGCCGATGGTCCTGAGTCACCACACGACATCCTACGTCTTCGTGGCGTAACCGATGTTGCAAACTACATCGTTAACGAAGTACAAGATGTTTATCGTTTACAAGGCGTAAAAATCAATGATAAGCACATCGAAACGATTATTCGTCAGATGTTACGTAAATGTTTAATCATTGATGGTGGTCATAGTGAGTTCCTTGCGGGTGAACAAGTTGAGGTTGCACGTGTTAACATTGCAAACCGCCGCTTAGAAACCGAAGGCAAAATCCCAGCTAAATTTGAAATTCAGCTAATGGGTATCACTAAGGCATCACTTGCAACAGAATCTTTCATTTCTGCTGCATCATTCCAGGAAACAACTCGAGTCCTGACTGACGCTGCTGTAAATGGTAAGAGCGATGAGCTACGAGGCTTGAAAGAAAACGTAATCGTGGGTCGTTTGATCCCAGCCGGTACCGGTTTTGCGTATCATCAAGAGCGTATCAAGCGTCGTAAACTGCGTGATAATGCTTCAAATGTTGAAGAGCAAACAGTTAGTGCAGAAGAGGCAACTCAAGCATTAACTGACGCATTAAACGCAGACCTATCTGGTAACAACTAAGCATCTTAATTTACATTAAGGTCACATATAGCAGTTAAATACTGCTATATGTGTTGTTATGGTTGACAGGTCAAACTTTGCTCATTAAAATTCCGCCACCCTATATTTCGCTAATGAAATTTAGGGCGGATTTTTTTTTCAGTAGATTTTAATTAACTAGGAGCTATTTAATGGCAACTATCAACCAGCTAGTGCGCAAGCCACGTCGCAGTAAGGTTGTAAAAAGCAACTCTGCCGCGCTAAAAGCTTGTCCGCAAAAGCGTGGAGTATGTACTCGTGTATATACAACTACACCAAAGAAACCAAACTCAGCTTTACGTAAAGTAGCGCGTGTTCGTTTAACAAATGGTTTCGAAGTAACATCATATATCGGCGGTGAAGGCCATAACCTTCAAGAGCATAGCGTTATCTTAATCCGTGGTGGTCGTGTTAAAGACTTACCAGGTGTACGCTTCCACACTATCCGCGGCGCATTAGACTGTGCTGGCGTAAGTGCTCGTCGCCAAGCTCGTTCTAAATACGGTGCTAAACGTCCTAAGAACTAATGATTTCCGTTAGTAAGGCCAAGCACTTAAAGTTGTAAATAATTGTTTTGGGAGTCGCTCAAAAAAGCGAACCTGAAGAAACCGGAGATTCAAAATGCCTAGAAGACGCGTTATAGGTCAACGTAAAATTCTTCCTGATCCTAAGTTCGGATCAGAACTTCTTGCTAAATTCGTTAACGTTTTAATGTTAGACGGCAAGAAATCAACTGCTGAAAAAATCGTATATGGTGCGCTAGACGTGGCTGCTGAGAAATCAGGCAAGTCGCACCTAGAAATCTTTGAAGCTGCTCTTGATAATGTACGCCCAACGGTAGAAGTTAAATCTCGCCGTGTTGGTGGTTCTACATACCAAGTACCAGTTGAAGTTCGTCCAGTTCGTCGTAATGCTTTAGGCATGCGTTGGATCGTAGATGCTGCGCGTAAGCGTGGTGAGAAATCTATGGGTCTTCGTCTTGCTCAAGAAATGCTTGATGCGTCGGACAACAAAGGCACTGCGGTTAAGAAACGTGAAGACGTTCACCGTATGGCTGAAGCGAATAAAGCATTCGCTCACTACCGTTGGTAATCTGCCTTTAGTCTTTAAGAGGGTATTATGGCACGTATAACTCCAATTGAGCGTTACCGTAATATTGGTATTTGCGCCCACGTTGACGCGGGTAAAACAACTACCACTGAACGTGTACTTTTTTATACTGGTCTTTCTCATAAGATCGGTGAAGTACACAACGGTACTGCGACAATGGACTGGATGGAGCAGGAACAAGAGCGTGGTATCACGATCACTTCTGCTGCAACCACGTGTTTCTGGAAAGGGATGAACGGTCAATATCCGGATCATCGTATCAATATTATTGATACTCCAGGACACGTAGACTTTACAATTGAAGTAGAGCGTTCATTGCGTGTGCTTGATGGTGCTGTCGTTGTTTTGTGTGCTTCATCTGGTGTCCAGCCGCAAACCGAAACGGTTTGGCGTCAAGCTGACAAATACGAAGTTCCTCGAATGATCTTCGTAAACAAGATGGACCGCGCAGGTGCCGACTTCTTCATGGTTGTTGAGCAGATAAAATCTCGCCTAGGGGCTAACCCTGTGCCAATTCAAATTGCAATTGGCGCAGAGGAAGACTTCAAAGGGGTAGTCGATCTAATTAAGATGAAGGCCATAAACTGGAACCCAGAGGACCAGGGCATGACCTTCACTTATGAAGATATTCCAGAAGAACTTCAGGATTTAGCTGAGGAGTGGCGCTCTCATTTAGTTGAAAGTGCTGCCGAAGCAACCGAAGAGCTGATGGATAAATACCTCGAAGGTGAAGAATTAAGCGAAGAAGAAATCAAGTTAGCTATCCGTAAGCGTACGCTTGCTGGAGAGATAGTGCCAATGACTTGTGGTTCTGCATTCAAAAATAAAGGTGTTCAAGCAGTATTAGATGCGGTTATTGATTATATGCCGTCGCCAACTGAGGTAAAAGAAATTCAAGGTATCCTTGAAGATGATGTTACCGAGGCAGTTCGACCGGCACAAGATGATGCACCTTTTTCTGCTCTTGCCTTTAAAATTGCAACAGATCCATTTGTAGGTACATTGACTTTCTTCCGAGTGTATTCGGGCGTAGTAAATCAAGGTGATGCCGTTTATAACCCTATCAAGGGTAAACGTGAGCGCCTAGGTCGAATCGTTCAAATGCATGCCAATGCACGTGAAGAAATCAAAGAAGTTCGCGCTGGTGACATCGCGGCTGCTATCGGTCTTAAAGACGTGACCACAGGTGATACTCTTTGTTCACCGGATGCCATTATTACATTAGAGCGCATGGATTTTCCTGAGCCAGTAATTTCGGTAGCTGTAGAACCAAGAACAATTGCAGACCAAGAAAAAATGGCTATTGCGCTAGGTAAACTAGCAGCAGAAGATCCATCATTCAAGGTTAGCACTGATCCAGAATCGGGTCAGACTATCATCTCTGGTATGGGGGAACTTCATTTAGATATCATTGTTGATCGAATGAAACGTGAGTTCAGCGTCTCGTGCAATGTAGGTAAACCTCAGGTATCTTACCGTGAGACTATCCGTGGCACTGTAGAAGTTGAAGGCAAGTTTATTCGTCAATCTGGTGGTAGAGGTCAGTTTGGTCATGTATGGCTAAAAATTGAACCGCTTGCAATCGAAGATGATGAAGCCCCAACTTACGAGTTTGTTAATGCAGTCGTAGGTGGCGTTATACCAAAAGAATATATACCGGCGGTAGATAAAGGTATTCAAGAGCAAATGCGCAATGGCGTATTGGCTGGGTTCCCTTTGTTGGGTGTCAAAGTGACGCTATTTGATGGTTCATTCCATGATGTAGATTCAAATGAATTGGCATTCAAAATCGCAGGTTCTATGGGCTTTAGGAAGGGTGCGCTTGACGCAAGCCCTGTATTACTTGAGCCAATAATGAAAGTTGAAGTAATCACACCTGAAGACAACATGGGTGATGTTGTAGGTGACTTAAATCGTCGCCGAGGTTTAATCGAAGGTATGGAAAATGCGCCAGGCGGATTGAGACAAATCAATGCACTTGTGCCATTATCTGAGATGTTTGGTTATGCAACTGATCTCCGCTCTGCAACACAAGGTCGTGCTTCATACGCTATGGAATTTATAAAATATAGCGAAGCTGCCAAAAATGTCGCAGATGCAATAATTACAGCTCGCGCTGTTAAGCAATTTTAGTTCGGTCCGATCTGTTTGGATCGGACTTTAATTTCTTTATAGGAATTTTTAAAAATGGCAAAAGAAAAGTTTCAACGTACAAAACCGCACGTAAACGTAGGTACAATCGGCCACGTTGACCACGGTAAAACAACTCTAACTGCAGCAATCACAAACGTATTAGCGAAGCATTACGGTGGTCAAGCAAAAGATTTCGCCTCAATCGATAACGCTCCAGAAGAGCGCGAGCGCGGTATCACAATCAATACATCACACGTTGAGTATGATACACCATCACGTCACTACGCACACGTAGACTGCCCAGGCCATGCTGACTATGTTAAAAACATGATCACTGGTGCTGCACAAATGGACGGCGCTATCCTAGTTGTAGCTGCAACAGATGGTCCAATGCCACAAACACGTGAGCACATCCTTTTATCTCGCCAAGTAGGCGTACCTTACATCATCGTATTCATGAACAAATGTGACATGGTTGATGATGAAGAGTTACTAGAATTAGTAGAGATGGAAGTACGTGAATTATTGTCTGAGTATGATTTCCCAGGTGATGATTTACCACTAATCCAAGGTTCTGCATTAAGAGCGTTAGAAGGCGATGCGGCATGGGAAGAGAAAATTCTTGAGTTGGCAGCAGCTTTAGATTCTTACATTCCAGAGCCAGAGCGTGCAATTGATAAGCCATTCATCATGCCTATCGAAGACGTATTCTCAATCCAAGGCCGTGGTACAGTAGTAACAGGTCGTGTAGAAGCGGGTATCGTAAACGTAGGTAACGAAGTAGCAATCATCGGTATCAAAGATACAGTAATTACTACTTGTACTGGTGTAGAAATGTTCCGTAAATTACTAGACGAAGGTCGTGCTGGTGAGAACATTGGTGCATTGTTACGTGGAACTAAACGTGAAGACGTAGAACGTGGTCAAGTATTAGCAAAACCAGGTTCAATCACGCCACACACAAAATTCGTATCAGAAGTATACGTATTAAGCAAAAACGAAGGTGGTCGTCATACACCATTCTTCAAAGGTTACCGTCCACAGTTCTACTTCCGTACAACAGACGTAACAGGTAATGTAGAGTTACCAGAAGGCGTAGAAATGGTAATGCCAGGCGACAACATCAAGATGACAGTAGAGTTAATCTGCCCAATCGCGATGAACGAAGGCTTACGTTTCGCAATCCGTGAGGGTGGCCGTACAGTAGGTGCTGGTGTAGTAGCACAAATCATCGAGTAATAGTTAGTCAGCTAACGAATTACGATAGAAGGTCGCGCAAGCGGCCTTTTTTTATTGTGTTTTTAGATGTTCCAGATTTATTTGCTCAATTAGTAGCGATTTTGGTCGCTTTACAATTTAATTAGCATGTAAAACATTGGCTATTCATAGGTAAAAAATTCAGTAAGCAGCAATAAATACTACTGAATTCTTCATTTAAGTTTGTTTTTTAGCCTTTTCGATTGAATTTAGACCTAAAACGATCTTTTTTACATTTTATTTGAAATAAAGCTTGATCAAAAAAAGGATCTCCCTATAATGCGACCCCACTGACACGGCAGCACACCACACCTAGCGGGGTATGAGGGTTGAGTCAGAGAGTTAAGTAAAACTTAGTTTGCTTCGAAAGAATTTAAAATTAAGTCTTGACTTGAAAAGTGAAGCGTTTATTATAGCGCTCCACTTCGCAGCAAGCTCTTAGAGTTGGCGCTGCAACGTTCTTTAACAATTTAAGCAATCATCTGTGTGGGCACTCGTACAGGTTGAGTTCTAACAGCTTAGTTCGAAACTTCGGTTTTGAATGAAGCAAAAAATTTAGAGTCTCAATAATGAATGAGTGGCTATACAGTCAATTTGATTTCACTTTCTTTTTTTATTAAGGGTTGTGAAAACGAAAATCAGAATTCATTGAGCAGTCGAAAGACTAAAAACTTTTAATTGAAGAGTTTGATCATGGCTCAGATTGAACGCTGGCGGCAGGCCTAACACATGCAAGTCGAGCGGTAGCACAGAGAAACTTGTTTCTTGGGTGACGAGCGGCGGACGGGTGAGTAATGCTTGGGAACATGCCTTTAGGTGGGGGACAACAGTTGGAAACGACTGCTAATACCGCATGATGTCTACGGACCAAAGTGGGGGACCTTCGGGCCTCACGCCTAAAGATTGGCCCAAGTGGGATTAGCTAGTTGGTGAGGTAATGGCTCACCAAGGCAACGATCTCTAGCTGGTTTGAGAGGATGATCAGCCACACTGGAACTGAGACACGGTCCAGACTCCTACGGGAGGCAGCAGTGGGGAATATTGCACAATGGGCGAAAGCCTGATGCAGCCATGCCGCGTGTGTGAAGAAGGCCTTCGGGTTGTAAAGCACTTTCAGTCAGGAGGAAAGGTTACGTTTTAATAGAACGTAGCTGTGACGTTACTGACAGAAGAAGCACCGGCTAACTCCGTGCCAGCAGCCGCGGTAATACGGAGGGTGCGAGCGTTAATCGGAATTACTGGGCGTAAAGCGTACGCAGGCGGTTGATTAAGCGAGATGTGAAAGCCCCGGGCTCAACCTGGGAACTGCATTTCGAACTGGTCAACTAGAGTGTGATAGAGGGTGGTAGAATTTCAGGTGTAGCGGTGAAATGCGTAGAGATCTGAAGGAATACCGATGGCGAAGGCAGCCACCTGGGTCAACACTGACGCTCATGTACGAAAGCGTGGGGAGCAAACAGGATTAGATACCCTGGTAGTCCACGCCGTAAACGATGTCTACTAGAAGCTGGGGTCCTCGGACAACTTTTTCAAAGCTAACGCATTAAGTAGACCGCCTGGGGAGTACGGCCGCAAGGTTAAAACTCAAATGAATTGACGGGGGCCCGCACAAGCGGTGGAGCATGTGGTTTAATTCGATGCAACGCGAAGAACCTTACCTACACTTGACATCCAGAGAAATCGCTAGAGATAGCTTTGTGCCTTCGGGAACTCTGAGACAGGTGCTGCATGGCTGTCGTCAGCTCGTGTTGTGAGATGTTGGGTTAAGTCCCGCAACGAGCGCAACCCCTATCCTTAGTTGCCAGCGAGTAATGTCGGGAACTCTAAGGAGACTGCCGGTGATAAACCGGAGGAAGGTGGGGACGACGTCAAGTCATCATGGCCCTTACGTGTAGGGCTACACACGTGCTACAATGGCGAGTACAGAGGGCAGCAAGCTAGCGATAGTGAGCGAATCCCTTAAAGCTCGTCGTAGTCCGGATTGGAGTCTGCAACTCGACTCCATGAAGTCGGAATCGCTAGTAATCGCAAATCAGAATGTTGCGGTGAATACGTTCCCGGGCCTTGTACACACCGCCCGTCACACCATGGGAGTGGGTTGCACCAGAAGTAGCTAGCTTAACCTTCGGGAGGGCGGTTACCACGGTGTGATTCATGACTGGGGTGAAGTCGTAACAAGGTAGCCCTAGGGGAACCTGGGGCTTGATCACCTCCTTATCACGATTTAGAACTGATTTGTTCGCAGTGTCCACACAGATGATTGTTAGTTAAACGGCTTAGGCTGTTTAATTAATATTGCTCTTTAAAAATTTGGAAAGCTGATAGAAAAAATTCTTTGAATCGAAAGATTTGAAAGAGTTTTCAAAAGTAAAATTATGCCATTTGCATCGAAAGATGTGATTGGTGTCTACTTTAGTATTCAATATTTAACTTCTGGCGAAGTTTAAATCAGTCCTTTATGTATAACTCAAACTATTTTGGGTTGTATGGTTAAGTGACTAAGCGTACACGGTGGATGCCTTGGCAGTTGGAGGCGATGAAGGACGTATTAACTTGCGATAAGCCTAGTCAAGCTAGTAAAAGGCGCTTGAGACTAGGATTTCCGAATGGGGAAACCCAGTGAGTTTACTCACTATCATATAGTGAATACATAGCTATATGAGGCGAACGCGGAGAACTGAAACATCTAAGTACCCGTAGGAAAAGAAATCAACCGAGATTCCGGAAGTAGCGGCGAGCGAAACCGGAGCAGCCCTTAAGTTTATTTGTGATTAGTGGAATGTTCTGGAAAGGACAGCGGCACAGGGTGATAGCCCCGTACACGAAAATCTATAGTAAGTGAAATCGAGTAGGTCGGGACACGTGTTATCTTGACTGAATATGGGGGGACCATCCTCCAAGGCTAAATACTCCCAACTGACCGATAGTGAACCAGTACCGTGAGGGAAAGGCGAAAAGAACCCCTGTGAGGGGAGTGAAATAGAACCTGAAACCGTGTACGTACAAGCAGTAGGAGCACCTTCGTGGTGTGACTGCGTACCTTTTGTATAATGGGTCAGCGACTTATATTTTGTAGCGAGGTTAACCAATTAGGGGAGCCGTAGGGAAACCGAGTCTTAACTGGGCGTATAGTTGCAAGGTATAGACCCGAAACCCGGTGATCTAGCCATGGGCAGGTTGAAGGTTGAGTAACATCAACTGGAGGACCGAACCCACTAACGTTGAAAAGTTAGGGGATGACTTGTGGCTAGGAGTGAAAGGCTAATCAAACCGGGAGATAGCTGGTTCTCCCCGAAATCTATTTAGGTAGAGCCTCGGACGAATACTTACGGGGGTAGAGCACTGTTAAGGCTAGGGGGTCATCCCGACTTACCAACCCTTTGCAAACTCCGAATACCGTAAAGTACTATCCGGGAGACACACGGCGGGTGCTAACGTCCGTCGTGAAGAGGGAAACAACCCAGAGCGCCATCTAAGGTCCCAAAGTGTATGTTAAGTGGGAAACGATGTGGAAAGGCCCAGACAGCCAGGAGGTTGGCTTAGAAGCAGCCATCCTTTAAAGAAAGCGTAATAGCTCACTGGTCGAGTCGGTCTGCGCGGAAGATGTAACGGGGCTAAACATACCACCGAAGATGCGCCTGCGTACTTTGTATGCGGGGTAGGGGAGCGTTCTGTAAGCCGTTGAAGGTGATTCGAGAGGGTTGCTGGAGGTATCAGAAGTGCGAATGCTGACATAAGTAACGATAATGGGAGTGAAAAACTCCCACGCCGGAAGACCAAGGGTTCCTATCCCATGTTAATCAGGGTAGGGTGAGTCGACCCCTAAGGCGAGGCGGAAACGCGTAGTCGATGGGAAACGGGTTAATATTCCCGTACTCGGCATGAATGCGATGGGGAGACGGAGCAGGCTAGGCAGGCATGGCGTTGGTTGTCCATGTGAAAGTAAGTAGGTTGGAGACTTAGGTAAATCCGGGTTTCCTTAAGACTGAGATACGAGACGAGCTACTACGGTAGTGAAGTTGTTGATGCCATACTTCCAGGAAAATCCTCTAAGCTTCAGTTCATGAAGAATCGTACCCCAAACCGACACAGGTGGTCAGGTAGAGAATACTAAGGCGCTTGAGAGAACTCGGGTGAAGGAACTAGGCAAAATAGTACCGTAACTTCGGGAGAAGGTACGCTGCTGATGGTGAAGGGACTTGCTCCCGGAGCTATTGGCAGTCACAGTAACCAGGTGGCTGGAACTGTTTATTAAAAACACAGCACTGTGCAAAATCGCAAGATGACGTATACGGTGTGACGCCTGCCCGGTGCCGGAAGGTTAATTGATGGGGTTAGCGGCAACGCGAAGCTCTTGATCGAAGCCCCGGTAAACGGCGGCCGTAACTATAACGGTCCTAAGGTAGCGAAATTCCTTGTCGGGTAAGTTCCGACCTGCACGAATGGCGTAATCATGGCCACGCTGTCTCCACCCGAGACTCAGTGAAATTGAAATCGCAGTGAAGATGCTGTGTACCCGCGGCTAGACGGAAAGACCCCGTGAACCTTTACTATAGCTTGGCACTGAACATTGAACCTACATGTGTAGGATAGGTGGGAGACTTTGAAGCAGGAACGCTAGTTCTTGTGGAGTCGTCCTTGAAATACCACCCTTGTAGTTTTGATGTTCTAACGTAGGTCCCTAATCGGGATTGCGGACAGTGCCTGGTGGGTAGTTTGACTGGGGCGGTCTCCTCCTAAAGAGTAACGGAGGAGCACGAAGGTTTGCTAAGTACGGTCGGACATCGTACGGTTAGTGTAATGGTAGAAGCAAGCTTAACTGCGAGACGGACAAGTCGAGCAGGTACGAAAGTAGGTCATAGTGATCCGGTGGTTCTGAATGGAAGGGCCATCGCTCAACGGATAAAAGGTACTCCGGGGATAACAGGCTGATACCGCCCAAGAGTTCATATCGACGGCGGTGTTTGGCACCTCGATGTCGGCTCATCACATCCTGGGGCTGAAGTCGGTCCCAAGGGTATGGCTGTTCGCCATTTAAAGTGGTACGCGAGCTGGGTTTAGAACGTCGTGAGACAGTTCGGTCCCTATCTGCCGTGGGCGTTTGAGAATTGAGAGGGGTTGCTCCTAGTACGAGAGGACCGGAGTGAACGAACCGCTGGTGTTCGGGTTGTCATGCCAATGGCACTGCCCGGTAGCTACGTTCGGAATCGATAAGCGCTGAAAGCATCTAAGCGCGAAGCGAGCCTCGAGATGAGTTCTCACTAGAGCTATAAGCTCTCTGAAGGGCCGTTGGAGACTACAACGTTGATAGGTTGGGTGTGGAAGCGCTGTGAGGCGTTAAGCTAACCAATACTAATTACCCGTGAGGCTTAACCATACAACGCCAAAGTGGTTTGTATGAAGCACTGAAGAACAAGCAAGAAGTTAAATAGCACTGAAGTAGACGAATTTGAAATCAGCCTTCCGAATTTTAGTTAATTGCCAAGGCGATTAACGAACCAGATTTGCTTGGTGACAATAGCGTTTTGGACCCACCTGATCCCATTCCGAACTCAGTAGTGAAACGAAACAGCGCCGATGGTAGTGTGGGGTTACCCATGTGAGAGTAGGACATCGCCAGGTTCTAATTTAAAGAAGGCTCTGAGAAATCAGAGCCTTTTTGCTTTTTGGAAAAATGATTTTTAATCCAAAATTTAAAAATACACCTATCTATAATCCATCTACTCAAAGATTAAAACCAACTAATCCACTTCCTTGTACACATAGTATTTAATCTATGAGCTACATAAATTAGGTCGTTCCAAGCTATTGAAACATGTTTAAAATCGCTTCATAGTCTTGGAGATGCTTAGCAAAATAGGCACTGATGTGTAAGCCTTGGCTAAATTTGTGCTATCAAAGTTAGCCTAAGTGGAGAGGGGAGCAATTTTATCAATGGAGTCTTACCGAAGACTATTGTTTAGAGATATCGCCAGATTATGTTTATAGCAAAGGCGCTATCAAAAACCATTATAGCGTGATGTCCTTCTATTATGATTTTCGATATCTAGCTTAAATGTAGGCTTTATTTACAAAGGGGTAAATGAGAGCGTTGTTTTGTATTTGGACAAACTAAGCTAGATAAATAACCATATCTAAGCAATTACGGTTTGAAGGATTTCGATCTGCTTTCCACTTCATCCAAGTCATTCTTAAGGAGCTCGTATCAGATGAAAGTTTATACTGATGCAATTTAAGGAAATAATAGATAAATTATATCAGTAAAAAGCAATCGAATTGATAGCATGGAATGTTAAATAAGGAATGATCGAGCCTCACTGTGAGGCTCTAGGATTATATGTTTAAAGCAGAGGAATACTGATAAGCGAGCTAGTCTCAATTCCGCTTGCTGCAGTGATTTTAACTGTCAAAATGGTTTCTGTGCTTGGGGATGTTGCACCTAAGTCATTTTGAATTGCAAAACTCAATACTTGGCCACCAAATAAGCCATTATTTATCGCATCTTTGAAGCTGATATTCGCATTCAATTGCGCTTCACTAATAGCTCGGTTAGTCCCAATAGTATTTGCGACAGTAAAGCTACTTGTGCCTGAGATTGATCCTTTGCTCGAAGTTACTGCAACCGTGGTACCAATTGGCATGGTTTGTAATGCGGTATCGGCAAAATAAAGTTGGTACGTGCGAGTGGCGTTGCGAGCAATACTATTTATGGTGCCCGTAGCTGATTCACCGGCATAATTACTCAAAAGTGGATTTCGAACACTGGTCTCATAAAGCGAATAGAGGCTTTCAGATGACGCCATGATAAGCTTAATCGCTTTTCTGACGTTGATTGAATGGTTTACCGAAGATCCACAATTATTTGTACTGATGCACTGTGGACCATTAAATTTTCCATCTTGTATGCTGTAGTTATTGTCAGTGATATCCATCGCATTATTGCGATCAAAGTCTAAAAATAATTCACCGTTATCACGTACTAAATTTTCGTTATCATCTCGCCATGCTTCAGGCATATCAATAAAGCCAGACGGTAAGTACTCAGAGCGACCAAATCCACTTGAAACAAGAGCATTTACTTTGGCGGTACCGTCAGAATCATCAAATACGTTGTTACCATTGGTATCAAAAAATGTTTCGTGACCAATCGCTGTGGCCAAAATCGTAATACGATGGTTATAGACTTTAGGTTCAGCGCTGCGCCATGTTACTTGGCAGCTGCCATTATTGGTTTGACATGATGGGGTGATTAATCCGCCTTCAGTAGTGAAATTGATGGTAGTGCCATCGGGCACAGGGTTATTAAAACTATCTGCCAGCCAAACGCTAACAGGGACGCTGACGCCATTAATTGAATCAGCCTCTGGATTGAGGGTTTGCGCCGAAAGAGTAAAGCTGTTTTGGTCAGCAAGGCCAGTATTGACTGATAACAAGTCAGATTGGGTCTGAACTATTTCATCATTCTCTGTTTTAGCTGTAGCAGTTACTCTAACAGCGGTAGGCACATTTCCTGCTGTTACTTTGGTGCCAACTTCACCTCTAGAGTTGGTAAAAGCGGTTGCAGGAAACAGCGTTAAATTACCTAAGTCACTATCGAGACTAAATGTTACTTCTTGTTGAGCCAGCGGGTTACCTAAGCGACTTTTAACCAAAAAGGTTAAAGTTGATATTTCTTGTTTACCTTGTCCACCCGTTCCTTTTAATACAATAGATTCGGGCTCTGCAGCAATAAATTCAATTGCGCCAAGTGATTCAGCTTTTAAATTAATGTTTTGACTAAGGGTGATGGTTTCGCCATTACTATTTACACTGGCAATAATTTGGTCTTGGTTTCCTTGACTGCCGGCGCAGCTGATGTCTTCATAAGTTGCAGCGGCTTCACCGTTGATAGTTAATACTTGGGCATCGATGTTTGCTTTTTCATTATTTACACAACTTGAGCTAAATGAAATCGCAGTTGGAGTTTGAATGCGCTTTCCGCTTGCATCAATTAGGGCAATCTTAAGTCCAAGCGTGCCGCCAGCACTTAAATCAACACTTTGGTCTTCGTTTTTTGCCAAAGTGATACCAAGTTGATTGGCGACGAAGTTATTATTTTGATCAAAGTAGCCAGCTTGTACTTGCGGAGTATCAATGACATCTTTGCTTAAAATTTGGTAGTTAAAACTTTGATTGATACTACTGGTTTGATCGACATTTTGATAACTGATAGTCATTGAAGACGCACCAACCGCATTATCGCTAGCTGCTGCTAAATCAATAGATGTTATCCCTTGCTCATTCGTTAAGCCCGATGGTGCTGAAAGCGTGCCTAACTCGGCATTAAATTTAACAATTTCATTTTCGAGTGGTTCACCCTGTGCTGAAGTGAGCGTCACTTGTACTTTTACCGCTTCACCTTGGCGAAAACGGTTGTTAGCAATACCATCTTTAAGCATTGCGATATTCAGTTCAGGTAGTTGTGACCCGACGGTGTCGTTGTTAATAAATTCATAATCTTTATCAACGCTTACACCTTGCGCGGTTGCATTAAAGGTTGCGGCACCTACATTACTTAATTCACTGGTTAAAAATATTTGTGCAATACCTTGTTCGTCAGTGAGCTTTGAGCTTTGTGATAAATTTCCAAGTGGGGTGGAAAAATTTACCGCAGTATTCGCTACAACTTGATTGTTGCGGGTTAAGTTTGCTTTAACGCAGACAGTTTCTCCGGCCTTAAAGCTTGGAGCTGACACTGCTAAGCAATTTTCATCAAGGAGTGTTAAAGCGATACTGACTGGGGCGTTTGGATCTGGTGGCGTGATAACATCATTTTTACCAGATGACCCGTTACAGGCGGTTAATACACAAAGAGCTAATAAGCTTAAGCAATGTCGAGTGTCGATCATTTATATCCCTTAGTTGTGAATATACTCTTTTAAATATTGGAACAACTCACGATAAAATTTTCCTGGCTTGCCACTATCTTGTTCTTTTTTGGCTAAGCGTGCGAGTTGACGAAGTTTTTGTCTATCTAAATTAGCATATTGTAAAACTAACTCATCAATTTTTTTATCACCTAGTTCAATAACTTGGTCTCGAGTACGTTCTAACTTATGGAAAATGACGATTGATTCACTGCCTTTATCTAAAATAGAATTTAGAGCAGTTTTAATGTCTTCAAGATTCTCAGCTAAACGAACTTGTTTACCAACAAAGTTTAAATGGCGACGATACGCTTCGGTTTTATTATTGATTTTATCTGCAAGCACCAGCGCTTCTTTTAAATCTTCATTTAAAGGGAGTTTTTCGCGTTGCTTTTTATTTAAAGCACAAATTTTTCCTGCTAATTCGTGTGCTTCATGAGCCTCACGTTTTAACTCACTTTTTGAGATAAAAATAATATCTTCATCAATTACTTTGTTGGCATTTTTTTTGGGCATAAATCCGAGCTCGCTTGCTGGTAAATATTCAATTGGAATAAAAAGATTATATCAACTGCTTGGGTTTATTTCTCATAGATAGACGGCTTTATTACGTTAAAACATTAAATAGTTAAATTTGCTGGTTTTAGGGCGATATTTAGACGGCTATTTCTGCACAAAATCACCACCAACCTCAATTGCTTATGATATCCTTTAGCTAATTACAACTTTTGAGTTTGAGTTTATGAGTTCACAGCGTGAAGATACTGTTTATCAGCAAATAGCTGAAATAAAACAAGCGGTCGAGCAGGCCCTAGAGCAAGCAAAAGCATTAGGGGCCACAGCCGCTGAAGCAGCGATGTCTAGCACTTCAGGCTTATCTGTCACTACACGACTAGGTGAAGTTGAAACTATTGAGTTTAACCAAGACGGTGCGCTCGGTATAAGTGTTTATGTTGGCAATAAAAAAGGTTCGGCATCTACAGCTGATTTAAGTCCAGAGGCACTAAAGTCGGTGGTTGCCAAAGCAATTGAAATTGCAAAATATACCTCTGAAGACCCTTGTAATGGCTTAGCAGATAAAGATTTACTTGAGCTTAATCCACCTGATCTTGATTTATATCATCCTTGGGATGTCTCTCCTGAGCATGGCATTGAGTTATGCCAACAAGCTGAAGAAGCTGCAATGGGTTTTGATAAGCGCATTGTAAACTCCGATGGTGCAAGTTTTAGTTCTCATCAAGGTATTCGAATTTATGGTAATAGCCATGGTTTCATAGCAGGCTTTCCACGCACCAGACATAGCATTAGCTGTATGGTAATTGGCCAAGATGGCGAGCAGATGGAGCGAGATTCTGCTTATACGCTATCGCGCTTACAAAGTGGTTTAAAATGCGCAAAATCAGTCGGTATTGAGGCGGCCAGTGAGACACTAGCAAAACTTAATAGCCGAAAAATTGCTACAGGGAAATACCCAGTTGTGTTTAGAGCTGACATCGCTAATTCTTTATTTGGTCATTTAGTATCGGCAATTGGGGGTGGTGCACTTTATAGAAAATCGAGCTTTCTACTTGATTCATTAGGAACTCAAATTTTTAGTGATGTAGTTAATGTGGTAGAGCGCCCTCATATTTTACAAGGGCTTGCATCAACACCTTTTGATAGTGAGGGGGTCAGAACACAGGACCGCACTATTATCGAAAATGGTGTTTTAGAAACTTATCTACTAGGCACTTATGCATCACGTCAGATGAAAATGACAGCGACAGGTCACGCTGGCGGGATCCACAATTGGCTAATCTCAGCAACAGAACCCGACCTTGCTGCGTTACTCAATACCATGGGAACAGGATTGCTGGTCACTGAGTTAATGGGTCAAGGTGTCAATACGGTCAATGGCGATTATTCTCGTGGTGCGGCAGGTTTTTGGGTTGAAAATGGCCAAATACAATATCCTGTGAGTGAAATCACCATCGCTGGTAATTTAAAAGAAATGTTTAAAGATATTGTTGCCTTAGGTGGTGATTTTGATTTGCGTGGTAGTGTTAATACTGGATCAATTTTGCTTTCTAAAATGCAGGTTGCAGGGCACTAAAATACACGTAATACAACATTAAAAAAGCACGCTCATTGGCGTGCTTTTTAGTAACTAGCTCAGTGTTATCTGTAATTATAAATAACCTGAGAGAGATCTATTATCCAGTATTTGAGCTGAAGGCTTATGGTAGTAAAAACCATGTTGCAGTGCCTAAGAAAGCAAAAATACCCACGATATCAGTCACGGTAGTTAAAATCACCCCACCTGCTAATGCCGGGTCAATGTTGACTCGTTTTAATAGTAATGGAATGCTGGCGCCTGCAATACCTGCTGCCAATAAATTCATAAACATGGCAAAAGCAATGACGCAACCTAGGGTAAAGTCCCATTTCCAAAGGGCCACGACACCTGCGATTAATAGTGCCCACAGCATGCCGTTGAGTGCTCCGATTGCCAGCTCTTTACTGAGTAAAAACCGTTGGTTAGCCTGATTAATATGACCAACCGCCATACCGCGAATAACAAGAGTTAAAGTTTGACTGCCGGCAACGCCACCCATTGATGGCACAATGCCATTTAATACCGCAAGCACAGGCAAAATATCTAAGGTTGATTCAAAAAAGCTCGCAACAAATGCAGCCATTAAGGCGGTGATTAAATTCACACCGAGCCAAACTGAACGGCGTTTAGTACTTTTAACGACAGGGGCAAAGGTATCTTCTTCATCATCAAGACCCGCCATGCTCATCATGCTATGTTCGGCATCTTCACGGATTACATCAACGATATCATCGATGGTGATCCGGCCAAGTACATGTTGAGATTCGTCAACGACCGGGGCTGAAATCCAGTTGCGACGTTCAAACAGTTGAGCTACTTCAGATTCGTCCATGGTGACGGGAATAGACTCACAGTGCTCATCCATGACTTCGCGTACAGATAAATCGGGATTACGAGTTAAAAGGGTTGCTAAAGAAACCGCCCCTAAAAAGCTATTTGTTTTATCTACAACGTATAGCTCATCTGTGCCTTCAGGTAGTTCACCTTTTAAGCGAAGGTAACGTAAGACCACATCTAAAGTAACATCGGGACGAATTGTTACGGTATCTGTGTTCATCAACGCGCCAGCAGAACCTTCAGGATACGAGAGAGCGAGTGTTGCTCGCTCCCGATCTTGGCTGGCCATTGAGCCGATAACTTCTTGATATATGGTTTCAGGTAGACTTCTGAGCATTTCTGCTAAGTCATCATCATCCATATCCTCAGTTGCAGCCGCAATGAGCGCAGGATCCATGCGAGCAATAATGCCATTTCGAACATCTTCAGAGAGTTCTTCGAGTACCTCACCTTGTAAGTCAGAGTCAACGAGCTGCCATAGGACTGAGCGGCCTTTATGTGGTGATGACTCAAGTAATAATGCAATATCACAAGGAGCCATATGTGCCAGCATGCGACGAACATGAACAAACATCCCGCTATTTAATGCGCGAGTAATCTCGTGCAGTCGAAGTTGAGTGTTGTCTAATTCTATCGCTTCAGGCATAGCGGCTCTTTCTAGTTGATGAGTGGGATCGTATTTGTATTCGCTTGATGTTTATTTTTATCTGACTTTTTAGCAAGTCTTTGATTTTAGCTCAGTTAGTATAGCGTAATCTGTTTGTTTAGTCAGTTAGTCTTGTTCGTTAAATTTATCAGCAATCAGATTGCCAATTGCCACCAGTGCTTGTTCAGCATCAGGGCCTTCACAGGTGACCTTAACTTCTTTACCTTGGCTGCTTTCTAATAATAGTAAGCCAAGCACGCTGTCGGCTTCTGCTGATTTTTGATCTTGTTCTAATGTAATGCTGGCATCAAAGCTCGCTGCTAGTTGCGCTAACACTGTAGCTGCGCGTGCATGTAAGCCGAGTTTATTTTGAATTAAAAAAGTATTTTGACAGCGCATATTATTTCTCTTGTTCGCGATGGTGAACTTTGACATTTTTGTGGCTTCGGCTGAAGTTATCGGCCAGTGTTTGAGCCAGATACACTGAGCGATGTTGACCTCCGGTGCAGCCAATCGCTATGGTTAAATAATTACGGTTATTGCGTTCTAAATGCGGTAGCCAAGTTTGTAAAAACGTTTGAATTTGCCAAGTGAATTTATGCACTATGCTGTGACTGGCTAAAAAGTCTTTTACTGGTTGATCAAGACCTGTGAGTGGTTTTAGCAGTGGTTCCCAATGGGGGTTAGGTAAAAATCGTGCGTCAAACACATAGTCAGCATTTTTTGGAATTCCGTGTTTAAAACCAAACGATTCAAATGTAATAATCAGTTGATTGTCTTTTTTACCCAGCACTCGCGCTCTGATTGCTTCGGCTAACTGATGTACACTTAGATCACTGGTATCGATAATGATATCAGCCCTTGAAACCAGCACATCAAGTAATATTTTTTCTTCTTTTATGGCAGCATCAAGAGGCTGGGAATTTATTGAGAGTGGGTGCAAGCGTCTGGTTTCTGAAAAGCGACGAATTAACGTATTGTCGTCACTATCTAAATAAAATAATGTAGGCTTGGCAAATTCAGGTAAATATTCCAAAATCTCGTTAAATTCTTGCTGAATTTTAGGAAGATTTCTGACATCAATACTGACCGCTATTTTGTCGTAACTATCTGAAACACTGCGAACTAACGAAGGAAGTAAATTGACTGGAATGTTATCAACAGCGTAATAACCCAAGTCTTCTAATACTCGTAATGCAACCGACTTCCCTGATCCTGAACGGCCACTAATAATAATAAGTTGCACTGTACTTCTCCTTCTGTGGTTACGCTGCGTCAATAATCAAAAACAGTTCCTCGTCGGATTGCGCGGTGCGTAATTGCTTACAAAATTGTTTGTCATTCAGTTTATCAGCTATTGCAGCAAGCGTCTTTAGATGGTTATGTGATTCTGCATCAGGTACGAGCAGTGCAACAAAAATATCAACCGGTTTATTATCAATGGCATCAAAGTCGATGGCTTCTTGATTGACCAATAATATGGCTAAGCTTTCACTTAACCCTGCTAAGCGGCCATGAGGGATTGCAATACCCCTGCCAATTCCTGTGCTACCGAGTTTTTCACGGTTCAGTAAGGCGGTTAAAATTTCTTGTTCTGATAAATCAGGAAGCTTTTGATGGGCAAGTTCACTAATGTGTTCAAGAATGCGTTTTTTGCTATGAAAAAGGACTGCAGCTTTGGTGCAGTCCTTAGAAATAAAAGAATTTAATTTCATGGTTAATGACGTGAATTTTTCTCTTTATGTTTAATAACTTGACGATCTAATTTATCAATTAGGGCATCAATGGCGGCGTACATATCTTCATGTTCTGAAGTGGCAAACAATTCGCCTCCCGTAACATGTAATGTTGCTTCTGCTTTTTGAACTAGTTTTTCAATATCTAAAATAACATGCACGTTATTGATATGATCAAAGTGCCTCTCGAGCTTAGCGAACTTGTTAGTGACATAGTCTCTTAAAGGTTCTGTAATTTCTACGTGACGACCAGTTAAATTAAGTTGCATAAGCATTTTCCTTCTATTAAACGCCTCAGATTAAACTTTTTCTCTGATTGGACGGGGGAATGGATAGCGATTCGCGGTATTTTGCGATAGTTCGTCTAGCCACGTTAATTCCTTGTTCTGCCAATATATCTGCAATTTTGCTATCACTCAAAGGTTTAGTTTGGTTTTCTGCAGCTACCAGCTTTTTGATCAGTGCTCGAATTGCTGTTGATGAACACTCACCTCCATTTTCAGTGCTGACATGGCTTGAGAAAAAGAACTTAAGTTCATAAATACCGCGAGGGGTATGCATAAACTTTTGAGTTGTAACACGAGAAATTGTTGATTCGTGCATTTCTACCATTTCAGCAACATCATTTAAAACCATTGGTTTCATGGCTTCGTCGCCATGTTCAAAAAAAGCTTGCTGCTGTTGTACGATACAATTTGCTACTTTGAGCAAGGTATCGTTGCGGCTTTCAAGACTTTTAATAAACCATTTTGCTTCTTGTAAATGAGAGCGAATAAATTGACTGTCTTCACTCGATTTTACTGAACGGCTCATTGCCGCGTATTGATCATTCACTCTGATTTTAGGCATGCTATCTGAGTTTAGTTCAACCACCCAACGACCTTTAATTTTTTTCACCGAAACATCTGGAATAACATATTCAGGCTGTTCGGTATTAATGCTATCAGCTGGTTTTGGGTTAAGCGTATGAATGAGTGTCATGATTTCTTTAAGCTCTTCTTCTTTGAGCTTAGTTTTTTTCATAAGAGTTCGATAATCACGTGCCGCTAAAAGTTCAATATGTTGCTGAACAATTTCCTTGGTTTGTGCCAGCCAAGGGGTATCTTTTGCAAATTGATTAAGTTGAATAAGTAAACATTCTGGGAAGTTTCTTGCAGCTATTCCAATAGGATCAAATACTTGAATGCGTTTTAATACCGCCTCCACTTCATCTAGCTCAACCGCTAACCCATCACTGCCTTCACCAATGCTGTCACAAATATCTTCGGTTGAAAGGGTTAAGTAGCCATCATCGTTAATGGCTTCTACGATGGCAATGGCAATTGCTTCATCGGTTGGGCTAAAACGAGTTAAACGCAGTTGCCACATTAAATAGTCATGTAATGTTTCGCTGGTGCTACCTTGATAAATGGTATCGTTGTCAGGAGCGGGGCCTGATGAGGTTGAAGGACCGGCACTAATATATTCATCCCAGCCAACATCCATAGGTAATTCGTCAGTGAGTGAATCTTTATTGAGTGCATCTGAACTTTCTATTTCAGCATCTGCCGTTGGCTCAAAGTCCGAATCATAATTATCGTTTTGAAACTCTTGGTTTTCGTTATTTTCGGTTTCGTTGTTATATTCGGTTTCTTCAAGCTCGAGTAAAGGGTTGCTATCAAGTGCTTCTTGAATTTCTTGTTGAAGATCTAAAGTGCTCAATTGCAGTAAGCGAATAGCTTGCTGCAATTGTGGGGTCATTGTAAGTTGTTGCCCAAGACGAAGTTGTAATGATTGCCTCATTGACGCCTAACAATCCTTTTAGTTATTAAAATAGATGGCACTTAGTTACGAAGTAAACTAACTATAGCTTGAATTGTTCACCTAGGTAAACATCGCGTACTTTTTGATTTTCGAGTACTTCTTTTGGTGTTCCAGTTGCGATTAATTCGCCATGAGAAACAATGTAAGCTTTTTCACAAACATCTAGGGTTTCTCGTACGTTATGATCTGTAATCAAGACACCAATACCACGTTTTTTTAGGTGGCGAATAATTTTCTTTATATCTATCACTGATATTGGATCAACACCAGCAAAAGGCTCATCAAGCAGAATAAATTTTGGTTCGGCGGCTAAAGCGCGAGCAATTTCGACCCGGCGCCTCTCTCCACCTGAAAGCGCCATACCTTGGCTGTCTCTGATATGACAAATATTAAATTCTTCAAGTAGATTATCGAGTTGCTCTTCACGTTGTGTCTTATTGAGGCCTTTACGGGTCTCTAAAATAGCCATGATATTTTGATAAACAGTCAACTTTCTAAAAATTGAGGACTCTTGTGGTAGATAACCAATCCCTAAGCGTGCGCGACTATGCATGGGAAGTAATGTGATGTCTAGATCATCAATGGTGATCAGGCCTTTATCACTTGGCACTAAGCCTACTATCATGTAAAAAGTGGTGGTTTTTCCTGCTCCGTTAGGGCCAAGTAAACCAACAATACTGCCTGCCTTTACTTCAATGCCAACATTTTTAACAACTTGGCGGCCATTATAACTTTTGGCAAGTTGAGTGGCGGTTAATGTTGTCATTTTTTATCCTTTTCAGGAGCGGTTAAAATTGTACGCACTCGTTGGTTTGAGTTTTCAGCCTTTTCAGCGCTAATAAGTTGCTGGTTAATATCATAAATTATATTTTCGGCACTGATTTTTTGGCCGCTTTGGGTAATGGAAGCATTGCCTGAAATGGTCAATATTGCGCTGGCAACGTCATAACTTATTTCGTCGGCACTTGCGGTGATTACATTACCATCTGGCAAGGTTTCTGAATATCTTGCAGGGTGGCCTCTGGCGATTAATAACTCTTTATTTTCACCTAATTCTGCGCGGCGATAGGCTTCTAAAAAATCAGCTTTTATAATGCGTTTTCCATGGGTCACTTCAACATTTTTCTCAAAAATAACCACGTTTCTTTTTAATTCAGCTTGTTGTTTATCGGCATCAATTAATACTTGGGATTTTTCATTATTGGCCGAGCTAAAAAAGCTCATGCTTAATAATGCTAAAATAAGAATAGGTTTATTGGTCATAATAAATAGTCTGTGTATGGTTGATGAGTTCAATAACTTCGGACTCAAAGTTCGCAATAAGCCCTTTACCTGTGATTAAGATATTTGGCCCTGTAATTTCAACTGGTCGTTCTGATTGCATGGTGGAATGTGTAATATCCACTTCAATATAGTCAGCTTTAATATTTTGTAGCATGGCAGTTTTATCTAAATTAACAGCTTCAACATTCACTTCTAATATGAGTTTTTTACTTTCATACAAAGTTGCCTCAGCTGCACTTATTTCCCAAATTCCATTTTTAGAATAAAGCGTAAAAACTGGTGCAGTAAAATGGGTAAAACCTAAGTCTTGGTATTGCTCCATTTTAGTTGCTGATACCTTGTGGCTAATTTTACCATCGCTATTAAACACGGTTTGTTTTAGCTCTGTTGCAATGTAGTCAGGTTCTGCAACATCTGATTTTTTTTGCGTGATTTGCTGCTGCGGCTGAATAAAGTAGGGATACCAGAGCCAACTCATTAACGCTAGGAAAAAAATACTAAGGCTGAGGCGCGCTAAATTCATGCACTGATACCTTGGCTAGTTAAAGGGTGACCTTGGCTTAACATCAGTAAGTCGGTCAGTTCTCTTACCGCACCATATCCGCCACGCATCATAGTGGTGTAGTGAGATATATGCTTAATAATGGGGTGAGCATCATTCACTGCCACGGCAAAGCCAACTTTTTCCATAACTGGAAGGTCTGGGCTATCATCGCCAATATAAGCAATTTGAGCATCAGTTAAATTAAGTTTTTGTTTTAAATCATCATAAGCAATCAGTTTGTTTTCTTGGCCTTGATAAATATGAGCAACGGTTAAGCTTTTCATGCGATTTTCAACGATATTTGATTGGCGACCAGTGATCACAGCAACAGCAATACCTGAGTTTATTAATGCTTTAATACCAAATCCATCTTTGGTATTAAACGCCTTTAACTCTTCACCATTATTACCTAGATAAATACAACCATCGGAGAAAACACCATCAATATCACAAATCAGCAGTTTAACTGCGGCAGCTTTAGTTTTTACATGCTGGCTGATAGGCTGGTAAAGTAGCTCAAACGTCATTAAATCACTCCTGCACGTAATAAATCTTGCATATTAAGTGCGCCAATTGCTTGGTTTTGTTGATTAACAATTAATAAGCCATTAATGCGCTTACGCTCCATAATATTAAGCGCTTCGGCGGCCAGCATATCACAAGAGGCCGTAGTACAGTTTTTAGTCATAACAGCTTGAATCGAGGTGGTATGAATATCGATCTTTTGCTCCAAAATTCTGCGTAAGTCGCCATCAGTAAATAATCCCAGCAATCGGTTATCGCTATCAACAATGGTTGTCATACCTAAACCTTTAGCTGACATCTCAATGAGTGCATCTCGAATTATGGCATCTGAACTCACTTTTGGCATAGCATCGCCAGTGTGCATAATGTCCTTTAGGGTCAGTAATAAGCGACGCCCTAAACTTCCACCTGGATGTGAAAGCGCAAAATCATCCGCAGTAAACCCTTTCGCTTCGAGAAGAGCGACGGCCAAGGCGTCACCCATTACCAAGGTGGCTGTCGTGCTTGCTGTGGGGGCTAGTCCTAATGGGCAGGCTTCTTGTTCGACTTTGATACAAATATGGACATCAGAATGAGTTGCAAGTGATGATTGTGTATTACCCGTCATCGCAATCATTTTGGCACCTAAGCGTTTTAGAACAGGGACTATTCCTAACACTTCAGAGGTTTCACCTGAATTAGAAATTAATAGTACAACATCATCTTTAGTGATCATGCCTAAATCACCATGACTGGCTTCACCAGGGTGAACAAAAAAAGCTGGGCTACCAGTACTTGCAAGCGTCGCAGCAATTTTATTGCCAATATGGCCTGATTTACCCATGCCAATAACGATAATACGACCTTGGCAATTAAACATTATTTGGCAAGCATGAGCAAAATGGGCATCAATATATTGGTTGAGTTGCTCAATAGCTTGCTTTTCAATCGCGAGTACACGAGTTGCGCTGGCAATAAATTCAGGTTGTAACATTGCGATTAGACCTTAAGCTACTTGTGAAAAAACAACGTATTGATAGGCACAAAAGCTTAAAACTAATAAGCCCCCTTCAAAACGATTGATGCGGCGCGTGCCGCGAATGCTTAAGCTCATGGCAACTAAAGCAAAGGTTGCGAGCAACATGATTAAAGAATCTCGGTTTGCAGCTGATGGATCAATGCCTGATGGATTAATAATACCTGCAAGTGACAGTACCGCTAAAATATTAAAAATGTTTGAGCCAATAATATTACCCATTGCTAAGTCATCTTCTTTCTTAAGAACACCTGCAATACACGCGGCTAATTCAGGCAAACTGGTGCCAACAGCAATAATAGATAAACCAATTACTAAATCGCTTAAACCAAAGTATTTTGCAATATCAACGGCTGAGTCGACTAAAAAATGCGAGCTTATTGGTAGCATGATCATACCGACTACGAGCCAAGCAATCGCTTTGGTATTACTTACATCTTGTGGTACATCTTCACACGCTTCAGCAACAAGAGGGTCGTCAATATCTTTTTGACGCATTGAAATAAAAATCAAACCGCCAATAAAAATGGCAAATCCAACCAACAGCGCATACCCTTCAAGGGCTGAAAAGTAGCTATCAGACAAAACATACCAAGCGGCAACAGAAACTAAGATTAATACTGGCATTTCACGCTTTAAAATACCTGAAGAGACAGTAAGAGGGCGAAGAAGCGCGGTTAGGCCAAGAACTAATAAAATATTAGTAATATTGGAGCCCACAGCATTACCGACTGCGGTATCTGTTTTATCGGCAAGGGCGGCAGAGGCTGAAACCATCATTTCTGGTGCGGAGGAGCCCATTGCAACAATAGTTAAGCCGACAATTAACGTTGGAACACCAAAGTTTTTAGCTAGTGCTGCTGCGCCATATACAAACCGATCTGCACTCCATACCAACGCAGCAAAACCTAAGACTAAAATGATAAATGAGAACAGCATGTTTCCAACCAATGAGTGAATTTCTGACCGAGAATCTTAACAAATACCTTAGTAAATGTATAAAAAAATACTGGTTTAGCAGAGTTTTATTACAAATTTTTACGTTTTTATTTATCCTTTTATAGACAAATGAGCATAAAATGGCGCAGTAGCAAAATTGCAATGGAGTCTAGCTTGTCCGACAACCTAGTTGAAATCAAAGATCTAAGTTTTTCTCGTGGAGAAAGATTGATTTATCAGAATATGAGTTTTTCTGTGCCTACAGGCAAAATCACGGCCATTATGGGTCCAAGTGGTATAGGAAAAACAACTATGCTGCGTTTGATTGGTGGGCAGTTAAAACCTGATTCTGGTGATATTCTTTTTCAAAATCAGAGTATTCCAAAAATGTCGCGTACCGAGCTCTACCAAGCGCGAAAAAAAATGAGCATGCTTTTTCAAAGTGGTGCCTTGTTTACCGACATGTCCGTATTCGACAACATTGCTTTCCCACTGCGTGAGCATACTAAACTAAGTGAAGAGTTAATACGTATCATCGTGCTTATGAAACTTGAGGCGGTGGGTTTACGGGGTGCAAAAGATTTGATGCCTTCAGAATTATCAGGTGGTATGGCGCGCCGTGCTGCCCTTGCGCGTGCAATTGCGCTTGATCCTGATTTAATCATGTACGATGAGCCTTTTGCAGGACAAGACCCTATCTCAATGGGGGTGTTAGTTAAGCTTATTAAATCGTTAAATCAAGTGCTTGGCATTACCTCTTTGGTAGTGACCCATGATGTGTCAGAAGTAATGAGCATTGCCGATCATGTGGTTATTGTTGCTGATAAAGGTGTAATTGGCGAAGGTTCTCCGGCCCAAATGTTGGAACATGAATCTCCTTTGGTACAGCAGTTTTTAGGTGGTCTTAGTGATGGGCCTGTACCATTTCATTTCGAAGCTCAGCCATTTATGAGTGAGTTAATGGCAGGAGCTAAATCATGATTGCATTTTGGCAGCAACTAGGAAAAGAAACACTCAATCGATTTGCCTCAGTAGGTCGAGCATTGATGATGTTAATTGGTGCTATTTTCAGTGTGCCAAACTTTAGGAAAGGCACGCCATTACTAATTAAACAGTTGTATATGGTGGGATTTTTATCCCTTATGATCATTGTTGTATCTGGTTTGTTCATTGGTATGGTTTTAGCTTTACAGGGCTATACTGTATTAGTTGATTATGGTGCTGAAGATAGTTTAGGGCCGCTGGTGGCACTTAGTTTATTGCGTGAGCTAGGGCCTGTTGTTACTGCTTTATTATTTGCCGGGCGTGCAGGTAGTGCATTAACAGCTGAAATCGGTTTAATGAAAGCCACTGAACAACTCAGTAGTTTAGAAATGATGGCGATTGATCCTCTCAAACGTATTATCGCCCCACGTTTTTGGGCGGGCATTATCAGTATGCCATTACTCGCATTAATATTTTCAGCTGTGGCTATTTTAGGCGCTCACTTAGTGGGTGTTGATTGGTTGGGAATAGATTCTGGTAGTTTCTGGTCTGTTATGCAGGCTCAGGTTTCTTTTGAAAAAGATATCCTTAATGGCATGATTAAAAGTCTGGTATTTGCTTTTGTCGTAACATGGATTGCTTTGTACAAAGGATATTTTTGTATCCCTACATCTGAGGGGATCAGTAAAGCGACAACCGAAACCGTAGTGCAGTCATCATTGGCAGTACTGGGTTTTGATTTTGTATTGACCGCTGTGATGTTTAGCAGCTAAAGGTAACGTATTTTATGTCACGTAAAATTGAAATATTAGTCGGTTTTTTTGTTTCGTTAGGAATTTTGGCCCTGGTTTTATTAGCTTTGAAGGTAGCTAATGCGGGAATTAGCGGTGGCGGTGAAACGTACAATTTATACGCTAAGTTTGACAACATTGGTTCATTAAAAGTGCGTTCTCCAATTAAGGTTGGTGGTGTAGTTGTTGGTCGTGTTGAAGCGATTAACCTCGACCCTAAAGATTATACGCCAGTAGTACATATGAAAATATCCAGTGAGTTTAATCAACTTTCAGAGACAACATCAGTGAATATTTTAACCTCGGGTATTTTGGGTGAGCAGTATTTAGGTCTCAATCCTGGTGTGTTGGCAAATAGTAGCTCCGAATTTTCAGATGAAATTAGTAATTTATTTGAACAGGAAAAGCTAAAAATACTCCAAGATGGCGACATGATCACAGATACAAAATCTGCGTTGGTATTAGAAGAGTTAATTGGACAGTTTTTATTTAATCAGGGTGGTGAATAGCCATGTTTAAGCATTTATTAGCGTCAGTGCTATTAGTTTCAGCAAGTTTTGCGCAAGCAAGTACTAACAAAGTTCAGATGGATGAACCATACAAAATGGTTCAACAAGTAGCAGAAAATACTTTTAATCGAATTTCTCAAGATCAAAGTCTGATTAAAGATGATGCCGAGCAACTTCGTGTAGTTGTGGAAGAGGAGTTATTACCTTATATCGATTACAACTATGCAGCTTATAAAGTACTCGGTAGCTATATTCAAAAAATCAGTAGTATTAAAGATGCGGCTGAAAAAGAGAAAGAAATTGCTAAATTAAGACAGTTCATTGAAGTGTTTAAAAATTATTTAGTCGCCACTTATGCGGGTGTTTTCACTCAGTATAAAAACCAAAAAGTTGAATTTGAGCCGGTACAAAGTATTGGCGATAACAAGGTTGCGATTGTCAAAACTAAAATTATTGAAGAGGGTAAACCAGATATCAATATCGCTTTTAAAGTTAAAAAAGGCAAAGAAGGCGAGTGGCGAGCATTTGATATGGTTGCAGAAGGAATTAGTTTACTCGATGCAAAGCAAAGTGAATTACACGGTATTTTACGTAAAGAAGGTTTAGATTACGTAATCGACCTTTTAGATAAAAAAAGTAAATTACCCATTCAGTTTAGAGGGAAGTCTGGCGATGACCCAGCTTAACTTTGAACAAGGCGCTCCTGACGAATTTGTTCTGTCAGGAGAGTTGAGCCATGAAACGGTGGCAGCGATTGAATTTAGCAAAAAATTTAAACTAAATGACGTAAATCGTATTATTTTTGACTTATCAGCCATTTCTAGGGTTGACACAGCGGGCTTAGCTTGGTTAATTCACACCTTATCTGAATTACAGCAGCAAGAGATCCATTTAACGCTGCGCAATGTACCTGAACAGTTGCAAAAATTAATGCAATTGGTCCAGGTTAGCCAACTTTTTGAGTGAAACACCCTATGGAACCGAGTCAAGTAGAAAGTATTTTAAAAGACGCTTTGTCATTAAGCGACGTGCGAGTCAAAGCAAATGGTAGCCATTTTGAAGTGATTGCTGTAGGTGAGTGTTTTGAAGGCGTAAGTCGAGTTAAAAAACAACAGTTAGTCTACGCGCCATTAATGGCGGATATTGCCTCAGGCGTGATTCATGCCTTATCTATTCGTGCTTTCACTCCAACAGAGTGGGAACGTGAACGCAAATTAATGTTCCTATAAATTAGGGGCTATTAATGGATCAATTTATTATTCAAGGTGGCACTTCACTTGCGGGTGAAGTGACTATCTCGGGCGCTAAAAATGCAGCCCTTCCTATTTTATTTGCATCGTTATTATCAGCAAATAAAAGTACCTTTCTAAACGTTCCTCGTTTACGTGATATCCAAACTACCGAAGCGTTATTAAGCCAATTAGGTGCAACCTGTTTGTGGCGTGATGATGTACTCGAAATTGATGGTGGTACGGTCGATCAAATCGTTGCTCCCTATGAGCTAGTAAAGCAGATGCGAGCATCGGTATTGGCACTTGGGCCTTTATTAGCGCGCTTTGGCGAAGCAAAAGTTTCATTACCAGGCGGCTGCGCCATTGGTGCGCGCCCAGTTGATTTGCATATTAGCGGCTTAGAAAAAATGGGAGCCACTATTAATGTTGAAAATGGCTATATCCACGCCATCGTTAATGGGCGATTAAAAGGTGCGCCTATTTTTATGGACACAGTCAGTGTTGGCGCGACTGAAAATCTAATGATGGCAGCCGCATTAGCTGATGGTTTAACTATTTTAGAAAATGCAGCTAGAGAGCCTGAAATTGTTGATTTAGCCATGTACTTAAACAACATGGGAGCCAAAATTCGAGGTGCAGGTACAGATCGGATTGAAATTGAAGGAGTTGAAACCTTAAAAGGTTGTGAGCATAAAATTTTACCCGATCGCATTGAAACTGGTACTTTTTTAGTGGCTGCAGCTATGGCGCAAGGTCATGTATTGTGTCGTAATACCGAGCATTTAAGCCTTGAGCCTGTACTTGAAAAACTCAAAGCCGCCAATGCATATTTAGAAATCACCGCCGATAGCATCTATTTAGATATGCGCGGCCGTGAGCTTAAAGCTGTTAATATTAAAACCATGCCGCATCCAGGATTTCCAACTGATATGCAGGCTCAGTTTACAGCGCTTAATGTGGTAGCCAATGGCAGTGCCACAATCACCGAAACTATTTTTGAAAATCGGTTTATGCATGTTCCTGAGCTACAACGCATGGGGGCAAATATTCGCTTAGAAGGCAATACTGCTTACTGTGGCGAGACAAAGAGCCTATCTGGCGCCCAAGTAATGGCAACTGATTTACGTGCCTCAGCAAGCCTAATATTAACGGGTATTATCGCTAAAGGTGAAACGGTAGTAGATCGTATTTACCATGTTGATCGTGGCTACCAACGCATTGAAGACAAACTCAGTGCGCTAGGTGCTAATATCAAACGTAAGAAAAACTAATGTTAGTTTGAGTATAAAAAGGCCCGATTTAAATCGGGCTTTTTTATACTTAACGTTTAAAAACGAGACTCAATTATTACTTATATTGCTGTAAGCTGGCTTTCTCTTTGCGATACATCAAAATGCCTGAGACTAATACCGCAAAGCTCACAATAGAAATAATAATGGTTGCAAGCGCATTGATTTGTGGGCTTACCCCTAACCTGACACTCGAATACACCATCATTGGCAGTGTAGTTGCACCTGGGCCTGAAACAAAGTTTGCTACCACCAAGTCATCCATCGAAAGCGTAAACGCTAATAACCAACCAGCAGCAAGCGCTGGGGCTATCAGCGGTAATGTGAT
The DNA here is from genome assembly GCF_002310815.1 of Pseudoalteromonas tunicata. NCBI lineage: Bacteria > Pseudomonadati > Pseudomonadota > Gammaproteobacteria > Alteromonadales > Pseudoalteromonadaceae > Pseudoalteromonas > Pseudoalteromonas tunicata. The sequence continues at coordinate 3,615,197 of NZ_CP011032.1, read as the reverse complement.
GGTAAAAAATACTTTGAGTGGGCGAGCACCTAAATCAAGGGCTGCTTCTTCAAATGAGCGATCCATATTTTTTAAGCGACTACGCACAATCACGGTGACATAAGCCATCGAAAAAGTACTATGAGCCAAAATAATGGTTAATTGTCCGCGACTTTCTGGCCAGCCAAACATGTCTTTCATGGCAACAAACAGTAATAGCATTGATAAGCCAATAATAATTTCAGGCATCACCAAAGGGGCAGTGGTCATCACTTCGAGGGTTTTATTACTTCTCGATTTAGGAAAACGCACCAAAGCAATCGCGGCAAGTGTACCTAGCATCACTGCAATCCAGGCATTAAAAAAGGCGATTTTTACACTGAGCCATGCGGCACTTAGCAGAGGTTCGTTTTGCGCTAACTCAACATACCATTTAGTACTAAAACCTGCCCATACAGTAACAAGGCGGCTTTCATTAAATGAATAAATGATCAGGCTGAAAATTGGAGCATACAAAAATCCAAAGCCAATGAGTAAGACGATGATTGAGAGAAGTTTGGTCTTTTTCACTTAAATGTCATCCACAACTTTACGTTCATAATTTTGCATATAAATGAACGGAATTATCAATACAATCAGTAACACAGTGGTCAGTGCTGAAGCGACAGGCCAATCTTTATTGTTAAAGAATTCAATCCACATCAGTTTTCCAAGCATTAATGTATCAGGGCCACCGAGTAAGTCGGGGATCACAAATTCACCCATGACTGGAATAAATACTAACATTGCCCCAGCTAAAATACCGGAAACCGATTGCGGTAACGTAATAGTGAAAAATTGTGTTATCGGTTTTGCCCCTAAATCAGCGGCTGCTTCGAGTAACGAGCCATCTAATTTCACTAAAGTGGCGTACAAGGGCAAAATAAAGAAAGGTAAATAGCTATAAACAATACCGATATAAACCGCGGTAGGTGTATGTAAAATCTCTAACGGTTGGTCGATGACCCCAAGCCACATCAAAAAATTATTAATCACACCGTTACTTTTTAAGATGCCGATCCATGCATAAACACGGATTAAAAACGATGTCCAAAAAGGTAGGATGATTAACATTAATAGGGGCGTGCGCCATTTTTCAGGTGCGGTTGCAATAGCATAAGCCATTGGGTAGCCGACAAAAATACATAAAATAGTAGAAATAAAGGCCACTTTTAGCGAGCCAAGCAAAGCGCTAAAATAAAGTGAGTCTTCAAGTAATAATAAGTAATTGGCAAAGTTTATCTTGATTGTCACTAAGCCATCTTCAACATCACGTACTAAATCCAAATAAGGCGGTTGTGCAAGTGTTGCTTCAGAAAGGCTGATTTTAAGTACAAACAGAAAAGGCAGCATAAAAAACAATGTTAGCCATATTGTTGGAATGGCTGAAACAATTGTTTGGCTGCGGATTTTGAAGTCCTTTAAAGCCATCATTGTGTTAATAATCCACAGCTATAAGGTGACCAAGACAAGGTCACGGTTTGATCCCAAGTAAGTGGTTGTTCGGCTAAAGGTTGCACATTTGATTGGGTGAACTTAATACGTTTACCCGTTGGTAACTCAGCGTGGTAAATCGATACATCCCCTAAATAAGCAATTTCTTTAATCACACCTGTAATGCTATTGGTTTGATCGGGTGCTGCGGTCGAAACTTGGATTTTTTCAGGGCGAATAATCATACTGACCTCCATACCTGCAACAAGCGGTTGACCATGACTAATTTGTACATCGGCGCCTAATTCATCACTAGTAATCGTCACTAATTCATCTTGTTGTGATTTAACTACGCCATGAAAAATATTAGCTAAACCAATAAAACCAGCCGCGTAAACAGAAGCTGGATATTCATACATGCGCCGTGGTGTATCAAGTTGCTCAATGCGGCCTTCGTGCAATAATGCAATACGAGTCGACATCGTCATCGCTTCTTCTTGGTCATGTGTTACCACGATAAAAGTGGTATTAAGGCGCTCTTGAATGTTTACTAATTCAAACTGTGTTTCTTCGCGTAATTTTTTATCTAATGCACCAAGCGGTTCATCAAGTAGCAAAATTTTTGGGTGTTTTGCTAAAGAACGCGCTAAGGCAACACGTTGGCGTTGGCCGCCTGACAGTTGGTGCGGTTTACGATTGGCGAATTTAGTGATTTGCACCAAATTCATCATTTCTTCAACACGTTGCTGACGTTCTTGGCGAGACATTTTCTCTTGTTTTAAACCATACGCAATATTGTCAGCCACAGTCATATGTGGAAATAGTGCGTAAGATTGAAACATCATATTGACGGGGCGTTTGTATGGCGGCAGGTTAGTGACGTCTTGGCCATCAATTATTATCGTGCCACTACTGGGGGTTTCAAAACCGGCTAGCATTCTTAATAACGTTGTTTTGCCACAACCAGAAGCACCTAAAAGCGAAAAAAATTCACCTTGGTGAATTTCTAGATTGATATCATCTACTGCGTATGTGGTACCAAAATTCTTCGTTAGATTTTTAATCTGAACGATAGGAACTTCAACTTTGTCAACAGCGGTCATTTAGCATTGCACCTCGTGTATTCATGAGTGAAAGTAATCGGCGTGCGTACACGCCGATTGAGTTAGTTACTTGTTTGTTTTTAAACGAGTCCACAGGCGATTCATATCACGCGCTTGTTTTTCATTTGGGGTATTTAAAATCATTAATTTTTCAAGCGTTGCTTGCGGTGGGTAAATACCTGGATCAGTCGCAATCGCTTTATCAACAAATTGTGCGGCAGGTTTGTTAGCATTGGCGTAGGCAACAAAATTGGTTACTTCAGCAATGACTTCTGGGCGCATCATGTAATTAATAAATTTATGAGCTTGCTCTACATTTTTAGAATCGGCTGGAATTGCCATTACGTCCGTCCATACCACAGCACCTTCAGATGGAACAACATAAGCCACTTCAACACCATTGTTTGCCTCAGCTGCACGGTCACGAGCTTGTAACAAATCGCCAGAATAACCGTGAGCAACACAGCTATCACCATTTGCTAAATCATTAATATATTGTGAACTATGAAAGTATTTAATATGTGGACGAACCGCTTTAACGATTTCGGCCGCTTCGGTGACTGCTTTTTTACTAAAGTCAGCCGGATCGCTGCCTGAATAAGCGCGAACTGCAGCAAATACCTCAGTGGCGTCATCCATTAAAGAAACACCACAAACCGAAAGCTTTTGAACAATAACAGGGTCAAATACCAGTTTCCATGTATCTAAAGGCATATCGTCGCCTAAGATCTCTTTTACTTTTTTAACGTTATAACCAATGCCTGTTGTGCCCCACATATAAGGAGTTAAATGCGCATTGTTTGGGTCAAGATCAACAAGAGACTTTAAAATAACAGGATCAATATTCGCTAAATTAGGCAGTAGCGCTTTATTAAGGGGTTGATAAATTCCCGCTTTAACATGGCGGCCAGCAAAAGGACGAGCGGTTGGAAATACTAAGTCGTAGCCACTGCTACCTGCAAATAATTTAGTTTCGAGTACTTCATTTGAATCATAAACATCATAGGTCACCTTAATGCCCGTTTCTTTTTCGAAATTAGCAATGGTGTCTTTGGCGATATAATCTGACCAATTATAAATATGCAAGCTTTCTGCATTGGCATGAGCGGCGGCAGATAGCAAACTCAAAGATAGTGCAACAGATGTTAAACAACGTTTTAACATAAAATAGCTCCCGATATGTTGATGTTTATGCTAGCTCAAATGTTAGGAGCTAATTTTTGTTAGTCGAAACCAAAATCCAAATTTTGGATGTGAAATATGACAAAAAATAGTAAAAAATGAAAGAAAATAATAGCTAACAAGCTGTAAAATTCTTTTAATCGAAATGGAAAAAACAGCAGAGATTCGACACCTGAACTTTCTGTGTAGTTTAAGTATTTTCTTATTGCCCTAACTATTTGTTAATTATTAATTTTATCTGTATTTTTTTTGCCATTTATTTATCTGGTATTTTTTGCATATAAATTCATCTGTAACATCAGATCTTATGACTATTTTCTTATCATCTTGAACTCAAAAGTAGTTTTTATTAGTAGCGAATATTAATGTTTCGAAAGAGGGATATTTTTGATTAAGTGAATAGAGGATAAATAAACATCATTAATTAAATTGTCTTGCAAAAACTATTCATTTTTTCGAGATAATTACCTTAATAACATTCATCTTATTGTAATAATGAGCTATATTACCCTTCCAGAGGGAAGATGTTGCACCGCAACATCTTTTTTTATGTCTAGGTTTTGGTCAAGCAGCATATTGCGAGCGAAGTCAAAGCCTCCACTCACAGACAACATCCTTTGGAGAATAGTTTGAGCCATATTAAGTTATCAGCACTCAGTTTAGCCGTATGTTTAAGCCTACCTGGTTATGCATTAGCAAACGAAACCACACAAAACGAAGCACAAAAAGCAAGCTTTGAAAAAATTGAAGTCACTGCACGTAAACGTACCGAAAGTCTTTTTGAATCACCAACTGCTATTTCATCGATTGGCTCAGGCTTAATTGAAAGTGCCAATATGAGTAACTTAGATGATATTGGTAAATATGTACCAAATTTAAATATCACCCGTTATGGTGTTGGTAATGCAGCCCATGCTTCGGTATTCATTCGTGGCATTGGTTTGCAAGATCACGTTATTACCACAGATCCAGGTGTGGGGGTATATTTAGATGGTGTCTATTTAGGCCGTCAAATGGGAGCAAATCTTTCTTTACCGAATGTTGAGCGTGTAGAAGTATTACGTGGCCCACAGGGTACTTTATATGGACGTAATACCTTAGGTGGTGCGGTAAATATCATCACTAAGCAACCTGGCAGCGACAATATAGTTACAGTTAATACTAAATTAGGTAGCCGTGGTCGAATTGCTGGCGATGTGTATTTAAATACGGAATTAACTGATGAGCTTAGTTTTTCAGCCAGTGGTTCATTTAAAAAACGCGATGGTGTAGGTAAGGCTATTAACTTAGCTAATCCAGAAAAAGAAATCGGTGAGGAAGAAGAGCTTAGCGGTCGTATGAGTGCAAAATGGCAAGCTACCTCTGAATTAGCATTTACAGTGAGTGTAGATGCGGTTGATAACGAAGCGGGTCAATCTCCTTATACAATTGAATTTACCTCTGCACTTGATGCAAATGACCCATTTAATGGTGATTTCCCTCTATTAACACCCGATATGATCCCATCAAATCCTGATGATTTAGCAACAACAGTTGCTGGTATTGAATCAACAGGCTATTCAGGTTGGGGTACGTCTTTTATTGCTGATTGGCAAATTAATGATATTTATACAGCCAAATTTATCAGTAGTTTTAGAAGCTCTGAGTACGAAGGTGGCCTAGATGATGATGCATCTGCCCTTAATTTATCTGAGTTTCCAGAAGAGGGTGGTGCAGATCAGTACTCATTTGAGATTCAAGTAAATGCTACATTTGACAATATGGACTTTGTTTCTGGTTTATATTATTTCAATGAGGATGGTTATACTCGTTCAGGTCCATTTGTTTTTAGCCCATGGAATACACCAAACGGTTTACTAAATGATGGCACGACAGCTTCTTTTGGTGATTATGGCTACTTTGATATAAACCAAGAAACTGATTCATATGCTGCTTATTTTAATATGAGTTATGACTTAAGCGCCGATTTAAGCGTCGGTGGTGGTTTACGTTATTCAAAAGATGAAAAAGCAGCTGATGCTATTTTCCCATCATTTAGTGAACGTAAATTTGAAACTGCTGAGTTTGATGCCGTAACGTGGGATGTTAATACATCTTATAAGTTAGCGAATGGCATGAATGTTTATGGCCAAATTCAAAAAGGCTATCAAACAGGCGGTTTCCCACCACGTCCATTTGGTGGCCCTGCACAGTTTGTATCGTTTGATGAAACCCATGCAATTAACTACGAAATGGGCTTAAAAGGTCAAGTGCTTGAAAACGTGTCGATGTTATTGGCCGTATTTAAAACAAACTACACCGATTTAGCATTACCATTTTCAGATCCAACTGCGGGTGGCGGTTTTGTAACTATAGTTGAAAATGCTGGTGAATCAGAAGCTATGGGTTTTGAACTTGAAACTACTATTGCAGTTACCGATGATTTTAGCATTCGCAGTGCCATAGGTTATTTAGATGCTGAAATTACTAAAGTAGATGCAGGTGTAATTGGCATTGGTAAGGGCGATACACCAGCACTGACGCCAAAATGGACCATTATGATCGCACCTTCGTATTTTGTTGATTTAGAAAATGGTGCAACCATTGCGATGAATGCTAATTATTCATACCGCAGTGAAATCCAAGGTCAGTCAGTTTATAACGCTTCAGAAACGATTGATTCGCGTGAATTAGTGGGCTTTAACGTGTCGTATCAAGCACCTGCAGGTGATTGGGAAGTGACGCTATATGGCGAAAACGTATTTAATGAAATTTACGATCAAGGCCGTTTACAGCAAAGTGGTTTTGTTGGTGTGATGCGCAGCAACGACCGCAGCGAGTTTGGTTTAAAATTCCGTAAAGATTTTGAACTGTAATCCTCAATAAAATGTAATGCCTTTTGGCTAATAAAATGCCGCGATAGCAATATCGCGGCATTTTTGTTGCTAACAGCTGAAGCAAGGTACTTGGCTAATGTAGAAAGTCCCAAATACTTTTTAGCATTTGCTCGTAATAAGGGTTGTACGTGAGGCGCTTGATTGGGCTAAATCTTTCAATGTTGTCCTTCGTTACTTCGCCAACATTGACCTGTGCATTTGTTTTACAGGCTTTGTACTGTTTATCGTCACTTAAATAATGGCCACAATTACGATACTGACCTTGTACGCCATAATGTGCGTTTTGTGGACTATTAGTGGGCGAGGTGTGGGCGATATCTTTGACTGCTGCGCAAAGGCTGGTTTCATCACATTGTGGCACGGTCAGTTTTATGGTGTCATTAAGTGTTTTCTTTGCATTTTTGGCTTGGCCATAATAAATAACCTCATCTTTGTTGGCTGTTTTGCGCCCTGACGTTTTGTGCCAAAAGTTGGCTAGCTTTAAACTCGCATTGGTATTAATGGTTTGATCGGCTTCACTGGCAATAAGTAGCAATGGAATATCGTGGCCAATTAAATGGGTTGGGGGGGTTACATCAAGGCGCTGCATTAATGAATTAACTTGGCCTGCGGCATTAAATGAAAATGACTCATATTTGGCAAAATCACTATCAGCATCTTTATCAAGCCAATCAACAAAAGGGATTTTAGCAACATATTTAGCGAGCCATGCCTGCTGGCTTTTGGCTTGTGATGCTGGCGACCACATCAGCAAGCCTTTGATTTTATCGCTCACGGTTTGTTGCTGCATGAGATGGTCAAAAATCAGTGCGCCGCCAGTAGAAAAGCCGCCTAAGTACACCTGTTCAAAATCAGCTAACGTACGATTAATGCCATACGCAGCAGCTTGTTGCCATTGTTGGTAAGTCACATCAATTAAATCCGCTGGCGCAGTGCCGTGGCCTGGTAGCAATAATGTGCGCACATTAAAACCTTGCTCGAAAAAATACCCTGCTAAATCGTGAAATAAATAAGGCGAATCAGTTAAGCCATGGAGCAGCAAAATAGCTTTATTATTGTTAGCTTGGCGCAACTCAAAAGGAGCGATTAAATCAGCCACTATTCGCTTTTGCGTCGAAGATGCTTCAATGGCCGTGACCGGAGTCATAATCGGGCAAGGTCGACTTGCCTGAGGGTTGCGAGCTTTGATGTATGCTTTTGATGCGCTGATGTATTCGCTAAACGGTGCTTGAGCATTATAGCTAAATGCCGTGGTGTTTGATGGGGAACTAAAACGAAATGATCCTTGTTCTTTCGCATTTATCATAGCTGAAAAATCATGGTTAATAGTAATGCAATCGACTGAAAAAGTGTCTGCATGTAAAGAGCTAAGAGTGCTCAATGCCAACGAAAATAGGGTGATTTTGTAAAATACGCGCATGGTATAACATCCTGTTTTAAATAGTATTGGTGCGTTTATATTGCTCAAACAATGAAATTTGCCATGGTCGCATAGCGAGCAATAATCCGGTATGTTGACGCTGTTCAAGTGGCAATTGAGTATCTTCTTGATTAAGTAATGCCACTTCTTTGGTGAGTTGGTTGAGTTTACGCTCAATGATTGCCAACGAACTTGTTGAATAGCTGCCCCGCAAATAAAAGCGAAAGCTTCCCGGTTGGTTAAATTTATCGGCCATAAATGAGCCCATTACTTCTCGCTCCATAAACTTTGCTAATGGACCATTGGGGATCCAGCGAAAATCTTGGGCTATAAGCAGTTTATAGTGATTGTTTGGTAGTAAATCGATCATTTTTAATTTATCGAGTCGCGCTAATAAACGAATACATTGATGTTCGCTAATCTGATAATGTTGAATAATTTCAGCAAATTGCCAGCCATCTCGAACACAGACCGCGACTAAAAATAATTCGGGATCGTCCATTAGCTCTTGTTCTTGCTCTAACGTGAGTTGGCTTAACTGTTCACTTTGTTTTTCCGAGAGTAAAAACAAGTCCGAAAGATTGATATTAATTAGCTGACAAATTTCTTCTAATCTGTCTAGGGTAAAACTTTGATTTGCAAAGATGCGTTTTACATTAGCTTCGCTCATTTTTAGTGCTTGAGCGATATCTTTGTAGGTGAGTTGATGTTGGCGCAGTAATAGTTTTAAGGTCTGATTAATCTGCTTTATTTGGCTCATAGGTTTAAATATCAATGCTAAGTATTAAAATACTATACTTTTAGTCTTTAAAAAGTAAACAAACAATAGATATGTTTACTCAATGTATATTTGCTTTATCTTCGGTGTTGCTGATAACAATAAGGAAGCATCATGAAAAAAATAACGACAACATTACTTATCATCTCATCTTTAATCACTTTAAATGCAGGCGCATCAGAAGCGCTAAATCATAGTGCAAAAGCAAGTAAACACTCAGCTCTTGCCGCAAGTACTGGGGCGCAGTCTGTTGCCAAAGTAGCGAGTGTTGCAGTTGCAATTCCCGTTGTCGTGGTGGGTGCATCAACGGTTGCAGTTGGGAGTGCAAGTGTGGCGGCTGGAACAAAGATATTAGATGCCACGGTTAGTAAAAAGCCGCTTACGATTAGTGATGAAGTATTAACTGCCGATCAGGCTCCTAATTTAGCGATTGAAAAAACGAGCAAAACGGTAGATAAAGCTAATGAAGCTTAATTCATTCTTAGTAACTTTTGCATTGCTGGTGACGATTTTGTCGCCAGCAAGTTTTGCGGGCAGCAATAATGCCGGTGAGGCGCTATTTCCAGCGGATGAAATTACTCAATTTGCTAAAAGTGTTGAGAGATATGCGGCAAATCAAGGTGCAAGAGCGTTTATTATTGCCCGTGTTGGTCGACCAGCCAAGGAGTTACCAACAGGGATCTACTTTACCCATACCGCATTAGCCATTTATTCAGATATTACTTTGACCGATGGTAAAACAGTGCAAGGTTATGCGATTCATAACCTGTACCAACAAGCTGACAACCCTGCTAAAAGTATGTTAATGGTGGATTATCCGGTTGATTTTTTTTGGAGCGCAAATGAATTAACTGCTGGTATTATTATTCCCACCGCAGCATTGCAAAATAAACTGATTAATTTAGTGGCGACAGAACAACATAAGCTGCTTCATAACGATCGTTATTCAGTTATCGCTAATCCGTTTAATACAAGATTCCAAAACTGCACCGAATTTACCTTAGATATGATTAATGCAGCCATTTATGGCACCACAGATATAGATAAATTAAAGGTCAACGCACACGCATATTTTTCACCGCAAGTGGTGGCAACCAGTCGTTTAAAATTAATGTTAGGGTCGCTCTTTTTAGCTGAAGTGAGTACCAAAGACCACAAAGGAAAAGTGCAAACCGCAACATTTTCAACCATCGCCGCCTATTTAAAGCGTTATGATTTAGCTGAACAAGTTGTACATTTTAGCCCTCAAGAAATAAAAACGTTGTAGGGTATAAAAATCAAGCGCTATAGCAACCTATATTGCGGTATTTTATCTTTTTTATATTTGTCTTTCGCTGTCATCGAAAAAACTTGCACCTTTTTGATGCCAGATTTAACCTTGCCCACCAAATTTATAAATTTTCATCTTTAGCCAGATATTTTCAAAGGGAATAAGGTCGTTTGATGCGTCAATAGTGAGTCTATTGTTCGTTAATCTAACGTTATTCTCGTTGAAAAAAGCTCCCTGAGATAAATTTATAATCCAGTATTCATGTTAATTAGATCATTCTCTTGCTTGTCTATCGTTTGTCCTCCCCCTGAAGTTCAAATCTTGCGTGCAATTATTTCTCATAAGGACTGTTATGTTTCGACATTTTAAAATAAAAACTCGATTGCTTTGGTTAGGATTAACCGCAATTACCGCCTTGGCATTACTTGGTTTTTTAGCAATTTCTTCGATTAATGCGATTTTGACCCAAATTCACATCGACAATAAGCTGGTGGATATTAATAAAGGGATGTATCAAGCGCGGTTAGGTCAAGCAGATTACATTATTACCGGCGAGGTTCGTTTTTTAAAAATTAATCGTGATAAAACTGCGTTAGCATTAGAGTCTGCACAAGCTTTAAAAGGCAAAATGGTGGTGGCAAGTTCTGTGGCACAAATGTCAGATGCTATTGCCAGTATTCGTGCTTATAGCCAAGCGGTAGAGGTCGGTTTTCGTAATTCACATCAGCCTTCGAGCCAAGATACTCAAGTGATGCTGCGAGCGGCTCAGCAAGTGACCGATTTAATTACCCATTTAAGCGAAGAGGAAGAGCAAATCGCATTAGCAACCGTAAAGCAGCAAAAATCTAACTTGATTATTTTAAGTATCATTGCGGTAGTATTGGTATTGATCCTGCTTTATCTGATTTCACAAAGCATAGTGCAACCTCTTAATAAGCTTGAGCAAACTTTTACTTATGTTGCGCAAACATCTAATTTATCTGCAGCAGCTGAGCAAAGTGGCCAAGATGAAATTTCAAGCATCGCAGCAAGCTTTAATGAAATGTTGGCCAGCTTTCGGGAAACGCTCATTGTGGTACAAAAAAATGTGCTAAAAACCACAGAACAAGTTAATAACATGATGCAAGGCGCTGATGACAGTAGCAAAATTGTGGCTCAACAACAGATCCAACTTGAAGGCCTTGCTACTTCGATGAATGAAATGGCGGTAACAAGCAAAGATGTCGCACAAAATGCTGAAATGATGGCAGATATGAGTGAACAATCGCAGCAAGATGCCGCCGATGGTCAGCAGCAAATGGGCCAGACAATGGATAATATTCAACTTGCGGCAAAAGAAATAGCCCGTGCAGATACCATAGTGCAAGAATTAAAAGATGGAGTTTTGCAAATTGGTGACATTGCCGAGGTGATCCGCGGTATTTCAGAGCAAACCAATTTACTTGCTTTAAATGCTGCAATTGAAGCCGCCAGAGCTGGTGCACAAGGGCGCGGTTTTGCTGTTGTTGCAGATGAAGTAAGAACCTTAGCGGCAAGAACGCAGCAATCAACTCAAGAAATAAAAAGCACCATAGATAACTTACAACAAAATGCGATGAATGCCGCCGATGCAATGCTTGTATCGCAACAGCAGATGAAACAATGTGTTATTTCATCAGATAAAACCAGTCATGAGTTAGTTAAAATCGTGACGAAACTGCAGCAAACAAATCAGATGGTGGCTGAAATTGCAGCCGCTGCCGAGCAGCAAAATATGGTGTCGGAGCAAGCCAGTGAAAATATTAGTGATATCAGTAGCGCAGCTCAGGGAGTAACAAATTCATCTTTAGTACTGGCCAATGAATCGCGACAACTCGCGCAAGCAGCGCTTGATTTACAAGATAATTTAGCCAGCTTTAAGTTTTAATTGGGGCGTTTAGTCTTGAGAAAATAATGTGAATGTATTGTTTTCAAGGTACAGTGGTTGAAAGGCTTGTAGTTAAATAAATTAACTTGGTTAAGGGTAAAACATGCGCATACTGATTTTAGTGTTGATGTTAAGTTTTTGTAGTGGAGTAATGGCTAAAACGCCCTTGATTATGGGTTACAGTGATAGCCATATATCTAAGGTTTTTGGTCAAGAACGTCGTTACATGGTTGCATTACCTGAGCAGTATCAGGTCAATTCTCGTCATTACCCAACCTTATACATTATTGATGCGGACTTTCAATTTCAACACGTGGCTGCCACGGTGAATAACCTTGCTCGCATGGGAAAAATTCCGCCCATGATAGTGGTTGGAATTGCAACTCAAGGCAATCAAGATTACCTAAAAAGTAATACATGGCCGAGTGAATTAGAAGGAGATGAGTTTGGTGGCGCTGCGATATTTGCGCAATATTTGCAGCAAGAGCTTATTCCATTAATTGAGCAAACTTATCGTACCAATACGCAGCGAGCATTAGCTGGGTACTCACTCGGTGGTTTAACGGTCATGCAAAACTTACTTGATGAAACAAGCCCATTTAATGCATTTTTAGCGTTTAGTCCAAGTCTTTGGTATGACGATTATGGTTACAAAAAGAAATTTGAAGCTCAGGTTAAAAATATAAATAGGCAAAATAAACCTTTGTTTATATCGCTGGCCAATGAGCAAGGAATGGGTGTGCGCCCTTTGGTGGAACTATTAAAAAATAAATCACTAGTCAATTTTAAATGGCAATTTAAAGAATATCCAAAAGAGACACATTACAGCACAGCTTTGCCTGCTTTATATGATGGTTTGCTTTTTTTAGCACCCGATTACTTTATTGATCTTGACCAAATGATGAAGCAAAAAGATTACCTTGCTCTTTTTGCACTATTTGAGGCCAAAAAATCACTCTGGACGGGGTTTAATTTTGAATGGTTGCAAAGCTATACCTTGAGTAAGTATTTTTTTGCATCAAAACAAAGTGACAGCATTCCCGAAGCGTTAAATTGGATCAAAGAGCATTTTGCTGATTCATATAATGAAGTCTTGATAAATTTTGCTTTAGGTTACAACAAAAAGCAGCAAGCTGAGCAGGCAAAAAACCTATTACTGAGTATCGAAAAAACATCTCTCGAAAATGCGAAATGGCATTATCAAATAGCTTTAAGTTATCAGCAGCTTGGAGACAATAAACTCGCATCACAACACCATCAGCAAGCATTACAATTAGCACAAATCCAACAGCTCGAAAGTTGGGAGTGTTGGGAGTTGGAACCTTACTTAACCTTCTGATTTTATTGTTTATATTAATTATAGGTGGTGTGTAATATCAAGTAATACTCTTATCAGATAAGGGTTGTATAGTAATAGATACAGAAAACTCATCAGCATTTTTGGGTTTTCTGAGAGGTTCAATTTTTAGTTGGATTAAAATTGCGCAATTGTATAAAATTGCGCCCTATTTTTTATCAAGGGAAATTATGTTTAAACATAAACTAGCACTCATAGCGACAGCTGTTGCGGCAGCGACTGGAAGCTTCAGTGTTTCAGCTGATGACAGCGTTGACATAGGGCTGTTGAAAAACGGTTATTCTGTCATGGTTTGGCAGGATTTTTCAGCTCGCTCAGGTTCAGGAAATGGCACTATCGCCGCAGGTAATAATATTCTTATTGATTACGATACTGCGAGCTTTAATGGAAAATACGGTTCTTCGCAAAGTAATGGTGGTTATTCACTTTCTGCCGGTCAGAGCACTTCATCTATCGCACTCGTTGCTGGTAACAATGTTGCTTTTGGTGAAGGCGCTTTGTTTGGCAATATTTATGCTGGAAAAACCGTTGATTTAGCGAAAAACTACGTTCTAGATGGCGGTAAGCAGAAGTTTGAAAATGTTGCGCAAGACGACTTACCATTTGATTTTGATGATGCTAAAGAAGATGCCAAAGAACTTAGCCTAGCACTTGATAACAAACAAAACACGGGTTCCGTTATTTTAAGATCGAGTGCTGAGCTGGTATTAAAAGCATCTGATTCAGACGATAAAATTCAAGTATTCACAATTAATGGTGAAGATGTATCTGGCAAAAACTTTGATCTTGCCAATATTCGCTCTATCTATCTTGAAGGTGTCGACGCTGATACAACGGTTGTGGTTAATTTCAAAGGTGAGCACCCGCAGTTAAGTGGTGGTTTACATGGTTTTACTGCAGAAAAAACCGTCTTTAATTTCCCGCAAGCAAACACCCTTAACATTACTAGTTTTATTGATATTTTAGCTGTTGTATTAGCGCCTGATGCAGACATTGAGTCAGCTTCTGGTAATGCTTACATGGCAATTATTGCAAAAAGCTTAGTTGCTCAAGGAGGTTCAGGCGCTCAACTAACACTTAGCGGTGGTGTTTTTAGTGGTGATTTGTCATTAGATGACGACGATACTGACGACGGTGATACAGGCGGTGGCGATACTGGCGGTGGTGATACAGGCGGTGGCGATACAGGCGGTGGCGATACAGGCGGTGGTGATACTGGTGGTGGCGATACAGGCGGTGGCGATACTGGCGGTGGCGATACAGGCGGTGGTGATACAGGCGGCGGTGATACAGGCGGCGGTGATACAGGCGGTGGCGATACAGGCGGTGGTGATACTGGCGGTGGCGATACAGACAAGCCATTAGCGTGTAATGGTTTATATGGTGTTAGCGGCCTAGACAATAAACCAATGGTTTATATTGATCTTGAAAAAGGCCTTGTGCAACAGCCATTTGAGTTTGATCAACCAAACCATAAATCAGATGCAGTTGCATACGATAAAATCAACGACCGTTTATATTACATCACTAAAGTAAATGGTGCGCTTAAACCTAAAGTTGCTTATGTAAATATGCAAACGGGCGAAGATGTTAAATTAGCTGAAATTGACGGTGGCTATCGTTTAGTATTTAGCCCTGATAGCTCGCAATTATTTGCATCTAGTGGCCGTGATATTGTTGAGATTAACCCTACAACTGGCGCTGTCATTAGTAAAATCAGTTTAAAATCAAATGATGAGTCTATCACATTTGGTATGGGTGATTTGGTGTTCATCCAAGACGAGCTATACATAGTATCTCAATTGCATTTAATTAAAGTTGACCTCGTTAATAAACAAGCAACAGTGCTTGGTAAGCATGGGGTAAATGGTGCGACGGGTGCAGAAGTTGATAGCGAAGGTAATTTGTTAATTTCAAAAATTAACAATGCGACTGCTCAAACAACGATTTACAGCATCAATGTAACTGAGTTGAAAGCAACAGCAGTGGCGACTGTTGACTATGCAATCAACGATTTAGCACTGCGTCATTTTGATGGCAAAACCTGTAATACCGATCCAGTTGATCCAGTCGAGCCAATAAAATCATCACTTGTTGCGATTGAATTAATATCAGACCGCCAAGTTGAAGGTGATGACTTAGTTGCTAAAGTGATGTTCAGTGGTGGCGAAGAAGCTCAGTTAAACATTAACTTAAGCTCTAACACTGCAGACATAGATGCTGATTTCACATCAAAAGTGTCTGTTTCATTTGATGATGGCCAAACTTGGTTAACTGATATTGAGGCTAAAAATGGATCTGTCACTGTGCCTGAGAATGCAAAATCAGCGCTGATTAAAATCCATACTTTAACTGATACTGAAGTTGAAAATGATGAAAGCTTACGTCTAGAGGTTTCATTTGCTCACGATCCAAGCGTTGTTAAATCAGAGCTATTAACAATAGTTGATAAACCAACTGGTGGTGATACTGGCGGCGGCGACGCATGTGAAATGCCTAAAGTATCTTTTATTACCGCATTATCGATTTTCAACGGTGAATATACGCAAGATTCAAAAGCGTTCACTTATGAAGGTGGCGAAATGCAGTTTGAAGTGGGCTTTGATGGTCCAGCAAAATGCAATGGTAATTTCCAGTTTAAGTTAAACGATATTGAAACAACTCAACGTCTTGATTATTCAGCACTGGTATCTGTTTCTTCGTTAACTAACGAAAATTGGCTCAATAATGTAAATGTTGCTTTAGGTTCTGCAACGTATGCAGTGCAAGAAGGTGATGAAGGCTTTATTGTTCGTGTTAAAACTTTAGCTGATACTACGAAAGAGAAAAATGAAGTATTTACTTTATCTGTATGGAATAAATCAGACCAATCAGATGTGAAGTATAAAGATCATTCAATCGAAAATAATGCGGCTACAGATGTGGATGATGGCACCCCAGGCACTGGTGGTGGTACTCCAGGCACTGGTACGCCAGGTAACGGTAATACTGATCCAGATAGCTGCTCATCAGAAGATGAAATACCAGCTATGAAGTTCATTACTGCATTATCAGTAGATGAAGGCCGTAGCTTCACCAAAGAAGGTGGAAAAATGGAGTACTACGCCGGCTTTGCAAAAGAAGCGAGCTGTTCAGGTACTTTCTATTTTTCATTTGCTGATGATCACACCACAAAAGGTGTTGATTACTCAACAAACGTTGATATCCAAACGTGGGATAAACAACCTGCACAATACAATGTTGATGCTGCTAATGGTGCAGCCGTTAACGTAGTAAAAGGAACGGCAGGGTTTACCATTACGCTTACAACGTTAGCTGATGATGAAGCTGAAGAGCGCGAAGAGTATTTCTTACATACTTGGCGTAAAGCGGATAAGTCAGACCTTAAAATTAAAGATCACACTATTGTTGATAACAAATAATAATTTGTTATTCAGTTAATAATAAAAGCGGCCTAAGTTAGGTCGCTTTTTTTTGCCCTTAAAATACGATTGATATATGATGTGTATATGTTTTGTATATTCATTGGGTTTTGAAAGCAGACGATGGGAATAATTAAAGTTTCTGATGAGCTTCATCAGGAAATTCGTAAAGCCAGTGCGGTGATGGCGCGTTCGATTAATGCGCAGGCCGAGTTTTGGGCCAAAATGGGTATGCTGGCCGAGCTCAATCCACATCTCACTTACAATGAGTTGATTAAACAAGAGCTTGCAAGAGCAGATTTGCACCCCTTTGCTACATTAGAGGATGAACATGAGTAAGGTTATTATTAAAACCGCAGCTGAAATTGAATTAATGCGACTATCAGGCCAATTACTAGCAAAGGTTTTTGCCAAGCTTGATGGGTTTATGGCCGAAGGCATCACCACCATGGCGATTAATGATTTTGTCGAGCGCTATATTGTTGACGAGCTCAATGCGCGCCCAGCGAGCAAAGGGCAATATGGCTATCAATATAGCTTAAATACTTCGGTTAATGATGTGGTTTGTCATGGTATTCCAAATCAAGTACCACTGCAGCAAGGTGATATTGTCAATGTGGATATTACCCTTGAAAAAAATGGTTTTATTGCTGATTCAAGCAAAATGTACTTGATTGGTCAGTGCTCCGTTGCCGCAGAACGATTATGCGATATGACCTATCAAGCGATGTGGCAAGGGATTAAAAAAGTAAAAGCGGGGGCAACCTTAGGTGATATTGGTTTTGCGATAGCCAGTTTTGCTCATCAAAATGGCTACAGTGTCGTTAAAGAATATTGCGGCCATGGTATTGGTGCACAAATGCATGAAGCGCCACAAGTATTACATTATGGGCGAATGAACACAGGTTTAGTTCTTGAGCCGGGCATGACCTTTACCATTGAACCCATGATCAACCAAGGTAAAGCCAAAATTAAAAATCTAAAAGATGGTTGGACAGTGGTTACTGCCGACAAAAAACTCTCCGCGCAGTGGGAGCATACTATTTTAGTGACTGATACGGGCTATGAAGTATTGACCCTTCGCGCCGAAGAAACGTTAGCGTGACATTAAGCCTGTTACCAGCCCAATATGGATATAAAGCGCTATTGTTGATTGATGGCAGCGTGCATCCGCCAAGTAAAATGGGGGTCGCGGGTTATCGTTTAATCACTGATGGGTATTATGAAGCTTACTGTGATATTGGTTATGGGCAGGGTGAGCTTTTTTATGGCCTTTGCATTAAATCATTTCAAAATACCAGCTCAACTCACCTTGAGATTAATGGCGCCTTATGGGCATTGGATCAGGTTACCCACTACAGCGGTGCTTTAGCTATTGTTTCTGATTGTCAAACCTTATGCCAGTTGCCACTGCGCCGTGCTCGCTTAGAGGCGGGTCAGTTTTGCAATCAGCATGGGCAATTACTCGCATTAAGTGAGGCTTATCAAAAGCTATTCTCATATAGTGATAGATTGCTTGAAAAAACAGGGCAACCGCTTGGTTTTATTCAGCTAAAAGGTCATAGCAAGGTATCTGATCGCAATTCATTGCAAATAGAATTTGCCAAACTCGATCAAGCAGTGCGAAAAGAGCTACGGTTGCTGATTTAGCTTTTTATCACTTTAACGATTAAACGAGCGCGGCTAATTTTGTTTACGATATTGTTTTGGTGGTAAACCCATTTGTTGTTTAAAGGCCGCAATAAAAGAGCTATCACTGTCATAACCAAGTGTTGCTGCAATGTCTTTAATCGGTAAATCTTGATCTAATAAAGTTAATGCTTTTAAAACTCTAATCCTCTGTTTCCATTGATTAAATCCCATCGCAAAATTGAGTAAAAACAACCGATGTAAAGTGCGGGTTGATGCACCCACTTGATTAGCAAAGTCATTAAGGGTGCGTTTACTTTCAGGATGATGGTTAAAGTGACTAACAATTGGCTGCAAACGTTTGTCTGTGATATTGGGTATAAAAAAATCTTGTTTAGGTGCGCTTACAAGTTGATCAACCAAGACATCAATCACGCGCTGTTTTTCTGTGCTGAGCTGGTAATCTCTACCCCAATGGCAGACTTCTAATATTAATGCTTGTAATAATGGCCCTACAGCTAATGTTTGAATGGCATCACCTAGAGGGGCGGTAATATGGTCCTGAAAATGCAGGCTACGCAAGCGAGTAGGACATTGACAGGTAATTTGATGAGTCATGTTAGGTGGTAACCATAAGGCTTGCTGTGGCGGCACCACAAATAAACCTTGGTCGGTTTCAATTTGTAAAATACCTTGGCTTGAATACGCTAATTGTGACCAAGGGTGAGCATGTTTAATTACTTGGGTCATTGGTGAAAACTCGCTGCTAAGAGGCATTACCGGATGGGGAAGACCATCTGGGTAGTGTCGTTGCTCGCGTGATTGATAGTTAGTTTTTGACTGAATATCCATATATATTGTCTTTGTTAGCATTATCAGACATGTAACCATAACAATATACTGACTGCATTCAAAGTAAATTGATAATCAAGAGCATGGAACAACATAAACCTTGGCAAACCCCTTTTGTATTTTTAGCTTGTGCTAGTGCCGTTATCGCCATTACCTTTAGTGCGTGGATGGCAATGCTGAATAATTTTGCCATTGAGCATGCCCAATTTGGTGGTGCTGAAATTGGTATATTGCAATCACTACGTGAAATCCCAGGCTTTTTAGCTTTTACTGCGGTGTTTGTTTTGCTGGTATTAAAAGAGCAAACATTTGCGTTAGTTTCGCTCGCGCTGTTAGCTGTGAGTGTTTCAGTTACTGGATTTTTCCCGTCCATTTATGGCCTATATGCCACCACGGTTTTAATGTCGATAGGGTATCATTATTTTGAAACCATCAATCAATCGCTTGCCTTACAATGGTTCGATAAAGAAAACGCACCTCAGTTGTTAGGGCGTTTGTTATCTATGACTTCAATTATTTCATTATGCAGTTATGGTTTTGTTTGGTTGGGTTTTAGCGTTTTTGCAGCTCAATATGTCACTGTGTATTTGATATGTGGTGGTATTGGCTTGCTGTTGACTATTTTTTTGATAGTGGCTATGCCGACTTTTAAAGCGCAACATGTGCAGCACAAGCATTTAGTGCTGCGTAAAAAGTACAGTTTGTATTACTTACTGACGTTTTTGTCTGGTGCCCGTCGGCAAATTTTTGTGGTCTTTGCTGGTTTTTTAATGGTCGAAAAATTTGGCTACAGTGTGGCCGAAATTAGCGCTCTGTATATGCTCAATCATTTAATTAATATTTTTGCTGCTCCACAAATTGGTAAGTTGATCAGCAAAATTGGTGAACGAAAAGCGCTGACATTAGAATATATTGGTCTTATTTTTGTATTTGTCGGCTATGGTTTAGTTGAGCATGCACATTGGGCTGCGTTTTTGTATGTGGTTGATCATTTGTTTTTTGCGATGGCAATTGCGTTAAAAACCTATTTTCAAAAAATTGCCGATCCAAAAGATATCGCCTCAAGTGCAGGGGTGAGTTTTACCATCAATCATATTGCTGCTGTGGTTATTCCTGCTTTATTTGGCTTGGTTTGGTTAGTGAACCCAAGTTTAGTTTTTTATGCCGGGGCACTCATTGCGTTATGTTCGTTAGCGGCAAGCCAATTTGTAAAAATCGAGCAAAAAACAGTGTGATTTTATTGAGTTAATACTTACTTTAGTATGGTTTAAGCTAAGGTTAGCGTTGTGTTTTTTAATGCAAAAGGGACCGCCATGACAAACAATAAAAAACGAGGCTTAATGGGAAACCCAAGGTGGATGTTGGCAATCGTATTCGCTATTTTGGCGGGTTGTGACAAGTCAAGCCAAGTTGCATTAGGCACGCTAGAACGTGATAGGGTCGCCTTAACAGCAATGGCCAATGAAATTATTGTGGCGCTGCCCGTTAAGCAAGGTCAAAGTGTAGAAAAAGGCGCCGTGTTAGTGCAATTTGATGACGCTAAGCAACAAGCACAATTGGCGCAAGCCAATGCCTTTTTGCAGCAAGCGCAGGCGCAACTTAATAAATTACTTAATGGCGCGCGCATTGAAGATATTGCTAGTAGTAAAGCGCAAGTGGCAACCGCCCAAGCTAATTTAAAAGATGCACAACAAAGTTATCAACGTATTCAAAACCTAGTTAAACAATCGTTGTCGAGTCAATCCTTGTTTGATCACAACAAAGCGAATCTTGATGCCGCACAAGGGCAGTTTAATCAAGCTCAACAACAACTTAATTTACTGCTTAATGGTGCACGCAGCGAAGACATTGCCATCGCACAAGCCCAAGTTGCCGCTCAAGCTGCCCAAGTACAAAGTGCTATGCGTTCATTAGCAGATTTAACTGTAAAAGCGACGCGCGATGGAATGGTTGACAGCTTGCCGTGGAATTTAGGTGAGCGTGTCACTCAAGGCAGTCCTGTGGTGGTTTTGTTGGCTGATGCCGCGCCCTTTGCCCGCATTTATGTACCTGAGCCACATCGCGTTCACATCAAGGCGGGCGACAGCTTAGCTATTCATGTTGATGGGATTGCCGAAACGATTTCTGGTACTGTGCGCTGGATTGCAAGTGAGGCTGCTTTTACGCCTTATTATGCGTTAAATCAGCAAGAGCGCAGCCAATTAATGTATCTGGCGCAAGTGGAATTACCACCACAGTTCGCCCACTTACCGAGCGGAGTACCCGTGCAGGTTGAGATGCCATGAGCAAGTTTGTGATTGATGCCAAGCAACTCACGATGCAATTTGGCGACTATAAAGCGATTAATGCGCTCGATTTGCAGGTTGAACAAGGCACGATTTATGGATTTCTAGGACCAAATGGCTGTGGTAAAACCACCGCTATTCGCATGTTAACAGGGCTACTCAGTCCAACCGCAGGTTCAGTTAACGTTTTAGGTTTTGAGTTACCAGCACAAGCTGAAGCACTTAAATTACACGTAGGTTATATGACGCAAAAATTTGCGCTGTATGACGATTTAACCGTGCTTGAAAACTTACGTTTTGTTGCGCGGATTTATGGTTTATCACGCCAAGCGATGGCCACTCGAGTTGATGAATTACTCGAAAACTATGACTTACGACCGTTTGCAAATCAATTAGCAGGTACTATGAGTGGCGGGCAAAAACAGCGCTTAGGACTGGCCGCCGCCATTATTCACAAACCTAAACTGTTGTTTTTAGATGAGCCCACTTCTGCGGTTGATCCGCAAAATCGGCGCGATTTTTGGCAAAAACTATTTCAATTGTGCGAGCAAGGCGCGAGTATTTTAGTCTCAACCCATTATATGGATGAGGCGGAGCGCTGCCATAAATTGGCTATATTAAAACAAGGCGTGAAACGCGCCGATGGCTCCCCCGATGAGCTGATGGCGCAAATGACAGCTTGGGTTTATGAAGTAGAAGGTGAGCTGCTTGGCGACATAAAACAATGTTTAGTGGTCAATGACATTATTTTATCCGTTGCGCAGTTAGGGAGCCGTTTGCGGGTGCTGGTGGCAAAATCTTACTCGCAACCAGAGCAATACTTAAATGAATTACTGCAAGAGTTTTCGGTTAAGGTTAATGCGGTGCGGCCAAATTTAGAAGATGTGTTTGTTACTTGCACCAGCGAGGGATTAGCATGAATGCATTGCGTCGTATTTTAGCAATTGTTATCAAGGAGTTTTATCAACTTAAACGCGATAAAATGACCTTGCGTATGGTGATTATGATCCCGCTTATTCAGCTAATGTTGTTTGGTTTTGCCATCAATACCAATGTTCGGCATATTCCCGTGGCGTTGGTTGATCACAGCCAAAACACCTTAAGCCGTATTCTGGTGCAAACCATTAGCGCTACCAATGTGGTTGCAATAACGCAGCATTATTCCGATGAGCAAACTGCAAAAATTGCGCTGCAATCGGGTGAGGTTAAAGCTATTTTAGTGATCCCTGCCGATTTAAGTCAGCGCTTGGTGCGCCATGCTGTGGTTGGGTTAGCATCGCCACCGGCAACTAGCGGTCATACTAGTCGGCCATTAGCTCAGTGGCTGGTGGATGGCTCCGATACTATGATAGCAAGCGCCATTAAAGGCCTAAGGCAAATGCCATTGGCCGAATTACTTAATAAGCCGGTCAATAAAGCGGTGCCGACTTTTGAAGTTGCACTGTTTTTTAACCCAGAGCAGCGCACTGTGGTTAATATTGTGCCAGGTTTAGTTGGCGTGATTTTAACCATGACCATGATCATGTTTACCTCAGCGGCTATTGTGCGAGAACGTGAGCGCGGTAACCTAGAAATGCTGATCAATACACCTATCAAACCGATTGAACTGATGCTGGCCAAAATAGTACCTTTTTTACTGATTGGTTTACTGCAAATGGCGATTATTTTGGGTTTGGGAAAATTGGTCTTTTCAGTGCCAATCAATGGCAGTAACGCTGCTATTTTATGTTTTACCTTATTATTTATCGCAGCTAGTTTGGCATTAGGTTTATTGATTTCAACGATTGCAAAAACTCAGCTGCAGTCGATGCAGATGACGATTTTTATCTTACTGCCATCGATATTACTATCGGGTTTTATGTTTCCTTATGAAGGCATGCCAAAGTTTGCCCAGTATTTAGCCGAAGCTTTACCCGCAACGCATTATATTCGCGCCATTCGCGCGTTATTATTACGCGATGCCGATATCATGACGCTTACCCCCGATATTGTATGGCTCGCCGGTTTCAGTGTTTTTGCTTTAATTGCGGCATCACTGCGCTTTAAAAAGCAACTTGATTAACCAGAGTTCAAGATAAGAGGTTTGTATTACATTCGAGTCGATTGTGCGTTAATCCAAGGCTGCTAACGCTGAATATCGATGCCTGAGAGAGATTTATGACCGAGTATTTAGGTTAATTAGCTTGGGGTAAATAAAGTGATAAAACAAGGTTTGGATAATACATTCATTATCCAAACCTTTTTTAGTTTGATAAACAATTCATTAATTCTGGAAGTAAATGTTCGGCAAAAGCGCCTTCGCCATTAATCCAGACACTGTTGCTGTAGTGCTCAAAGTGTAAGTCAAACCCTTCACCTTGAAAGCTAAAACGTTGCAAGTGGCGATCAGCACCTTGCTCTATTTGCTGTAAGCTGATGGCTTCATGATGCAAAAAAATACTTGCCCACAAAGCAAAGTCTTCATCGCTTGGCATTACGGTTGGACGAACAATTAATACCTGATGGTTTTTGTCTAATTCTATTTGGCTCATAGTTCTTTTTTCGTTATTAAATTAAGTGCCGCAAAAGGTGCGATAATGGCTATCACCGTCACTTGGTGGTAGCTGGTATTTTGCAGTAGAGTCTAGTGCATGATATGGATCACGTAAAATAGTTAAAAACTCATTAATGTCGGTTGTTTGCTGTTGTTCAAATTGAGCCAAAACAGCCTCAACATTATGATTGCGAGGGATCACTAGCGGGTTGGTTCTTGTCATCAAAGCGGATGCTGAATCTGTTGCCGTACTGGATGAAACAAGATAATCACGCCACGCTTGATACCAATCACCGAGTTGTGTTTTTAACTTATTTGCGTGAGTGTCATCATCAAGTGATAACTGTAACGCAATAAAAGTATTTGTGTAATCAAGTGCCTGTTCTTGCATCAGTATTAATAATTGGTCCACTAAAGCTTTTACGGCATCATTGCTGTCGGTACAGCCTAGTTTATTGGCCATCATTTGATAAAAAGCTGCTTGATATTGCTCAGAAAATTTCATGATGAGCGGTTCGACCAAGGCTACAGCTTGTGCTTGGTCTTCATTAATAAGTGGCAGTAACGCCTCAGCTAAGCGTGCCATGTTCCACTGTGCAATACGGCCTTGGTTGCCAAAGGCATAGCGGCTATTGCGATCAATTGAGCTAAATACAGTGCCTAGATGATAGTGATTCATCATGGCGCAGGGCCCAAAATCAATGGTTTCACCACTGATAGCGGTATTATCGGTATTCATTACGCCATGTATAAAACCAACGCGGCTCCATGCAACCACCAGTGTTATTTGCTTATAGATCACGGCTTGTAAAAAATCAATGATACGCTGCGAGCCGATGCTGGTTATTTCACTATAGTGTCGATTGATGGCATATTCGGTTAGTGAGGCTAACGCATCGAGATTGCCTTGCGCCGAAAAATACTGAAAAGTACCAACCCGTAAATGACTCGTGGCAATGCGGGTGACCACAGCCCCCATTTTAGCTTGTTCGCGAAAGACTAACTCGCCGGTTTTAACTACGGCTAAACAGCGAGTGGTTGGTACGCCTAATGCGGCCATTGCTTCGCTCATAATAAATTCACGTACCGCCGGACCAAGGGCACAGCGGCCATCGCCTTGGCGCGAAAAAGCTGTTGGGCCTGAACCTTTAAGTGCTATATCGACTCGCTGGCCATTGTTATTAATGAGTTCACCTAATAAATGCGCTCGGCCATCCCCAAGTTGCGGATTAAAGTGACCAAACTGATGGCCAGCGTACGCTTGGGCGATAGGCTCTGCACCAACGGGCAGTTGGTTACCACTAAAATATTGTGCCAATAACGCCGAGTTATTTTGTAATTCGGGCGCTATGTTCAGCTCATTGGCCAAAGATGTATTCCATAATAATAACTCAGGCTGTCTGACGGGAGTGGGTGCAACGGGTTGAAAAAATACCGCATCAAGTTGGTTGTATGTATTAGAGAATTTCATTTTGGTTGGCTGCAAGCAAAGAGTTGATAAGGTATTTTAACTGATGTATTGAATAAAAACCTGACTAAATCAACCGGTATTTGCACGTGTTTTGTTGCGTAAGCGCAAAGTTTTTAGGACAAATCAATTTAAAATCTCGTTAGTTAAATTAAAGCGAGCAGTAAATATGAAAAAGAATTGAGTGGTGGCAATGCTTGTTGTGGTTACGTCATTGTCGGTTCAAGCGGCTGATATTACACAAGGTAAAACCAAAGCCATGATGTGTGGCGCTTGTCATGGTGTCAATGGAGTAAGCCTTGTGCCTATGTATCCCAATTTAGCCGAGCAAAAAAGTACCTCTTTAATTAAACAGCTAAAGGAGTTTAGGCCAGGCGTGCGAAACGACCCTATGATGACGCCAATGGCGAAGCCCTTGAGCGATGTTGATATTGATAATATTTATGCTTATTTTGTGTCGTTACTGGCTGCAAAATAAAGTATGAGGTGTCAGCTAGATCTGTATTTTGCTTGCACCTAAAACAATTAACTATTAGCTAAATAGCTGCGAATTAAGTTCATAAATGCGCCGCCGTATTTGGTTAGTTTGGTAAAACCGACCCCAGAGACTTGTAAAAACTCACGATCGTTAGTGGGGGTCAGCTGCGCCATTTCAGCCAGCGTTTTATCGTTAAAGACCACATAAGGTGGTACATCATCGGCATCAGCCAATTCTTTACGTAAGGCACGGAGTTTGGCAAATAATTTTTTATCGTAATTAAATTGTGCCAGTTTATCTTGATAAACATGCTGTGCTTGCAAGCGAGGTTCGGCTAGCTGGAGTTGATATTCACCGCGCAGTACAGGGCGAGCGGCTTCGGTTAAGCGTAAAATGGAGCCTAAGGTAATGTCTTGTTGTAATAACCCCTGATGAACGAGTTGGCGTAAAATGCTGAGCCAAAATTCCACACTGTGTTCTTTACCAATGGCGAAGGTGCTGAGTTCATGGTGGTTATTGTCACGAATACGGGCAGTATTAGCACCGCGTAACAGTTCAACTATATAGCCCATGCCAAACTTTTGCTCAGCGCGATAGACACAAGAAAGTGCTTGTTGCGCCACAATCGTACCATCAAATTGTTTGGGTGGATTAAGGCAAATATCACAGTTACCACACGCTTCGCGCTGATATTCCGAAAAGTAGTTGAGTAAAATTTTTCGCCGACATGTTTGTGCCTCGGCAAAGCTGGCCATGGCATTAAAGCGTTGCTGCTCTACTTTTTTACGCTGCTCGTCGACTATATCTTCAAAAAACCGTTTAACCCGAGGAATATCTGCGGGGTCAAAATACAAAATTGCTTCGGCAGCCAAGCCATCACGCCCAGCACGACCCGTTTCTTGGTAATAAGATTCAATATTTTTAGGAATATCGTAATGGATCACAAAGCGTACATTAGGTTTGTTAATGCCCATACCAAAGGCTACGGTTGCCACCACAATATGAATATCATCTTTGGCAAAGGCCGTTTGTACAAAACTGCGCTGTTGATTTTCAAGCCCGGCATGATACGCCGCAGCATTAAATCCGGCCTCGACTAATTTGGCGCTAATTTCGTCTACCCGTTTGCGGCTGGTGCAATAAATAATACCACTTTGGCCGGGTTGCGCTTTGAGATAACGAATAAGCTGAGACAGTGGCTTAAATTTTTCTTCAAGGGTGTAACGAATATTGGGTCGATCAAAGCTGCCAGTATAAATATACGGGCTATTAAGGCGAAGTTGCTGCACGATATCGTGACGCGTGGCGGTATCTGCGGTTGCAGTCAGCGCCATTATTGGGATCGCAGGAAAGTACTCTTTTAAGCGATTGAGCTGAAAATAGTGCGGGCGAAAATCATGCCCCCAATGTGAGACACAATGCGCTTCATCAATCGCAAATAAGCTAACCGGTAAGTGATGCAAGCGTTCTATAAAATCGGCCAGCAGTAAGCGTTCTGGCGCGACATAAAGTAGTTTAATCTTACCTGCGTGTAAGTCTTGGTAAATCGCCATGCTTTGTTCGCGGGTTAAACTTTGATTTAAGCATTCCGCCGAGACACCGAGCGCCTTTAATTGCGCAACTTGATCTTGCATCAGCGAAATAAGAGGCGATACCACAATGGTAATGCCCGGCAAAGCTAATGCTGGGATTTGGTAACACAAAGATTTACCGCCACCGGTTGGCATTAATACCAAAGTGTCTTGACCTTGTGTTGCTGCGGTTATGACTAAGTCTTGGCCGGTGCGAAATTGATCATAACCAAATACTTCTTTAAGTACTTGGTGAATATCGCTGCAGCTTTGTGGTGTCGCTTGAGGTGTCATCATCGGCGCATTTTAGAGCTTTTTAAGCGGCTTGTCTGTAGTCATCTGGCTAAAGCTTTGTTTTGCTTTTGCATAATGATTCACTTATCTTGTTTTAAGGTCATACCAGTTACAGAGGATTATTGAATGAAACAACATGCGATTGCCCAAATGGGGCAGCTGTTTGTGAAGCAGATGCCGTTTAATGTTTTTTTGCAATTAACGGTAGAGCAGTTAGATGCAGAGCGGGCGGTGATAAGTTTTCCTTTTCAAGAAGTATTAATTGGTAACCCGATGCAAAAAATTTTACATGGTGGCGTGATTTCAGCGGTGCTTGATAATGTCGGCGGCATGCTAGCTGCCGCGTCAATTATCGATAAAACAGCCGAAGCAGAGCTTTCGGGATTAAACGAGCGCT
Organism: Pseudoalteromonas tunicata; assembly: GCF_002310815.1. Lineage (NCBI taxonomy): Bacteria > Pseudomonadati > Pseudomonadota > Gammaproteobacteria > Alteromonadales > Pseudoalteromonadaceae > Pseudoalteromonas > Pseudoalteromonas tunicata. The sequence continues at coordinate 3,586,924 of NZ_CP011032.1, read as the reverse complement.
TAGCAAAACTGGGTACGATTGACTTACGCACCGACTTTTTACGCCCTGGCCGTGGCGAGCGTTTTACTGCTAGCGCGACGCTGATCCGTTCTGGCAATAAAGTCTGTGTTTGTCGCATGGAAATGCACAATGAGCTTGGGGTGCAAATTGCGTTTGGCACCGCGACTTATTTAGTAAGTTAGTAAGGTATTGATTATTTCATTTACTATGGAATACCTTGTTAACGGGTTTGAAATCAATGCATTTCTTAGTTAAGTGTTTAGTTATTTAAGTTAAATTTATTTTTTATCTCATATCGCAGTAAATTCATTCAAGGTGGGCTAAAATGTGCCACCTTTTTATTGTTGTGATTTAACATGTCTGTTCAAACCGAGCAAAAGCAAGGCATGCTCTTTGCTATTGCTGCTTTTTTGATGTGGGGCCTTGCGCCTATTTATTTTAAGTCTCTTGATACTGTTGCTGCGATGGAAATTCTTGTTCATCGTGTTGTTTGGTCTTTTTTATTTTTAATCTTGATTGTGGTTGCCATTAAACAATGGCACAAAATAGAGCATGTCTTAAAGCAGCCAAAGCTTTTAGCTATGTTGGTGGTAAGCGCCAGTTTACTGGGGTTTAACTGGGGGTTATTTATTTGGGCGGTGAATAATAATCACATGCTTGATGCCAGTTTAGGCTATTACATTAATCCGCTATTAAATGTTTTGCTGGGCTTTTTATTTTTAGGTGAACGCTTGCGCCGTTGGCAAGGAGTTGCTGTTGCCCTTGCGATGACGGGGGTGATCATTCAAATGATTAGCTTTGGTTCATTTCCTGTAATTGCCTTTGCTTTGGCTAGCACCTTTGCTATTTATGGTTTAATTCGTAAAAAGTTGGCGGTAGATTCTTTGCCTGGTTTATTACTTGAATCACTGATTTTATTACCCGCAGCCCTTATTTATTGGTTTGCTTTTATGGAATCAAGCTCAGCAGATTTAACTTTAAATAGCTGGCAATTAAATACCTTATTGGTAAGTGCTGGTGTAGTAACAACCTTACCACTGTTGTGTTTTACTGCAGCAGCTAAGCGTTTGCAGTACACTACATTAGGCTTTTTTCAATACCTTGGTCCAAGCTTGATGTTTTTACTTGCAGTTAGCTTTTACGGTGAAGTATTTGGCGTTGATAGAATTATCACTTTTGCATGTATCTGGGGAGCTTTGGCATTATTTAGCTGGGATTCTTATCGTTTTAGTCAAAAAACTAAAAAGCGGTTAAAACAACAATCAATGAATGCTGAAATTGCTTAACCTTAGCTATTAAAGCAATACACTTTTATTTTTTGATATCTTTTGCATCGGCTCATGCTGTGATGAGCCGATTGCGACCGTCACTTTTTGCTTGATATAAATATTGATCGGCAATTTTTAAAATTGCATCTACATTAGTCTCGTTTGAATCTGCCAATCCAATTGATAAAGTGAATGGGATTTTTTTCGAACTAAAGCTTGGGCTGTTTAATTCAACTGACATTCGAAAAGCTTCAAGCTGTTGTGAGGCCTCAGCTGATGTGCTTTGTTTAAAATAAACCGCAAATTCTTCACCGCCTAAACGGGCAATTAAATGCTCTGAAAAATGTAATCTAAAATGATCAGCAAGTCCTTTTAATACTTCATCACCTGCGTCGTGCCCATAATTGTCGTTAATCGCTTTGAAAAAATCGATATCTATCATGGCTAAAATTGTTGAGTGCTGAGCTTGCACATTTTTTTCGATATTGAGTTGAGTTTGTTCAAAAAAATAGCGTCGATTTGGAAGGTTGGTTAAATAATCACTGTTTGCTTGCAAGCGGATGGTGGCAATGGCATCGAGCATCTCGATATTTTGACTTAAACGGCAATAAAACTCTTCAGGATAAAATGGTTTACTGATGTAATCATTGGCACCACTTTTTAAAAATTTAGCTGAGATTTGATTATCTTTTGAACTTGAAATACCAATTACAGCGAGTTCTTCGTTACTGTAGGTTTGCCTAATTTTGGCTGTTAGGGTAATGCCATCCATATTGGGCATTTCGTTATCGCAAATAACAACTTTGATATCGGGATAAATATTAAGTTGCTCAAGAGCCTCAAGGCCATCGCAAGCAAGAGCTACCTTATATTTATGGCGCTGAAGTAGATTACTTAAGTGTTTTCGAGTGGCTGGTGAATCATCCACAATCAAAATACGAACAGCTTGATTTTTAGGTAAGCGGCGCAGTTGAGTTTCTAAGTAATTATAAGATTGGCGAATTTCTTTGGTGATGTAATCAACAATCGGATAGCGTAATACGGTATCGCGGGTTTGGTTATCGAGCTTACCTGTCATTACAATGGTTGGGATTTCAGCGCCTATGGTAAATGGAATGGCTTCACCATCATTTGCGTCTGGCAGTACATAATCAACAACAGCGCAAAAATAATCATTTTCTTCAATTAAGGCAATGGCTTCACCGAGTGAATAGGCTAAATCAACCTCAAACCCTAGTTTTAGTGCGATATGTTTTTGTACTTTTGCAATAGAACTATTGTCTTCAATGATGAGTAACTTATTCGGCACAAATACTCCTGCTTAATAAAACACCGGTTGGAAAATTGTTTACTGGTGTTTAGTTTAGCTGAGCTTTTTCAGGATGCTGAATTTTAATGGTATTTTTATATATGATAAGGAAAGAGAAAATGCATGCTTTCCTTGCACGCACTTAACGAAGCTATGTTTAGCTTGCTGCTGTTTCGTTAGGGTTTATTTTATCGAAAATACCTAAACGAATTCTGACAAAGTGAAGAATTTCTTTAGCTACATCTATGTCGATACACGATTCTAAACCTTCAAATCCTGGCGATGAATTAGCTTCACAAATTTTGTAATGGCCATTATCAAACAGTAAATCGATACCTGCAATATCAAGGTCAAGGGCGTGAGAGGTCTGCAGTGCAAGCCATTCAATTTCAGGTGTGATAGGGAACGGCCTTGCGCTTCCGCCATTACTGACATTCGCTTTAAAGTCGCCATCGACCGCGCGACGTTCAAAACAGGCAATCACACGGCCGCCAATGGTAAAAACTCGTAAATCACGACCGTGGCTATTACTAATAAATTCCTGCAAAATGATATTAGCATTTTTATTGGTAGCCTCAATCAATTGCATTAAATCGCGAAATTCACTTTTACTTTTAGATAAAAATACACCGCTGCCTTGTGAGCCAGAAAGCGTTTTAATTACAACTGGAAAACCAAGGGTTGTTTCTACCAAGTCAACATTGACTGGAAATTTAACCAACATGGTTTTAGGAGTTGGTAAGTTTTTTTCGGCCAAAATCTGCTGAGAATACAGTTTGTCTTTAACGGTTTCGATCGCGACAGAGGTATTAACACAGTAGACACCGAGGCGTTCAAGGTGACGTATGATAGCTAGCGCAAAGTAAGTAGTACCTGCACCCATACGCGGCATTACAAAGTCAGGCAAAGTCACATATTGGCCGTTGATCATGATACTTTTATCATCTTCACGGGTTACTGTGATGTCGAACTCATCGGGCGAATAAACTTCTAGTTCAATCCCCGATTCTTTTGCTGCGTCAACCAAGCGTTGAATTTCGTAAGTCTCTGGCTTAAGTAAAGTTGCAGAGTCTTTAAAGATGATCCAACCTCGCATTAAAATTCCTCTATTTGGCGACCGTAGCTTATTTCGCTGCCAGTACTTTTTGATTTACCAAACACGGTGTGAAAACGAGCTGCGTTGGTAGTAAGTTTTAAATATTTTAGCCATGCTTTTTCAAATGCATTGCTTGGCTCTTGTTCACCTTGTAAGGTTTTAACAAACTGAGTTTGTAGGTCATTACTCGGTTGAACCGTTTTTTTATGCAGGGCTTGTAAGATGGCACCATAGTTTTCTAGGATTTCAGCTTCTAATAACGTAAAGTTACCGCTGCGGCTAAATCCTCTTGGAAAGTTAGCGTCATCGTAGAAAAGTTTATCAGATGTAAACGCGTGCTTGAGCGCTGTAATATCTTGATTAGACATACAGGTTCCTTTAGGACAAGAATATTCGATGCGAGCATATACTAAGAACGGATGAGAATTAAACAAAAAAACTTTATCGTGAGGATGAGTGGTTGGATATAGATTTATTAAAAACATTTGTGGAAGTTGCTAATACACGACACTTTGGTCGTGCGGCCGAAAACCTGTATTTAACGCAATCTGCGGTGAGTTTTCGTATTCGACAGTTAGAGCAAACATTAGGTGTAAATCTATTTTTAAGGCAGCGTAATAATATTCAGCTCACCACTGCTGGCGAACGTTTGCTTCCTCATGCCAAAATGATTATTACCAGTGTGCAGCGAGCTCGATTAGAAGTAGCGCTGGCTGAAGGCACTAATAAGCAAATGTCGCTCGCTGGTACGCCTAATATTTGGGATGCCTTTTTACAATTTGGCATAGCGAATATTATTTCAGCCATGCCAGGTGTTTCTGTGGTCGCTGAAGTTAAAGCGCAGCAAGAAAGCACTCGCTTATTATTAGAGCGCACGTTAGATATGGCGGTATTATTTGATCCGCCAAAAGTGGATGAGCTTAAAGTGGAGCGGATTTTTGAATTGCCTATTTTACCTCTTACCAGTTTTGATGATTGCACCCAGCATAACTTTTTCGAGAATAAATATATTTATGTCGATTGGGGAACGTCATTTGCACTTTGGCATGCAGATTTAGCCGCCAGTAAAACACTCCCTTATGTGCGCACCAGTACTGGGCGTATTGCGCTTGATTTATTGTTGCAGTGTGGCGGTAGCGCGTTTATCCCCGAAACGTTAGCCAGTAAATACTTAAATGATGGTGTACTTAAACACGTTGAAGATATGCCAAGAACATCACGCGAAGTATTTATTGCTTACCACAAAGACAATGATCAAAAAGAAGTCATCGAAAAAGTAATTGGGATTTTGACGCAAATTACGGTACCAAACGATTTTAATGAAGAATAAAAAAAAGCGGCAATTAAGCCGCTTTTTTATCGTTAGATATTTGCTGGTGTGCTTACCAAGTTACTTGTAAGCGAGCTGCAATTGAGGTTGCATCGTAGTTAGCATGCTCGTCGCCATCGCTTGATACTAGATTGAACATAGCGCGCATGTTGTTATTGATGTAGTAGTTTGCACCTAATGTGATTGCATCTACTTGGCCACCATATACACCTGCATCTTTATCATTTAAATCAACACTTGAGAAACGAGCGGCTACTTCCCATAAACCATCTTTACTTGGTTTAACACGTTTGAATTTACCTTGATGTGTAGCATAAGGGCGAGTGGCGCCATTAAACAAATAAGACGCTGATAAGTAGTAACCATCAAAGCTGCTATCTTTACCTGTTGTTGCATTCACATCGGCAGTCATGTACTCACCTAATACTGTGATTGAGCCAAATTTCATTGCTGTTTCTAGTGCATACATATTGTAGCTATCGGCAGCTCTGTTGCCTGAATCTACAATACGGGTGTCAGCTTGGTGTGATTCTGGGCGAGTACGAAAACGTACTGTTGCACCTTCAGATAACTGACGAGTAGAGATTGATGCACCAAACGAAATGAGTTGGTCTTTGCTGATCACTGGTGCGTAATTAAAACGACCGTTAAATCCTAATTCTTCATCGCCATTAGTACCAGCATTAACATCTTGGCCATAAACGCCATAATTAGCAGTCCAATTATCACCCCATTGGCGAGCTGCAATACCCATAGCACGGTTTAAACCAAATGCTTCAACAACAGCAGCACGTTCAATGAAAGTAACATCGTTTGAACTTGTTTGTGGCTCCATACCAAACGCTTCAATTTGGCTACCGATTAAAATCTCAGTATTTTTATAGCCGTTGTAGCTGATGTAGGCATCTTTAATTGCTTCGCTTGAAATGAAGTCATATTGCAATTTGTAACCCCATTGCTCCATTTTTCCACTAGCTGCAAAACGAGCACGACGAATTTCAGTGCCATTATTTAAGTCAATGTCATCGCTGCTAAATGCTGCGGCATCTAATTGAATACGACCATTAAATTTGAAGCTATATTGACCATCATCTGACTTAACTTCAAAACCACCTTTAGTTGATACTTCAGCTGCATACAAGCTTGAAGAGGCTAAGATAGCGGCGGTAAGAGTAGAAAGTTTCATTAACTTATTCATTTTTCATTCCTAACTAACAGTCGTAGAGTGTCACACTCGTAATGGGTAGGCAGATGCCCTGTATTTGATGTTGAATATGGTAATGGTTAAATATTACTTAAATATTACAATCGACATCAAAAATAACTATTAGTTAAATCTTTTTGTCACATTTCTTATTAGTAATTGATTTTTATGGCTTTTACTGGTTTTGTTTAAGTCTCTTTTTTGTCATTTTAGTGTATTTTATCGGTAACAATTTATTCTGTACCGCTAAAAAATATTATGCTTGGGCATAATGTTCCCGTTTCGCCAACCAGCGTTCAATGAGTTTTTCGCTTAAATCTGGGTGATTATTTAACAGAAAAATCGCCATTGGACGCACATCACGAACCAGCGCCTGATCGCGCACTAAATCAGCAATTTTAAATTCGGCTAAACCCGTTTGTTTACTGCCAAGGACTTCACCTGGGCCTCGAATTTCGAGATCTTTTTGTGCAATAACAAAACCATCGTTGCTTTCTCTTAGCACTGCTAGTCGCTTTTTGGCAGTATGGGAAAGTGGCGCGTGATAGAGCAATAAACAATGAGATGCTATCGCGCCACGGCCAACACGTCCTCGTAATTGATGAAGCTGTGCTAAGCCGAGTCGTTCGGGATTTTCAATAATGATTAAACTTGCGTTGGGTACATCAACCCCAACTTCAATAACCGTGGTTGCAACCAGCACATTAATCTCGCCTTGTTTAAACTGCTCCATAATGGCTTGTTTTTCTGCGGGTTTCATTCGACCGTGTACTAAGCCAATTTTGAGTTCGGGTAAAAGCACTGTGAGTTCTTTTGCATTATCTTCGGCGGCTTGGCACTGTAATACTTCTGATTCATCAATCAGTGTGCAAACCCAATAGACTTGACGTTGTTGTTGCGTGCAGGCATTGCGAACTCGTTCAATTATTTCTTCACGGCGCGTATCTGGTAAGGCTACGGTGGTAATGGGGGTGCGCCCCGGTGGCAGCTCATCAATAATTGAGGTTTCTAAGTCAGCATAAGCGGTCATAGCTAATGTACGAGGAATTGGGGTTGCAGTCATGACTAATTGGTGCGGATAGCAATCTCCAAACTTTCCTTTTTCGCGCAGCTCTAAACGTTGATGCACGCCAAAGCGATGCTGCTCATCAATGATAATTAAAGCCAAATTAAAAAATTGCACCTGAGTTTGAAATAAAGCATGGGTGCCAATTATCATTTGTGCTTGACCATTGGCGAGATTGGCGAGCGTAGCTTCGCGCTCTTTACCTTTCGTTTTACCCGCCAGCCATGCGACCTCAATATCTAATGTGCTAAACCAATTTTTAAAACTAAGGTAATGCTGCTCGGCTAAAATTTCGGTGGGTGCCATTAAAGCAACTTGATAGCCTTGGCCTATCGCTGTTAATGCAGCAAGGGCCGCGACTAAGGTTTTACCTGAACCAACATCACCTTGGACGAGCCGCATCATCGGATGCGCCAAGGTTAAATCTTGTTTGATTTCAGTCACTACGCGTTGTTGGGCATGAGTTGGCTTAAAAGGTAGCTGCGCTAAAAATTGCTGTTCTAAAGCGTGATTACTCTGCAGTTGCACAGCTAAATGCGCTTGTGCTTTTTGCCTTAGTTTTAACAAGCTGAGGTTTTGCGCGAGTAATTCTTCAAGGGCTAGACGTTGCTGTGCAGGGTGCAAACCTAGAGCTAATTGTTCGGTACATACATCGGGTGTAGGCTGGTGCAAAAACAATAAGGCTTGTTTTAAACTCAACTGCGCTGGTTGCAACTGCGCAGGTAATAACTCTTCAATATCATATTTTTTTAGTAATTCAACGGCTTGGTCGCACAGGTTACGCAAAGAAAGTTGTTTTAAGCCTTCGGTCGTTGGATAAACTGGCGTAAGCGTTTCATCGGTAATAATAGTTTGATACTGCTCGACTAACGAGTATTCGGGATGCGCCATTTCATAACCGACTTGGCCGCGGCGGACCTCGCCAAAACAACGGATCACTTTACCGGCGACTAGATTGTTTTTTTGTGCTGCTGTAAAACTAAAAAAACGTAAGGTGAGCCGAGCTGTACCATCATTAATTTGGCAAATCATCATTTTACGTTTACCAAAGGTGACTTGGCAGTGTTCAATTTCGCCAATAACAGTAACATGGCTATGGGCTTGGAGTTCACAAATCGGGTAAACCCGAGTACGGTCTTCATAACGCAGCGGTAAATGAAACAGTAAATCTTGCACCGTACGAATATTGAGTTTGGCTAATCGGACAGCAAGTTTTGGCCCTACACCTTTGAGTTGGTCGACACTATAAAGCGCTAAATTTGGCAGCGACACCATAAAACGATCCCTTGTCGCGGATATTAAGCTATCAATATCAGTTTGTTAGTTAAACAGCAAGTTTAGTTGCTGTAGCGTAGGCTATCCCAAAATGCGTCATCAGCAATAATCTCACCTTGTTCATCAAGTGGTGGATAGTCAATACCTTTTGCTTGGCATTGTTTTGCTATTTTATCGTGGCAACCTTCAAATAATAAGCGATGCTTGATGCTATCGGGTAAATTACCTTGTTGGTAGAGCCCAGCGTCTTGGCGTTGTTTTTGTGCTTCATACAAAATAATGGCGGCTGCAACAGAGACGTTAAGTGATTGCACCATGCCGACCATAGGAATAATGATGTGTTGATCGGCAAGCGCTAGTGCTTGATCAGAAATACCGAATTTTTCTTGGCCTAAAATAATCGCTGTAGGGCGGGTATAGTCGATGGCTCTAAAATCAACGGCTTGTTCAGAAAAATGAGTCGCTAGGATCTGGACGTTAGGCGTGCGGCTGCGGATTGTCGCTATCGCATCTTCAACCGTATGATGGATGTGATTTTCAGTCCAGTTTTTGCTGCCACCAGAAGTGCTACTGGTAAGGCGTTTACCACCTTCAGGCCAGACTGAGTGAATATGATGAATGCCGACCGCATCGGCACTACGCACAATGGCAGATAAATTATGGTGTTTGTGAACTTCATCTAAACACAAGGTGAGATCAATTTGGCGTTTATCCAATACGGCTTTAATTTTTTGATAACGACTATTAGGCATTGGGAATATCTGTTTGGTGAACTTACCGCATTATAACGGAAAAAAAACAGATAAACCCAGTTTGGATGATTATGGAATTACATCGCGAGAAATTGGATTTTGCAGTGAAATCAAGGTTTCGGTTGATTGAATCGCATCAATCGCTTGTATTTTGCTGATCAACACAGTTTGTAAATGATCAATTGAGCGAGTCATCACTTTAATAAATATACTGTAATTTCCGGTGGTGTAATAAGCTTCAACCACTTCTTCAAGGGCATCTAATTTAGTGATGGTATCTGGATAGTCTTTGGCATTTTTTAAATTTATGCCAATAAAACAACAGACGTCGTAACCTAATTTTTTAGCACTAATGGCGACTTTAGTTCCTTTAATAATGCCTGCTTGTTTCATCTTCTCTACACGTACATGAATTGTGCCCGCGCTGACAGCTAAATTTTTAGCCAATTCGGCATAAGGAATACGCGCATTGTCCATTAACGCATGCAAGATGCTGCGATCGAGATTATCGATTTGATAATTTTGCATTGTCAAAAAAGCCTTTTTTTATAGATCTAACAATATATGCCTTACTTTATTGATGATATTAATTAAGTAAAGTTGTTTTTGTTGTGGCTTATTGAATAAAAGTGCGAATTGGTTGACGATAGCTTCATTCAAAGGCGGTTTTAAGGTTAAATCGTCAATTTATTACGCTAGATTTGGGAATGAGGATTTTCACATGGCATCACAGTATATTCAGACGCAGCAGCAGATCAGTAAAGCAAAAGCATTGTTTGCAACGCAACTCGAAAGCAAATTAGGGCTTATTGAAGTTCAAGCGCCGCTTTTGGCTCAAGTAGGGAATGGTATTCAAGATAACTTAAGTGGTCATGAGCAAGCGGTAGCAGTAAAAATAAAAACCATGCCAGATGCGCAATATGAAGTGGTGCATTCACTGGCAAAATGGAAACGTAAAACGTTGGCCGATCATGGTTTTTCAGTTGGTGAAGGGCTTTACACCAATATGAAAGCACTGCGCCCAGATGAAGATAAACTAACTCCAATTCATTCGGTGTATGTTGATCAGTGGGATTGGGAAAAAGTAATTTGCATTGAAACTGAACGTAGTTTGAGCTTCTTAAAAACCACAGTTGAAACGATTTATCAGTCAATCAAGGCAACCGAATTACAGCTCGCAACTTTATATGGCTTAACGCCTTTTTTACCACAACACATTCAATTTGTGCATGCTGAACAGTTAGCGCGTGATTACCCAGCACTTAGTGGCAAAGAAAGAGAGCAAAAAGTAGCGAAAGAATTTGGTGCGGTGTTTTTAATTGGCATTGGTGGGCAGCTTAGTGATGGTGCTATTCATGATGTACGTGCCCCTGATTATGATGATTGGTCTACGGCAACATGTGAGCAATTTTCCGGTTTAAACGGTGATATTTTGGTTTGGAACCCAATTTTGAATGATGTATTTGAAATTTCATCAATGGGTATTCGAGTTGATGCAAAAGCGCTTCAGCATCAGCTGGCAATTACCGGAGATGAAGACCGCTTAGCGTTTGCTTGGCACCAGCAATTATTAGCAGATAAATTACCGCAAACGATCGGGGGGGGCATTGGTCAATCGCGGTTAGTGATGCTGTTGCTACAAAAGCAGCATATTGGTGAAGTGCAAGTCGGTATTTGGCCTGATGAAGTATTAGCGCACTACAGCGCTATATTATAAATCTCTATGCTGTAATTAGTTGATATTACTTGAGCTAACTTCTATTTCAATTGCATTATCTTTTAAATGCACAGTACAAGCCGGATACGTTCGGCTTGTTTTTAAGTTTTTAGTAAAAAGATGAAATTCAACACCGGGGTGAAGAGTGTGGCTAATTTTGATATCAGAATGATCAAGTAAAAAATGTAATGCGGCATTAAATTTAGCCACTAATGCATGTAGTTTCTTGCTCTGTTCGAGCCAGTGATTATTTTCTTGGCTGATTTTTGCTTGCGCTTCTTGTTTGTGTAAGCTGTTAGGTAACGCGTTAATTAAACGTTTTTTTTCAGTGATCTCCAGCAAGTGTTGCTCAGTTTCATGAAGTTGTTCAAGTAACTTGTCATGTTTTTTAATCAGTTGATGGCCTGCTTGCATAATGGATATTTCGGTTTTTGCGCCTGATTCTGTGCCAATCTCGGCGACTAAAATATGTTTGGCATCTAATATTTTGCCGCCAATTAATTTGCCAACTCCTTTGCCTTTTTTACCTTCGGCAATACGAATTGAATTTTTTGCCATCATTTCGCAGTGGCTGGTTTGGCGCTCTACTATGATGTTATTTGCGCTGAGGCTAGCATATTGTGCATGACCTATATGTAAGTCGCCATCGCAGCGTACCACAGTGCTAAGCTGGTGGGTGTCATGATCTAGGTGGCCAATAATACCTTGTTTTACAGTGATATTTCCACTTGCAATAATTTCAGCACCATCAATTGTACCAAGAATGTTAATATCTCCTTTGGCTTTTACTTTCATACTTGGGTCGACATTTTGGGTGATGAGTACACTCCCATCAAAGTCAATATGACCTGTTTCGACGCACACATCTTTGATGGTAAAAATATCGTCAACACGAATGCCATTTTCAATGTCGATTGGCACACCTGCTTGAGTTGAAATCAAAGTTAATGGATCATCTGAAGGTATTTCAGTGCCGTCACCTGCTACAAGCTTGATACCAACGCCGGGTTTTGTCGGTAAAGTATCGCCAACAACGTTATAACCTTCTTTTCCTAGCGTTTCAATTTGTACTTTAATAAGGATAGTGCCTGCCCCAACACTGGCTAATTTGCCAAAATCTCTTAAGTCCATGCGCCCGTCGGCAAGCTCCTGCGGTTGCTTAATACGTTCAGATAAAGTCGTTACTTGTTTAATTAGTTGAGCATTGAGCCCTTGTTCTGCTGGTTTACCTTGGGCGATGACAGCTTCTATTTTTTTTCCTGGTTTTAATTGAAGTTGCTTTGCAAGGAGTGCTTCTAGCCATGCTTGTTTGAAGCCTCGTGAAACACCTGCTTTTACTAAAATAGCTTTGGCATTTTCGAGCGACATTAAACGCCCACCTTGCGGGGTTTGCAATACTGCTGTTGCCGTAATTTTGTCAGCTGAAATGGTAATAGAAAGCGTAGCGTCTTGACGCGAGGCCACCATCAATAAGTTTGGTCGTGTTGCTTGAGCAAAAAATGATTCAATAGCAGGGTGATTGATTTTAAATTCAGCATAAGGCGATGCGGCCAATGCTTGGAGTAAAAATGTGGCATTGGCAGGTATAATCATGGGATCACTTAGGTCGAGAAATACTTGACCTTGCTCATCAATCTTAAACATCAATTACTTAATAAGACTAAACGTCTTTTTACTGTATGATATTTAGTCACAAATGACTAGTTAGGGGCATAAAAAAAGCGCTAAATTAGCGCTTTATCAAAATTATTGGATTAATTAGTTGATGGTAGTTCCATAATGCCATCAATTTCAATTTGTACAGCACGAGGTAGCGCACTCACACCGATAGCAGCACGGGCAGGGTAAGGCGTTGTAAAGTACTGACTCATTACTTCATTAACTGTGGCAAAGTTAGATAAATCCGTTAAAAAGATATTCACTTTAACCATATCTTGAATGCTACCACCGGCAGCCTCACAAACAGCGACAAGATTTTTAAACACTTGATGCGTTTGCTCGGTGAAATCTTCAGAGATAACAGTCATCGTTGCAGGAACCAACGGGATTTGGCCTGAAAGATACACCGCTGTGCCAACTTTTACTGCTTGGCTGTAAGTACCGATAGCAGCAGGTGCTTGATCAGTTTTAATAATTGCTTTGGTCATTGTGTGATCCTTACTTACTTTATTTGTTATCGTCTACGATAGACTTTTTGTACGTCTGGCATTACCCGAATTTTGCGCATGATATTGGCAACATGAATTCGATCTTTAACCGTAATGGCTAAGTTGATAATGTATAAATTACTTTCTTTTTCATCGGTGGAGATTTCAACAATATTGGCTGAAGTGGTAGAGATGACATTTGTTAGCTTTGCCAATGCACCTTGATGATTAATTATTTCGATGCGAAGTGCTGCAATATATTCTTTTTCTGGCGCATCTTCCCAGCGCACAATAAAGAATTTGGCTTTATCATTTTCCCAACCGCGGATGTTTTTACATTCATGACGATGTACCGTTAAACCTTTGCCATGACTAACTTGCGCCACAATATCATCACCAGGTACAGGGCGGCAACATTTAGAATAACTGACCAGCATACCCTCAGTACCGATAATCGCTGCTTTGGTTTTTTTGGTAAATTCATTTAAATCTGCGCTGTCGGAATGTAATAAGCGTTTGGCAATTAAAATGCTCATTAAACTTCCAGTCCCGATAGCAACTAGCAATTCAATCAGGGTTTTTAATTGGTTTTCTTCAAGCACTCGTCGTACGTTTTCATCTGGTAAATCATCTAAGCTATGATCACCCAGTGCAGACTCTAGTAGGCGACGACCAAGGCTAAGGGCTTCTTCGTGACGCTGAGTTTTTAAATAATTGCGAATACCTAAACGTGCTTTACCAGTAACAACAAAGTTTAGCCATGTTGCATTAGGATGAGCCCCTGGACTTGTTATAACTTCGACTGTTTGCCCGGTATCGAGTGCACGGCTCAGTGGATGAGGTTTTCGATTAACACGCACACCAACGCATGTATCACCAACATCGGTATGAACCGCATAAGCAAAATCAACTGCAGTGGCGCCCATTGGCAATTCGATAATGCGGCCATCAGGTGTGAAAACATAAATCTCTTCAGGGAAGAGCTCTGTTTTAACGTTTTCGACAAACTCAAAAGACGAACCCGCACTTTGTTGTAGCTCTAACAAGCTTTGCATCCATTGGCGAGCACGCTGTTGTGCCGTATTACCTGAACTCTCACCTGATTTTTTATACATCCAATGAGCTGCAACACCTTTGTCAGCCATATGATCCATTTCGTGGGTCCGAATTTGTATTTCGACCGGGATGCCGTGTGGGCCAACTAGCGAGGTATGAAGTGATTGATAACCATTGGTTTTTGGAACGGCAATATAATCTTTAAAGCGCGTTTCAATAGGTTTATATAAGTTATGCATGACACCTAATGAGCGATAGCAGGTATCCATGCTATCAACACCAATACGAAAGGCATAAATATCCATTACTTCATTAAACATCAATTCTTTATTCAGCATTTTTTTATAAATACTGTAGAGGTGCTTTTCGCGTCCACTGACTTCGGCTTTAATTCCTGATTCAGCTAAACGGGCAACAATCTCACCTCGAATATTTTGGATAATTTCTTTACGATTTCCTCTCGCTTTTGCCACTTCATTTTTAAGGGCGCGGTGTCGCATGGGGTAAAGTGCCTGAAAACCGAGATCTTCTAGCTCATTTTTAATGTCATGGATACCTAAACGATTGGCGATAGGTGCAAAAATTTCGAGTGTTTCACGAGCGATGCGACGTCGTTTTTCAGGTCTTAACGACCCTAAAGTGCGCATGTTATGAGTGCGATCGGCAAGTTTAATTAAAATAACGCGAATATCTTGCGTCATTGCCATGATCATTTTACGGTAATTTTCGGCTTGGAATTCTTTTTTATCTTTGAAGCTTAATTTATCAAGTTTACTAACGCCTTCAACGAGTTCTGCAACGGTCGCACCAAAGATTTCTGCCAAGTCAGCTTGGCTAAAGTCAGTATCTTCAATTACATCATGCATTAGTGCTGCCATGAGGGTCTCATGATCTAGCTTCATGGTGGCAAGAATTTGGGTTACTTCAACAGGGTGAGTAATATAAGGTTCACCACTTGAGCGAGTTTGTCCTTCATGTGCTTCGCGAGAAACCACATAGGCTTTTTGCACCAGCTCAACTTGTTCTGGTGATAAATATTCAGATATTTTCTTTTTTAAACCTTCAAAAAGATACATTCACACTCCAATGCTCTAAAGAGGTGGGGAAGATACTAGTTTTAGGTAACAATATACGATGAAACAGGAGGAATGCCAACGACCTTTAACGTTTAAAGGGCGTTAGCATTTTCTATACAATAGAATGGATTAGCGGTGACCGCCAACTATTGCAGCTACAGCTGCAAGTTCAGCAGCTTCTTGGCTATGCTGCTCTTCAAGCTCAATGTGATCCATAGATTCATTGTTAACAAAACCAGCTTCAATTTCGCGAAGTGCGATAACTGTTGGCTTGTCTGAACCACGCTCAACCATAGGGGTTTTTCCACCAACCGCAATCTGGCGGGCACGACGTGCCGCAACCAAGATTAAATCAAAGCGGTTGCCAATTTTTTCTACTGCATCTTCAACAGTTACGCGAGCCATTATGCACTCCCAAATTATAATTAAGCAAAAGCGTAGTTTACTTTAAGCACAACCATTAGCCAAGCGCTAATCTGATATTTACAGTTAAGCGCATTACTGGAATTGATTAATCTTGCAGTAAATTCGCGAGTAAAGTGTGATGAACCAATGCTTGATTGGTTTGTTTTAAGCGTTGGCTTAATACAATAGTCTCTAATTGGCTGAGCGCTGTATCAAAATCATCATTGATAATCATGTAATCATATTCATCATAATGAGACATTTCAGCTTGTGCTTTGGCCATACGCGCTGCAATCACTTCAGCAGAATCTTGGCCGCGATTGTTTAAACGGCTTTCTAACTCAGATTTTGATGGTGGCACAATAAAAATAGTTTGCACGTCAGGGGTTAAGTCACGTACTTGGCGCGCACCTTGCCAATCGATATCTAAAAACACATCAATACCCGCAGCTAATTGCTGTTCAATAGCTTGCTTTGAAGTGCCGTAATAGTTTTCAAATACTTGTGCCCATTCAAAAAAGTCATTTTTATCAATTAAGCGCTTAAATTCATCCACCGATACAAAATGATAATGCACCGCGTTTTCTTCACCGGGACGAGGCTGGCGCGTAGTGTGAGATACGGATACTTTCATATCAGCGTGGCGCTTTAAAAGTGCGGTGATGAGGCTTGATTTACCCGCACCAGAAGGTGCTGATAAGATAAATAAATTTCCGCGTTGTGATGACATGGCTTTACTCTGTAACAAAATTAATGGCGAACTTGATTGCTGAGTATGTACTCAAGCTCGTTAATGGTCGAACATTTTAGTTATTCTTAAAGCAAATGGCTATCGCAAATTAAAAACCAAGCTCAGATAGGAATGGTTTAATACATAGTGTTAGGCTTTTAAACTAAAACCGCCCAAAGGCGGTTTTAGTTCAGATCTTAAAAAATGTTATTCAATGTTTTGGATCTGCTCACGCATCTGTTCAATCAACACTTTTAGCTCTACCGCAGCATTGGTGATGTCGCTATTGATTGATTTAGAGGCTAGGGTGTTTGCTTCGCGGTTAAACTCTTGCATCATAAAATCTAAACGGCGCCCACAAGCTCCGCCTTTTTTAAGCATTTTACGCGTTTCTTTTACGTGTGATTTTAAGCGGTCTAGTTCTTCGGCAACATCTTGTTTTTGCGCTAAATAAATTAGTTCTTGCTCTAGGCGACTTTCGTCGATATCGGTTTTGAGTTCTTCAAGTTTTTGGCTTAAACGTTCACGCTGCCAAATTTTCACTTGTGGCATGTATTGCTCAACAATATCAACTTGTTCCGTGATTGCATTTAAGCGGCTTTCGATCATTTCGTGTAAATTTGCACCTTCGGCAGCGCGAGCTTCAAGAAAGTCGATAATAGTCCGGTCAAGTGCTGCAAGTAATTCGGCTTGTACTGAATCCATATCGACTTCTTGTGCTTCCATAACACCTGGCCAGCGAAGAATGTCTACAGGGTTGATTTCACCCTGACTTAAATTTTGCACCCATTTGGCACTGTTCACTAATTGGCTTGCAAGGGATTCGTTGATAGTAATTTCGCCAACATGCGCTGGATTGGCGGCAAATTTTAAGAATACTTCGACTTTGCCGCGTTGAAGGTTGTTGCGCAAACGATCGCGAATAACAGGTTCCATGCCACGAAATTGCTCAGGGGCGCGGATAAAGGTTTCTAAATAGCGTTGGTTAACAGAGCGAATTTCCCAAGTGCCTGTGCCCCAATCACCTTTTTGTTCCTGGCGAGCGTATGCTGTCATACTGTGGATCATGAAATGATTCCCTTTTAATTGCAGGTTATTCTTAAATTTAAGTTCTATTCATTATAACGAAAGATATAACGAGCTCTAGTACTTATTTTATTTGCTATGCAGAGGTTCATATAAAGTTTTTAAATTGGTAATAGCGTGTTAGCGGTCAAACATTCTATAATGTGGCAAATTTATCGATTAGAGAAAAGATGATGCGTCCAAGTGAAAGAACACTAAACCAGATTCGACCAGTTACCTTTACTAGAAATTATACTCTTCATGCTGAAGGGTCTGTTTTAGTTGAATTTGGCAATACCAAAGTTTTATGTACCGCAACCGTGGAAGCTGGTGTGCCTCGTTTTATGAAAGGCCAAGGCAAAGGTTGGATTACTGCTGAATATGGTATGTTACCTCGTTCGACGCATACTCGTTGTGATCGTGAAGCAGCTCGCGGCAAGCAAAGTGGCCGTACTATGGAAATCCAGCGCTTAATCGCTCGCTCTTTACGTGCTGCGGTTGATTTAAAAGCCTTAGGTGAAAACACAATTACTATTGATTGTGATGTTATTCAGGCTGACGGTGGTACGCGTACCGCTTCAATTAGTGGTGCATGTGTTGCTTTGGTTGATGCATTAACTCATATGCGCGCTAAAGGTATGATTAATACCAACCCACTTAAATATATGATTGCAGCGATTTCAGTTGGTATCTATAAAGGTGAACCAATCACAGATTTAGAATATGTTGAAGATTCAGCCGCTGAAACGGATATGAACGTGATCATGACTGAAACCGGTAAACTCATTGAAGTGCAAGGTACAGCTGAGGCAGAACCATTCTCTTTTGAAGAGTTAGATCAATTACTTACTTTAGCTAAGCATTCGATCCGCGAAATTATCGATATTCAAAAGCAAACATTAGCGTAATTAAAAGGTTTAAAATGAAAGATTATCAAATCGAGTTTATAGAATTTGCTCTTGAAAAGCAGGTTTTAAAGTTTGGTGAGTTCACTTTAAAATCGGGTCGTACAAGTCCGTATTTTTTTAATGCTGGTTTATTTAATACAGGCCGTGATCTTGCTCGTTTGGGTCGTTTTTATGCCGCAGCATTAGAAGATGCGGGCATTGCTTACGATGTATTATTTGGTCCTGCTTATAAAGGTATCCCAATTGCAACGACAACCGCAGTGGCATTAGCTGATCATCATAATAAAGATGTACCTTATTGTTTTAATCGTAAAGAAGCTAAAACACATGGCGAAGGTGGGTCGTTAGTTGGTTCTGCGTTGGTTGGTAAAATCATGTTAGTTGACGATGTGATTACCGCAGGTACCGCCATTCGTGAATCAATGGAGATTATTCAAGCCAGTGGTGCAGAGTTATCGGGTGTATTAATAGCACTTGATCGCCAAGAGAAAGGAAAAGCTGAACTTTCAGCAATCCAAGAAGTCGAACGAGACTTCAATACTCAGGTAATATCGATAGTTAAACTAGCCGACCTAATTTCATACCTTGAACAGCAAGGTACTATGGATGCGCATTTGGCAGCAGTCAAAGCGTATCGAGAGCAGTACGGCGTAGCCTAACTTTGAAACCCTGCAATAGCAGGGTTTTTAATTTAAAGAGAAAAATAAATGAGTGAAGTTAATAAACCCAATGGTGGTGGCTTTCAGCGAGTATTTAAAGCAACCTATTGCTCTTACCTTGGTTTTAAAGCAGCAATAAAAGAAGAGGCAGCATTTCGTCAAGAATTAGGATTGGCGTTAGTGATGTTTCCAGCTTCTTTTTGGTTAGCGGACAATATACTGCATTGGGCTGGCTTAGTGAGTACTTTGATTTTAGTGCTTATTGTTGAAATGCTTAATTCAGCTATTGAAGCATTGACTGACCGTGTAGGTACCGAGCGCCATGTATTGTCAGGTCGAGCGAAAGATATGGGCTCAGCAGCGGTTACTTTATCTTTATTAGTGGTTGTTGTGGTGTGGGGGGCGAGCCTGTATTTAAAACTTGTATAAAAGCACTGCTTTTATACAAGTCCTCCTTTATAAAACTTTAATAAACGATACATCTTCTTTTCAATAAGACTCAAACACCCCATTAATCATTATATTTACCTCAGCTAAGTAGAAAACAGCATTACTTCGCCTGCATATTTTTAGTAAGGTCTTATCTAAAAGGTTCAAAGAGTTAAGTTATCCACAGGTTTTTGTGAATAAGGTGAGGGTAAGGTGGTGTTAAGTCTGTATGACTAACTAAGTGAAATAAATCGTAAATTTATGCAAAATAACGCTTGCCAAAAAAGTTCGCCGCCCTATAATGCGACCCCACTGACACGGCAGCACACCACGCTTAGCGGGGTATGAGGGTTGAGTCAGAGAGTTAAATAAAACTTAGTTTGCTTCGAAAGAATTTAAAATTAAGTGTTGACTTGAAAAGTGAAACGTTTACTATAGCGCTCCACTTCGCAGCAAGCTCTTAGGGTTGGCGCTGCAACGTTCTTTAACAATTTAAGCAATCATCTGTGTGGGCACTCGTACAGGTTGAGTTCTAACAGCTTAGTTCGAAACTTCGGTTTTGAATGAAGCAAAAAATTTAGAGTCTCAATAATGAATGAGTGGCTATACAGTCAATTTGATTTCACTTTCTCTTTTTATTAAGGGTTGTGGAAACAAAAATCAGAATTCATTGAGCAGTCGAAAGACTAAAAACTTTTAATTGAAGAGTTTGATCATGGCTCAGATTGAACGCTGGCGGCAGGCCTAACACATGCAAGTCGAGCGGTAGCACAGAGAAACTTGTTTCTTGGGTGACGAGCGGCGGACGGGTGAGTAATGCTTGGGAACATGCCTTTAGGTGGGGGACAACAGTTGGAAACGACTGCTAATACCGCATGATGTCTACGGACCAAAGTGGGGGACCTTCGGGCCTCACGCCTAAAGATTGGCCCAAGTGGGATTAGCTAGTTGGTGAGGTAATGGCTCACCAAGGCAACGATCTCTAGCTGGTTTGAGAGGATGATCAGCCACACTGGAACTGAGACACGGTCCAGACTCCTACGGGAGGCAGCAGTGGGGAATATTGCACAATGGGCGAAAGCCTGATGCAGCCATGCCGCGTGTGTGAAGAAGGCCTTCGGGTTGTAAAGCACTTTCAGTCAGGAGGAAAGGTTACGTTTTAATAGAACGTAGCTGTGACGTTACTGACAGAAGAAGCACCGGCTAACTCCGTGCCAGCAGCCGCGGTAATACGGAGGGTGCGAGCGTTAATCGGAATTACTGGGCGTAAAGCGTACGCAGGCGGTTGATTAAGCGAGATGTGAAAGCCCCGGGCTCAACCTGGGAACTGCATTTCGAACTGGTCAACTAGAGTGTGATAGAGGGTGGTAGAATTTCAGGTGTAGCGGTGAAATGCGTAGAGATCTGAAGGAATACCGATGGCGAAGGCAGCCACCTGGGTCAACACTGACGCTCATGTACGAAAGCGTGGGGAGCAAACAGGATTAGATACCCTGGTAGTCCACGCCGTAAACGATGTCTACTAGAAGCTGGGGTCCTCGGACAACTTTTTCAAAGCTAACGCATTAAGTAGACCGCCTGGGGAGTACGGCCGCAAGGTTAAAACTCAAATGAATTGACGGGGGCCCGCACAAGCGGTGGAGCATGTGGTTTAATTCGATGCAACGCGAAGAACCTTACCTACACTTGACATCCAGAGAAATCGCTAGAGATAGCTTTGTGCCTTCGGGAACTCTGAGACAGGTGCTGCATGGCTGTCGTCAGCTCGTGTTGTGAGATGTTGGGTTAAGTCCCGCAACGAGCGCAACCCCTATCCTTAGTTGCCAGCGAGTAATGTCGGGAACTCTAAGGAGACTGCCGGTGATAAACCGGAGGAAGGTGGGGACGACGTCAAGTCATCATGGCCCTTACGTGTAGGGCTACACACGTGCTACAATGGCGAGTACAGAGGGCAGCAAGCTAGCGATAGTGAGCGAATCCCTTAAAGCTCGTCGTAGTCCGGATTGGAGTCTGCAACTCGACTCCATGAAGTCGGAATCGCTAGTAATCGCAAATCAGAATGTTGCGGTGAATACGTTCCCGGGCCTTGTACACACCGCCCGTCACACCATGGGAGTGGGTTGCACCAGAAGTAGCTAGCTTAACCTTCGGGAGGGCGGTTACCACGGTGTGATTCATGACTGGGGTGAAGTCGTAACAAGGTAGCCCTAGGGGAACCTGGGGCTTGATCACCTCCTTATCACGATTTAGAACTGATTTGTTCGCAGTGTCCACACAGATGATTGTTAGTTAAACGGCTTAGGCTGTTTAATTAATATTGCTCTTTAAAAATTTGGAAAGCTGATAGAAAAAATTCTTTGAATCGAAAGATTTGAAAGAGTTTTCAAAAGTAAAATTATGCCATTTGCATCGAAAGATGTGATTGGTGTCTACTTTAGTATTCAATATTTAACTTCTGGCGAAGTTTAAATCAGTCCTTTATGTATAACTCAAACTATTTTGGGTTGTATGGTTAAGTGACTAAGCGTACACGGTGGATGCCTTGGCAGTTGGAGGCGATGAAGGACGTATTAACTTGCGATAAGCCTAGTCAAGCTAGTAAAAGGCGCTTGAGACTAGGATTTCCGAATGGGGAAACCCAGTGAGTTTACTCACTATCATATAGTGAATACATAGCTATATGAGGCGAACGCGGAGAACTGAAACATCTAAGTACCCGTAGGAAAAGAAATCAACCGAGATTCCGGAAGTAGCGGCGAGCGAAACCGGAGCAGCCCTTAAGTTTATTTGTGATTAGTGGAATGTTCTGGAAAGGACAGCGGCACAGGGTGATAGCCCCGTACACGAAAATCTATAGTAAGTGAAATCGAGTAGGTCGGGACACGTGTTATCTTGACTGAATATGGGGGGACCATCCTCCAAGGCTAAATACTCCCAACTGACCGATAGTGAACCAGTACCGTGAGGGAAAGGCGAAAAGAACCCCTGTGAGGGGAGTGAAATAGAACCTGAAACCGTGTACGTACAAGCAGTAGGAGCACCTTCGTGGTGTGACTGCGTACCTTTTGTATAATGGGTCAGCGACTTATATTTTGTAGCGAGGTTAACCAATTAGGGGAGCCGTAGGGAAACCGAGTCTTAACTGGGCGTATAGTTGCAAGGTATAGACCCGAAACCCGGTGATCTAGCCATGGGCAGGTTGAAGGTTGAGTAACATCAACTGGAGGACCGAACCCACTAACGTTGAAAAGTTAGGGGATGACTTGTGGCTAGGAGTGAAAGGCTAATCAAACCGGGAGATAGCTGGTTCTCCCCGAAATCTATTTAGGTAGAGCCTCGGACGAATACTTACGGGGGTAGAGCACTGTTAAGGCTAGGGGGTCATCCCGACTTACCAACCCTTTGCAAACTCCGAATACCGTAAAGTACTATCCGGGAGACACACGGCGGGTGCTAACGTCCGTCGTGAAGAGGGAAACAACCCAGAGCGCCATCTAAGGTCCCAAAGTGTATGTTAAGTGGGAAACGATGTGGAAAGGCCCAGACAGCCAGGAGGTTGGCTTAGAAGCAGCCATCCTTTAAAGAAAGCGTAATAGCTCACTGGTCGAGTCGGTCTGCGCGGAAGATGTAACGGGGCTAAACATACCACCGAAGATGCGCCTGCGTACTTTGTATGCGGGGTAGGGGAGCGTTCTGTAAGCCGTTGAAGGTGATTCGAGAGGGTTGCTGGAGGTATCAGAAGTGCGAATGCTGACATAAGTAACGATAATGGGAGTGAAAAACTCCCACGCCGGAAGACCAAGGGTTCCTATCCCATGTTAATCAGGGTAGGGTGAGTCGACCCCTAAGGCGAGGCGGAAACGCGTAGTCGATGGGAAACGGGTTAATATTCCCGTACTCGGCATGAATGCGATGGGGAGACGGAGCAGGCTAGGCAGGCATGGCGTTGGTTGTCCATGTGAAAGTAAGTAGGTTGGAGACTTAGGTAAATCCGGGTTTCCTTAAGACTGAGATACGAGACGAGCTACTACGGTAGTGAAGTTGTTGATGCCATACTTCCAGGAAAATCCTCTAAGCTTCAGTTCATGAAGAATCGTACCCCAAACCGACACAGGTGGTCAGGTAGAGAATACTAAGGCGCTTGAGAGAACTCGGGTGAAGGAACTAGGCAAAATAGTACCGTAACTTCGGGAGAAGGTACGCTGCTGATGGTGAAGGGACTTGCTCCCGGAGCTATTGGCAGTCACAGTAACCAGGTGGCTGGAACTGTTTATTAAAAACACAGCACTGTGCAAAATCGCAAGATGACGTATACGGTGTGACGCCTGCCCGGTGCCGGAAGGTTAATTGATGGGGTTAGCGGCAACGCGAAGCTCTTGATCGAAGCCCCGGTAAACGGCGGCCGTAACTATAACGGTCCTAAGGTAGCGAAATTCCTTGTCGGGTAAGTTCCGACCTGCACGAATGGCGTAATCATGGCCACGCTGTCTCCACCCGAGACTCAGTGAAATTGAAATCGCAGTGAAGATGCTGTGTACCCGCGGCTAGACGGAAAGACCCCGTGAACCTTTACTATAGCTTGGCACTGAACATTGAACCTACATGTGTAGGATAGGTGGGAGACTTTGAAGCAGGAACGCTAGTTCTTGTGGAGTCGTCCTTGAAATACCACCCTTGTAGTTTTGATGTTCTAACGTAGGTCCCTAATCGGGATTGCGGACAGTGCCTGGTGGGTAGTTTGACTGGGGCGGTCTCCTCCTAAAGAGTAACGGAGGAGCACGAAGGTTTGCTAAGTACGGTCGGACATCGTACGGTTAGTGTAATGGTAGAAGCAAGCTTAACTGCGAGACGGACAAGTCGAGCAGGTACGAAAGTAGGTCATAGTGATCCGGTGGTTCTGAATGGAAGGGCCATCGCTCAACGGATAAAAGGTACTCCGGGGATAACAGGCTGATACCGCCCAAGAGTTCATATCGACGGCGGTGTTTGGCACCTCGATGTCGGCTCATCACATCCTGGGGCTGAAGTCGGTCCCAAGGGTATGGCTGTTCGCCATTTAAAGTGGTACGCGAGCTGGGTTTAGAACGTCGTGAGACAGTTCGGTCCCTATCTGCCGTGGGCGTTTGAGAATTGAGAGGGGTTGCTCCTAGTACGAGAGGACCGGAGTGAACGAACCGCTGGTGTTCGGGTTGTCATGCCAATGGCACTGCCCGGTAGCTACGTTCGGAATCGATAAGCGCTGAAAGCATCTAAGCGCGAAGCGAGCCTCGAGATGAGTTCTCACTAGAGCTATAAGCTCTCTGAAGGGCCGTTGGAGACTACAACGTTGATAGGTTGGGTGTGGAAGCGCTGTGAGGCGTTAAGCTAACCAATACTAATTACCCGTGAGGCTTAACCATACAACGCCAAAGTGGTTTGTATGAAGCACTGAAGAACAAGCAAGAAGTTAAATAGCACTGAAGTAGACGAATTTGAAATCAGCCTTCCGAATTTTAGTTAATTGCCAAGGCGATTAACGAACCAGATTTGCTTGGTGACAATAGCGTTTTGGACCCACCTGATCCCATTCCGAACTCAGTAGTGAAACGAAACAGCGCCGATGGTAGTGTGGGGTTACCCATGTGAGAGTAGGACATCGCCAGGCTCCCAATTCAAAGAAAGCCTCTGAGAAATCAGAGGCTTTTTTGCGTTTGGAATAAAAATATTTTACAGCTAATTCATTCCTTCTCGATTTTATCCATGATCAATATTAAAAATATTAAGTTTGTTATTTATATGTTTGCCATTTATTTTTAGCTGTATATAATCACAGTATACTATTCTGGTGGAGTTCTTGATTATGAGGCCATTAACAAGCAGACAAGCTCAAATTCTTGAGTTGATTAAAGTGTTTATCAAAGATACTGGTATGCCTCCAACTCGGGCTGAAATAGCAAATACTCTTGGCTTTAAAAGTGCAAATGCTGCTGAGGAACACTTAAAAGCTTTAGCTAAGAAAGGCTTTATTGAGATGGTTCCTGGTGCTAGTCGTGGTTTAAAGCTGGTTGAAGAGGATGAACCAGAACAATTAGGTTTACCACTGATTGGCCGAGTTGCTGCAGGCGAACCGATCTTAGCGCAAGAACATATTGAAAGTCACTATCATGTAGATCCATTACTATTTAAACCAGCGGCAGATTTTTTGTTACGTGTTCAAGGGATGAGCATGAAGGACATTGGCATTATGGACGGGGATCTCCTTGCTGTTCATCGCGCTACAGTAGCACGTAATGGCCAAGTTGTGGTTGCCCGTGTTGGTGAGGATGTTACGGTCAAACGTTTTGAGCAAAAAGGGCGAAAAGTTTACCTTCATGCTGAAAATGACGAATTCCAACCTATAATTGTTGATTTATCTAAAGAATCTCTTGATATTGAAGGTCTTGCTGTTGGTGTGATTAGAAATTCAGATTTTATGTAAACAACTTATTTGATTGTTCGTATCAAGATTTATTATCAAAGAAGTTGTTATAATTTAATATTTTAATCATATCAACTTCTACTATTAACATTTTATTATCTCTCGTTCTTGCCTATTCCTTATTCCTTGTCTAGTTTTTTATTACTGTTGTTCAAAAAACAGCCCTATAACATTAATAAATAATAATAATGATGAAATTACAGGATGTATCGTAATTTTCGTTGTGTTTACAACTTGCCAAAGGAGTACCACATGGGAAAGGCCTCTAAGTCCTTTTTCCTTATGTTACTGTTGCCTTTTAATGTATTTGCTCAATCGAAATACAATATGACAACGGGTGTAACTGACATAAGCGAAAACGTTTACAACCTTCATATGACAATTTTCATAATATGCTGCGTGATAGGAGTGATTGTTTTTGCTGCTATGTTCTGGGCTTTAATCCACCATAGAAAATCAAAAGGAGCTGTAGCAGCCCAATTTCATGAGAGTACAAAAGTTGAGATCCTCTGGACAGCTATTCCTTTTGTTATATTGATTGGTATGGCTATTCCTGCAACTAAAACATTAATTGCTATGGAAGATACCAGTAAGGCTGATCTGACGATCAAGATTACTGGTTCACAATGGAAATGGCATTATGAGTATCTTTCTCATGATGTTGGTTTTTATTCAATACTTGCCACTTCACAAGACCAAATTCATGATCGAGCAGAGAAGCAAAACACTTACCTACTCGAAGTTGATAAACCCTTAGTAATTCCGACTGACCGCAAAGTCCGCTTTTTAATGACTTCTGATGATGTTATTCATTCTTGGTGGGTACCTGCCTTTGCTGTTAAGAAAGATGCAAACCCAGGTTTTATAAATGAAGCGTGGACCCGTGTTAATGAGGTTGGTATTTATCGAGGTCAATGCGCTGAACTTTGTGGAAAAGATCATGGTTTTATGCCAATTGTTGTTGAAGCAAAAGCACCAGAAGATTTTGATAATTGGTTGCTTAATGCAAAAAATGAGAAAGCGACTGCAGCGGCTGACGAGCAAAAATTATTAGGCCAAACACTTAATAAAGATGAGCTTATGTCACTCGGTGAACAGGTCTATATGGCAAATTGTGCTGCTTGCCACCAACCAACAGGTATGGGATTAGGCGGTGTTTTTCCTGCATTAAAAGGTAGTATTATTGCTACAGGTCCAATTAATGATCATATAGATATAGTGATTCACGGTAAGCCAGGTACGGCAATGCAATCTTATTTAAAACAGCTTTCACTTAAGCAACTTGCCGCGGTTATCACCTACGAGCGCAATGCTTGGGATAATAATACGGGTGATGTAATTCAACCAAATGATGTGCAAAGCAGAATTGAGGAAAAATAATAATGACTACAATCGCGCATAATCATGAACATACCTCCCATGCAGCCTCTGGAATAAAGCGCTGGCTGTTTACTACTAACCATAAAGATATTGGTACGCTCTATTTATTATTTTCTTTATTGATGTTTTTAATTGGTGGTGCAATGGCTATGGTGATCAGGGCTGAGCTATTTCAACCCGGATTACAGCTAGTCGAGCCAAACTTTTTTAATCAAATGACTACAGTTCATGGCCTTATTATGGTTTTTGGTGCAGTTATGCCTGCATTTACTGGTTTAGCTAATTGGATGATCCCAATGATGATAGGGGCTCCTGATATGGCATTGCCAAGAATGAACAACTGGAGCTTTTGGATTCTACCTTTTGCTTTTACTATTTTATTAATGTCGTTGTTTATGGAGGGAGGTGGTCCTAATTTCGGTTGGACATTTTATGCTCCGCTTTCAACTACTTATAGTAACGATAATACTGCCTTTTTTGTTTTCGCTATTCATATTATGGGCATTAGCTCAATTATGGGGGCTATAAATGTCATTGTAACTATTGTTAATTTACGCGCTCCAGGTATGACTTGGATGAAATTACCTTTGTTTGTATGGACGTGGTTGATTACTGCCTTTTTACTAATCGCTGTCATGCCAGTATTGGCTGGTGCCGTTACAATG
Source organism: Pseudoalteromonas tunicata (assembly GCF_002310815.1). Lineage (NCBI taxonomy): Bacteria > Pseudomonadati > Pseudomonadota > Gammaproteobacteria > Alteromonadales > Pseudoalteromonadaceae > Pseudoalteromonas > Pseudoalteromonas tunicata. The sequence goes on along the minus strand of NZ_CP011032.1, from coordinate 3,558,930 downwards.
GTTCTGACTGATAAATATTTTGGTACTAGCTTTTTTAATGCTATGGGTGGCGGTGATCCTGTGATGTTCCAGCATATTTTCTGGTTTTTTGGTCACCCAGAAGTTTATATCATGATACTACCTGCTTTTGGCATTATCTCTTCTATTGTACCTACCTTCTCTCGTAAACCATTATTCGGTTATGCATCAATGGTTTATGCAACTGGTTCTATCGCCTTTTTATCCTTTATCGTTTGGGCACACCATATGTTTACCACCGGAATGCCACTGGCGGGTGAATTATTTTTTATGTATAGCACTATGCTGATTTCTGTTCCGACCGGCGTAAAAGTTTTTAATTGGGTCGCCACTATGTGGCGTGGTTCAATTAGTTTTGAAGTACCTATGTTGTTTAGTGTGGCGTTTATTGTGTTGTTCACCATAGGGGGATTTTCAGGGTTGATGCTCGCTATTACACCTGCAGATTTTCAGTATCACGATACATATTTTGTTGTTGCTCACTTTCATTATGTTTTAGTGACTGGCGCGGTTTTTTCAATCATGGCAGCTGCTTATTATTGGTTACCGAAATGGACTGGCAATATGTATCATGAGGGATTGGCGAAAACACATTTTTGGCTGTCACTCATTAGTGTCAATGTGCTGTTTTTCCCTATGCATTTTGTAGGTCTCGCTGGTATGCCAAGAAGGATCCCTGATTACGCTCTTCAATTTGCTGATTTTAATGCAATTATTAGTATTGGTGGCTTTGCTTTTGGTTTATCTCAGCTGCTATTTGTTTGGGTTGTTTTTAAATGTATTAGAGGTGGTGAAAAAGCCACTCCTCAAGTTTGGGAGGGTGCTCAAGGTTTAGAATGGGAAATTCCATCACCAGCACCTTACCACACATTTGAAACACCACCGGTTATAAAATAATGGCCACTACTCATTCTAAGTTACTAAAAAAACTACTATTAGTTTCACTTGGTATGTTTGGGTTTGCTTTTGCGTTAGTTCCTTTGTATGACGTTTTTTGTGAGGTGACAGGTTTAAATGGTAAACCTTCATTAGATCAAGCGAGTGTCAGTACTGAGGTCGATAAAAGTAGAGTCGTTGATGTTGGGTTTATAACTCATATTCAAGGGCTTGCTCCATTTGAAGTTTCTGCGAACACCCAAAGGGTAAGTGTTCAACCAGGTGCGATGCATAAAGTGATTTTTAGTGCGAAAAATATCAGTGATACAAACCGAGTAATGCAGGCTATACCATCGGTTTCTCCTGGTTTGGCCGCTAAATATTTACATAAAATAGAATGTTTTTGTTTTAATCAGCAACCTTTATCGGCAGGTGAAGAAGCTGAACTTGCACTTATCTTTTATGTAGACACAGCACTTCCTTACAAGTTTGAAGAATTAACATTATCTTACACCGTTTTTGATATTAGCGAACAAGTTCAGCAAGCAGTATCAACCCCTCCAAAGGAGACTGTTAATGAAACAAGAATATGAACATTATTACGTACCAGCGCAAAGTCCTTGGCCGATTGTTGGAGCTATTGGATTATTTTTTATTGCTGTAGGCGCTGCAAGTACTGTTATTAACTCTACCAAAGCAGAACCTTCGGGCTTCACGCATTACTTATTGTATGTCGGTATTTTCACCATTATTTTTATGCTATTTGGTTGGTTTAAAAATGTAATTGCTGAATCTGATGCTGGTTTATATTCTAAACAGATGGATCAATCTTTTCGCCAAGGAATGAGTTGGTTTATCTTTTCCGAAGTGATGTTTTTCTGTGCTTTTTTTGGAGCATTATTTTACGCTCGGATGCTATCAGTACCTTGGCTTGGTGGAGCTAGCAATAATGCGATGACCAATGAAGTGTTATGGCCTTCCTTTGAAGCTGTCTGGCCGCTGCTGACAACGCCATCAGGAGAAACAACTCAAGCCATGGGTTGGTTTGGTTTACCGTTAGTAAATACGATAGTGCTTTTAACCTCTTCAGTTACTGTGCATTTTGCACAACAAGCATTAGAGACAAATAAAAGAACTCAACTGAAAATATTCCTCGCCATTACGGTTCTGCTTGGCATCGCTTTTGTAGGTTTGCAAGTAGAGGAATATATTCACGCCTATACTGAATTGGGCTTAACCCTTGATGCCGGTATTTATGGTAATACATTTTTTCTATTAACGGGCTTTCACGGTATGCATGTATCGATTGGGAGCTTATTACTTTTGATTATGTTAGTTCGTATATTTAAAGGCCACTTTACTCCAAAGAATCATTTTGCTTTTCAGGCAGCTGCTTGGTATTGGCACTTTGTTGATGTGGTTTGGTTGTGTCTGTTTGTATTTGTTTATGTGCTGTAAATGGCGTTTGGTGTGGCGTTATCCAGCCTAAACTTAAGGCGATAACAACAAAAACAAGAACAGCAACAGAGATGAATACTCGTCGGCCTAGAAACGTTGACATGCTCGGTGCTTCTGGGTCGCCTTTCATCATAATAACCAGTGCTTTAAATAGATTGAAAATAATAAACATTAATAATAAAACAATAATAGCTTTAATGACCATGAGCTTTCCTAAGGTGTTTATGGATATCAAATTAAAAAAGCAAACAGTTTACTTTTCACCATTTGCGTTATTGGTTGCTGTTGTAATAGTTGGCACTTGTTTAGCGTTAGCGTATTGGCAATTACAACGCGGTACTACAAAACAATATAAGCTCAATTATCTCAATGAGAAAGCTTTGCAAGGTGTCATGAGTCTAAAAAGTGTTCTCGAGTTACCAAGTAAAGTGGATAAAAATGGTGTGCTTGTTAGCTTTGCTGGTCAGGTTGATAAGCAGCGTTATTGGCTACTCGATAACCGTACCTTAAATGGTCAGGTTGGGTATGATTTATTAGTTTTAGTGAAAGTAACTGACATAGATAAGTACCTATTAGTTAATCTAGGTTGGACCCCAGCATCACATCTTCGCTCTGAGTTACCTGCCATTGTTTTACCTGAGCAGATACTGCTATCTAATGCTGTCATCAAAGCTGGTGACTTGGCTGGTTTCTATTTATCGAGTAAAGCTGAGAAAACGGATCATTGGCCAAAGCGAATTCAGTTTATTGATTTACAACAATTAGAATTATCTGTATCAGCAGAGTTGTTACCCTTTATGGTTTATGCCCAAGATGCAATAGCTGGCGCAACACCACATTATCAGCCGGTTGTTATGTCACCACAAAAGCATTATGCCTACGCTGTGCAGTGGTGCTTAATTGGTTTTGCGGCCCTTGTTATATTTTTTTATGCAGCAAAAAAAGAGGTTGCTAATGAAAAGTAAGAAAATACCGATTCTCTTTATAGCATGTTTTATATCACCATTTTTAATTGCTGCCATTGTATTGCGGCTGGGCTGGTTGCCTGATCATACAGTAAATAAAGGCCAATTAGTAAACAAGGAAACCCACATTCAGAACTGGCAAAATCCGAATGGCTATCTATGGACAATGGTGGTTGTGAGTCAAAGTGGCTGTGATGATTTTTGCAAAAACCAATTAGAATCGGTTAAAAATGTCCAATTAGCGCTTGGAAAAAAAAGTGAACATGTTGGGGTTATGCTACTGAGTCGTAATATTAAGACTGATCTTGCCATTCCCATTCAAGTAGTCAATCAAGATGATTTAATTTCTGATGAGATATATTTAGTTGATCATATGGGGTTGGTTGTATTGAGTTACCCATTCTCTGCTCAGGAGAATTTAAATAAACCGGTTTTTAAAGGAATGCTAAGCGATATTAAAAAGCTGCTTAACTATGCAAGAAGCAGCTAAATATAAGGGTGTTAACATGATTAAAAAATATAAAAATTTAGTGTTAATCTGTTGTTTTTTTTCTATATGTGTAGTTGGGCTGGGAGCTTACACTCGTTTGAGTGATGCTGGGTTGGGTTGTCCTGATTGGCCTGGTTGTTATGGTTTTTTGACTGTGCCCCATCATGAAATTCATTCGGAAGTATTAAGCGAGAACTTTCCAGGTATGGTGCTTGAAACAGCAAAAGCATGGAAAGAAATGATTCATCGGTATTTTGCGGGAGCATTAGGTGTTTTAATTTTAGTGATTGCAATTGGTGCATTGCTGTTAAATAAAAGAAATATAGTACCGACACGTTTACCTTGGTTTTTAGTCGTTTTAGTTATTTTTCAAGCCGCTCTTGGTATGTTAACTGTAACAATGCAATTACAGCCTTTGATAGTGATGGGGCATCTACTGGGTGGTTTTGCTATTTTTAGCTTAACAGGTTTATTGTATTTACGACTTTGTAGCAAACCAATTCCTGGTGGGGATGAAGGCGCAAGGCCTCAATATTTTGCTACGATACTGGCATTAATAGTACTACTTGTCCAGATTGCATTAGGAGGTTGGTTAGCTGCTAACTATGCAGCTTCACATTGTGCTGACTTTCCATTGTGTGGGCCAGAATCGATGCAGCATTTCTCATTGTGGGAAGTATTTCAGCTTCCGATGTCCCAAAGCAATTATGAATATGGAGTCCTTTCTTATGAGGCCAGAATGTCGATTCATTTGTTACATCGTTTTTGGGCTGCAATTACAACCATAATTATTTTATGGGCGCTTTACCGTATTTGGATCCATAGTTATTCAAGCAAAATCAAACAATGTGTTTTAACTGTTTTATGTGCATTGATTGCGCAGCTGACATTAGGTGTTGTTTTGGTATTACTTCAGTTTCCTATATCAGTCGCTTTGGCCCATAACTTAATGGCTGCGGCTCTGCTATTAAGTGTTATCCGCTTAAGTTATTACATTAAAGTACACAGTTAATAAGGATACAAAAATAATGAATTTAGCTATCCCAAAGCAAAAATTATTGAAGACTCGATTGCCATTCTTTTTCATGGTGAATGATTATTTAGAGTTATGCAAAATTAAGGTTGTTGCTTTATTAGTACTAACAGCATGGGTTGGTTTAGCATTGGCACCAGACTTGTTAGTGCCACGAAGTATTGCGGTGCAGTTTTTTACCTTGCTTGGAATAGGTTTATTATCGAGTAGCGCTGCTGTCATTAATCATTTAGTAGATAGAGAAATTGATGGGAAAATGGCACGCACCCGTCACCGACCTGTTGTTAAAGGGCGGGTAAGCAGAAAAAGTGCGGCTATTTTTGCTTTAGCAATTGGTGTTATTGGTTTTTTCTTATTATTGGAAGTGGCTAACTTACTGACCGCAATGTTGACTTTGTTTGCATTGGTTGGTTATGCGGTCGTTTATACGTTGTTTTTAAAACGTGCGACACCACAAAATATTGTCATTGGAGGATTAGCAGGCGCAATGCCTCCATTACTTGGCTGGGTCTCTGAAACAGGGCAATTAGCCGCAGAACCTTGGTTATTAGTGATGATAATTTTTACTTGGACTCCTCCACATTTTTGGGCTTTAGCGATTCATCGCCGCGATGATTATGCCAGGGCAAAAATTCCTATGTTACCTGTAACTCATGGAATAGAGTTCTGTAAAACATGTATTTTGTCATATTCCATTTTACTCGGTATTGTTTGCCTCATACCTTATTTAATCGGCATGTCGAGTTGGTTTTATTTGGCTGTAGCGTGTGTACTTAATGGTTTATTTATCTTTAAAGCTTTTATGTTGAAATTTAGGCCTGCAGTTAACAGTGCTATGGATCTTTTTAAGTATTCAATATGGCAATTAATGTTACTATTTATTGGGTTATTTATAGATAAGTGGTTATTTTAATGCGTTTTATATTTTTAGTTATTATGAGTGCTGTTTTAATATCTTTAACGGGCTGTCAAAAAGAGCCTCCCATTACCCAAGCATTAGTTTATGAAAATGCCAAACAATTAAAACCATTTGAATTAACTAACCAGAACGGTCAAATCATTTCTAATGAGGCATTAATTGGGAGCTGGAACTTTTTATTTTTAGGTTATACGAGCTGTCCGGATATTTGCCCGATGACGTTGGCGAAGTTGCAACAAGTTAAGCGTTCTTTATCATCGGAGTTTCCAGTTAAGGTGTGGTTTGTATCCGTTGATCCTAATCGTGACAATAGTGAAAAGCTCAAGCTTTATACTCAATATTTTGATCCTGAATTTATTGCCGCGACAGCTGATCATCCTAAGCTTTTTCCGTTCGTTAGGGATATAGGCTTAATGTATGCCATGGCTGATAGTAAATTAACTCAATACAGCGTTGATCACAGTGCATCTATAGCTCTGATTGATGCAAAGGGGCAGCTTCGCGCTATTTTTAAACCTGAATTTGCCCCAAATACAATTCCAACAATTAATACGGACCAATTAATTGACGACTTCAAGAAAATAGCCCGCTTTTATTAAACTTCGTTTATAGCCCTTATATTTCCTTCATTCAAGGCCATTTATTTGTGATAAATGGCCTTGTTTCTTTCTTGCTATTGAACCCTAAATTTATGATTCGCAGTTAAAAAATTTATCATTTTTGTGGCAAATCAATTATGAGCGTCTAAGCTTTTAACTAGATGATATACAAGGATTGAGTTTTCATGCATCAATTGCCAGAAGAGCTAGTAATCAACAATATTAATACATTTTATCAATCAATAATTGAAATGTTAAATGATGGCAGAGACATCATTTTTGATATATCAAAAGTCTCTCAAGCAGATACTGCTTCAATTCAGTTGCTGTGTGTTTTACAAAAGCATTTGCTCTCAACAGATCATCAGATTCAATGGCATGGTAATAGCAAAGCATTACTATCCTCAGCTAAGACTCTGGGTGTTTCAGAGTTCCTATCACTTGAACAAATATAAAATGGGGTCGATATGAAAAAAATCTTGGCAGTCGATGATTCTGCGTCAATGCGTCAGATGGTTGGCTTCACATTAAAAAAAGCTGGTTTTGATGTTACAGAAGCCAAAGACGGTAGTGAAGCTTTAGCGATTGCAAAGCAAGCAACATTTGATGCAGTTATTTCCGATGTAAATATGCCTATTATGGATGGGATTACTTTAATCCGTGAACTACGGGCATTACCGGAATATAAATTTACCCCAATGTTAATGTTGACTACTGAATCCGGTTTAGACAAAAAAACAGAAGGGAAGGCTGCAGGTGCAACTGGTTGGATTGTAAAGCCTTTTAATCCGGAGCAATTGTTAGCGGTAATTAAAAAAGTAATTCGTTAGCAAGGAGCGATTATGAGTATCGATCTCAGCCAGTTTTTTGAAGTTTTCTTTGAGGAAAGCTTTGAAGGGTTAGATACAATGGAGTCTGAGTTGCTTAATTTGCAACCTGGTGATCTTGACTCAGAAACAATAAATACAATTTTTCGAGCCGCCCATTCAATTAAGGGAGGTAGCGGTACATTTGGTTTTTCATCTGTTGCTGACTTTACTCATGTATTAGAGACATTACTCGATCAAATTAGAGATGGAAGAAGAACACTTGAACCAGAACATGTAAATTTATTACTGCAATCAGTTGATTGCTTGAGATTGTTGCTCTCAGGGTTACAGGCTGAGCAAGATCCAGACCTTACTCAATCAGTCGCACTTCGTAAAGAGTTTGAGCGTATTCTAGATAATAGCAGTGGTGCGGTTGTAGCAAAGCCTGCAGCAGTTCAAGTCATTGCGGATTCTCCGGTATCAATTGATACGTTACAAATTTCATTTAAGCCATTCCATCATTTATTTAAAACGGGTAATGAGCCTTTATTCATGATTAGTGAATTGAGTGAACTTGGTTCTCTCGATGTGACGGCTAATATTGAAGACTTGCCTAATATACATGATATGCAACCGGATGATTGTTATTTATCTTGGACATTTTTTCTTGAAACCACAGAGTCAGAGCAAAGAGTAAAAGAAGTTTTTGAATGGGTTGAAGATGATGCGGAACTAGCAATTACTGTATGTGGTGGTTTGTTTGAATTAGATGATGAGCCCGCTATTTTACCTGTTTTAGAGGTCAAATCTGAGGGGGGAAGTTTCGATAAAACAACTAAAGAACCACCTTCTTCTTTACCTAAAGTTGAGTCAGAAGCGAGTTCATCTAAAAATAGTGCACCGGCAAAAGCTGCCGAATCTACTTCGATTCGAGTCAGTATTGATAAAGTTGACTCTCTAATAAATATGGTTGGAGAGTTAGTAATTACTCAGGCTATGTTAACTCAGCTTGGCGAAGGTGAAATTACAGATAATAAAATTATGGCGCTACAAGAAGGTTTAGCCCAACTTGCGCATAATACTCGCGACCTACAAGAAAGTGTTATGCGAATTCGTATGCTACCCATTAGTTTTGTTTTTAGTCGCTTTCCAAGATTAGTGCGTGATACATCACAAAAGTTAGGTAAACAGGTTGAGCTCAAATTACTTGGTGAGCAAACAGAACTTGATAAAACGGTGATGGAAAAAATCTCCGATCCTATGGTTCATTTGGTAAGAAACTCTCTTGATCATGGACTTGAAACGCCAGATGTCAGAATAAAGGCTGGAAAAAACCCAGTCGGAAAAGTAACCCTTAATTCATTCCATCAAGGCGGAAACATTGTTATTGAAATAATGGATGATGGTAATGGGCTCAATACGCAAAAAATACGCAGTAAAGCCCTGCAAAGTGGGCTGATAAATGAAACAGATGAACTTACTGACGATCAAATTAATGAACTCATTTTTATGCCAGGTTTTTCAACAGCCGATGAAGTGAGTGATATTTCAGGGCGAGGCGTCGGCATGGATGTCGTGCGACGAAATATTTTGTCGTTAAATGGTTCAATAGAAGTGACATCAGAGCAAGGTGTCGGCTCAACCTTCACAATCAGACTCCCTCTGACTTTAGCTATTTTAGATGGTCAATTAGTAACGATTGGCCAGCACACATACATTATCCCTTTGATTTCTATCGTTGAATCTTTGCAAGTAGACACAAGTAAAGTGAACAGTGTCGGCGGTGGTTTAGATGTGTTGCGATTGCGTGATGAATACGTGCCTATTTTACGCTTGTATCAGATTTTTAATCATACTGGTGCAATCGAAGAGTTAGATAAAGGCCTATTAGTGGTGGTCGAGAGTGATAACCAAAAAGTAGGCCTACTCGTTGATGATTTACTCGCCCAGCAACAAGTTGTGATTAAAAGTCTAGAAGCTAATTATCAAAAAGTAGAGGGTGTTTCCGGAGCTACCATTTTAGGAGATGGTCGGGTCTCTCTTATTGTGGATATTACCGGACTCATTAAATTAGCTGGACTTAAAAAAGCTGGTAGGCAAGAACTTGCAATAGACGCTTTGGGGGTTAATTAAGATGGATCATGATTTATCAGAGTCAGAAAACCCAGCGCAAGAAGCGAGTAATATTAGACAATTTCTTACTTTTATTATGGCTGAAGAGGAATATGGTGTTGATATTCTTACCGTTCAAGAAATTCGTGGGTGGGAAGAAATTACCGCAATCCCTAACTCTCCAAAGTATGTAAAAGGCGCTATTAATTTACGTGGCACCATAGTCCCAATCATAGACTTAAGACTCCGATTTGGTTTGAGAATGGCCGATTACGGTCCTTTAACGGTTGTTATTGTCGTAAAAGTGGAATTAAAGCATGGCACCAAAATTATGGGGCTTGTAGTTGATGCAGTCTCAGATGTTTACAGTATTGCTGAAGACCAGGCTAAAGACGTCCCTGATATCAATCGAAGTGATAATGCGGAGTTTGTGCATGGCTTGGTCAATGTTGGGGAAAAAATGGTTGTTCTATTAAAGCTAGAGCGTGTACTTAATCTAACAAAAGATTCGGAAAGAGAAGCGTTAGCTAATTAAGCATTAGATAACGAATCCATAAAGGGGGCATGATGGAGACTGTCAATACAAAAGCAAAAGCCTTAAATAAGTTGTTTGTCGCAACGGTTGTTATTTTGGTGTCGTTTGTAATCTGCTTGCAGTTAGCGGGTGTAAAAATAGATCAATCCTCAATGTTAGCGATTGGTATTTTTACCATAGCTACAGCGGGAGCAATGTTTTTTTTATATCAAGTTGTCGAACTTATGGGGCAAAAGCTTGAAGTCGTTGAGCAAGCTATTTCTTTACTCAAACAGAACGATAAAGAAGCCATTGAGGATTTAAATCATAGCCTTTTCCCTAGCTTTTTTAGACTGATTAGTTCTAATGCTGGTGGCAAGTCTGATAAGAAAAAAAGCTATGAAGGTACCGAGGCTACAACTGAAAGTCTGCTAAAAGCACTCGATGTATGTCAAGCTAATGTTATGTTGGCTGACGAAGATTGTAATATCACTTATGTTAATGCTTCAGTCGTTAAAATGCTGCAAAACAATGAGTCGAAGCTTCGATCTGTGGTACCAAGTTTAAATGTGGCGACTTTGGTTGGTACCTGTGTTGATCAATTTCATAAATCTCCCAACCATCAAAGAACGTTACTTCAATCATTACAGCAACCTTATAAAACAAGACTTGAATTAGCTGGGCTTACTTTTAGTCTCATAGCAACACCACTATTTTCTGATTCTGGTAATCGTTTGGGTACTGTGGTTGAGTGGGAAGATTTAACTGCAGAAGTGAATGCTCAAAATAGAGAGCAAGAGCTACTAGCAAAAAGCGCTAGGATTTCGAGTGCGCTCGATGTGTGTCAGGCAAATGTGATGATGGCTGATAATGATTTAAATATTGTCTACATCAATAAAGCAGTCGAAAAAATGCTACGAGGCAATCAAACACAACTTCGTACCGCGATTCCTTCATTTGATATCGATAAAGTGATCGGTACCTGTATTGATGATTTCCATCAGAATCCAGCCCATCAGCGCGGTTTATTAAAATCATTAACTTCGGTTTACCGCACTGATATTAACGTAGCTGGTTTTACTTTTGGTTTAATAGCCACGCCAGTGTTCTCTGACGCAGGTGAAAGATTGGGCACGGTTGTTGAGTGGGATGATAAAACTGAGCGTCTGAAAGCTGAAAAGCTAGCTGAGCAAGAAGCGGCCAACAATGCGCGTATCGCTAGTGCTTTAAAAGTATGTAAAGCCAATGTGATGATGGCTGATGCTGACCTAAACATTGTTTATACCAATGATGCGGTAGTTGAGATGCTACAGGGTAATGAGCAGCGCCTTCGTACTGTATTACCTAGTTTTAATGTTGATAAGCTGATAGGTACATGTGTAGATGATTTCCATAAAAATCCATCACATCAACGTTCAATGCTGGCACGTTTAACTTCAACCTATACCACAAATTTAGAATTAGCAGGATTTACTTTTAGCTTAACTGCAACGCCAGTATTTGCTGAAAATGGAGATAGATTGGGTACGGTTGTTGAATGGGAGGATAAAACTGAGCGTTTAAATCAAGAGCGAGAAGCCAAAGCGATTGCTGAAGAGAATTTAAGAGTAAGACAAGCACTTGATACTGTTGCAACCAATACCATGATTGCAGATGCAACTAATACTATTGTTTATATGAATAACGCTGTGCAAAACATGATGAAAAATGCAGAACAAGATATTCGTAAAGATTTACCTAGTTTTGATGCGCGTAATTTACTTCATGCCAACATGGATATCTTTCATAAAAATCCGGCTCATCAAAAAGGCATGATAGAGCGTTTAACAAGCACATATAAAACAGAAATCTTAGTTGGCGGTAGAACCTTTTCACTGATAGCAAATCCGATAGTGATTGGCGATAACCAGCGTATAGGTACCGTAGTTGAATGGGTTGACCGTACTGCTGAGGTCGCCATTGAAGTCGAAGTAGCTGATTTAATCGATTCTGCAGGTAGAGGGGATCTAAATGCCAGAATTAGTGAAGCTGGTAAGAATGGTTTCTTCCTTAATTTAACAAAAGGGCTTAATTCCTTAATTGAAAGTGTTGATGATGCAGTCTCTGAAACAGCTTCTATGCTCGATGCGATGGCGCATGGTGACTTAACCCAGCGAATAGAAAAAGACTATCACGGTGCCTTTGATAAGCTAAAACGAGATGCAAATACAACAGCAGATAAATTAACTGAAGTTATTGATAAAATTAATACCTCGTCAAATCTTGTCGCCAGTGGTGCAGAAGAAATTTCTCAAGGAAATGCAGACTTAAGTCAACGTACAGAGGAGCAGGCATCTTCACTTGAGGAAACGGCTTCTAGTATGGAGGAAATGACAAGTACTGTAAGACAAAATGCTGATAACGCTAAGGTTGCGAATGAACTCGCTGCTGATACTCGTGATAAGGCTCTGCAAGGTGGAGCTGTGGTTGAGCGTGCGGTATCGAGCATGGCAGAAATTAATGACTCCAGTAAAAAAATCTCTGACATTATTGGTGTTATTGATGAAATTGCTTTCCAAACCAACTTATTAGCACTCAATGCTGCAGTTGAGGCCGCGAGGGCAGGTGAACAAGGGCGTGGTTTTGCAGTTGTTGCTGGTGAGGTAAGAAATCTAGCGCAGCGCTCAGCGGCCGCAGCCAAAGAAATCAAAGAACTCATTCGAGATAGTGTGAGTAAGGTTGAAGATGGCACTGTACTGGTCAATGAATCTGGTAGCACTTTACAAGAGATTGTGGCTGCTGTTCAAAAAGTAACTGAAATGATAGCCGATATTTCGAGCGCATCGGAGGAGCAAAGTTCTGGTATTGAAGAGGTAAACAAGGCAATTACACAAATGGATGAGATGACGCAGCAAAATGCGGCTTTGGTAGAGCAAGCCTCAGCTGCAAGTGAATCTATGTCTGAGCAAGCTAATAGTATGCGCCAATTATTAAGCTTCTTTAATATTAACGCCGATTCTAGCGCTTTAATTGCACCAGCAATACGGACTCATGCAGTCAGCTCTAATATCAAAAAGGGGCCTGCTACAACGAGTCGCTCAGCGAGATTAAGTAGCCCTCCTTCGGGTGATAACTTTGTTGATTCTTCAGAAGAATGGGAAGAGTTTTAACTTAATATTTGACGATTTGTATTGTTACAAATCGTCATATTTTAACTGCACAAGGAGCTACAGTGTCTAAAGAATTTTTGATGACTGATAGCGAGTTTAAACTCATTGTTGATATGGTCTATAAGGCATGTGGCATTGTTCTTGGAGATCATAAACGTGAAATGGTTTATTCGCGGTTAGTTCGCAGAGTCAGAAAACTCAATTTTGAATCATTTGCTGATTATTTACTTTATCTTGATGAATATAAAGAAGAAGAGTTCAGTCATTTTATCAATTCGATCACTACTAACTTAACGTCATTTTTTAGAGAAAATCATCATTTTGAGTTTCTAAAAGATACCGTTATTCCTTTTTTAATTAATGCGAATAAACATTCTCGTAGAGTGAGAATTTGGTCTGCTGGATGCTCTACAGGTGAAGAACCATATTCGATTGCGATGACAATCGCAGGGGCTTTTCCTGCAGGTTGGGATGTGAAAGTTTTAGCAACGGACCTTGATTCTAATGTGTTAGAAAAAGGAATGTGCGGTGAATATTCGGCCTCTTCAGTAAATGGTTTAGATCAAGAACATTTAAAGCGTTGGTTTTTACGCGACAAAGATGGGCAGTTATACAAAGTAAAGCCTGACTTGCAAAAGTACATTCATTTTAAAAGATTGAATTTATTACAAGATTGGCCAATGTCAGGTTCATTTGATGTTATTTTTTGTCGAAATGTTGTTATCTATTTTGATAAACCAACAAAAGAAGGGTTATTTAATCGATACGCCAATATTTTATCTGAACAGGGATTTTTGTTTTTGGGCCATTCCGAAAGTATGGGAAAAGACCAAAAAAACTTTAAAAGTTTAGGTAAAACTATGTATAGGAAGTTATAGCGTGCAACATCAATTTAAACCGGTTTTCTCGGGCTTTGAGCATGTAAAACGCTACTGGGATCGGCAGCGTGAAATAGTTGTAGCAAAAATATTGCCTGGAGAGTTTTATGTCACTAAACAAAACGAGTCTATTTCAACTGTCTTAGGCTCGTGTATTTCAGCTTGTATTTACGATGCGAAAATGGGGATAGGTGGCATGAATCATTTTATGCTGCCTATTAAGGCTGGTCATGCGGATGATTTTACCGATCCACTCAGTTGTCGCTATGGTAACTGGGCAATGGAATTTTTAATTAATGAAGTATTAAAGAATGGCGGCTCAAAACAAAATTTACGGGTTAAGTTATTTGGTGGTGGAAAGATAATTAGTGCGATGACCGATGTAGGTGAAGGGAATATTCGATTTGCATCTCAGTACTTAAAACAAGAAGGCTTAACGGTTGAATCTCATGATGTTGGCGGCCCATGGCCTAGAAAAGTACTCTTTAATCCAACAACCGGTAAGGCTCATGTTAAAAAGTTAAGGAGTATGCATAACGATACAATTAAAGAACGCGAATACCGTTATTTAACTGAAATTGAGCAGCAAGACGCTCATACGGATATTGAGCTTTTCTAGGAGGGTTTATGATTAAAGTATTAATAGTTGATGATTCTCCACTCATTCGCGCATTATTAACTGAAGTTTTGCAGCAAGCTCACGATATTAAAGTAGTTGGTGTTGCCGAAGATCCATTACAAGCCAGAGAGTTAATTAAAGCGCTTAACCCAGATGTAATTACTTTAGATGTTGAAATGCCAAAAATGGATGGTATTAGCTTTTTAAAAAATCTGATGCGTTTAAGGCCAATGCCTGTGGTAATGGTTTCTACCTTAACTCAAGAAGGTGCGCCCACCACTCTTGAAGCACTCGAGTTAGGTGCCGTTGACTTTGTTGCTAAGCCAACAAAAAACGTCACCAGAGAGCTTCAGGCTTACGCTGAAATTTTACATGATAAAGTGCGAGCTGCATCTCAAGCAAGGGTCAGAGCCTATAATCCGCCTCACACTTCTAGCCATGCCAATAAGGTTAATACACCTGATGCTATTGAATTTAATCAAAATGCCTTAATTGCAATTGGTGCCTCCACAGGAGGGACCGAGGCGATAAAAGAAGTGCTTATTCGTTTACCTGCGCATTTTCCTCCTGTTGTTATTACGCAACATATTCCTCCAGTTTTTAGCGCATCATTTGCTGAACGTATGGATAGAATTTCAAAAATGAATGTAAAAGAGGCTGAAGATGGTGATGTATTGCAAGTAGGGTGTGTTTATATTGCACCTGGTGATTATCACTTAAGAATTGAGAAACTCGGAGCCAGATTTGTATGTAGATTAGATCAAGGTCCAGCAATTAACCGACACCGTCCTGCTGTTGATGCGTTATTTGATTCAATTGTAGAAATAGCAGCAAAACGCACTATCGCAATTGTACTGACAGGTATGGGGGCTGATGGCGCTAAAGGTTTATTAAACTTAAAACAGGCGGGTGCAAAAACATTTGCCCAAGATGAAAAAACCTCGGTGGTCTGGGGTATGCCACGTGCCGCAATGGAACTTGGTGCTGCAGATAAAGCCGTTCCATTAGAGCAAGTGGCAGATGTTCTTATGCGTTCAGTGATCAAGCGTTAGCGTATTATTCTTCTATTACCCAAGGTTGTGAAAACCAATAATATTGGCCACTGTGTTTAATTGAAGGTGCCGTGCAATTAAAGCGAGTACGGCCCAATTTCAGTTTATTTACAGCGGTAATAGTAACCTGATTGGTATTATGCCAAGTTAAAATGGCTTGGTTATCGGCAGAAATAAAACATTGGAATACCGCTTTTCTAAAATCAATATTTTTAAAGTTCAGGATAATACTAGGAGGGTTTAAAGTGGTCACTGAATTTACTGAAGGTTCAATTGTAAAGTCAAAAGCGAGCGTTGTTAGTTTGGTTTTTAAAGTTTCAAGGTTGCTATAAATCCCCGAGGCAGGAAAGCGAGGTAAGCGAGTTAAATCGTTACTTAAACCTATCGCGCCAGAGTGCTGACCAATCCCCACAAACCCCAGTTCTTGCACAAGTTCTTGTAAGTCAGAATTAAATTCACCATATGGGTAAGCTAAATAACGATAGTTATGGCCAATCTCTTGTGTGATCCGTTGCTCTGAGGTGACAATATCTTCTCTAATTCGCGCTAACCATTGTTTTTTGTCTTCATTATTTAACCGCTGGTGTAGATAGGCGTGACTGGCACTATGATTTGCAATGGTTGCCCCTTTGGTACTGAGCTCTTTTAATTGTGCCCATGTCATCACATAACTTGCTCCTTGATCAATTAACTTTGGGTTCACAAAAATAGTATAAGGCAGTTGGTATTTTTCAAGTAATGGCGCAGCGCTTGTGTAATTGTTGGTATAACCATCATCAAAGGTAATGGCAATGGTTTTAGGTGGTAGCAGTTGCTTTGATTGAAGCGCGTTGATGAGCGCCGGTAGGGAAATTATTTTGAACTCATTAGTAACTAAGTATTGTAAATGAGCTTCAAAATCCTCAGCACTAATACTGGTTACTTTTGGTAAGGTGTCACTTACGTGGTGGTATTGTAAAATCACAGCCGCTTGCACAGAAGATACAAAACAAAAAAAGGTAAAAAATATTGCATGGAAAATATGTTTAAAGCGAGTTGGCAGCATCATAAAAGCCTATTAATTCTTGCATTGCCGATGATCTTATCAAACATTAGTACCCCACTGTTAGGATTAGTCGATACTGCGGTGATCGGTCACTTATCTGAGAGTGTTTTTCTGGCGGGTGTTGCCATTGGCTCAATGTTAATTAGTTTAATTTATTGGCTTGCTGGCTTTTTAAGAATGGCGACAACGGGTCTGGTTGCGGCCGCCTTTGGCGCCGATGATAAAATGAGGCAAATGACATTATTAAAGCAAGGGCTCGTTTTTGCTTTAATGCTTGGTTTAGCTTTGCTTGCTTTGAGCCCCTTTATAAGTTGGCTAATTAATCAATATTTTTCTGGAAGTGAGCAGGCGCTTGGGTATGCGCAAACCTATGTATCAATAAGGTTATATAGTGCTCCAGCTGCGCTAATGAATTTAGTCTTATTGGGTTATATGCTTGGGATGGGCAATTCCCGAGGGCCATTTTATTTAGTATTAGTGACCAATGTATTCAATATTTTACTCGACTTATTATTGGTTGTTTATTTAGATTGGCAAGTTGAAGGGGTTGCATGGGCCTCTTGTATTGCTGAGTATCTTGCTTTTATTTTTGGATGTTATTGGGTAAAAAAGATAGCCGAGCAGCATGGCTACTCACTGTATCAAGTATTAAAGCAAAAAGTAGCAGGCTTTAAACCTTTGATGCGGGCTAACAGTGATATTTTTATTCGGTCGCTTTTTTTACAGTTTTGTTTTGCCTTTATGACCTATTACGGAGGGATTTTAGGTGACACAGTGCTTGCCGCAAATGCTGTTCTATTAAATTTTTTACTATTAGTTAGCTTTGCAATTGATGGCGTGGCTTATGCTACAGAAGCTAAAGTGGGCCAAGCTAAAGGTGCTAATAATACTGCGCTGCAGCATCTGTGGGTTAGTCTAAGTTTGTTTTGGGGTTGTATTTTTTCGCTCATTTATTGTTTTGGATTCTTTGTTTTTGGCGAGCACGTTATAAATTTATTGACTGATATTGAGCTGGTACGAATTACAGCTAATGACTACCTGTTTTGGCTTTATTTTTTACCTGTTTTAGCGGTAGCGAGTTTTGTGTTTGATGGTGTGTTTATTGGTTTGATGAATACAAAAGCGATGCGTAACAGCATGATATTTTCAGCGGTAGCTGGTTTTTTTACTGTCTTTATTATTTTAAAACCTATGGGTAATCATGCACTTTGGGCTGCAATGAGTAGTTTTATGTTACTTCGAGGAGTTAGTCTCGGCCTGATTTATTGGCGTCAATATTATCGGGGTCGTTGATTGAGATCACTTGAGCAAAGCGATTGGCAAATAAACCTAGGTAGCCATAAATTGCAAAAAAAAGCGCAAACGGCAATATTATTAAGCCAGGTATTTGCAGCAAATGATGATAAAGATAGCCAGAGATGATAAATGCAGCAGAAATTGCAAACAGGGCTAAACCAGTTAAAAAGCGATTTAAACTAAGCTTGGGCGTACTGCCCAAGCGATAGATAAGCTGTTTAAGATTCAAGTTGACCGCTTAGTAGTAAGAGTGCTCACCATGGTCATGATCGGTAATATCACGTACACCAGTGATTTCATCAAACTTAGCAATCATTTCTTTCTCAATGCCTTCTTTTAGAGTGACATCAATCATCGAGCAACCATTACAGCCGCCACCAAATTGCAGAACAGCAATGCCATCTTTAGTAATTTCTACTAAGCTAACTTGTCCACCATGATTAGCAAGTTGTGGATTCACTTCAGTATCAATCATGTGCTGAACTCGTTCAGCTAAAGATGCGCCATCAGACAGTTTTTTTGCTTTGGCATTAGGTGCTTTAAGGGTGAGTTGCGAACCCATTTTATCAGTAACAAAATCTATTTCTGCTTCTGTTAAAAATGGTGCGCTTTCGGCATCAACCACAGCGTTAAAACCATTAAATTCAAGATGAATATCTGTTTCTTCTACGGCATCTGGTGGGCAATACGATACGCCACATTCAGCTTTTGAAGTGCCTGGATTTACAACGAAAACACGGATGTTAGTACCTTCAGCCTGATCGGCGAGGAGTTTTGCAAAATGACTTTGTGCTGTTTCAGAAATAGTAATCATAAGAGACTGTATAGTTGACTAAAATACTCGGGTATCATACTCCGCTCGTCTTATTCTCGCTAGTACTCACCGAAAAAAGTTGGTAATAAAAATCAGCAGTGTTAATTTTTAGTTATCTACTTATTATTTTTGAGTTTTTATGCGTTTCTTATTTTGGCTGGTGGTCAGCGTGTGTTTGACCAATGTGAGTGAGGCAAAACCGTTAGATTTCTATTTTGATCCTGATGTTAAATTTGACTCAACAATCCCAACACCAGAGAGTGTTCTAGGTTACCAAGTCGGCCAGTGGCATGTGCGTCCAGATCAAATCACACGTTATATGACGTTATTAGCGGAAAAAAGTGACCGTATTAACATCCAAACCATAGGTTACAGTCACGAACAAAGGCCGTTACTGATGTTAACAATCAGTGCGCCTAATAAACTTGGTTCAATAAATGCCATTCAGCAACAGCATGCAGCGCGCCTTGAAGGTAAGAGTGCAGAGCTAAGTGCGCCTGTTGTCGTTTGGATGGGCTACAGTGTACATGGTAACGAGTCATCAGGAAGCAACGCGGCTTTGTTAGTTGCTTATTATTTAGCTGCTGCACAAGGTGAAAAGATAGAAAAATTGCTCAATAATGCAGTTATTTTACTCGATCCGTCATTAAATCCTGATGGTCTTGCTCGTTTTGCGCAATGGGCAAATATGCATAAGGGAACGGTACTAAACCCTGATCCAAATCACAAAGAGCACGATGAAAATTGGCCAAGTGGCCGTAGTAACCATTATTGGACAGATTTAAATCGCGACTGGCTATTGTTACAGCATCCAGAGTCACGCGCGCGAATTGCACAATTTCATCAGTGGAAACCCAATATAGTGACTGATTTCCATGAAATGGGATCGCACGGTACATTCTTTTTTCAGCCAGGTATCCCAAGTCGTAAGCATCCTTTAACTCCAGAAGAAAACGTAACGTTAACTCTAGATATTGCTCAATTTCATGCTAATGCGTTTGATGCAAAAAAATCACTCTATTTTACTGAAGAAAGCTTTGATGACTTTTATTATGGTAAGGGTTCAACCTACCCAGATATTAATGGCAGTATCGGGATTTTATTTGAGCAAGCAAGTAGCCGCGGGCATCAACAAACAACCATAAATGGTTTATTAGAATTTCCTCAAACGATTAAAAATCAAGTTATAACGTCGTTATCGACTTTTGATGCTGCTATAGCAAACAAGGACAAGCTACTTGCTTATCAGGAAAAATTTTATCGCAGTGCGTTAACAGAAGCCGAAAATGATAAGTTTAATGGCTACATTGTGCATGAAGCTCAAGATAAAACCAGAATGGCACAGTTTTTAGCGATTTTAAAACAACACCAAATCTCGGCTTATCCATTAACCAAAGAATTTAAAAACGAAGGTGCAATATTTGGAGCCGAGAATAGTTATTACATTCCTTACGCTCAGGCTCAGTATCGTTTAATTAAAGCAATTTTTAGTGAGCAAAAATCGTTTGCTGATAATACGTTTTATGACGTGTCAGGTTGGACGTTAGCGCATGCATTTAACCTAGAGTTTAGTCAGGTTAATACAAAGCGAGGCTTAAAGTTTGATTCAACCCCTTGGCATGAGCAATCTATTCAACCAATGTCGTTAACAGCTAATAAATACGCATATGCATTTGAATGGCATGATTATTTAGCGCCAAAATTACTAAATCAATTATTAAATAAGGGTATTGAGGCTCGGGTTGCTCTGGCTGATTTTGCAGCTGTAACGAGTGACGGAAATCGTCTTTTTACTAAAGGGTCAATTGTAATTCCAGCGGGCATTCAGCAAAATGCGAATTGGTTTACTCAGCTTGAACAAATAAGTGCTGGTTATTCAATTGCGATTTATAGCATAGAATCAGGCCTAACACCGCAAGGGATTGATTTAGGTTCAAGGCAGCTTGCTAAACTTAGCCCTGTGCGGGTATTGTTGTTAGGTGGTTCTGGCACAAACTCAACCGAAGTGGGAGAGGTTTGGTATTACCTCGACAGGCATGTTGGTATCGCCCCGACAATCGTTGATTTAGATAAATTAGCAGGTTTGGATTTATCGGCTTATAGCCATGTAATTTTGGCTGATGGGCAATATAAACAAATATCTGATGCGGTAAAAGTAGCACTTAGACGTTGGGTTAAGGAGGGCGGCGTCATTTGGGGTCATAAAGGGGGGGCTAAATTTTTAGCTGATAACCAACTCTTAAATGCGCGTTATATTTCAAGCAAGGAAATGGCTGATAACTTCAGCACAGAAGGATTGCTTTATCAGGATAAAGAAACCCTTGCTGGGCAACAGCGTATTGCAGGTGCAATCTTTAATACTCAAATTGATTTATCACACCCGCTTAGTTTTTCACTCACTAGACCGTCGCTGGCAATGTTCAAAAATAGTACATTTTTGCTTGAGCCGATCAAGGCGCCATTTGTCAATATTGCACAATACCAATCAAACCCATTGCTAGCGGGCTTTACTGATGAACGAAATGTGACTCAAATTGCTGGTGGGCTTGCATTTGTCGCTCATAATTATGGTCAAGGCAGGGTCATTGCTATGACTGATAATCCTGTATTTCGGGGCTATTGGTATGGCACGAGTCGTTTATTGAGTAATGCGTTATTTTTCTCTCATACTTTTAGTGCTAAAGCAGATTAAGTTATGAGTTTAGGGGGGTAATACAAGTCACCCATAGGCTGACATGTATTGCTCCTGCTTGTTTCAAGCATAAAGCAGCCGCATTTGCTGTTGCGCCCGTAGTGACTACATCATCAATCAACGCGATACGTAAGTTGCGCAGATCATTTGTGCAATTAAACGCAGTTGCTAAGTTAAGTTTTCGTTTAGCTGCAGTTAACTTGCTTTGTGGTTGTGTTGCTTTTTGCCTAACTAAAATATCTTCCCTCACTTTATCTTTTGGTAAGCAGTGATACCAAGTTTGGCTGACTTGATTAAAGCCACGCTGCTTAAAACGCTTAGTATGCAAGGGTAAAATAATAATGATATCTGGCCAGTTAAATTCAGGATGTTGTGTATATGCTTCAAAGCGCTGATTAATAATTTGGCCAAGCGCCGTACTTAAATAAATTTTATTATTAAATTTAAGTTTTGAAAGCCAATGTTTAAAAGGGGGGTGATACCAAGCCAGCGCCCATAGATTATCAAAATGAATGACTGGAAATAGGCGGGCAATATCGGGACGATAAAGCAAGTTGATATTTGTGGCTGTGATTTCAATAAAGGGTAAGTCTGCAATACAGTGTGGGCAGAGTTGTTCGTTGTTTTGCGTAACAAGCGTTTGGCACATTAAGCACCGACTAGGAAATAACCAGTTAATCAGCTGTTGCCACATCTTCACTTTCCTTGTGTTTGCTCACTAAGTTAAGATAAGTGGGGGTTAAAACAATAATATTAGAATCTATCAATCATGGTAAAGGTGAAATCAAAATGCAAAAACAATGTGTGCTATTACATGGTTGGGGAATGAATAGTAATGTTTGGCAGCAAGTTTTACCTCAATTACATCACGATATCCCTCAAGTTAATTTTAAAGCATTAGATTTGGCTGGTTTTGGTGATAATAAAGCGCTTCCCTCACCTTATTCCCTTGAGACGATTGCAGCTCAAATAGCTCAACAATTAGCACCTAAAACAATATTGATGGGTTGGTCCTTAGGTGGGTTGGTCGCCATTTATATTGCAAAACATTGGCCTGAAAAAGTCGCTAAAGTTGTGCTGGTGGCATCAACGCCTTTATTTAGCGAACAGCACGATTGGCCGGGAATAAAAGTCAAAGTATTAGAAAACTTTACTGAGCAGTTACAACAGAATTCAACTCGCACAATTGAGCGTTTTTTAAGTATTCAAGCTCTGGGGAGTGAGTCTGCAAAAGATGACATTAAAGCGTTAAAAATAGCGCTAGCACAAAGTAATCCAGCAGATGAAATCGCCCTTAAACAAGGCTTAGCGATGTTGTTAAATGATGATTTAAGGGAGGATTTTGCATCGCTAACACAGCCTGTTGCTGGAATATTTGGTCGATTAGATGCACTAGTGCCAATTAAAGCTGAGCAACAAATGCGAGCTCTTAATTCTCACTTTAGTACTGTGGTGATAGAAAAAGCTTCGCACGCGCCTTTTATCTCCCACAAAGCTGAATTTACAAGCGCCTTAGAAACCTTACTCTAAATTGTTAAGCATTTTGATGGGCTTAGCTTTTATTGCTTGAATAACTTTATTTTGTTTCTTTTTTGAACGATAATAGAAGTTAATTGCAAGTTGATGGGAGAGTTAAAAATGAATGTTAACTCAGCATTAAACGCTGGAGTTCAAGGTTTTAATCAAGCTAGCCAAGGCGTAGAAAAAGCGGCTCTTGAAATTAATCGAGCAACAACAGAGAGTCAAACTAGTGAGCAGCAAAAGCTACAAGCTGCCCCTCAAGAAACAGTCACAACTCAAGCACCTGCTCGAGTTGATGAAGCTTTAGTAAATTTACGTGTTGAGCAATTTAATGCCCAAGCTAATACTCGTACGATCCAAACTGCAGACGAGGTATTAGGTACACTAATTGATGTAAGAGTATAAAGTGAATATCGTAACCAGTTATCCGACGATCAACCTAAACACAGCTAATGTTTATACAGAAGTTGCGCGTCGTGATAACCAAAATCGAGAACTCATCCCACAAGCCAAAGAACTTACCGCTATTTCTCCAGAAGCTCGATTATTAGCAGATACCGAAAAAGCTAAAATACCGGGCCAATCTGTCATTGATAATCATGATGCATTACAAGCCGATGCAACAAAAGACGAAACGATCAATGCTAAAGAAGGTCGAGAGAATGAAAGTGATGACGGGTCTGCGCAAGATGATGAAACGTCTGAACAGCAGCAAGCTAAGCAAGCAACGCAGCAAGAATTAGATCAAGCGGAACTTGAGCAATTAAATCAGCTTAAATCTCGTGATCAAGAAGTTAGAGCGCATGAGCAGGCTCATGCATCAGTAGGGGGGAGCTTAGCGGGCGCCCCTGACTACGAATATGAAAAAGGACCTGATGGTAGCCGCTATGCGGTAGCAGGTGAGGTGCCTATTGATGTATCCGAAGTTCCAAATAATCCGCAAGCAACGATTGATAAAATGCAACAAGTGCAAGCCGCTGCGCTTGCACCTGCTGAGCCTTCATCACAAGACCGTGCTGTTGCAGCACAAGCTGCGCAAAAGCTAACAGAAGCAACCGCTGAGCTATTACGTCAGCAAAATGCAGATCCTGCTGAGGAAGATAAATCCTCAGATAAATCTGTATCCTCTGATGATAAAACAACTGAAACAGAGCAAAGCGCCAAAGGTAACTCAAGTGATAAGCAAGCTGAGTTTAAAAGTGTATTAGAGCAAACAACTAAACAGAGAGCCCCTGAAATTGAACAGCGGGCAGAGCGAATTGCCAATCATTATTTTTCTGCTGTAGCACCATATCAACCGGCACAGTTTGTTCAAAACGTTTAGCTTTTTTATAGACGTAATAAACAGGACATAAAAAAACCGCAATTTTGCGGTTTTTTTATGTGTTGAGCTTGGTTTACTAAAGGATTACTTTTTACCTTTCGCTTTTGCAAACGCATCAGCAAATGCATTACCAAAAGCTGCGTTAACCGGTTCTTTTTTTACTTTCGCATGTTGGGCCACTTGTTTTGGTTGGTGGCGTTTAGTGGTATTGCTTGAATCTGCGGTTGTATGTTGAATTTCATCGTTCAACCGCATCGTAAAACTAATTCGATTACGAGCCGCATCAACTTCAACGACTTTGACCTTTACAATATCACCCGCTTTAACAACTTCGCGAGGATCTGAGATGAATTTGTTGGTGATAGCCGAAATATGAACTAGGCCATCTTGGTGGACGCCCACATCAACAAATGCACCAAAGTTAGCAACATTAGATACAACACCCTCTAAGATCATACCGGGTTTTAAATCAGATACTTTTTCAACGCCTTCTTTGAACGTTGCTGTTTTAAACTCTGGACGAGGATCGCGGCCTGGTTTGTCTAATTCACTAATAATGTCTTTTACTGTTGGTAAACCAAAAGTCTCGCTAGTGAAATCAGCCGGATTAAGCGCTTTTAGTTGTTCGCTATTGCCAATCAAATCTGTAATTTCGATGGCACTTTGTTTCGCCATTTTTTTCACAACTTCATAAGCTTCAGGGTGAACAGCTGAGCGATCTAACGGATCTTTACCTTGGTTAATTCTTAAAAATCCAGCCGCTTGTTCAAATGCTTTTGGCCCTAAACGCTCGACTTTTTTAAGTTCTGTTCTGCTGGCAAAGATGCCGTGTTCATCACGATATTTTACTATGTTTTGCGCGAGGGTTTTGTTTAAGCCTGATACTCGAGTAAGGAGTGGCACTGATGCCATGTTGACGTCAACACCAACGGCATTTACACAATCCTCAACTACAGCAACTAAGCTCTGACCTAATTGACTTTGTGATACGTCGTGTTGATATTGGCCGACCCCAATTGATTTAGGTTCAATTTTAACAAGCTCGGCAAGAGGATCTTGCAGACGACGGGCAATTGAAACGGCACCTCTTAGTGAAACATCTAGGTTTGGAAATTCATTCGCGGCAAATTCAGAGGCAGAATAAACTGATGCGCCAGCTTCGCTGACCACAATTTTACTCATTTTTAGATCTGGCTCCGCTTTAATTAATTCCGCGGCTAATTTATCGGTTTCTCTTGAGGCGGTGCCATTACCAATTGCGATAAGTTCAACCTTATGCTCTCGGCACATTTGGCTTAATGTACGCAGTGATTTTTCCCATAAATTTTGTGGCTGATGCGGGAAAATAGTATTGGTTGCAAGTAACTTACCTGTTTTATCAACAAGCGCAACTTTAACTCCGGTTCGTAAACCAGGGTCTAAACCTAATGTTGTTTTAGCCCCTGCAGGTGCCGCCATTAGTAAATCTTTGAGGTTTTTAGCAAATACATCAATCGCAGCTGTTTCTGCTTTTTCGCGCATGCTGGCTAAAAACTCATTTTCTAAATGTAACGCTAGTTTTACTTTCCAAGTCCATTGCACCACTGTTTGCAACCATGCACTATTGGCATTGTTGTTAATATCGAGTTTAAAATGCTGTGCAATCATGCTGCTGCAAACATCATGTGGCACATCAGATTGTGGGTCTGGATTAATATTTAGCTGTATAAAACCTTCATTGCGTGCACGTAGCATTGCTAATGCACGGTGTGACGGTACTTTGCTGAGTACTTCAGTATGGTCGAAATAATCTTGGTATTTAGCTGCTTCTTTTTCTTTACCGGCAATTAA
The DNA here is from genome assembly GCF_002310815.1 of Pseudoalteromonas tunicata. Lineage (NCBI taxonomy): Bacteria > Pseudomonadati > Pseudomonadota > Gammaproteobacteria > Alteromonadales > Pseudoalteromonadaceae > Pseudoalteromonas > Pseudoalteromonas tunicata. Next base: position 3,532,917 of record NZ_CP011032.1, on the reverse strand, counting down.
TTTGCTTTCAATAAAACCATTTTGCTGTAAATGTTGACGTAGTTTGGCTAAAAGCTTCGCATCTTCAGCAAAGCGTTCCATTAAAATAAATTTAGCGCCTTCAAGCGCCGATTTTTCATCAGTAATTTTGGCTTCGGTATTAAAGTATTTAGCTGCTTCAATTTCGGGGACTAACTGAGCATTTGTAAACAAGGCATCAGCTAAAGGCTCTAAGCCCGCTTCGATAGCTATTTGCCCTTTTGTTCTGCGCTTTGGTTTATAAGGTAAATAAAGGTCTTCTAATTCTGTTTTACTTGCTGCATTTGCTATATCAAGTGCTAATGAATCGCTGAGCTTGCCTTGGTCTTTAATTGTACTGAGAATAAATTCACGGCGTTCGTTTAATTCTCTTAAATAACCTAAACGTTGTTCAAGTAAACGTAATTGGGTGTCATCTAAGCCACCAGTGACTTCTTTTCGGTAACGAGCAATGAAGGGAACTGTTGCGCCTTCATCGAGTAATTTTGTTGCAGCGATAACTTGCTGCGAGGATGCGTTAATTTCGTGAGCTAATTGCTGTGAGATAGTGGTCATTAATAAACCTTTGTCAGTTTTCGCGAGTTATTCAATCTATTGGATTTGTATTTAAAGCCAATAGATTATTACTTATGGGTCGATTGTCGCTATTGTATTGGCAGATGTCCAATTAATTCACCTGCTGCAAAGGTGCGGCATATCCTTATAATATCAGCTGATTACGTAATAAAGATGAAACTACCTACTCTTGGGTGAATTTAAAATATATTTCAACCTGTTATAGGTTAACTGTGTTTCACATAGGTAATTTTATTGATATACCAGGTTTTTTCACCTTCGGGTGTTTTTACAATCACTTCGTCATCGACTTCTTTTTTGATTAGCGCACGTGCCATGGGTGAATCGACAGATATGTAGTTTTTGCTATCACCATAAATTTCTTCTGGGCCAACAATTCTTAAATTTTTAATATCGCCATCATCATTTTCTATTTCAACCCAAGCACCAAAAAAGACTTTGCCTTCTTGTTCGGGAGAGTAATAAACAATCTTTAGGTCGGGCATGATTTTTCGTAAGTAGCGAACACGGCGATCAATTTGACGTAATAAGCGTTTATTAAAGGTGTAATCGGCATTTTCAGAGCGGTCGCCTAAGCTTGCTGCCCAAGTGACTATTTTGGTTACTTCAGGACGTTGCTCTTTCCACAAATAGTCATGTTCTTGTTTTAGTTTGTTATAACCTTCAAAGGTTATCAGCATTGTTTTCATATTTTTCTTCGTTTATTTATTACTACAAGATAAAGCTTCAAATACTTCATATAGCACAAAGTGAATATAGTGATTATGCAATAAGATTTACCAGTGCTTAGTTTTGTTAGTTGAAATTGTATTTATTTGAGGTTGAAATGTTGTGTAACAAACTTGTTTATAAAAGCATTTCGTAATTTAACCATTTTCTTTTATATTAAAAGTATTAATTGAATAAGAATAATATCACTTATGACTATCGGACATGAAACCACTAAAATTTTAGTTGTAGACGATGATATGCGTTTGCGCAGCTTATTAGAGCGCTATTTAGTGGAGCAGGGCTATATTGTGCGTTCTGCTGCTAATTCTGAGCAAATGGATCGTTTATTAGAGCGCGAAAACTTTCATTTATTGGTACTTGATTTAATGTTACCTGGTGAAGATGGTTTATCGATTTGTCGTCGTTTAAGACAAAAAGAAAACGATATTCCAATCGTCATGCTAACAGCTAAAGGTGATGAAGTTGATAGGATCATAGGTTTAGAGCTAGGTGCCGATGATTATATTCCTAAGCCATTTAATCCAAGAGAATTGTTAGCTCGCATTAAAGCGATATTACGTCGCCGCTCTAAAGATGTGCCAGGTGCACCAACTGCGGAAGAGAATCAAATTACGTTTGGCCAATTTACCTTAAATTTAGCTACGCGCGAAATGGCCAAAGGCGATGAGGTTATTTCGTTAACCAGTGGAGAGTTTGCGGTTCTAAAAGCATTAGTGACGCACCCTAGAGAGCCTCTTAGCCGTGATAAATTGATGAACTTAGCTCGTGGCCGTGATTATAGCGCGCTTGAACGCAGCATCGATGTGCAGGTATCGCGTTTACGCCGTATGGTGGAAGTGGACCCTGCGACACCTCGTTATATTCAAACTGTTTGGGGTTTAGGTTATGTGTTTGTGCCTGATGGTGATAAATAAACGTAACGAAAGCCTATAATAAGGTGAACTTAGGTTCACCTTTTTGCTTTTTTACTTATTGAGAATTTATATTTCATGCGAATTTTCCCTCGAAGTGCGTTTGGCCAAACGGTATTTTTGGTTGGTGCCTTGTTATTAATTAATCAGATTGTTTCTTATATTTCTGTCACTTTTTATGTCGTAAAACCAACAATTGAACAAGTTAATTTGATGCTCGCCAAGCAAGTTAAAACGGTGTTTATTGGCAACAATGATGGCGTAAAAATGAGCGCAGAAATATCAAATAAGTTTTTTGATGCGACAGGCGTTGAGCTGATGAGCGAAAAACAGGCTCAAAAACGTGGTTTAGATATGGCATCAGAATACCCGATGTTATCGCGAATTATGTCAGAGCAGTTGGGTGGCAAAGCGCGAGTGCGGATTAGTCAATCGGATACTTTAGTGTATTGGGTAGAGCCACCGCAAATGCCAGGGCATTGGGTTAGAGTGCCTCTGATGGGTTTTAAAGAAACGAATTTAGAGTTTTTATCGTTTTATTTAGCCTGTATTGGCGTATTGAGTGTTCTTGGTGGCTGGCTCTTCGCAACACATCTCAATCGTCCTCTTAAAGAATTGCAGCAAGCGGCTATGAAGGTCGCGGCAGGTGATTTCTCATCTCATGTAAAAGAGCAAGGTTCAACCGAAGTAATAGAAGTAACTAAAGCATTCAACCAGATGTCGCGCAGTATTGCAGCTCTTGAGGAGGATAGACGCTTATTAATGGCCGGTGTATCACACGACTTACGCACACCGTTAACGCGGATCCGTTTAGCAACCGAAATGATGTCACAAAATGAAGATTACCTTCGCGATGGCATTATTGCTGATATTGAAGATATGAATGCGATAATCGATCAATTTATTGAATATTTAAGACATCATAAATTAGCTGATTTAGAACCTGATGACCTCAATGCGCTAGTGGGTGAAGTGGTGAGTGCCGAGTTGCAGCATTTACGTATTATTACCACTGATTTAAATGAAGGGATCCCTAATGTGCCTTTGAGCCATGTTGCAATTAAGCGAGTGGTAACCAACATGATTGAAAATGCTTTACGCTATTCTGATGGTGATATTCATGTAGTGACCGGCATTGATAAAGCAAAAAAATATGCTTATATCTCTGTACTCGATCATGGTCCTGGGATCCCTGAAAATGAATTGGAGCGCGTATTTCAGCCATTTACACAGGGCGATTTAGCGCGCGGAAGTGAAGGTAGTGGTTTAGGACTTGCGATAATTAAACGTATTGTTGATATGCACAATGGCAAAATCGTATTAAAGAACCGCCCTGAAGGTGGTTTAGAAGCTAAGGTGAGCTTTTTATTGAAGCACTAGGCTTGGTGTTTGTCTTGTTTAAATATGGATTAACAGAAAACAAAAAACCCGCTAAAAGCGGGTTTTTTATCGGGTTTGAAAGAGGATTACTCCGCTTTTGGGCCCGCTTGTTTGATTGCATCAGATACATCATATTGTGCAAAATTAGCAGTAAATTCAGCTGCTAATTTTTGTGCAAATTCTGCATATTTTGCTTTATCAGCCCAAGTATTAATAGGGTTCAGTAATTGGCTATCAACGCCTTCAACTGCAACTGGTACATCTAGGTTTAGAATATCGATATGTTGTGTTTCAACATTCGTTAAGCTACCTGAAACGATTGATTCAACAATGGCACGCGTTGTTGGAATGTCGAAGCGTTTGCCTGTGCCGTATGGGCCACCTGTCCAACCAGTGTTAACCAGATATACTTTTGCGCCAAACTCACGTACACGCTTCATTAGAAGCTCAGCATAAACACCTGCTGGACGTGGGAAGAATGGTGCGCCAAAACAAGTTGAGAATGTAGATTCGATATCTGATGTTGAACCAATTTCAGTTGAACCTACTTTTGCTGTGTAACCACTTAAGAAATGGAATGCAGCAGCTTCTTCAGTCAAAATTGATACTGGTGGTAAAACGCCGCTTACGTCACATGTTAAAAATACCACTGAACGAGGTTCGCCAGCGCGATTTTCAACTTTACGTTTTTCAACGTGTTCAAGCGGATATGCAGCACGAGAGTTTTGCGTTAAAGAGGTATCGTGATAATCAGGAGTACGGTTTTCGTCTAGAACTACGTTCTCTAAAATTGTACCAAAACGGATTGCATCCCAAATCACTGGTTCATTCTTTTGCGATAGGTCGATACATTTAGCATAACAACCGCCTTCGATGTTAAATACACTGCCAGGTGCCCAGCCGTGCTCGTCATCACCAATTAAGAAGCGTGTTGGATCTGCAGAAAGCGTTGTTTTACCTGTGCCTGATAGACCGAAGAATAAAGCAGTATCGCCAGCCTCGCCCACATTAGCAGAGCAGTGCATTGGTAATACACCTTTAGCTGGAAGAAGGAAATTTTGCACAGAGAACATTGATTTTTTCATTTCGCCCGCATAACGCATACCCGCAAGTAATACTTTACGCTCAGCAAAATTGATTACGACAACACCATCACTGTTAGTACCATCACGCTCAGGATCACATACAAACGAAGGAACGTTCATTACCTGCCACTGTGGTAAGTTTGATACGTTGTAAGTTGCAGGTTTGATGAACATGTTGTTAGCAAACACATGATGCCATGCAGTTTCGGTAGTAACTACGATTGGTAAATAGTGCTCAGGATCGGCACCGACTTCTAAGTGAGAGACGAAATGGTCATTTTTTTGCACATGAGCTTCTACTTTGCTCCATAACGCATCAAATTTACCAGCATCAAAAGGTTGGTTTACTTTACCCCATTGAATTTCATTTTGTGTGCTTGGCTCTTGCACAATAAAACGATCGCGCGGTGAACGACCAGTACGGTGACCTGTTTGTGCAACAAATGCACCATTTGCTGCTAAAGTACCTTCACCTTTGGCGATGGCGTGTTCAATTAATTCTGCAACTGTTAAATCAACAAAACGAGTAGCGCTTGAAGTCATGTGTATACCTAAAATGTGAGAGTTTGAACGGGTAACTCAATAAATCAATGAGCTTAAAAAGTCAGCTAAATAGTAACAGAACAAATGGGGATATACGACCGTTAAATCGGCTTTAAATGCTTATTTTAGCGGGTTTTTCTGTGATTTTTTTCATGATACCGGTGTCATCTTTTATTGCAAAAACATGACACCGGTATCATTCTTAGTCATAAAAAAACCGAGCAGAACTCGGCTTTTAGATTTGAAAAATTTGAGCGCTTTAAAATAAAGAGCGTACTTCTTCTTCATTAAATGTGTAGTCGGTTAAGCAATAATGACATGAAATCGTTACTTGGCCTTTATCTCGAATATCTTCTAATAAAGGTTCTAAACCAACATTGATTAAAGCTGTCATGGTTTTAGTGCGACTACACGTACATTTAAAGGCAATTGACTGAGGTTCAAAAACCTCAGGATTATCTTCGTGATATAAGCGCGTTAATAATGTCATCGCATCTAAATTAAGTAGCTCATCGTGAGTGATGGTACTGCTTAATGCTTCTAAATGCTCGAAGTCTTCAGCAGATTTAGTTTTATTATTGGTAACAGGCAGGGTTTGTAATAATAAACCCGAAGCTTTTAAACGGTCTTTTTCAATAGACGTTGCTAACCACAAACGTGTGCTCAGCTGCTCTGATTGTTGGAAGTACGTTTCGATGCACTCAGCCAAAGAATCAGAACCCAAAGGAACAACACCTTGATAACGTTCACCTTGCACTGGCGTTAAGGTAATAACCATATAGCCATTTCCGATGAGTTGCTTCACACCACGGCCAGTAACTTCGCCATTTAAACGTGCGATACCGCGCATATTTTGATTGTTATCGCCATTGATCACTATGTATTTTACAGGGCCATCGCCTTGTAATTGCACTGCGATATCCCCTTCAAATTTAAGGGTTGCCGTTAACAAACATGTTGAAACTAATAATTCTCCGAGTAACTCCTTTACTGGCTCTGGATAGTCATGACCTGCCAACATTTCTGTGAAAGTGCGCTCAATTTGCACTAATTCACCACGAGCATCGAGCTTTTCAAAAATATATCTGTGAAGTAAATCGTGTTGCATGTTTATGTATTACCTAGCTTTGCTTAAATTTAATAAGAGTCCGACGTTGTTTTTTATCGGGCTTACGATCTGGGCTGGGTGAGAAAAACGCATTGAGTTTACGCGCTTGATGATTCTCTTCCCGTTTTTTAATACTTTGATCTGATTCTTGGTATAACAGCTGTGCAAGTTCGGCTTTTAAGCGATTAGCCGAGAGTTGCATAACGGTAATGATTTTTTCATCATGTCCCTGAGTGAGCTTAATTATGGCACCCACTTCAACTATTTTACTTGGTTTGCAGCGTTGGCCATTATATTGCACTTTGCCACCTAAAATCACTTCTCGTGCTAAAGCCCGCGTTTTATAAAAACGTGCCGCCCAAAGCCACTTATCAAGCCTAAGCGCATGGTCTTCAGTATTACTATTTTTTTTTGTTGAGTGAGCCACTATGGTTGAATATTACCTAGCTGAAATTGGCAAAAATGTAGCATAAATTGCGTGGTAAGAACAGTTGCTACATTTATTTACAATCATCGCTGCGCTAGATGATTTATACAACAAATGGCTGCTTTTACCTGAAATATTGACAAACAAGGGCAGAATTCACATTACTGCGCTTGTTGAATGAAAAATGAAAGGGTACTATTGGGCTGGATTTCAGCATTTAAATTCAGCAGGTCATGCAAGTAAAACTAGAACAATTACAAAAATTAATTGCAAAATTACCAGAAAAAAAAATAAGTTACGGCCTTTTTATTTTAATTTTGGTTTACCTTGCTTTCTTAGCTGCGCAGATGGTTTGGCTGTTAATGCCTGTGCCAAAATCTGATGCGGTTACCTTTCCTTTAAATAGTGTTCGCAGCCAAACGTCACATGGTTTTAATAGCCGCACTCTGACTGACCTCAATATGTTTGGTTCAGTATCGCTGGCACCAAAAACTGCGCCAGTTGAAGCACCCAAAGTGATTAATAGCGCACCCGAAACACGCTTAAGTATTACTTTAACGGGTGTAGTTGCAATTAATGGTGATGAAACTGCTGGTTCGGCAATTATTGAAAGTCAAAATAGCCAAGAAACATATCAAGCTGAAGATGTTATCAAAGGCACTCGGGCACAATTAAAACAAATTTTTTCAGATCGCGTTATTTTGCAAGTTAATGGTGGCTTTGAAACCTTAATGCTCGATGGGTTTGAATTTAGTAAAACGTTTAGTGCGGCAAGCCCTACTAATGATGACAATCGCGGCAGATTAGTTGCCAATGATCATCATGCAGTGTTGAAACCAACGGATGATCCTGAGGTTCAGTCCGATTTAACTGAAACACGTGACGAAATTTTACAAGAGCCAGGTAAGTTATTTGAATACATTCAGGTTTCTCCGGAGCGTCAAGATGGTGAGCTAGTTGGTTACCGTCTTCGACCTGGCAAAGACCCTGAGTTATTTAATCGAATGGGTTTACAAAACAATGATTTAGCGATTTCAATTAACGGTTATCCGCTAAACGATATGAAACAAGCTATGAGTGCAATTAATGAATTGCGCACTGCAACATCAGCAAACATCACCATTGAGCGTGATGGTGAGCAAATTGATGTGCAATTTAGCCTTGAATAATACACATAAGATTCGGAGTTTATTAGGAATGAATCACTTGCTACACCTAACAAAAATTAAAAAGGGGTTAGCAAAATACGCTACGTTATTGCTTGCGACAGGCCTTTCTTGTTCAGCTATGGCAGTACAGTATTCTGCCAATTTTAAAGGTACAGATATTAATGAGTTTATTAATATCGTGGGTCAAAATTTAAATAAAACCATCATTATCGATCCTAATGTGCGCGGTAAAATCAATGTCCGCAGTCCAGAGCTTATGGATGAAGAGCTGTATTACCAGTTCTTTTTAAATGTACTAGAGGTATATGGTGTTGCTGTTGTTGAGATGGACAATGGTATTTTAAAAGTTAAAAAAAGTTCTGATGCTAAAAAATCAAATGTTCCGGTATTGGGCGATGATTTTGACGTGCAGGGTGACATGCTAGTAACTCGTGTTGTACGAGTGAAAAATGTCAGTGTGCAAGAGCTTGGGCCAATTATTCGTCAATTTAGCGACCAAAAAGATGGGGGTCATGTAACAAATTATAACCCATCAAACGTATTGATGATGACGGGCCATGCGTCTTCAGTAAATCGTTTGGTTGAAATCATTCGCTTAGTTGACCAAGCGGGCGATCAACAAGTTGATATTGTAAAATTACGATATGCCACCTCAGCTGATGTGGTCTCTGTGGTTGATAACATTTATAAGCCAGCCTCGGGTAAATCTGATATCCCAGCCTTTTTAATTCCTAAAGTGGTCGCTGATGAGCGTACCAATAGCGTTATTGTCAGTGGTGAAGCGCAAGCACGTGAGCGTGCAATTACCTTAATTAAACGTCTTGATGATGAGTTAGAAACTCAAGGTAATACAAAGGTGTTTTATATCAATTACGCCAAAGCTGAAGATTTAGTTAAAGTATTGCAAGGGGTCAGCAAAACTATTGCTGAAGAACAAAAGCAAGGCGCTAAAACTAGCTCCCGTGGTCGTAATGATATTAGTATTGAGGCGCATCCTAATTCGAACTCGCTCGTGATTACTGCTCAACCTGACATAATGCGTTCATTAGAAGGTGTTATTGCTAAGCTTGATGTGCGCCGTGCTCAAGTGCTGGTCGAAGCGATTATTGTTGAAGTGTTTGAAGGTGATGGTGTTAATTTAGGTTTTCAATGGATTAACAAACAAGGCGGCATGTTGCAGTTTAACAATGGTACTACCGTACCGGTTGGTAGTTTAGGTGTTGCTGGTGAATTAGCTCGCGATAAAACAATCAAAAAAACGGTACTTGGAACAAACGAGGGTTCGGCTAATCAATACGAAGAAACTAAAGAAGGTGACTTAACGGCCCTTGCTAGTTTGCTTGGTGGCGTAAATGGTTTAGCGCTTGGTTTTGCCCGGGGTGATTGGGGTGCAATTTTACAAGCGGTTTCAACCGATACAAATTCTAATATCCTAGCAACACCGTCGGTGACGACTATGGATAACGAAGAAGCTTCGATGATTGTCGGTCAAGAAGTACCCATTATTACCGGTTCGCAAACGGGTAATAATAATACCAATCCATTCCAAACAGTTGAACGTCAAGAAGTGGGTATCAAACTAAAAGTCACACCACAAATCAACGATGGCAGTGCAGTACAGCTGACAATTGAGCAAGAAGTATCAAGCGTTAGTGGTGCAACAGCGGTTGATATCACCATTAATAAACGTGAAGTCACTACCACAGTGCTGGCAGATGATGGCGCTATGGTAGTACTTGGTGGCTTAATTGATGAAGATGTGCAAGAAAGTGTCTCTAAAGTGCCACTATTGGGTGACTTACCGATTATTGGTCACTTATTTAAATCAACTAGCACCAACCGTCGTAAACGTAACTTATTGATTTTTATTCGCCCAACCATTATTCGTGACAGTGCGACTATGAACCAGCTAAGTAATAGCAAATATAATTACATTCGCACTGAGCAGCAAAAACAAAAAGACGACGGTGTTGATTTAATGCCGACAATCGATACACCTATGTTGCCAGCTTGGAACGATGCCTTGGTTTTACCACCAACGTATGAGCAATATTTACACTCGCAAAATGTAAAAGAACAAGAGCAAAAAAATGACTGAACAAGTAGGTCTAATTAAGCGCTTACCTTTTGCATTTGCTAAACGTTTTGGCGTATTGCTTTCGCAGCAACCAACTGGCTATACCTTATATTGCCATGGACAAATAAACCCCGAAACGTTGCTTGAAGTTCGCCGCGTTGCGGGAGCTGAATTTATTGTCGAGCCTTTAAGTGATGAAAAATTTGAGTTGTTGCTTGAATCTGTTTATCAACGCGATAGCTCTGAAACCCAGCAAATAATGGAAGATATCGGTAACGAAGTTGATTTGTTTTCGCTCGCAGAAGAAATGCCACAAACAGAAGACTTGTTAGCCGGTGAAGATGATGCGCCCATCATCAAATTGATTAACGCCATGCTGGGCGAAGCTATCAAAGAAGGTGCCTCAGATATTCATATTGAAACCTTTGAGCAAGACTTAGTCATCCGCTTTCGGGTTGATGGTGTACTCAAAGAGGTATTAAAACCGAACCGCAAACTAGCCTCATTATTGGTGTCACGTATTAAAGTAATGGCCAAGCTCGATATCGCTGAAAAGCGCGTACCACAGGATGGCCGTATAAGTTTACGTATTGCGGGCCGTGCGGTCGACGTGCGGGTATCGACTATGCCATCAAGTTTTGGTGAGCGTGTCGTACTGCGTTTGCTTGATAAAAATAATGCGCGCCTTAATCTTGAAGACTTGGGCATGCTCAAGCAAAACCGCGACCGTTATGCCGATTTAATTCGCAAACCTCACGGCATTATCTTAGTCACAGGGCCAACGGGTTCGGGTAAAAGTACCACGTTGTACGCAGGGCTTGCTGAAATCAATTCTCGCGATCGTAATATTTTAACGGTTGAAGATCCGATTGAGTATGAAATCCCAGGCATTGGTCAAACCCAAGTTAATTCTAAAGTGGATATGACTTTCGCCCGAGGTTTACGTGCTATTTTACGTCAAGACCCCGATGTGGTGATGGTCGGTGAGATTCGCGATCTCGAAACAGCTCAAATTGCAGTACAAGCGTCACTTACAGGCCATTTAGTGATGTCGACACTGCATACCAATACGGCTGCAGGCGCAATTTCTCGTATGGAAGATATGGGCGTAGAACCATTTTTACTTTCATCTTCATTGCTAGGTGTATTGTCGCAGCGTTTAGTACGTACTTTATGTAAAGACTGTAAAGAAGCGCATTTGGCAGATGAAAAAGAATGTAAATTACTCGGTATGCCATTTGGTGAAAATACCAAAATTTACCGCCCTGTTGGCTGTGAAAAGTGTAACCATAATGGTTATCGAGGCCGTACCGGTATCCACGAGTTGCTAGTGGTTGATGAAGCCATTCGTGAGTTGATCCATAGTGGTAAAGGCGAACAAGCGGTTGAAAAATATATTCGCAAGCATACACCAAGTATTCGTCAAGATGGTTGTGCTCGCGTACTTGCAGGCGATACCAGTCTAGAAGAAGTGCTAAGAGTAACTAAAGAGGAACTCTAATGGCGGCATTTGAATACAAAGCACTTGATAAAAATGGCAAAACTAAAAAAGGGATCCTGGAGGGCGATACCGCCAAACAAATCCGCCAAGCTTTGCGTGAGCAAGGCTTAACGCCATTAGAAATTAATCAAGCTGCCGATCAAGAAAAAGCGCAAGCCAAGCAAGGTTTCTTCAAAACAACAGTATCAACGTCTGATTTAGCCTTAGTGACAAGGCAACTTGCAACCCTTATTCAATCGGCATTACCAGTGGAAGCTGCGGTACTAGCAGTTGCAGAGCAAAGTGAAAAGCCTCGTTTAAAACGTATGCTGATGGCAGTGCGCTCAAAAGTAGTTGAAGGTTATACCTTGGCTGATGGACTGGGTGAGTTTCCGCATATTTTTGATAATTTGTTTCGCTCTATGGTGGCAGCCGGTGAAAAGTCAGGTCACTTAGATCAGGTGCTTAATCGCTTGGCTGATTACACTGAGCAGCGCCAGCATATGCGCAGTCAAATCACACAAGCCATGGTTTATCCAACCGTCTTAGTGGTTTTTGCAATTGGTATTGTGGCAATTTTACTTGGTACGGTTGTACCTAAAATTTTAAAAACCTTTGAGAAATCAAAACAAGCCTTACCTTGGACAACCGAGTGGGTGATGGCCGCCAGCCATTTTGTGCAGAACTATTGGGCTATTACCTTGGTCTTATTTATTGCATTAGTGGTGGGCATAAAACACGCGCTGAAAAAGCCTAAAGTTCGCTATTGGTACGACAGTAAATTGTTAACATTACCAGGTATTGGCAAGGTGGCACGAGGTGTCAATACCGCTCGTTTTGCTCGCACACTGAGTATTTTATCTTCAAGTTCAGTGCCTTTGTTAGAGGGGATGAAAATATCAGGGCAAGTACTCTCTAATACTCGAATTCGAGACGCAGTTGCAGGTGCGGCAACACGAGTGAGTGAAGGGGCAAGTTTACGCGCGTCATTAACTGAAACGAAATTATTCCCCCCTATGATGTTGCACATGATCTCAAGTGGTGAAAAATCAGGTGAGCTTGAGCAAATGCTTGAGCGCGCAGCAGATAATCAAGATCGAGAATTTGAAACCTTAGTTAATGTTTCATTGAAGTTATTAGAGCCTGCAATGATTGCGGGGATGGCCGTGATTGTTTTATTTATTGTGATGGCTATTTTACAGCCAATTATGGCTATGAATAAGGCCATTGGTTTATAAACCACTGGCAAATAAAAACTGTAAAAGAGGTGTTTAATGCAAAAGCAAAGTGGATTTTCATTATTAGAAGTAATGGTTGTACTGGTGATCATCGGCATGATTATGGCTATCGTGGCGCCAAATATTATGGGTCAACAAGAAGAAGCTGCCGCAGATAAGGCGCGTTTAGATATTCAACAGCTTGAAGATGCGATGAGCATGTATAAATTACGCAACAAAGTGTATCCATCAACCGAGCAAGGTTTAGAGGCGTTAGTCACTGCTTCTACTATCGACCCAGTACCAAAACGTTTTCCTGAAGGTGGTTTTATAGAATCACTTCCAGAAGATCCATGGGGTAATCCATACATTTTGGTAAACCCAGGTGTGAAAGGTAAATACGATATTTTATCTATGGGCCCAGATGGCACTATGGATACCGCAGATGATATTGGTAATTGGAGTGATGACGAACAGAAATAATTGTTCGCCACAAATAATCCCTTTATGAAAAAACGCCAAGTTGGTTTTAGCTTAATCGAAATTTTAGTGGTCTTAGTGATCATCGCATTTGCTACTAACTTGGTTGTTTATAGCGTCAGTGATGGTGACGAAGAGCTATTAGAAAAACAAGCGCTTCGGGTTCATACCTTAATTAATTTAGCGTCGGACTTTGCAGTGCTCAATCAAGTTGAACTTGGTTTTCACCTTGAAAAAAATAAGCTTGAATTTTTAGCATTTGACGGCAATAAGTGGACACCATTTGAGCAAGTTAGCGAGCAAGATATTTTTAAAGCATTTGAATTTGAGCCGGTATTAGTGGCGGAGCTCAGTCTAGATGACTTACCTTGGGCACAAGATAATTTACTGGAACAAATCGATTGGCGCGAGCTGATGAACTCAGACAGTGAGGAAGATTTTCTTGAGCTCGATAAAATGAAAGTCCCACAAGTTATTATCTTATCTTCAGGCGAAGTGAGTGCTTTCTCTTTCTCATTATCTATCAAAGACAAAGCTGAGCCGCTGTATCTGATCGAAGGCGAGTTTATGGCACCTGTTGCCATGCACAGAGAGCCGCTAGAATGAAAAGCATAATAAAAACGCATTCTAGGCTTTTTAAATTAGCACAAGGTTTTACGCTGTTAGAAGTATTAGTAGCACTGAGTATTTGTGCCATGGCCGGTATCGCCGCTATGCAAGTAGCAGGTGAACATATTAATCATTTAAGCACGCTTGAACAGCAAACTTATGCCTCATGGGTGGCAGAAAACCGGTTAGTCGAAATAGTGGCTAAAGGCGATGATTGGTCTGGAAAAAATGGCGAGCGGGGGCAAGAAGAAATTGCTGGTCACGCTTGGTATTGGCAGCAGAAAATTATTGCAACAACCGCAGGTTCATCATTTGTAAAAGTAACCGTTGAAGTTTACAGCGACGAAGAGCTAAAAAACTCACTCTATGAATTGTCTACTTATGTAAATAAAGGTGGCAAATGAAACAACGCGGTTTCACCTTACTTGAGGTTATGGTTGCACTGGGTATTTTGGGCTTTATCGTGGTAGCCACCCACCAAATTTTACAAACAACCCTCAGAACTAACGAGATATCAGAACAAACCATTGCTGAACTTGAGGCACTGCAAACAACCTTTAGGCTAATGGAGCAAGATTTTAGTCAAATTACGCGCCGTGTTGCCCGTAACGAAGCCGGAGATAGTGTTGAGCAATACTTGTTGGTTGGGCGAAATTTATTAAATAGCCAATATGATGGTGTTGCTTTTATTCGTGATGGCTGGCGCAATCCTGCGTATTTATTACCACGCAGTGAATTACAAGCGATTGCTTATCGCGTTATTGACGATAAATTAGAGCGTGTTTATAAGGTTTATGTTGATAGCCTCGATAATAGCGAGCCTCGTAGTCATGTTCTTATCGAAGATGTTGAAGAATTTAAGCTGACCTTTTTAGATAAAAAAGATAAATGGCAAGATCAATGGCGAGATAAAGAATTACCGCTCGCAGTTGAAGTTGAATTAAAACTCAAAGACATGCTCCCCCTCAAACGCAAGTTTTTAATACCAGGCAGTGGAGGCAGCTAATGTACGATAAGCAAAATCAACGCGGTGCTGCATTAGTAATTGTACTTTTTGTGGTGGCATTGGCTGCGACACTTGCGGTTGAAATGAGCTCGCGCTTAATGATCCAAGTACAAAAAAATAGTAATTTACAAGATTACCAACAAGCAAAATGGTATGGCTACGCAGCCGAGGCTTTTGCAAAAAAAGTCATTTTAGAAGCAAAAAAACAAGATAAAGATAAAACCCATTTACAACAAGCGTGGGCGGCAGACGAAACCACCTTTCCTGTTGATGGTGGTACTATCACCGGAAAAATAACCGATTTACAGGCCTGTTTGAATTTAAATTCTTTACGAGCTTCGCAAAATTCTGACGGCGATAACTCAGTGAGAAAAGATAACGATGGCCACAAAGCATTATTGGCTTTGATTAAAAATATTGATGAATTGCCGATTGAAGAATCTGAAGAATCTTTAGCCGATAGCGTGCTTGATTGGGTTGATGCTGATAGTAATAATTTTGGTGAAGGTGCAGAGGAAGATGAGTACCTATCGCGTAAAATTCCTTATTTAACAGCCAATCATTACTTAGCATCCTTATCAGAATTACGCTTAATTAAAGGCTTCAACCCTTTAGTAATGAAAAAAATAACGCCACTGGTATGTGTGATCCCAGGTAATGAACTATTAGCTATAAATATCAATACGTTAAAAACCGAGCAAAGTGTTATTTTAAGTGCATTAATTAAAGATTTGGATAAAGAAGCTGCCAGTGCGATTATTTCAGCTCGTCCAGAAGATGGTTGGTCATCAATTAATGATTTCATTGCTGAGGCGGTTAAAAATGGCGCAAAAAATTTAAAGAATGATGACCCTAGATTTGTTTTAAAAAGTGATTATTTTCAGCTGGCTTCGACCACAACATACGCCGATAGCCGATTTCAAATCACCACGGTTTTTCATGTAGAAGATAATAAAAAAATAACCATACTGGCGCGAAAATTTGGAGCCGTACAGTGACAGAAGCATTATTAATTCATGTGGGCAGCAATCCAAGTGCTGCCATCAATTGGCTCATTTGGTCAGCCAAAGACGCTGAGATTATCGCCAGCGGCACATTAGACAGCGCGAACGAATTAACGAGTTTAACCGAAAAAGGCTTAAACCGAGAGGTGGTTTTATTACTGCCTGCTGCACAAGTGCAGCTAAAAACCGTTGCACTGCCTAGTAAGTGGGGCAGAAAGCTTGAGCAAGCATTGCCTTTTATCATCGAAGATGAAATAGCCTGTGACATTGATGATGTGTTTATTGCGGTTAATAAACCCCTGACTCAAGATAATCAGCATTTTGTTGAAGTGGCGGTAGTGGCAGAGCATTTTTTACAACATTGGCTTGATGCATTAAACGAATATCAACTCCAGCCAACTAAAGTGGTGCCTGATGCCTTGTTGCTTCCACCACCTGAACAGCCTTCTCACATCAGTGGCATTGAGCTTAATAATAATTGGTTGTTTCGAGCTGCTGATTGGCATATTGCGCAAGTCGAACCGTCATGGCTAACAGCATATTTGGCTGCGGCGCAGGTTAATACCGTATCGCATTACTCGCCTTGTGATTTTAGTGACGTGACTTTGCAAGATAACCCAAGTGAAATTGACTTACCTTTGGCGATTTTTGCAAAACAATTACCAATGTGTAGCTTTAATTTACTGCAAGGTCGCTTCAAGGTAAAAAAACAAGGTTCCCCTTTTTGGCAAAATTGGCGTACTCCATTAATTGCTGCAAGTGTGGCATTGGTGTGTTCGTTGAGTTTAAAAGGTGTTGAACTTTATCAATTAAAGCAACAGCTTGTTGTAGCTGAAGCTTCGATAATAAACCAATATCAAGCAGCTTACCCTGAGAGTAAAATTCGTATTAACCTTATTCGTAACCAAGTTAAAAACAAGTTACAGCAGGTTGAGGGTGGCTCAGATGCAGGCTTTTTGGTGTTATTACAAAATATTGCGCCAGTGCTTAATCAGGTTAACGGTTTTCAGCCACAATCAATCCGTTACGATATGAAACGTAATGAACTAAGATTGCGCGCAATAGGTAAAGACTTTCAAAGCTTTAGCCAAGTAAAACAAGAGTTAGAAAAGCAAGGCTTATCAGTTGATCAAGGCGGATTAAATAACGACGGTGATACGGTTGTGGGTGAAATCAAAATTAGGAGCCAAGCATGAAGCAATTAACGCAATATTGGCAATCATTAAATGCTAAAGAGCAAAAACTGCTCTCGATTGCAGGCTTCATTTTTGTCGTCTTTTTATTTGTAATGCTGGTATGGCGACCACTTAACTTAGCGTTAGAAAAAACCGAAAAAGAGCTTAAGCAACAACAAGAGCTTTCAGTGTGGCTAACAACCAGTTTGGCGAAAATTAAAAGTAATGAGCCTAAAGGTAATAGCAGCGCAAACTTGAGTACCTTGGTTAATAGTAGTCGAAATCGTTACAACATTAACATTACCCGGATGGTGCCAAAAGATAATAGCTTACGTGTCACTATCGACAGCGTTGAGTTTAACAAATTAGTCGATTGGTTAGCCGAACTGACATCAACTCATGGTGTTGTCATAACAAATGTGGAATTAAATAAACACGATACACAGGGTTTTGTGAAAGTAAGCCGTTTAGAGATAGAGAAATAATATGAAAAAAACAGCAATACTTACCGGATTATTTTTAGTGTGTTGGGTCTTTTTTATTATTTGTCTCATGCCCGCGTATGTTGTTGGTACTTTGGCTAAACCGTATTTACCGGCGCAGCTAAAGTTAGGTGAAATTACAGGTTCAATTTGGCAAGGGCAAATAGCGCAATTAGCTTTTGAGCAAACCCATATCCAAAAATTAGCATGGGACATTACACCAACGAGTTTGTTGCTCGGTCAGCTCAATGCAAAAGTTACTTTTGGACAAGCTAAAGATGTCGCGCAGCTTTCAGGCAAAGGTGTGGTGGGTTATGGTATATTTTCAGGTGCTTTAACTCTTAATAATACACAGGTGCGATTACCATTAGCGGATATGATTACAGCGCTTAAATTACCGCTTCCAGTGAGCGTTAAAGGGCAATTAATTGCAGATATCAGTCAATATCAACTCGGCGCGCCTTATTGCAATACGTTAGCAGGTGATTTACTGACAAAAGATGTCTCAGTACAAGGGTTTTCAGGTTGGTTTACAGTAGAAAGCTTAATCGGTGAGCTTAATTGTCGTGATGGTGCTGTGACACTTAATGTTGAACCTGATAACGAACTTGGCTTAGAAATTGACGCCAGCGTGCAAGGACCAAATCAAATGAAATTGGCAGGATTTATCAAACCTGCAGCTTCGATGCCAAAAGATGTGCATAATGCGGTAAAATTTTTGGGGCGTCCTGATGAACAAGGTCGTTACACACTTAGGTTTTAATTTTAGGCGACACAGTGCAACAACTTTATTTAACACCCGATGAAAAAAAAGCGTTAGCCGATTGGTTAGCAAGTGATGAAACAGCCGAAAACGCGATGGCATTTGCGCAGTTACAAGGTTATTTATTTGCTTTGATTTGTGCTCCTGAACCACTTGATGTTGAAGTATGGGTCAAACAAGCGGTAGGCGATGACTTAAGTCTGCTTTCACAAGATCACTTGTTTGCGCTCATGGCTTTACATAACGAGATGAGTGAACAAGTTTTTGATACCGGCTTTCAATTGCCAGACTATTTTAAAGGTGCTCATAGTTTGTCACCGCAGATGTTAGTGCAAAGTGAGGCGCAGCTATGGTCTTTGGGTTTTGCGCAAGGTGCAAAAGAGTACACCACTGCATTATTAAAAAGTGATGAATTGCCTGAAGAGTTCGCGACCACGTTTTCATTCGCTTATCACTGTTTAGCATTTTTAGCTGAGCCAGATAAATTAGCGGCATCGGCTACAAAGCAAGGGCATGAGCTGGCGCAATATTGCCATCATATGTTGACCTTAATGGCTGATTTTTCGTTAGGATTTGCAGAATTGGTTGAAGCGGCCGCATTAGCTAGTGGTTTTTTTCAAGATGATGATTGGCAAGACAATTAAGGTGTTTTCACACCACCAATAAAAAAGGGTCTTGCGACCCTTTTTTATTGGTTTAAATTTTTGAGCTAAACAAAATCAAGCGCAATGTCGGTACAGCCTTTAGCGCAGCGTGCTCCAGGATTGGCGCTCTGCTCTGGTAGGTACAGTACAATTGCTTTTAGACAGTGTGGGCATTTAATCTCACGGCCTTGCATTAGCTTTTTTATCGTGGCTTTTTGCTCATTAAATGATTTTGCTGAGCTTTTATTAAGTTGAGAAAAGTCAGTCATTTAGTTGTGCGCTGCGATTTCGGTGGTCATAATTAAACAAACCTGACGCAGTTTATCACCATAAAAAAACTGGTTTAAATCTCGGTCGGTGCAGTAACGCTTATGAAATGCTCTTACTTTTTCATCTGTTTGAGTATTTTCATCAAGATGAATACGTTCTTTTTCTTTTAATTTTAATTTCGCTTTGATTTCAGCATTTACTTTTTTTGCCAGTTTATCTTTTTGTAGTTGAGTTGATTCACTCATTTTATCGCTAAACATAGCAAAGAGCTCATCACGTGGTTTTTTAATGCTTTCGTGGTCAATACTGAGTAACGCAAGGATAATCACGACAAAAATAAAAAAGTTTTTCATAAATCACTCTATTTCTTGATCTAATCTCAACATTTATACATCGATTGTAATAAAATGCAATGTAACTAGAACTCGTTTGGTGCTTGTTTACGAGTTTTAGCCAAGGGGCATTGTAAAGATAACTGCGTGCGTGCGCGACACTTTTATAGTTAAGTTGTTTATACTGAATGAGTATTTTAATCCAAACAAGTTGAGGAACTTCGATGGAAAATAAAATAGAAGTTAAAAATATTCCTGTTGATGTCAAAATTCAGCAGCCAGATCCAGATAAGTTTGATCGTTTTAATCCAAGAAACCGAATTTATGTAAGAGCCGTTAATGGCTTGCATCAAATGCTTCGTCAGCGCTTAGGCTTTATTGCCATGCTTTCTTTTATGTTATTGCCTTGGCTTACCTTTAATGGTCAACAAGCTATTTTGTTTGATATTTTTGAGCAGAAATTTAATATTTTTGGTATGACATTGTGGCCACAGGATCTGACTATTTTGGCTTGGATCTGTATTATTGCAGCATTTGCGCTATTTCTGGTCACCGCTTTTTATGGACGTGTCTGGTGTGGTTATATGTGTCCGCAAACGGTTTGGACCTTTATTTTTATTTGGTTTGAAGAGAAATTTGAAGGCAGTGCTAATCAGCGTAAAAAGCTCGATCAGCGTCCAATGGACTTTGATAAATTCTGGAGAAAATCAGCAAAACATTTAAGTTGGGTTGGCTTTTCGTTATTCACTTCCTTGACCTTTGCTGGCTATTTCACGCCAATTGCTGATTTAATGGTGAATTTTTTCACTTGGCAAGCCAGTAGTTATGCGGTGGGTTGTGTGTTGTTTTTTACCGCTTGTACTTATGGTAATGCTGGATGGATGCGTGAAATCATGTGTTTGCATATTTGTCCTTATTCACGTTTTCAATCAGCCATGTTTGATAAAGATACCTTTACTGTGACATACGATGCAGCGCGAGGCGAAAGCAGAGGGCCGCGTAGTCGTAAACAAGATCCAAAAGAAATGGGCTTAGGTGACTGTATTGACTGTAATTTGTGTGTTCAAGTATGCCCAACCGGAATTGATATCCGTAACGGTTTACAGTACGAGTGTATTAATTGTGGTGCCTGTATTGATGCCTGTGATGGTGTGATGGATAAAATGAATTATCCAAAAGGACTGATTGCTTACACGACAGAACGGAATTTAGAGCCAGGTAAAAATACCAAAGCTATTCGTCCTAAACTCATCGGATATACGGTTGTCTTGATGGTTATGGTGGGGGTATTGGCGGCTGATATTATGTCCAGAAAGCCAATGGATTTAGATATTATTCGCGATCGAAATCAGCTGTTTAGAGAAAGCAACGAAGGACTGATTGAAAATACATATACCCTTAAAATTTTAAATAAATCTCAACAAGATCATTACTATGAAGTTGAAGTTGAGGGGTTATCTAAATATACCTTTATTGGTAAACAAGAAGTCCATGTTAAAGCCGGTGAGTCTTACAGTTTGCCATTATCTTTGGCAATTGATCCATATGATTTATCAAAGCCTGTCACAGAGTTTAACTTTGTTTTATTTATGAAAGAGACGCCGGACATTCGAATTGCTCAACCGAGTAACTTCTTTAAAGGCCGTTAAACGACAAAAATGATACACTTCAAAACGAGGCATTTGCCTCGTTTTTTTTAATGGTGCCTTATGAGCAAATTTAGTTTTAGTGATCTTACTCCAGATCTTATTTTAGATGCGATAGATACCGTTGGTATCTATGCCGAATCAGGATTGTTAGCGCTAAATAGTTATGAAAATCGTGTTTATCAATTTAAAGCTGAAGATGGTAAACGTTATGTGGCTAAATTTTATCGCCCAGAGCGTTGGACTGAAGCGCAAATTAATGAAGAGCACCAATTTGCATTTGAGCTTGCTAATGCTGAGGTTCCTGTTGTCGCACCTATTATTCGGGATGGGACTAGTTTATTTTCACATCAAGGATATTTGTTTACGTTATTTCCAAGTGTCGGCGGGCGAATTTTTGAAGTTGATAACTTAGATCAACTCGATGTTTTGGGTCGTTTTATCGGTCGTATGCACCAAACGGCAAAAGCAAAGCCCTTTGTACATCGTCCGACCATCACTAGCGCTGAATACTTAGTTGAAGCGCGCGCGCATTTAGTGGCAAGTGAGTTGATCCCAATGTCACTCACTACCGCTTTCTACACTGTATTAGATATGGTGATCAAACAAGTGCAGCAAGCATATAAAGCTAATAGTCTCATTCGCTTGCATGGTGATTGTCATGCGGGCAATATAATGTGGACCGGTGAAAAGCTCATGTTTGTTGATTTGGATGACAGCCGAATGGGGCCTGCTATTCAAGATCTTTGGATGATGTTAAGTGGCGATAGAAACAATCAGCTCATTCAGCTTGATACTTTAGTGCAAGCGTATGAAGAGTTTTGCCCACTGGATTTTAGTCAGTTTAAGTTAATCGAACCTTTGCGAGCATTACGTATGGTGCATTACATGGGTTGGGTGGCAAAACGTTGGCAAGATCCTGCATTTCCACGGAACTTTCCATGGTTTGCATCAGACAAATACTGGGAACAACAAATATTGGCTTTAAAAGAACAACTATCAGCATTAAATGAGTCTTCACTCAGTTTAATGCCATAACAAGAGATGATTATGATTAAAAAATTAAAATTAACCCTGTTACTGTTATTGCTGCCAGTTGCAGCATGGGCAGCGGAGTTTGAAGCGGGTAAACATTACGTAGAGCTTGATACGGCTAAAAGTGCTTCACCCCAAGTGATGGAGTTTTTCTCTTTTTACTGCCCGCATTGTTATAAAATGGAGCCAGTCGCGATAGCTCTGGCCAAGCAACTTCCTGCTGGTACCGCGTTTAACAAAAAACATGTGGATTTTTTGGGCGGCTTAAATAAAGAGCAGCAAACGATCTTAACGCGCGGTTATTTAGTGGCGAAAGAAAAAGGCGTTGAAGAATCGATGACAAAAGCGATTTTTAATTATATTCATCGTGATAAAGCGCGTTTTAGTAGTATTAAAGATGTACGTGATTTATTTGTTTTAAATGGCATAGATGGTAAAGCGTTTGATGATTTAGCTTTTAGTATGCCAGTTGAAGCGCAAATTAATGACATGGTTGCGGAACAAACTAAATATACTCAGCTTGGTGCGTTGTCTGGTGTGCCGACTTTTATTGTTAATGACAAATATAAAGTGAATTTTCATGAAGTAAAATCACAAGAAGAATTCAATCAATTAGTTAGTTTTTTATTAGCTAAATAAAAATAAAATTTGGAGAAGGAAAAAGTATGAAGTTTTTAACTGGTTTATTATTCGCAGCATTTTTGGCGCCCATAGCTGCAGTTGCAGTTGATTACCAAGAAGGCGTTCATTATGAAGTGATATCGGATCGCGCTACTAAAAAACCTGAAATTAAAGAGTTTTTCTCTTTTTATTGCCCTGCGTGTAATAATTTTGAAAAAGTAGTTCACGATTTAAAACCGTTATTACCAAAAGACATTGAGTTTAAGAAAAGCCATGTCGACTTTATGGGTGGTCACACGACTGAAAATCAACAAATGCTATCACAAGCCTTAGCCACTGCTGAAGTTGTACCACAAAAAGATAAAGTGATTGCTGCATTATTTAATCACTATCATGGTAAACATAATAAATTTAATGATGTGCAAGATGTAAAAGATATTTTTGTTGCGCAAGGCGTTGACGCAGACAAATTTGATAAATTATTCAGTGGCTTTGCAGTAAGAACTAAGGCTGCCAAAATGAAGCGCGATCAAGATTTCTTTAAAGAAAAAGGTGCGCTAAATTCGGTTCCTACTTTTATCGTTAATGGTCAATATAAATTATTACTTGGTGCTAAATCAGGCGTGAGCTCAGCTGAAGATATGAATAAACTAATTGGTTATTTATCGGCTAAATAAGTTTTATTGCTAAAAAATAAAGCCCTCAATTGAGGGCTTTGTTGTTTATTCTAAACTTGCAGCAAAGGTTAAAAAGAGTGAACTGGCAAGTTCATCGGCTTTATCATTGTCTTTTAGTGCTTGGGTGTGCTCTGTGTGTAGTAAATAGCGTCCTGCGTATTTTGGCACAAAGCTGACTAAACCTGACTGATCAGAAACGACAGTAATATTTTTAATTTCATTACGATAAAGCGTTCCCTCAGGAATAATATCAACCTCTACACCTTCAATCGGTTTGCCATTAAAGGTCAGCTTGAACTTAACCATTTCGTTTTGTGCAATATCGGCAGGGTGTGTCAGCGGTGTAAGCTCTAAATATTTGCCACTTGGTTTCAGTACTGTATCTGTTGCTTTATTTAGCGTAACGTAGCTTTCAACTCGAGAAATACTCAAGCGGGTGGTGAAGTCAGTAGCACCTTCTGGAGCTTGAGCTTTGGCTGTTGCTTTATCTTCACGTTTACGTTGCCATTGTTCTTCGCCTTTTAGTTTAAAGCGGGTGAAATAGCTCTCTGTCACGGGATATTCAAATTTATACGTACCATCAACAGTCAGTTGGTAATCAAATACTGCTTTACGTTTTCCTTGAAAAATTGCGGCAGGGACATCTGTTTTGCCTTCAGGAGTTTGAATGATAACTTTATCTGCAGAGAAAGGTTTATCGTATTCAAATACTTGATTACTTGCGCTGGTATCTGCTGTGATCCAGACTGCTCCTTTGTCGGATGAGGTATTAAAGTGGCTTGGCAAAATCCAACGATCATGGGCTTGAGCTTGAATACTAACAAGGCAAAGCGCCGCTAATGCAATTGAGTGTTTCATGGTGATCCTTATTGATAAGTGATTGTGATAGGACCTGTTTCAGCTGTCGCTGCGAGGGTCGTATTAAACTTTTCATTGAGTACAAATGGGTGTTTAACTAAGCTTCTGCCGCCATGTTCACGTACTACTTCAACCAGTAACGTGTAGTTGCCCGCAGTGAGCGCTTGTTTATTTTGATTCAGTCCATCCCAAGTCAGTCTGTATTGACCTGCAGGACGAGTTGCTGATGTCATTGCGTCGACTAATTCTTTGTCATCGCGACCTGCTTTTCGCCACCAACGTTGAATATCTTTAAGCCATTTAAAGCCTTTTTCTTCTCGCCAAAGTGCGATTGTTGCTTGATGCTTAGCGTGGCTATCTTCTACCCATACCGCGACATAAGGGCGATGATATTGACCCTCAGTGATTTCGGGTAAAGTAAGAGAGATATCCATTTGCGCTGCGCTATAGGCATTTAAGCAATAGCAAGTGCAAAGTAAGGCCATAATTTTGATCGTTATTTTCATTAAGGGCTCCAGAGTTAAGGAATTAAAGTGAAGTAAACCAGCGCGCAGCAGCCGGTTGCAAATAGCATGTAAGAGATTGATTTTTTAAGACGTTTCTGTTGAGGGACTAGTAGTAAAGCCCCTGAAATTGAAAATAGAATAATTAAAATGGCGCACAAATCTAAAATAAAAGCCCAAACTTTGCCGCTGTTACGGCCTTTGTGTAAATCATTCAAAATAGCAATCAGGCCATAATCAATCTGTTCAAAATAGCTTTGTTTTTCAACCAAATCTAAAGTCAGCGTTTTATAACTACCTGGGCCTTTATGGACGAGTTGTATTTCATCAGGGCTTATTTGAGCTGTTGAGTAGTCCATTGCAAAACTACTACCAACATAATGAGACAATGCTTGCTGTTGCTCGTCTGCTGAGAGCGTAAATAAATAAGCGGGTAATGCATCTTCTTGATATTTAGTAATGCCTTTTGCATCAAACCAAGTCGGATGATTGAGCGTAATACCTGTAATTGCAAAAAAAAGCATCATTACTAAGAGTGCCATTGAAACATAAACATGAATGGCTCGAATCAGCGTTAATGTCGACTTATTGAATTTAAATTTGGTTTTAGAAGATGCGTGCATAACGGTCTTATTTTAAATATTTTAAGAAGTGATAGTGATTTTGAAGCGTGTTATTAATTCAAAAATTGGTTCGTTACATTTTTAGTCAGATGCGAGAGGCTTGAAATAATAAGATATAGGAATTACTTCGCATGCTAATCTAATTGATAATGGTTATTATTTGATGTTAAGGTATTTGCAATAAAAAAGCATCTATTATTTTTGTTTTAGCTAAAACGATGCAGTTTCTATTTTGGTAGTTAACAAGAATGATTAAATAAAATGCTTTAAATTAGATTCGTAAATTCAGTTAACTCATACTTTTTGTGCTATCACTAATAGAGGGTCATTATTAGAGAACACAATGAGCGATGTGCAATTTAATCAAACAATATTAGTTTGTGATAGTAATGAAATAAGTCGTGCCAATACGGTTAAATGCCTTGCTTATTTATGGTCTGGACCTATTGAGCAGTGTATTTCTCCCGCCGCGGCACAAGCCTTTTTAAGTCAAAATAAAAATAAACAGACTATTTTTATTGCAGCGCTTGCTGATTTTATTGATGTAAAATTTTCGTCATGGCTTTTAGACTTAAGCTTTAAAGGTCAGTTGATTTTATTGCTAAACGCTGATGATACTTTGCCAAAGTTTTTACCTTTAGATCAAATCACTTTGGTGCACAAACCAGCAAAATTACATGATTTTCAAAAGATATTCTGTATCGATAAAAACGAGCTTGATGCAATAAAATTAGATAAAGCATTTTTGACTCAATTGCTGAGTCGTCGAGATGCTTTATCTATTGAGTTTCAAGCGCAGTACCTAGCGCGCAGTGAAAAAGTGTGGGGTTTTGAGTCTTTGACTCGTTTTCAGTACCAAGGACAAAAACTCGACACTTTAGAGGTGATAAAAGCCATCGAGTTTTTTGGTTTAATGGATAAATTCAGCACCATATTTTTTAAGCGGTTGAGTGAAGTGCTCCCTGCATTTCGTAATACACGAATTTCACTTAATTTATCTCTATATGACGTTGAAAAATATGACTTACTTAATTTAATGTCTGTAATGCTGCAGCAAACAAATATGCCGGCCAATAAGATAACGCTAGAGTTTTCCTACGATGCTTATTTTCACTCTTCAGCGCAGGCAATTACGTTATTGTGTCAGCTCAAAGCATTGGGTTTTGATATGTCGATTGATGGTTATAAGGGCGATTTAGCTGAGCTAACACGGCTACCACTGATGATAGATGAGGTTAAATTATCATTAAGTAATCAAAAAAATCATAAAAGTGTCTATATTTTGCCTGATATTAAAGACATTGTGCCTTTATCACATAATGTTGGAACCCGCGTCGTTTTTGCTGAGATAGAGCAATACCAGCAATTTAAAAAAGCACAAAAATTTTCTACCGATGCAATTTTACAGGGGTATTATTTAGCTCCTCCAGTTGGCTTTAGTGAATTGGCCAGTTTGCAGTTAGCTTGAGCTTTGCAATCTGTAAACCATGATTTTTGGATTACTTTTATCCAAAATGAAATAAAACTTAGAATGTTACCCTTTTTACATTTCCTCTATAGATAAAACGTCATTAGCTTTGAATTTGGATATAAAAACCACTTAATTGCTTTTTTTGGGTTTTTATATTTTTAAATTTGTTTTTTTTTAAGTTTTGATGCTGTTTTTATGCTTGATTTGCATGGGGGTGGATGTTAAAAAGGTGGCGTTGAAATGTAAAGGTTCATGAAAAAATGCAAATAACATCATTATTAACACTGAATATTAAACTCTCTCTCTTACTTAAGAGCGATGGGGTTTAGTGTATTTGCATTAAGAGATACGTTACAAAAACCCCGCTTTAGTCGGGGTTTTTTTATGTCTATAAAATTGTTAGTTAAGGAACAGTAATGAGCGATAAAGTTTGGATTTTTGATACAACACTACGTGATGGTGAACAAGCCTTAAAAGCAAGCTTGACTGAAGATGATAAATTACAACTCGCTCATACTATTAGCCGACTGAATGTAGATGTCATGGAGGTGGGGTTTCCAGTATCAAGCCCAGCAGATTTTCGCTCGGTGCAGCGTATTGCAACTGAAGTAAAAGGACCAATTATTTGTGGTTTAGCGCGGGCAGTTGTGAAAGATATTGAAGCGTGTGGCGAAGCGCTTCGCCCTGCTGAGCAGCGCCGTATTCATACTTTTATTGCCACAAGTCCATTGCATCTTGAACATAAGTTACGAATGAGTTTAGACCAAGCAACTGAAATGGCAGTTAAGTCGATAAAGTTAGCGCGTAATTACACCGATGATGTTGAATTCTCATGTGAAGATGCAGGGCGTACTCCACATGATGATTTATGCCGTATTGTTGAGCGCGCAATTGCTGCAGGTGCTTCTACCATCAATCTTCCTGATACGGTCGGATATGTTACTCCGCAAGAATATGCGGCGATGATCAGTCATTTAATGAATAACGTGCCTAACATTGATAAAGCGCGTTTAAGTGTGCATTGCCACAATGATTTAGGTTTAGCCGTGGCGAACTCGATTGCTGCAGTGCAAGCAGGTGCGCGTCAAATCGAATGTACTATCAATGGTATTGGTGAGCGAGCCGGTAACTGTTCGATGGAAGAAGTGGCAATGATTTTAAAAATGCGTCACGACTACCTTAATTTGCATACCGATATTAATAGTGAGGAAATTTATCGAGCGTCGCGTCAAGTAAGCCAAATTTGCAACATGCCAGTGCAACCGAATAAAGCGATTGTCGGTGAAAATGCCTTCGCGCATAGTTCGGGTATTCATCAAGATGGTGTATTAAAAGCACAAAATACCTATGAAATTATGTCACCAGAAACAGTGGGTGTGCCAAGCAACCAATTAAATATGACTTCGCGCTCAGGCCGTCATGTTATTCAACATCGTTTAAGTGAGCTTGGCTATCAAACCGGCGATTATGATATGGAAAGCTTATATGAAAGCTTTTTAGCCTTGGCAGATCAAAAGGGCACAGTGTATGACTATGACCTTGAAGCAATGATCCACTTTAATAAAATCAGTGATAAAGATGACTATTATCAGCTGGATTTTGTTAATTCAACATCGAATTCACAGTCAGTTGCCAGCAGCACAGTTGGCTTGGTCATTGGTGGTGAAAAAGTCTCTGAAGCCGCGACCGGCAATGGCCCTGTTGAGGCATCTTATAAGGCGATTAAGCGCATTACAGCAATGGATGTTGAAGTGATTGAATACAACCTTGATGCAACTGGCGCGGGTGAAAGCTCACTGGGCCAAGTTGATATCATCGCCAAATTTGATGGTAAACAATATCACGGTGCAGGCCTTGCAGCCGATATTGTAGAGGCATCAGTCCGCGCTATGGTACGAGTTTACAATTTAATTTATAGGGCGCAGCAAGTGTCTGATATAAAACAACAAAGGAAAGCAGGATGAGTCAGTCAAATTATAATATTGCCGTTTTAGCCGGTGATGGAATTGGCCCTGAGGTAATGGCGGCCGCAGAGCAAGTTTTAGATGCGGTGAGCCAAAAATTCAGTTTTACTTTAAATCGCACACATCATGCCATTGGTGGTGCGGCGATAGATCAATTTGGTCAAGCATTACCAGATGCAACACTTGCGGCATGTGAGCAGGCCGATGCCATTTTATTTGGTTCAGTAGGTGGGCCAAAATGGGAAAAACTACCGCCAGCCGAACAGCCTGAGCGTGCATCCCTATTACCGCTGCGGAAGCATTTTGGTTTGTTTTGTAATTTACGCCCAGCGCAATTATTACCAGCTCTTAGTGCTGCATCACCTTTACGTGCTGATATCAGCGAAAAAGGATTTGATATTTTATGCGTACGTGAATTAACTGGCGGTATTTATTTTGGTGAAAAAGGTCGCAGTGGTGAAGGCGAGTCTGAATCTGCATTTGATACGCAAACTTATTCACGTAAAGAGATTGCTCGTATTGCCCATTTTGCTTTTTCAGCCGCGCGCTTACGTCGCAATAAAGTAACCTCAGTAGATAAGGCCAATGTATTGGCATCAAGTGTTTTGTGGCGTGAAGTAGTGACCGAAGTATCAAAAGATTACCCTGATGTCGCACTCGAATACATTTATGTTGATAACGCGGCCATGCAATTAGTAAAAAATCCGGGTCAATTTGATGTTTTATTATGCGACAACCTATTTGGTGACATTTTATCGGATGAATGCGCAATGATCACCGGCTCGATGGGCCTTTTGCCTTCAGCAAGCTTAAATCAATCAGGTTTTGGTTTGTATGAACCTGCTGGTGGTTCAGCGCCGGATATTGCTGGTAAAGGCATTGCCAACCCGATAGCCCAAATTTTAAGTGCAGCTTTGATGCTTAGATATTCACTTAAACAAGAAGAAGCGGCGCGTACCATTGAAAAAGCAGTGGCCGAAGCGGTTGCTGCCGGTGTTGGGACGCCAGATATTTATCCGCAAGCAGGTTGCACTACCGCAGATGTTGCTGCGGCGATCGTGGCACGTATTTAATTAATTTTAGTTGCACTCACCGTCACCGAGTGCCGCACCAAAGAGGTAAGCATTGTGGCTCAAACCTTATATGACAAAATTTGGCAGGCGCATAAAATCACTGCTATTAACGAACAAACCGATTTATTGTATGTAGACCGTCACTTAGTCCATGAAGTGACGTCGCCCCAAGCATTTGCAGGGTTAAGAGAAAAAAATCGTAAAGTACGTCGTCCAGATAAAACCTTTGCGACCATGGACCATAATATTTCAACTAAAGAGCGCTCACTTGCAGCAGCCAGTAAGGTTGCACAAAATCAACTTAATGCTTTAACCGAAAACTGCAAAGAGTTTGGTGTACCTCTATATGATTTAAGTTCTATTAATCAAGGTATAGTTCATGTAATGGGCCCAGAGCAAGGCATTACTTTACCCGGCACAACAATTGTCTGTGGCGATAGCCATACTTCTACGCACGGTGCCTTTGGTGCACTTGCCCATGGTATTGGTACCTCTGAAGTTGAACATGTACTGGCGACACAAACATTGCAGCAAAAAAAAGCACGCTCATTAAAAATTCAAATCAATGGTTCACTTAAACCCACGGTTACAGCAAAAGATTTGATTATGGCGGTGATTGGGCGCCTTGGCACAGCGGGCGGCAATGGTTATGTAGCTGAATTTTGTGGTCAAGCCATTCGTGAGCTTTCGATGGAAGCACGCATGACATTGTGTAACATGAGTATTGAGATGGGGGCTAAAGCAGGCTTAATTGCACCAGACCAAACAACCTATGATTATTTGGAGGGGCGCCCATTTGCACCAAAAGGTATAGATTGGCATCAAGCTGTTGCTTATTGGCAAACGCTACAATCGGATGATGACGCTGTATTTGACTATGTTGTAGAATTTGATGCGACAGACATTCAACCTCAAATAACTTGGGGTACTAGCCCTGAGCAAGTGATAGGTGTTGATGGGATCATTCCAGATCCAGATAAAGAGCCTGATTTGATTAAAGCCGATGCAATTCGCAGGGCACTTGTATACATGGATTTAACCCCAGGGCAAAAAATATCTGATGTTAAAGTGGATACTGTTTTCATTGGTTCATGTACTAACAGCCGCATAGAAGATTTACGCGCTGCAGCTGCTATTGTGCAAGGAAAACAAGTCGTTAATGGTATTGAGGCGCTAATCGTGCCAGGTTCTGGTTTAGTGAAGAAACAAGCCGAAGACGAAGGATTAGCCGATATTTTCAAAGCAGCAGGCTTTGAATGGCGTGAGCCTGGTTGTTCAATGTGTTTAGCGATGAACGATGATAGATTAGAGGCCGGAAAACGTTGTGCTTCTACTTCAAACCGTAACTTTGAAGGTCGCCAAGGTCGCGGGGGGCGTACTCATTTAGTGAGCCCAGCCATGGCTGCAGCTGCGGCAGTATATGGTCACTTTGTTGATATTAGAGGAGAGGCGTAATGAGCGTGTTTCACCAAGGGTTATTAGCGCCATTAGACAAAAATAATGTCGATACAGATCAAATTATTCCTAAGCAATTTTTAACGTCAACTAGCCGAGATGGCTTTGATAAGGCGCTATTTTATGACTGGCGTTATCTTGATAATGGCGAGCTGAATCCAGAATTTATTTTGAATGAAAGCCGTTATCAAGGAGCTAGTGTTTTACTGACCCGCGATAATTTTGGCTGTGGCTCATCACGTGAGCATGCGCCTTGGGCATTAAAACAATATGGTTTTGAAGTAATTTTGGCCGAAAGTTTTGCTGATATTTTCTTTAATAACTGCGCGAATAATCAAATGCTCGCCATTGCACTACCGAGTGAAACATTAGATCAGTTATTTACTTTAGCTCAGCAACAAGCGCTACATATTGATGTTGATTTAGCCGCGCAGCAATTACGTTGTAACGGGTTTGAAGCGATAGCATTTGAAGTGCGTGCCGACATAAAGGAGCGTTTATTAAGTGGTCTAGATTTTATTGGCGTTACCGAAACACAAGGCGAAGAAATTCAGCGTTTTGAAGATGAGTTAGCCCAAGCAAGACCTTGGCAATAAAAAGTACGGACTGCTGTTTTATCTGAACTGCTAACAATATTGTTAGCAGTTTTTTTTTGCCATGAGCAATCTGCATATTATTTAAAATAATTAATTCTATATTTCGAACAATCTAAAAACATTTGTTAAAATAAAAAAACTACCAAAGTGAGATGATTAGAAAATCGATGCGTTATT
Organism: Pseudoalteromonas tunicata; assembly: GCF_002310815.1. NCBI lineage: Bacteria > Pseudomonadati > Pseudomonadota > Gammaproteobacteria > Alteromonadales > Pseudoalteromonadaceae > Pseudoalteromonas > Pseudoalteromonas tunicata. The sequence goes on along the minus strand of NZ_CP011032.1, from coordinate 3,500,730 downwards.
CCTTTGATTCATTTGTATTAAATACCAGAGCTCGTACTTTACATCATCATAATGAAATTCTGCTCTGTGACGAAAGAATAGTATTGTTACTTGGACTGTTAATTGAAGCGTACCCAGATCATTGTCAGCAAGCCGATCTATTAAAGCAAATTTGGCCAAATACTGTTGTTAGTAATTGGTCTATCGCTCGATTAATTTCAGATAGTCGAAAATTTTTCCTCTTTGCGGGTTTACATCCCCCTCTTATCGAAACGTTACGTGGTCGTGGTTATCGACTAAGTCATGAAATAGGTGCAAGTTTAGTTAAATTGGAAGATGAAAACTTAGATAGCGTTAATCTTGTTGATCGCGATTCATCTGCAATAAAAGAAAATTGGATAGAACCTTCATCGACAGTTTTGGTTTTACCAGAGGCAGAGCCTTCAACAAGTACAAAAAATTCCAGACATTATAAAAAAACAACAGTTACTCGCATCCTACTTAGTTTATTTGGTGCGGTATTAACGATTTTTAGCTTGGTATTTGCGTTAGATTTACGGTGGCCGAATGAGCCATCAAAGTTAGTGATCAATGAGCCACATGATGTAAAAGCTCGGATTTTATGGGTGGACGATCATCCTGAAAATAATGAAATAGAGCGTAAGGAACTGCTTGCTAAAAAGTTTGGTGTTTATCTTACTAAAACAACCCAAGATGCGATGACTTTACTTTCGCTATATCGTTACGATGCCATCATCACAGATATGGGCCGTGAGGATGACCCGCTAGCGGGTTTAAAATTTATAAAAATGGTACGCCAGCAGTCACTCTCAACCCCTATTTTTCTTTATACAATAATGCCATCTCAAGCACTTCAAACGACCGTTTTAAATGAAGGAGGACATGGTGTTGCCACTACATCAGAGTCTCTTTATCAATTATTAGATAATTTGGCATACTAGATTTACATAAAGTACCGCAAATTTACTCTTCTGATTTAAAACTAGCTAGAGCCATCCTTAAAATACAACTTGTTGATAATATTAAAATTCAAAGTAATTCAAGATGTTTCAAATGCAGGGTTCAAAGTTGTCTTATACATTGGAATGCAGCTAGAACCTTATAAATTTTAAGTCGCATACGTCTAATAAACAGTATTTCTTCGAGAACTGATTAACTCAATTTTTCAGAAAATCAGTAACAAGTAGTCAGTTTGTTACTAAAAAACGAATAATTATTCTGCGTTCTTTTCATGTGTACAGAAAAAAGAGCGAGGATTTGACGGCTTAGCCTATTAAGAATGCAGGCAAATGCAACGAAATAAGTAAGACGTAAGCAGTTGCTTTTACGATTACTTTGGTGACCGAAGGTAATGTTCCGTTTAGCGTTACCTTTTTATTTATAATTAATTTATCAATTGGAATGAAAAATGAATATTCACCCTGCAATGAAATCATTTTCATTACTTGCATGTTTTTCTGCAGCCTTGTTATTAAGTGGTTGTGGTGGAAGTGATAGTAGTGATGATACGGTCAACCCTCCTGTAGTACAAAATCAAAAACCTCAGGTTTCTATCTCTGGTGATAAGTCAGTAGAAGAAGGTAAATCCTTAAAGCTAACAGCCCAAGCAACGGATGCTGATGGTTCAATTGCAAGTTATGCGTGGTCAATTAAGTCTGGACCAACTTTTGATTTGGGTATTAATAATGCGTCTGAATTCAGCTTTACTGCTCCGGATGTTGATGCAGATAAAAATCTCGTACTGTCTGTTTTAGTAACCGATAATCAAGGGGCTACGGCGTCTGCTGATTATGCGATTACCATTAAACGTAAAGTATCAACAGTGACCATTACAGGGTTAATCACAGATAAGCCTTTAGCAAACGCCACTATTACAGCTAAGGTTGGTGATGAAGAGTTTGCAGCCACATCTGATGCGAATGGGGTGTATTCAGTCACTTTAACGGTTGATGAGTCAGCACAAAATACATTGGTGCAGTTGTACGGTATTGGGGACAACGCAAATAACCCTGAAGTTGAATTCTATTCACAACTTAATTCAGTGAGCGTGTTACTAAGCGCTGCAGGAGAGGATGCTGTACTGAATAAAGATGAGTTATTTGGCGTCAATGTAACGAATGTTAGTACTGCTGAATATGCGCTATTTACCCGAGCTGGGCAAATTCCTACCAATGAACAAGAGTTAGCCATTGCCCGTCTTGCTATTGATGCGCAAGAAAAATTAACGCTCGCAGCACTGATTAAAATCGTGGTTGATTCTGACGATAATACATTTGTTTTGCCTGAGGGTGTGACATCAACATTTGATTTAGTTGATGATGTTAAAACCTCAAGCGAATTTATTATACAAGTTAATCAAGTTGATCCGACTTTGATTGATAAAACCATCGAAGAAATTAAAAAAGACGATACCTTAGTTGACAATGGGAGCTTACCGTTAGCAGGTCAATATTTAATTACTAGTCCGCAATATTATGGTGCAAAAAGTACGCAACTAGACCTGAACCAAGATGGGACAGGAACATTAACTGGTGAGACCAAAGTTGCAATTACTTGGGTACAAGCAGCCGATGGTTTTGTCACTCTAAATAGTGTTTCGCCTTTAGTAAATATTTTATCTGGCTCGTGCAGTATCAATAATACCTTTATTGATAATTGTCGCTATCAAGCTATCAATCATAAATTTAGAATTTTAGCTGAAGATAAAACATCAAGAAGTATTGAATGGTTTTATAAAGAGCAAGTGATTGATATTAATTTAAACCAAGTTGTTCAAGAGACTGCTACTAACTCTTTGATGACCATGATAGATAAAAATCAAACCCTAACGGTCAGTGCTGCCGACATTGAAGGTAGCTGGTATATTGATGATCTCATTCAAAATAATGGTCAGTTATTTGCTGGTCAATTTGTTTTTCAAAATGATGGTAGTGGTGAACTATTTTTTACAGATGGCTCAGTTAGTTTAGCCTTTCAGTGGCAGCTAGTTGCAAACCGCTTAGAAATATTGGGTGATACCTTTACCCATCAATTGTGGTTATTTAAAGATATTAATAAAGGCTATCAGTTTAGCAGTAATGTTATTACTCAAGATGCCCAGTCAGTATTAACTCGTACAGGCTTAATGATAAAGCAAGAAGATGTATTTCTTAATGTGAATAGCGCGGTTGGTCGTTGGTCGATTGATTTGGGCTTTAAAGTGCCTGGCAATTACGGTGATCTTGATTTTTACGACGATGGTTCTATGACTATCAATTTACAGTTAAATAGAGATAGTTGGGGATTAAAAAGTGGTGAATTGGTTAGAGATCGCTTTTATCACCCAGATTTAGGTTTGGTGGGTAAATGTCCTGCAACGTATCAATGTCAGTTAGCTCGAACTGTTGTGCATAAATTGTTAGCTGTTGATGGCGATAACTACTTGGTGACTCGAAATTGGTTTGAGAATGACAACCCAATCGATGATAGCAATAATTGGACTAATGGGGTTTATACCGGTCCAACAGGATTAACCTTCGTTTCTAATGATGTATTAAGTTATCTCTATACCCCAACGCAGGGAGTGGCAGAGTTTGCTGGATATTGGCTCTATGGTCTTAATCTTTATACCGTAGAGCAAGGCGTGGTTAACACTCGTTCATTTAATGAAGTGTATGTTACCGGGCAACCAACTCAATATAATATTTATGCCAAAGAGTGGGGTGCTGGTGATGCGGTTGGTACCTATAAGGTGAAACAAGGCCAACTTCAAACTACAATTGCAAACCAAACTTATTTTTATGAAATTAAGGCGTTTGATCGTAACTTCTTAACGGTATGCCGTTTTACTGCTGGTGGCTCGTGTGCAGCAGGTGAAACAGTAAAACTATACTTAAATAAAGAAATGGCGATAACTGATGCTACCACCCCTGTAGCGCAAAGCCACCCATTAGATGGCACCTGGTATGACCCGACAATACCTGAATTTATTCTAATCTTGCAAAATGGTAAATGGATTCAAGTTGAGTTTGCAGTGGATGACCTTGGTACGGCAGATGAGTTCCCAGGTTATGAAATCGGTAATTTCACTTGGGATCAAGCAAGTGGCTCTTTTAGTGTTGATATCTTAGAAGATACCAATGGGGTTTTAGGTTATGACTCTGATCTGACCCATACAATTACCGTCGCAGGTGATAATTTAACTATTATGGCATCTGATGGTGAAGTACTTAACCTAAAAAGGGTGATTTCAGCTTCTAATTCATTGGTTGGTGGATATACCGGGGGCGATATTTCGAATAATCGTTTCTTTGCAACTGTGATGCTAAATGAAGGAGTTGTTGTTGAGCTTGAGCACGAAGTTGGCAATTTTGGAATTAGAGCGTCAAATTATACTCATAATGCAACAACAGGATATTTCACTTGGACACCATTTGTCGATCAAATAGCAGATTCTAGTTCTGATGCCATTGTGCGCTCTCAAGGCGATAGATTGCTTTGGAAGGATAATAATGAGTTTGGTGCTATGAAACGTACTTCAGTAACAACAACGCAGCCTTATTTTAATGAAGCGAGTGTGCTTGGCTCATACAATTTATTGGCCAATGGCCAGAATGTACCTTTTAGCCTGCAATCTGGAGGCAATATGTTGCTTGGTAGCGGTGTAGATGCAATTGCATATCAGTGGCGCATGGAGCAAGGCCAATTGTTAGTTAATGAAATAACGCCGGATACAGGAACTGAAAGTGCAGGCTTTATTTTTTCACCTACGGCGTTAAATGGCACAGGCTTTGATATCAAGTTATTTAGCTGGGATCAACCCGTTGCAGCAGGTAACGATCCTGTAAATCATGACTTTATTGATGCTTCAATACAAAAAGTCTCTCAAAACAAAATATTGCTTAATACTGTTCGTCCAAAACATGCAGTTCAACTGTAATTAAAAAATAAGGATAAGGCACTCTTTGAGTGCCTTTTTAGGTTTGAAAATGAAATATAACTATTTAATCGGTTTATTAACCATTCCATTTTTGGCAAATGCAAACAGTAATCCCTCTTTTTCTGAAGTTAAAATTGGTTTTGAGGCTATACATTACAGCGAGTCACTGGGGGAAGTCGCAGGGCTTGGGAGGTTAGAGCAATCGGTTTCTGTGATGAATCCAGCTATTCGACAGATCTCTTATTCTGGTATTAATGAAAATTGGGGATTTTATATCGAAAGCGCTGCCACAATCGCGACTGAAATAGAAACAGAAACTTGGGGTATAGGTGAATTTGGTGATATTCAAGAAAATGCCTTTAAGTTAAAAGCCAATGAGATAGGTGTTAAAGCGGCCTATAACTTATCAAAAGCGATGCAATTTACGTTTGGCGGTAAAATTTATACCTCAAGCTTCACTCGTTCTAATTTTAAATTTGTACAGCCAGGTGCTGATGCATTTGATAAAGCGTTGATTGCCTTAGCTGATCCTTCCGATGATGTGGTAGCACGTTTTGTTTTACCGGGCCAAGGGTATGATGATCGTGATAGCGCGCAACAAAATAACCCTAATTATTTGGTGCCTGTCGTTTCAGTCAGTGAAGATCAAATGGGGGTGCTGTTAGTTGCAGCATTAAGGTATGACAGCCATCTTGCTGATAGTTTTAATAAAGTAAGTTGGTATATTGATGGTGAATTAAGCACACCTATGTATTCACAAACGCAAAATACTCAATATGAAACAACTACATTAACAGATAGTTTTAATGGTTATGGGGTGAGCGCAAAAGCAGGGGTGCGTTATCATGTATTTGACAATATGGCTTTAATGCTTGGAGTTGATGCGCTTTATAAAGAGCGCAAGGCGGTGACGGATACGTTAGACAGTGGTGGTAGAGTGCGTGTACCAGAAATTGAATACAGTAATGTTGCTGTGACAGCTGGGATCCACTGGAGCTATTAATATGAAGATTTTACCAATAATTTTGACCGCATTAGTATTGCTTTTACCTGGTTGTAAAACGTTGGAGTCAGTCCAGGATGATTTAGGAAGTTTGACTTCGAACATCATGGGCCCAGATGCCACCCCTGAGCAAATTGCAGCTGCATTTAATGAAGCGAATAAAAGCTTTAGCATTGCTAAAGAACAAATTAACATCGCCGAAAATGAAGAGTTAAATGCGTTTGATAAAACACGAGTTACCGAAGCACAAAAACTTTGGCAAGAGCTCGAGGCTGACTTTTCAAAAATTCAGGCAGACAAATCCAATATATTAAGCCGTAGCTCCTTGTTTTCCTCTCAAACAAATTTACAGAAAATAAATGCCAGTAGTGCAAAAATATTTGAGTTAATTACCGCAGCCACTCAAGTTAAGGATCGGATTTTATTGGTCTTAAAGCCTGTTAGAGATAACTTTACCGTATTAAATAATCTCGATACTGCAAAGAGCTTTCCTGAGCAATTTGGCAAGTTAAATGCTAAATATCAGCAATTAACTGGGATGTTAGCGCAAGGTCAAGATGTCCAAGTTGAGGCGTACTTACCGACCATGTTGGCAAATCAACTCGACCTTGAGAAGAATGCAGTGGTTGAGTTTTATTTAGCGCAAGTTATTGCTGAAATTAAGGTTATCGCAAATTCAGACAAGGCAAGCATGTTGCCAAGTACCTATGCACAAGTGCGAACATTGTTAGATGATAGCGTCTTATTTGCCAAAACGAATAACCGTGATTACCAAGCGATTGAAATGAAGCGTGATGAAATCCAACATCACTTAAATCGGATTGATAATTTGTATGCGCAACACCAAGCGTTAAAGTTGGTCAGCAAAGATCTGTCTTTTGAGAATTATCTGCTCGATATAGAGCAAAGTTTATTTTCTTTAACCCAAAAAGCGGGGCTTGGTGATAAGCGTCACTTAACATTTAAACAGCAATTTGAGCTCTTAAAAGAGAAATTTTAATCAGTTAGAACAATAGATCTAGATCTATAATTGCAATCACATTGTATTGAGGTAATCTGTAAGGCTAGACTTATTTTGTCTAGCTTTTTTGTTTGTCTTACAATAAGTTAATTTTTGAGAGTGTTATGGAAGCGTGGTTTCATTGGTTTGATTTAATAGGTGTTGCGGTTTTTGCGATATCAGGCGCATTGGTAGCTCATCGTAAAAAGCTTGATGGTTTTGGTGTGATAGTGCTCGCTGCTGTGACAGGCATTGGTGGTGGTACCATTCGAGATGTCATTCTCGATGCGCCGGTATTTTGGTTACATAATCCTAGTTATCTTTACTCAATTTTAGGTGCCTCGTTATTAACTATTTTTTGGCTTAATAAGCGCGGGAGTATGCGTAAAATTATAATTGAAAGTGCAGATGCGCTGGGCCTAGCATTTTTTGTCGTTATGGGCGTCCAAAAAGCGCTAGATTACGGTATGCCTAATATCACAGCAGTGGTGATGGGAGTGATTACGGGTTGTTTTGGTGGCATGATCCGCGATGTGCTTGCTCGTTCAACACCTATGGTATTAAAAAGTGAATTGTATGCAACAACTTGTATTTTTGGCGGGATTGTTTATACCCAATGTTTAAATTTTGATATCGCCAAAGAAATAGCCATGATTGCCGGGATGCTGGCGACTTTATCACTTCGTGCAGCAGCTATAAAATGGCGCTTGAGCTTACATGTTTTTAAATATCCAAATTGATCATTACTGATTTTTAACATCTGCAATTAAATTACTAAATAAAAAGTTTGCCTGCTGTTCAAAGCAATGAGGAGCAGGCCATACTGAACGTCATTTTTATAAAATAATCATTGAATTAAATAGTTTCAACTATCTATCCAATTTGTATCAATACCAGTCAACAGGGGGTATTCCCTGAGTAGCTAGTTTTCCTTTTTAAGTTATTTTTTTCATCTTTTACTCATAAGAATAAAACCAGTTTGGCGCAATAGTCCAATTTGGACCATGAGTGGCGCAAAATGAAATATATTTTTAGTAAGTAAAACGCTAAAGTTCACAAAGCGAATCAGATAACAAATCCTATTATTGAAAATGATTTTTTAAGTGTGCTTTCTATCAAAGCAGAGGGTGATGTCAGCTTTGTTGACTAAGGAATTAAGTTATAAATCACTATTATTAAGGAGCGACAGCTTTGTACTTTAGTGGTATTAGCTATCGTTTCAGTAACAGAATAATCAACTTAACAGATTGACCAGGAAAGAATAAAAAGAGGTTAAAAATTGACTTCGTCAGAATAAAAAAATATCGTACCCTTTTTGGGTTCTATAAAAATGATGAAGGAGATAAATTTTGAAAATAAAAACCATCTTAACTGCGCTATTTGCAACGACAAGTTTTTGCAGCTTTGCACAACAAACACTAACTGATGAGTATGGCTTACTGATTGATTCCTCCCATATAATCTCTATGTTTAGCGATGATAGCACTGAGTCTGCTATTTCCTCGGCTTTAAGTAGTATCGGCAATACTTGGAGTATTAATTCCACTGAAATGTTACGTACGTGTGAATGGTGGGAAGGTGAAGAGCCTTTGGGGACTATTGGTTCGAAGATTAATCAATCATCTTCTATTGATAACGCAGAGGCTATTCAGCGAACATGTCTTCAGTGGTCTGAATATCCAAAGTATTACTATGGTACCGCCCATATCTACTTAAGCAATGATGGGCAGCTAGATAAGCCAGTCGTTGTGGTGCAACCTTACAATGTTAATCTTGAAGATTCTGGTTATTCAGAACAACAATTTTATAGTGATATCAATCAAGGGGGGCTTGCAACTAGTTTAAGAAGCGCAGGTTATGACGTAATTTTATATCGTTATAAACAGCAGGACAGAGGGGTTGAGTTCAATGCTGATGGTGTTAAACGTTTGTTAGATGTGATTAATGACAAATCGGGGATCTCGTCCACATCACTTGTTGGGTTATCGATGGGGGGAGTGGTAACTCGTTTTGCTTTAAGAGAGCTCGAAAAAACAGGCTCGCTTAATAAAGTAGCTACTTTTGTCTCATTTGATGCACCTCACCTTGGCTCGAATTTTCCGCGCTCTATTCTCGACAATACAAATCGATTACTAAGCAAAATTGATACTAGTTTATGCGGTTTAAAAGGTGTCTGTCGTGATGCGCGCAGGAAATTAGAAGCAATAATAAGTAAACTCAATACTAAAACGTTCAATGAACTGATCATCAATACACCTTCAGGTTCTAGTGACAGAACTGCACTTTTATCCAAGTTGGCGAGCTTAGGGCATGTACAAACGATTCCTTCATTAGCACTAACTAATGGTGCTCAGAGTAGTACGCAAGGAGCTCCAAATTCGATTTTAACGTCTCATTTTAAGCTATACCGAGCATGGTATAATGGCGGTAGTGAATATTTTAAAGTATATACCACACCTAGTGTTGATAACGTATCGGGTGGCTACGCCGATTTTTATCAAGTTTTCTCTGATTTAATTGCAGGGCAAGAGCATCCAATTACACCTTATGTCACAATAGGTCAACGTCACTCTTTCGTTTCGACTCTTTCAGCTCTAGCTGGTAGTGAAAATTACTGGACTGAAGTTGCAGCCTATCCAAGTAACAATGAAGAACATATGACTTTAACATATGCGAAAGCCCGAAAAATCAGAGAGTGGTTAGATACATACCAATATTAATCATAAGGAAGTATTAATGATCAAAAAATTTGTCATGGCGCTTAGTTTGCTTGCTGTGAGCTGTTCACAAAATCTCTATGCTGATGTCAGTGTTGGAGCTGGCTATCAATATGGTGGGGCTTTAGGGGTAAAATATTCTCAAGTGCATGACAAGCATATTGTATATGCTTCTGCAGGTTTAATTGGTGCAGCTTTGGGATATCAGTATGTTATCTCATCGGACCGTAGACATATTGTAGGTTTTGCAGTTGGAGGTGAGGTATTGACCAGTGAAAAGGGGTTTTTAGCTTTAACTTATAATTACTTTTCTGAAAATGTCGATCAATCGGGCTGGACATTTGGTGGAAGTATCGGTGTAAGGCGCACGGATGTGCGGGTTTATGACAAAACTAAGCTTGATATTTTTGGCACAGAAGAAGTTGAATCAAAAGGCTTAGTGGGTATCCACTTAGGGTATCGGTTCTAACAGACATGATGTTCAATAAAAGTGGCATCCTTAATATTTAGTGAGGATGCCACTTTGTTAGCGCTGGAAATTTCCTGTGCTTAGCTTAGATAAAATAGTGCTGGTGCTTAGATGTTTTGTAATAACCAAACTAAACTGTAAAAATCTATTTAAACTAAAGGACATGGAATGTCTTTAGCTCGTATTTATTCTCGTGCCCAAGTTGGCATTCAAGCTCCGCAAGTAATTGTTGAGGTTCATTTAGGAAATGGCTTACCTTCATTTAATATCGTTGGCTTACCTGAAACATCGGTTAAAGAAGCGAAAGATAGGGTACGAAGCGCTCTAATTAATTCTCAATTTGCATTTCCAGATCAACGAATTACAGTCAATCTTGCTCCTGCCGATTTACCTAAAGAAGGTGGGCGATTTGATTTAGCGATTGCCATTGGTATTTTGATTGCGTCTGAGCAACTCACTTGTGCTGATATTGGTCATTATGAGTTTTATGGTGAGCTCGCACTCAGCGGTGAAATCCGCACTGTATCGGCTATTATTCCAAGCGTTATGGCTGCCACTGCGGCACATCGTTGTTGTGTCTTACCAAGTGAAAATGATCCACTTGCCAGTTTAATTGAAGGTTCAAATCGTAAATCTTGCACGAGTTTGCAGCAAGTTTGGCTTGATTTAAGTGGCCAAATTCCACTTGCCTTTAATCAAGGTTATCAGGCTAATGATCCTCACAATGAGATTGAATCGATACTTGACCTTAATGAGGTCAAAGGACAGCAGCAAGGCAAACGCGCGTTAGAAATTGCCGCTGCTGGTCAACATAATTTATTGTTTTTAGGACCACCAGGAACCGGCAAGTCGATGTTGGCACAGCGTATGACAGGTATAATGCCGCAGATGAGTACCACTGAAGCACTTGAAACCGCAGCAGTTTATTCCATTACTGGCCAGCAAATTGAATTAGCAAATTGGCGCAAGCGACCTTACCGAAATCCTCATCATACGTGTTCAGCGGTAGCGCTGGTGGGTGGTTCATCGAATCCTCGGCCAGGTGAAATTAGCTTGGCACATAATGGGATTTTGTTTTTAGATGAGCTGCCGGAATTTGAGCGTAAGGTACTTGATAGTCTGCGAGAGCCGATGGAAACAGGTAAAGTGGTGATCTCTCGAGCAGCTCGTCAAGCTGAGTTTCCTGCTAATTTTCAGCTTATTGCGGCACTTAATCCCAGTCCAACAGGTTGTCACACCGATAAGCGTTCAACTCCTGACCAAGTATTAAAGTATCTAAGTAAAATATCTGGCCCGTTTTTAGATCGAATCGATTTACAGGTTGAATTACCGAGGTTACCGGCGGCACAACTTCAAAGTGTTGAACATGCAGAGTCTAGCGCGCAAGTTAAAGGGCGAGTTATTGCAGCCTATGAAATACAAATAAACCGCCAAGGAAAAGCTAATGGGCTATTGAGTAATAAGGAAATCGCTAGACATTGTTTTTTAGCTGAGCAGGAATTACAATTTTTAGCTCAAGTGAGCGAAAAGCTAGGGTTATCACCTCGTTCATATCATCGAATTATCAAAGTTGCTCGTACCATTGCCGATTTAGCTGCAGAGCCTCAAATCCGATTAGCTCATTTAAAAGAAGCAATTGGTTATCGTGCTTTAGAAAGGTTGTTAAACCAGTTATCTCAGTATTAATTATGACTTTCTGCACTTAGTGGTTTGCACCTGAATTTACCAACTGTTAACATGCTGTTTGTTGATATTTATAAGGAGAAAGATATGAAAAGGTTAGCGCTTTTACTCGGTTCACTATTGAGTGTGCCAGCGGTAGCAGATGCGAATAAAGCAATGGATCTCTATCTTAATCAAAATTATCAACAAGCGTTTAATCTTTTTTTAGATACCGCTCATTTGGGTCATGCAAAAAGCCAATTTAATATTGGTGTGCAATATCTTCGAGGTCAAGGAGTAAAGGTAGATCCTATCATGGCTTATAGCTACTTAACTTTAGCACTCGATAATGGTTTTATGATGGCTAAACAGGCACGTTTGTCGGTTGAGAAAAGACTGTCAGAAACGCAATTACTTGAAGCAGAAAAAAGAGCCCAAGCATTAATTAAGCTCTATGGCGCAAAAGGCACTGATAACTTAGAAAATAAATTTGTTTATGCTCGAAGTGTTAACCCAACCCCAAAACGGACTATTAATCCTGATGCTGAATATCCGTCTGGGTTTACGCGAGATGGTATTCCAGGCTTTGCCTCGTATTTATTCGATATTGATCGCAATGGTGTCCCAAGAGATTTAGTCTTACTGCAGTCCTATCCTGATGCCGCATTTGGGCAAAGCATTAAAGAAAAATTAGAAAATTCTCGCTATCAAATTTTAAAAGTATCCGGTACTTTGCGCACTTTTACTAATGCTCAGTTTAGTGGTGTATTTCGCAGTGACAGCATGTCGCCTGAAACGAAAGCTAATATTGTCAGCAAACAAAAACAATTGTTAGGCCAAGCAAAAGCCGGTGATATTAATGCACAAGCCGAGCTAGCCAGTATGCTCACTTTAATGGGTGATGTTGTCGAATATGTGGTTGAGTTGGCGCCTGAACAAGTTGTTGCTGCACAAGAGTTACCAATTCGAATTTTCTTTAAAGACGAAATGCAACCAAGTTTCAGTTATGATCAAGATATAGAGGGGAATTTTCATAATTTCAGTTATTTGGTTTGGGTTGATCCTCAAGGTAAAGTGAGCAAGAAAAAGCCATTCTATAGCCATGTTGTTCCACAGCAACTAATTGATAATGCACTCGCTACTTTAGAAAAATGGCAATTAACCTATTTAGAACCACAAAAGGTAAAAGCTGAACAAGGCCCTTATCTGGTTGAGTTTTTTTATAATAATGAACCGAAAAATACCCGTTTTTCAAATTATTTAACGCGTAGCAATGTCAGCATTAAGGCTGTGGTTAATAAACCAAAAGAGCAGTTAGCCGATTATTGGCGTAAAGAAGCTGCAAAAGGAGGGCACGCCGAAAGCTTATTTTTATTAGGGGCTAACTGTAATTTGCCACTTCTTTCTGTTGCTGCAAAGAACGAATTTTTACCTGCGCAAGTACAAGCAGCAAAATGTATTTTGCAAAATGATGAGCTGACAACAGATGAGCAACAGCTTGTTGAGAATTGGTTGCAGCAAGCATCAGGTAAGGGAAGTTTAATCGCTAAACGAGAGCTGGCAGGTCTATACGCACGCACATCAAATATGCGTAGTGAATTAGAGCAAGCAATAGCGCTCGGGAAAGAGGTTATTGATGAAATTGATGATCCTTGGATGTTAGAATTTATGGCTGCTGCGTATGCAAAATTAGGTCAATTTGAAGATGCTGTTTCTTTGCAAAAACAAGCGGTTAAACAAGCATGGAGTAAGGACTATTTTATGGCGCCATTCGAGCAGCGTTTGATGGCTTATGAGAACTCTGAAATAGCGCCATGGTAGTGGTTACTTTATTTAACTATATGATTTCATTAACCCAATGAAATCATATACCCTTTACCTCGCACCGTCACAATTCGTTTTTGATCCTTCTCATCGCCAAGTTTCTTTCGTAAACGACCTATTAGCACATCTACGGTTCTGTCAGCTGGGCTCCAATCGGTTTGACCAATTTCTTCAGACAGCTTTTCGCGAGAAGTTGCTTTTCCAGCATTTGAAATCAAGCAAATAAGTACTTTATGCTCTGCTTCAGTGAGGCGCATTTCTTCGCCATTACCACAAATTAAAGTGCGATGCTCTGGGTGAACTTTAATATCAGCGTATTCGATATAGTCTTCTGAATCATCATTTTCAACTACTATACGTTTACACAATGCACGCATCCGAAGCTCTAGTTCTAACAAATCAACCGGTTTACAAATATAGTCATCTGCACCTTGCGCTAATCCTGCGATGCGGTCTGATTGCGAATCGCGGCTTGAGAGCATAATGACACCAATATTAGTAAAAGCATTAAGCTCTTTGGCGAGCAATAGACCATCTTTACCTGGTAAAACAATATCAACAATGGCTAATTGAATCGCTTGTAGGGGATCGAACTGGCGGGTTTGTACTATTTCTAGGGCTTGAGTTCCTGTCGTATCAATTACAAAGTTGAAGCCGCTACCATTAAAATGGCTTTCTATGCGCTTAACTAGTAACTCGTCATCTTCGACCAATAAAACTCTAACTGTCATTATTATTTATCACAAATATTGGGGAAATAAAATTATACCATCAATCTAACTTGTTCATAAAAACAAGGCGATAGTAATTTTGTATGTAAATGTAAACAATTATAGACTTAAAAGTCCATTATACGAACCAAATGCCTAAAAATGGACTAACACAATCGGTTAGCCCATTTACGAACTGCTATTTGACTTACTGTTTTGGGTAAAGTGAGTCCCACCATTGTGGTTGGTCTTTAAGTTTGGCATCAAAATAAGCCAGCATGGTATTCCACCAGTGAAAACGTTGCTCGCGAGTAATTATTTGATGGTCAGCACCTTTGTATTCAACTAACTCGACATCCTTATTGAGTAATTTAAGCGCGGTGTACATGTTATGGCTCTCACCTTTTGGTACATTCGTATCGGCATCGCCGTGGATGAGTAAAAGAGGCGTTGTTACCTTATCGGCATGAAACACTGGGCTGCGCTGGCTGTAAAGTTCAGCATTGTTCCAAGGGAAGCTGTTTTTAGATGCCTCGCCAGAGTATAAGTAACCCCACCAACCTTGGCCCCAGTATGATGTAATGTTTGAAATACCAGCATGGGCAATTGAAGCGCTAAACATATCTGTTTTTGTGGCAAGTAACATGGTCATAAAACCACCGTAAGAAGCGCCTAAGTTACCTACTTTTTTAGCATCGACATAAGGATACGATTTTAAGAATGCCTGTGTGCCTTGCATAATGTCATTGGCCGTAAATTCGCCCCACGCATTTACGTGCTTAGCTGAAAAGTCTTGGCCAAATCCTGTTGTTCCAGTAGGTTGTAAAACATAAACGACATAACCATTTGCTGCCCATAAATTAAATGGATAACGACCAGTGAAACCACGAGTAACTGGTGAGGTGCCGCCATAGTAGTAAACTAATGCGGGATATTTTTTATTTTGATCAAGGTCATGCGGTACATACACTCGACCACTAATTTCAACGCCATCTTGATTAGTAAAGTTGAACTCTTCAAGTTTAGCGATGTGAGAGTTTGCGTAAAACTCAGCGTGAGAATCCCATAAGGTTTTTGCATTATTCTTTTTTAAATTAATGTATTGCAAACGTTGTGCTGAAGATGCATTGCTGCCCGTTACTAGTAATTGCGGATTTTTATCTTTACTGATTGCAAATCGCTCAACGACATCAAGGTCAGTATTAACTTTTTTGAATTGGCTTTTTTTACTGTCAAATAAATACAACTGTTTAGTATCTTTTTCTGTAACCGAAACAATAGCATCTTTGTTATTAAGGACGCTAAAGCTCTCGATAGCAGGATCAAATTCTTTTGATAGCGCAGTGACTTTTTTTCCATCGAAGCTGACGTTATAAAGTTGACCATCGTAATTATTGGCTAATAAGCTGGCATCGATAGCACGCCCAGCGCCTTGACTAAAATCCGGACCTGCACTAATAAATAAACCATTTTTATGATAACGAGCTTGGTTAAAAGTACGGTATTGGCCAATGAGTGTTTCACTATTGTCGGCCAGGTTTACCTCAACCAGTTGCGTTAGCATGTGTGGTGGGGCTTGGTAATCGATAGGATTACGACTTAACAAGACGGTATTACGCTCGGCATTAAAATCTTCCAAGCTATGGCTATGAGATTGACTGCTTATTTGTCGGATTAAACCAGAAGTAATATCGAGTAAATAAACTTGATTGCTATTACGGGCATACGACCAGCGATCTTCTAAACCTTGATAATGTTTTGTAAGGCCGTTATTTGAAGGTGCACTTTTATACCACGAGAATATCAAGGTTTGTGGGTCAAAAAACGCAAAGTTGCTTGCGCCGTCTAATTTGTCGGTAATTACCTTGCTCGCTAAGGTTTTACGATCAAGACTGCGTAGTTGCCCGTTGATAACATAAATGAGGCTTTGATTATCTGGACTCCAAGTGAATCCAGACGCTTCGCCATTATCCCAGCTATAACGTACTTGATATTTCGCATCTCGTAACTGCGTGGTTTTAACCGCTTTATCACCATTTTTATCATCATAATGGATTGATGTAATCACCATAGCTTGCGCATCAGGAGCAAGGCTTAAGTTGCTTATTGTTGTTGCATCAAAAAGTTGCTTGGCTGAGAGTTGATTACTTTCTGTAATAAGAGAGACCTTATCGTGCTCAGCTTTACCTGTAAAATCTAATGTAACTTTGTTCCAATCAACCACTTGCTCTGCAAGTAAAAGTAAATGGTATTCACCGGTTGGCAAGGAAAGCTCAATCGACTTATCGCTGAGTGTTTTTGGCTCGCCATTAATAAATAACGTGCCTTTATCAATGCCTGCAAAGGTCATTTTACCTTGAGTGAAGCGCTCAACGGCAACGCTAAACTTGAGCGCTTGGATCCCAGGTACTGTCAGCTGCTTAACACTAGCAAGTGATTGCCAAGTTAATTCGTTACCAAAAATACTGATGTTGGTGCTGTTTTTAGTAAGCTCTGTTGCTAGGTTGGCCAATATTGCAGCTTGTTGACTGGTTTCGTAAGGTTTTAGTTGGCTGTGCTCGGCAATTGGTCCGATATAATTGATGTTCTTTTTATCTAATTCAAGAGCATGTAATTGCGTACTCAGCGCAATTAAGCAGGCTGAGGTGAGTAGTTTTTTCAGCATGGGGTTATCCGATAATTTGAAGTGGGTTCACTATAATCATTTTTAAGTAGTTGCGGCACTATTGTGCGATAAATCGGTGCAGATAAACGATAGTTAGAGATAAATTTGTCTTGATTTAAAACTTACTGGTCTGACCTTTGTTGGTTGTTATTAAATTGTAAAACAATTATTGTTAGATAAAAAAATCAAAATAACCGTTTTTATGAGATAAAAAAAGTAAACAGTTTGCATTATTTGGTTTTAATGACGAGAAATCTGCCATTTAAATGCATTAAAATTCTTCCAATAAATATGCCTTTTTGTAGGAAAGATATGAGTGCTTTAAACAACCAGAATTTATTGCAGCTACGTTTTTTAAATCAAAACATCATTGCTCAAGTAAAACCCTCTTTTAATAACCTGCCATCTAATCCGTATGCTGATGGTGCATTTCGTTTGCGCCGTTATTCAGTGGTTAAAATGATTAATGGTCAGTTGACGCTACAACCAGTAAAAGCGTTTGTGCAAAATGATGATATAAACAAATTCCAAGGTAATGTTGAGCGTGTTTATGAAAATCTCTCTAACGAGCTGCTAGCCACTGCGGGCATGAATGAAATTGTCAGTGAGTTTTGTCAGTTAAGTAATATTCCCCTTGATTCTGAGATAGAAATTCATCAATTTCGTATGTTAGCGATTGACAGTGATACGCCTCCAGCACCTGAAGGTATTCATCAAGATGGTTTTGACCATGTTTGTATTTGCGGGGTTTCACATGAAAACATCGAAGGTGGCGAGTTATTAGTATATGAAAATCGCGATGTAGAGCCTTGTTTTAAAATGGCAATAAAAGATGGCATGTTTGCACTAATTAACGATCGCCATGTTTGGCATAACGCGACACCTATGAATAAAATCGATGCGGAAAAAGTCGGTTATTTAGATTGTTTTGTACTTACGGCTTAAGAGATTTTAATCATGAATGTAGCGGCTTTACGTCAACAATTTCCAGCTTTAAATCAAAATTATAATGGGCAAACTCCTATTTTTTTTGATGGTCCTGGTGGCTCACAAGTGCCACAAACTGTGCTTGAGGCAATGAATGCTTATTTGGGTTTTTATAATTCAAATTTAGGTGGTGCATTTTTCTCAAGTGAAAAAACCGTCGATTTGATGCTTCAAGCGCGTCAAGCGGTTGCGGATTTGCTTAATTCACCAAGTGCCGATCAAATCGTATTTGGCGCGAATATGACGAGTCTAACTTTTAGCTTTAGTCGAGCAATTTCAAGAGATTGGCAAGTGGGCGATGAAATTATCGTAACGAATGCAGATCACTTCTCTAATGTGTCATCATGGCAATTAGCCGCCGAAGATAAAGGCGTTAAAGTCAATACCGCACTCATTAATGAAACGGATTGCACCCTCGATTACGATCATTTTACGAGTTTGCTGAGCGATAAAACCAAACTCGTTGCTGTGACTTATGCATCAAATACCACAGGTTCAATTAACGATATTAAGCGTATTGTTGAAGCTGCACATAAAGTTGGCGCCTTAGTTTATGTTGATGCTGTGCATTTTGCACCACATGAACTAATAGATGTGCAAGCCTTAAATTGTGATTTTTTAGCATGTTCGGCTTATAAGTTTTTTGGCCCGCATGTTGGTATTGTTTATGGTAAACGCGAGCATTTAGAAGGGTTTACGCCTTATAAAGTGGAACCTGCTAAAGATGTAATCCCTGGCCGCTGGGAAACTGGTACGCAAAGTTTTGAAGGCTTGGCAGGGGTTATCGCAGCAATTGACTACATTGCTGCTATTAGTGAGCTGCCAAAAACCGAGCCTCGTCGAATTCGGTTAGCTGATGCATTTGCTATTAGCAAGGCGCATGAAATAGCACTGAGCCATCATTTTTTAACACGTTTAACTGAATTTCCACAAATTACCTTGTTTGGTATTAGTGATATTGAGCGATTGGCTGAGCGCACTCCAACTTTCGCATTAACGTTTGCGGATCACACTCCTAATCAAGTATCACAGTTTTTAGGTCAAGCAGCGATGTGCGTTTGGGATGGTCATTTTTATGCTCAAGGTTTATGCGAGCAACTAGGGGTTTTGCATACCGGTGGAGTGGTTCGTATTGGTTGTATGCATTACAACACTATTGCTGAAATTGATGCATTGTTTGAGCGTATTGCCTTATTGTTGAAATAAAAAAGAGTAGCTAAATCTTAAAGGCGATATTCGAAAGACTATCGCCTTTTTTGTTTTGGTTAATTGCGTATTTTTTGTTCCTAAATTTAAATTGTTAGGTGATGATAGTTAAAGTGAATTCAAATGGATGAGAATATGTTCTTTTTTACATCGCAGCAGCAATATTTCAAATCACCAGTGAGCACAGTCGTATGCGAGTGTCAGAATAAAGTGAATATGCAAGCTGTTAGTCGATTAGATTATGTCAGTTTTGGCATTATTCCTTTCTTCGCTTATCGTATTACCCGTTGTTACGAATGCGCGACATGCGGCCATCAGCAAGATAACATCCAAGTAGATAAGTTTATTCCTTGGTATCAGATCGCAACAAAATTTGTAGGTTTAATGATTCTAGCAACTGCCATGCTATTATTTTATTTTCAATATCAATATGATAAAAATCTGCAAAAATCGATTATTGAGACACCTCAAGTTAATGATTTTTATTTAATTGATTACAGCCTATTTCGCCAAGAAAGCTATTATCAAAAGCAGTTTATGGTTGTAAAAGTGATAGCAGCAGATACCAGCCATATAGCAGTTCAATTAGCCAATTATCGTTATCAACGTAAAAACCAAGTTATTAAAGCCATTAAACTTGATAACTTAATTAAGCCTTATTATTTCTCTAAGGAAATAGAGCAACTCAAACGCGTTCGCGTGGCTGAGCTTTTTGAACAAGGCGTTAGTGCGTCAAGCGAAGCTTGATGCATCTTGCAGGGTGCAAGTCCCTGTCGGGTAAGGTTTAACTCACCACCCGTATCGAGTGTTGCGCCTATGGCGGAGCTGTTTTTTTTTTTCAGCGAACAAGATAGGTGAAGCGTACACAGAGAATTAAGTAGGCCACAGGGGATCCGTGTCCCTGAAGTGCTGAGATCGCTCCGATAAATACAGTCTGACTGACGAGGTTTGTAACGCCACTGAAGTCCAAGCAAAGCAACCGTAATGAGTGAGGTTGTGGCGAGTCAGCGGAGTTATTAAGCCGTGGCATGTTTAAAGAGATGCATCAGGAACTTGAGAGAGCCAAAGGTGTTCCGCAAGGACGCGGTAGGGAAGCTAAGTCAAAAGCAAGGCCAACGATGACCCTTTGGCAGTCAGACCAGTTCGTAGTAGTTTGAGACGGGAAAGCCGATCACATGGCGAAGGGGCTGGCAGTTATATCACGTGTTTAGCAGACACATAGGCCGGACAATGTAGGGCTGGACTCACTATGATAACCGAACTAAACGCGATCACATTTAAATCACAGCGCCACCCCAAACACAGGTTTCAGAACTTATACGGATTACTAAGGGAAGATTTCCTGTATCAAAGTTGGGGTCAGCTCAATAAACAAGCAGCCGCTGGTATTGATGGCATCACCATGCCTGCTTATCAGCAGCAACTTGTTGGCAACATTACTCTTATCAAGCACTACGTGCAGAGGGGCTGACTTTATTTGGCGGCATTGTTGAAATGCCGAGTCGTCCTGAAGCTCTTTATAAAGGTTTTAAGCCCAATAAAGCCAATCAAGATGGAATTTATTTTTATCAACAAGGGTTATTTGCTGACGCATTTGAAAATTTTACTGTGGCTGCCGAGCAGGGCGATATGTATGGTCAGGCCAATTTAGCTTCATTGTATCGAGATGGTGAAGGGGTTCAGGCTGATTTTTCCAAGGCATTTTTTTGGTACCAACACGCTGCCAAGCAAGGTCATAAACAAGCGAGGATTGAATTAAACCAACTGTGTAGTAATCAAGTTAAGTGTTAAGGGTATTTGTTATTTCAGTTTCAATAGAAAATATTAATAAACTGCGGTTCAAGATAAGATATTTACCAGCGTGTTAGTTAAGATTAAATATATAAATTTTTCATTTCTAGCCAGAGATTTTTAAGGGCAACAAGACTGATTGGCGCGTCAATTGGATATCTACTGTACGTTAATCTAGCGCTGATAGTGTTGAAATAGCTGCCTGAGATAGATTTATTATCCAGTACAGATTACGTGTTCGGCTGTATCAATAAATGTTTAAATGGGGATTTCAAATAAATTTCATGCTTTTTATTACCTTATCTGGTTGTTTATTGTGCAGATTTAAAGCTGATTGTAAAAAATGATAATACAAAAATAAAAGTAGAAAATATCATTTGTAAGATATATCTCACTTTTTATGTGAGATTATCGCCATGTTTACGTGTACGTAAAGTCTCTTTATCATCTGGTTGTAATACTTAAGTCTATGTAATTAAAATAAATCAAAAATCAGCTGAATATTTCTTTTATTTATTTTATATAAATTAGTTGTAACAAAATTATTAACAAGTATATTAATGCCTGTCGCAGAGACAAACAAAACAACATGGAAAGACGTAAATACGGAAGTTATAGCGATAAATTTGCGTAAAGGGGACTGGAACTTTAAGGCTATTTAGTTTTAAGTTCACAAAGGAATGCTAAGAAAGCGTTAGGAAGACCGAAAATAATAAAATTCATGGAAGTTTAATAATAAAAACAATATGGATAGTAAAAAAATAATAAAAATATGACTGAAGACAAAGATCAAACAGTCGAAGGGAGAGGTGTCCAGGTTACTAGGCACTCGAATTAGTAGGCGGTAGAGCAATCTACCGCCTTTTTATTTTGTTTTTTGTTATACTGCACCCATTCACCTGTTAACCCATCATACTATGACTTATTGCTGCACACTTTGTGGTGCTGAAGCTGTATCACACTTTCATACCGATAAACGCCGTGAATATGTTCAATGCTCAGTTTGCCATCTAGTATTTGTTCCTGAAGCTTTTTATCTCAATCGAGAAGATGAAAAAGCGATGTATGACAATCATGATAATAATATCGAGGATTTGGGCTATCTGCGTTTTTTACAGCGAGTCATTGACCCTCTCGTTGAGCAAATTACGCCTAATAGTTCAGGGCTTGATTTTGGCTGTGGACCAGGTCCTGCTTTGGCACATATGTTGACTGAGCAAGGTTATGAGATGAACGTGTATGATATTTTTTATGCTCCAGATAAAACTGTATTACGGCAGCAGTATGATTTTGTCACTTGTACTGAGGTAATCGAGCATTTTAATCAACCTGCAAAAGAGTGGCCGCTATTGCTGTCATTGGTTAAATCAGGTGGCGTTTTGGCATTAATGACTAAACTTGTGATTGATCATGCAAGGTTTTTAAATTGGCATTATAAAAACGATCCAACTCACGTTTCTTTTTTTAGTCGGGCAACATTTGAATTTTTAGCAAAACGAGACAATTTAATGGTTGAGTTTGTTGGTAATGACGTAATCATTTTTAAAAAGCCATAACGAAATCCCTCCTATTGATGTAAAATACACCCAATTACTGAACGGTTGAAAGCAAATGAGCAGAACGAAAACACGTAAAGGCGGCAGTCTTGCCCCAAAAAAATTAAGTAAAGACAAATTAAAAGAAATGCGTGCACTAAAAGAAGTGCGTGCTAAAGCAAAAACAGGCAATAAACCTGGTACGCGTAATGCTGTTGAAGGCAAAAATAGCCAACAAGAAACGAATGTAAAAAAAGATAGTCAACCAGGAAAGGGCAGTAAAAAGCCTGTTAGCCTAGTTGCAGGTGCTGCAGCTGTAATTGTGCCAGAGCCAGTGCTTAAACGTCATTTAGAGCCACAGGTCGAGCTTAAGAAAGTTGTGCCAGTTGAGTTGTCGCCTGAGCAAGAGTTAGAGCAATTAGAAAATGACCAACGTTTACTTGATTTAATTGATCGTCATGAAAGTGGTGAATTATTAGTTGGTAAAGATGCTAAATACTTCAATACCAAAATTGCGCGCCATCAAGCCCTTTGTGAATTACTGGGTATTGAAGATGAAGATGATGATGATGAGCAAGGTGATGATTTATATAGCCAATTTTTATCAAACAATTTAGCTGATGAATGGCTTGATGATGACGAGGATGATAAATGAGTGTGCTATTAATCGTAAGCTTGATTTTAGGTGCGATTATTATTGCAGGGTTGGCATTTTATGCTGGCCGTTTATTGCTCCAAGTAAAAGTACAAAATGAAAAAGTTGCTGAAAAGAAGGCTCAATATCAAGCTCAGCAAGCGCAAAAAAACCTAAAGTTATCAGACAGCATTAATTTAATTGCCAAAGCAATGAAGGAAAAGCAGTGTGAATATTCTGAAGGTTGTTTGCGAATTTGGGTATTAATGTCGCAATACCAGTTTGAACAAGAGCAAGATTTAGCTCTGGCTTATCCTGGTGTTTTTAAAATGTATGATGCAGTGAAAGAAATGCCCACTCATCAGGCGCGTAAAAAATATTCAAAGAAAGAAATTTTTCAGCAAGATTCTTTACGTTGGCGTAAAGAAGAAGAATTTGAAGCTGAAATTATGCAAGATTTGGTGTTAATCATCGAGCGCTTTCCTGCAGACCCTGCCACAAAAACGGTGATTTAATCGTTTCAGTTGTAAAAAGAGCGACCATTGAGTCGCTCTTTTTTATTGCATATCACTTATTAAGGCTAAATTACTTGTGAAAAACGAGTGAGTTTTGCTTGGCGCTGTAAATAGGCATCAAAAGCCATACAAATGATGCGAATAAATAAACGCCCCTTTGCTGTTACAGTTATCGTCTTTGGTTCAACAGACAGCATATTGTCTGCTGCTAGAGTCTGTAATTGCACTAAAGCTGATGCAAAGTAGACTTTAAAGTTAATACCATACTGACGCTCAATCGTTGGTATATCAAGTGTGAAGTGGCAAATTAATTGGCGAATAACATCGGCTCTTAGGCAATCGTCATCATTTAATGTCAGCCCTTTACAAACCGCAATACCAGAGGTTTCAACCGCTTGGTAATAGCCTTTGAGCTCTTTGGGATTTTGAAAAATACTATTGCCAACTTGAGAGATTGAAGACACACCTAAGCCGAGTAAATCACAATCTCCATGTGTGGTATAACCTTGAAAGTTACGATGTAAAAGACCTTGTTGTTGGGCTATTGCTAAACTGTCATCTTTTTTAGCAAAATGATCCATTCCAATTAAGACATAACCTGCAGCGGTCATTTGCGCTAGGGTATTTTTAAACATTGCCAGCTTGTCAGTGGCGCAAGGCAGGTCTTGGTCTTTTATTTTTCTTTGTGCGGCAAACCGATCGGGAAGATGGGCATAGTTAAAAACAGAGACTCTATCAGGTGAAAGGCTGATAAGTTGATCTATCGTCGCAGCAAAGCTCTCAGGTGTTTGTAATGGTAGGCCATAAATCATATCGGCATTAACCGATTTAAAACCAAGTTGGCGTGCTTCAATGACTAAGTTAGCAACATTTTCGGCGCATTGTTCACGGTTTACGGCCTTTTGTACATCATCATTAAAATCTTGAATACCAAATGATACTCGGTTAAATCCTAATTGAAACAGCACGGATAGCATATTCTCCGCAAGTGATCTGGGATCAATTTCGATTCCTTTTTGCGCATCTGCTTTGAACTGAAAATGCTGGTTTAGCATGTTAATTAGTCGAGTCATTTGTGCTTGATCTAAAAATGTTGGCGTGCCACCACCTAAATGAAGCTGTTCTACTTCGTAATGCTGATAAAGCTTTGCCTGCGCTGTTATTTCTTGTTCTAAATAATCGAGGTACAAGTCTGCTTTGTGTTGATGGCGTGTCACAATCTTATTGCAGCCGCAGTAGTAACACAGCTGATGACAAAAAGGGATATGAATATAAAGAGATAGCTTTTTATTGTTGGTTTGCGCCAGTGCGCTGAGCATATCTTGTTTGGAAAAGCCGTCATTAAATGACAATGCCGTGGGGTAAGAGGTATATCTTGGGCCAGATACGTTATATTTTTTGATCAGAGAATCATCCCAATCGATAGTATTTTGCACGACGAATGCCTTAAATAATGCTGATGAATGAGGCTTAAATTATAAGTGGCGAGCTCAAACATAGTTTGATCTGGCACAAGCTAACCAAAAGTAATCGTAAAAATACTAACGATTAAATATGAAAATTTAT
This sequence comes from Pseudoalteromonas tunicata, assembly GCF_002310815.1. Lineage (NCBI taxonomy): Bacteria > Pseudomonadati > Pseudomonadota > Gammaproteobacteria > Alteromonadales > Pseudoalteromonadaceae > Pseudoalteromonas > Pseudoalteromonas tunicata. Next base: position 3,475,528 of record NZ_CP011032.1, on the reverse strand, counting down.
TCAGTTTAGGCATTTAAAAAAGAGTTTATAAGGTGGTTGTTTTTAGTACTAAGTGATGGTGAGGAAAAGGTTTTTATCTGGTCATATCTGTTATTATTTTTCGTGATATGTGGGTTATCCTTCATTAATAATGGTTTTTATGGTGAACTTTGATTTTAACTTGTATCAATTGTAAGAGTGCTTATTTCGGTTATAGATAGGTGTTTTTTTATAGCGTTTTACGTGGTATTTGTTGGTTTTATATTCATAATTTTGTTTATTAATATGCATAAATAAGTTGTTAGTAAGGGGAATTTCTGTGAAAAGGGGAGTAAAATCACTAAAATTAGGTAGAATATAGGCAAATGATCGTTTTTTGTTGTTTGACAGTATTTTACTTGAAATTCTGCTTAATACAGGTATCGTTAAACTCAGTAGCGAATTTTATCTCACTCTCACACTTAACTTCTTGCAGGAAAATATCGCCTCATGTCAGACTTTAGAGAACAAGCTTTAAAATACCACGCCGAACCCGTTCCAGGTAAAATCAGTATTGAATTGACTAAACCAGCTGAAACAGCAAAAGATCTTGCGCTAGCTTATAGCCCTGGCGTTGCTGAACCTGTTCGTGAAATCGCAGCAAATCCAGCCGATGCTTATAAATATACCGCTAAGGGCAATTTAGTTGCTGTTATCTCAAATGGAACTGCCATTTTAGGATTGGGTAATTTAGGGCCATTAGCATCTAAGCCCGTAATGGAAGGTAAAGCACTATTATTTAAGCGTTTTGCTGGAATTGATTCTATCGATATTGAAGTAAAGCACCGTACTACCGAAGACTTTATTAATACGGTTGAAAATATTGCTGATACATTTGGCGGTATTAATCTTGAAGATATCAAGGCACCTGAATGTTTTGAAATTGAAAAAGCACTAATTGAGCGTTGTGATATCCCAGTATTTCATGATGATCAGCACGGTACAGCGATTGTGACGGCTGCAGGTATGCTTAATGCGTTAGAAGTTCAAGGCAAAAATCTGCACGATGCACAAATTGTTTGTTTGGGTGCGGGCGCTGCTGCAATTGCATGTATGGAGTTGCTAATTAAATGTGGTGCTCAGCGTGAACATATTTATATGCTTGATCGCAAAGGTGTTATTCATACCCGTCGTGATGATTTAAATGAGTATAAAGAACTGTTTGCAAATAATACTGATAAGCGTACCTTGCAAGATGTAATTACCGATGCCGATGTCTTTGTTGGTGTATCTGGCCCTAATTTAATTTCTGCTGATGACTTAAAGTTGATGGCTGATAAACCAGTGGTATTTGCTTGTTCAAATCCAGATCCTGAAATTCATCCTGATGAAGCTAATGCTGCGCGTACAGATTTAATTATGGCAACAGGTCGTTCTGATTATCCAAACCAAGTTAATAATGTTTTGTGTTTTCCGTTTATTTTTCGTGGTGCGCTCGATGTTAGGGCAAAAAGGATTAATGATGAAATGAAAATTGCTGCTGTAAATGCAATTCGTCAAATTGCTAAAGAGCCTGTGCCTGCTGAAGTATTGCAAGCTGCCGGTGTCGATTCGTTAGAATTTGGCGCACATTATATTATTCCAAAACCAATGGATCCGCGTTTGTTGCCACGTGTAGCATTAGCGGTAGCGCAAGCTGCCGTAGCTTCAGGTGTTGCGCGAATTCCTTTACCTGAAAATTACATGCAGTAATTTTTACGTTAAAAAAAAGCCTCAACTTAGTTGAGGCTTTTTTTATTCGTCTTCTAAAACGGGTAATTCTAAGCCCATTCTGAGCATTATGTCGCGCACTTCGGCTGGAACGTGCTCAGGGTTATCTTTGCGTAAATCTTCATCATTAGGCAGTGGCTGACCAGTAAAAGCATGAAGAAATGCTTCACATAACAATTCACTGTTGGTGGCGTGGCGTAAGTTATTAACTTGGCGACGAGTGCGTTCATCGGTTAAAACTTTTAATACATTTAGTGGGATAGAAACGGTAATTTTTTTTACTTGCTCAGATTTTTTACCGTGTTCTGCATATGGGTGAATATATTCACCATTCCATTTTGTTGCCATAAATATTGGTTGCCTTAATTGAACTGCGTGCCTTGTTTGCCAATGTTGTAATTATTAAAAATCCCAAAGAATATTATCTATAATCTAAAGTTATTGGCTTTGTCGTGGCGAAATTTTATCGGTTTAAAATATATAGTCAAATACCATTTATTTAGCTATTTAGACGTATAAATGTTTTGACTTCTGCCTTGTGTTAATTTAACCTTTTAGACGTCTAAACATCTAACTGTTTGTGGGTTTTAAAATGAACGATACCAAAAAAGCGACTATCGCAGTCCGTAAAGGAATAGAAGCTGATAAACATCACGGCGCAGTCGTGCCACCTCTATATTTATCAACAACTTATTCTTTTGCCGATTTTAATACCAAGCGCGCATATGATTATGGCCGCAGTGGTAATCCAACTCGAGATATCTTAGCTGAAACATTAGCTGAGCTTGAAGGTGGCGCAAAAGGTATAGTTACCGCAACAGGCATGGCTGCGGTTCATTTAGTGACTCAGCTGTTATCAAGCCAAGACACTTTAGTGATCCCTCATGATTGTTATGGTGGTAGTTATCGTCTTTTCACTAGTTTAGAAAAGCGTGGCTTATTAAAATTAAAAGTTGTTAATTTTACTCTAGATAAGAGTTTTGATGATATTGAACAAATTAAACCTAAGTTAATTTGGATTGAGACGCCAAGTAATCCGCTTTTACGTTTAACTGATATTGCTAAAGTTGTTGCTACAGCAAAAAAATGTGGTGCTTTAGTTGCTGCGGATAACACGTTTTTATCGCCAGCATTGCAAAATCCTATTGAATTTGGTGTTGATGTTGTTGTGCATTCAACAACTAAATATATTAATGGACACTCGGATGTTGTTGGTGGTGCGGTGATTGCTCGTACTCAAGAGCTTGGTGATGAGCTTGCTTGGTGGGCTAATAATATTGGCATTACCGGCGCACCATTTGATAGTTATTTAACTTTGCGCGGTATTCGCACTTTGAATGTCCGGATCAAGCAACATGAGCAAAATGCCTTTTTAATCGCCGAATATTTAGAGCGTAGCCCTTTTGTTAAAAGTGTTTATTACCCTGGGCTTGAATCTCACCCGCAACATCAATTAGCTAAACAGCAACAGCGTGGTTTTGGCGGTATGGTTAGTTTTGATATTAAAGGTGATATCAACGATGCAGCTCGTTTTTTAACTAATTGCAAGCACTTCACCTTGGCTGAGTCTTTAGGTGGCGTTGAAAGCTTAATTTGCCATCCAGCGACTATGACTCATGCAGGAATGGATCCTCAGGCTCGTTTAGAGGCTGGGGTAGGTGATACTTTAATTCGTATTTCAGTGGGTATTGAGGATATTGAAGATTTACTCGCAGATTTAGAGCGAAACTTTTCTGAAACTCGCCCTGGTGAAGATAAGGGCCAGCCAGTAGCTGAGCCAAAGCCAGTTAAAGCAGATGAGCAAAATAACTCTTCAGCCGCATTTTGTTTTAGCCCTGCTCACGTTGCATTATGGTAATTTAAGATGACTCGTTCAGTACACAAATTTGGTGGTTCAAGCTTAAGTAGTGCCAAGCGCTATCATGCAGTGACTAATATTATTTTACAGCAAGCGGCACTTGGTGATGTTGTTGTAGTTTCAGCCGCAGGTAAAACGACTGATACCTTAGTTAAGCTTTGGCAGAGTTATCGCCAAGCCGATCAGCAGGCTATATCGGATGTTTTAGCATTACTTTCGGCAAATCAGTTTGAATTAATTGCTGATTTATTAACTGATTCTTATAAAGATTCAGCGCTTGAGCTGTTGGATGCCGAGCTTATTTCGATAGGCGAAAAAATTGCCTCGCAACATTTACAAGAGGCTCATCTTTTAGCGCATGGTGAGCTGTGGTCTGCACGGTTATTAGGTTTATATTTACAGCAGCTAAATGTTGCAGCACAAAGCTTTGATGCCAGAGAGCTGCTGACCTTAGCGCAAGGTGTATTGCAACATGAGAAAAACGTAATTGCCTGTGGGCAATTTAGTGCAACAAAATATAATGTTGTTACAGGTTTTATCGCAAGTGATGAACAAGGGCAAACCATTACACTCGGTCGTAATGGGAGTGACTATAGTGCGACTTTATTTGCGCGTTATATCTGTGCTGAGAGTGTTTCAATTTGGACTGATACCCAAGGTGTATTTAGTACTGATCCTCGCAAAGTAAAACAAGCGATTCGTTATGGTAAAATTTGCCGTGGTCAAGCAAATTTGCTTGCTCGTTTGGGAAATCCAGTTTTACATGCCAAAACACTAACCCCGCTTAAAGACACTGATATTAAACTTGTTGTGCGCAGTAGTTTTGATAGTAGCAGTGCGGCGACTGAAATCGTAAAAGAAGGATTTGCGAAACAAAAACGTTTTATCACCAATCTAGATCATTACGATTTATTAAAAGTTGCAGATTTACATGAAGGTGAAGTGGGTGAGCTAAGTCGGATAGTACAGCACGCACTTCATCATTTTGTGGAAAAAGATGAGGTATATTTACTTGTGCCAGCTGCTTTAGGTCATCAAGTTTTAACTCTGTTGGCTGGGCGTTGTAATCTAGTTGAGTCAAATGTGTCGGGTATTGCCTTGGTGTGTCAGCATGGAGATGGCCATCAATTAGCGCAATCGGCAAAAGTAATTTTGGCAGAAAATAACGTTAATTTACGTTTTATTTATAGTCATGAAGATTATTGTATTCTGCTTTGTGAGCAGCAGTTAGATACTGACAGATTAACAATTTTGCATGATAAGTTAGTCAGTGTTTCACAAGAGTTGGCTGTGGTTGTGGCGGGCTTGGGCAATGTAGGTACCGTATTCTTAGAGCAGTTAAAAGAGCAGTTAAGTCGTTTAAATCAATTATTGCCCGTGAAGCTGGTTGGCTTAATACGCAGCGAGCAAATGTTATTTAATCCTACTGGGATTGATGTGCAAAATTGGCAAGCTGCTTGGCAGACTCATGCGGTGTCATACCATGAAGCTGAATTATTAAGTCATTTAGCTGAGCTAGATTATGAGCATAAGTTAGTGATTGATATCACAGCAAGTGAGCAGTTTAGTCAATTGTATCCTCAGTTTGTTGCTCATAACTGCCACCTTATTTGTGCCAATAAATACGCTGGAACAGCTCCACTTGCTTGGTATGAGCAATTACAACAAAGCTTAAAGCAGCGTAACTTGCAGTGGCGTTATAATACGTCGGTTGGAGCTGGGTTACCGATTAACTTTGCATTAAATGATTTACAAAACTCTGGTGATAAAGTGCAAAGGCTTAGCGGTGTTTTTTCTGGTACGTTATCTTGGCTTTGCAGCCAATATACCGCTGAAGTGCCTTTTTCTGAATTAGTTATGCAAGCCAAAGCGATGGGTTATAGTGAGCCCGACCCGAGAGAAGATCTTTCTGGCCGAGATGTACAGCGTAAGTTACTTATTTTAGCCAGAGAGTTGGGTTTAAACTTAGAGCTTGATGACATTGTGCTTTCGCCTTTAATGCCCGAAGCTTTAAGTAACGGTGATTGGGAATTTTTTGTTGATAATCTTGCATTACTTGATACTTATGTCAGCGAGCTTGCTGCAAAGGCTGCGTTAGAAGATAAAGTATTGCGTTATGTTGCTGAATTGGTTTTATCGGATGATAAAGTGACAGCTCAAGTTGGCTTGCAAGGTGTTGCGAAACAAGATTCTTTAGCAACCTTAAAGCCAGGTGATAACATCTTTGTCATTAACAGCCGTTGGTACCAAGATAATCCTTTGGTGATCCAAGGTCCGGGAGCCGGCAAAGAGGTGACGGCTGCGGGTGTGCATTCTGATTTATATTGGTTATGTGTTTCGTTAGCTAAATAACCTACACTAAAATAATAAAAAGGCGCTATTGCGCCTTTTTTGTAATTAATTTTGAGTTGTTAAAACAACTCATCATCTTCCGGCTCTGGTGAGCTCACTTCGAAAATAGCTTCTGCTTTTGGTTGTGCATATTGAGTTGGCACCGTTTCTTTGGTAAAAAACTCAAATCCACTTGTATGGTCTGTTTTATCGCTTAATAATCCTGATGCATAATCAATACGCACCGAGATTAACCCATCGGGTTGGTAAACATTTGAAATTGGCATGTCTTGTAACGCAAATTCCATAAACCCTATCCAAGCTGGCAAAGCCGTTTTCGCTCCCGATTCACCAAGAAAGGTTTGATTTTTATCTAAGTTACTGTTGTAACTTGTTCGACCAAGGCTAATTCCAGGGCTGTCAAAACCGACCCAGGTTGTGGTAAGCAGGTCGCGATTAAAACCAGTAAACCAAGTATCCACAGCATCATTAGTGGTACCAGTTTTACCTGATAAATCATGGCGATTTAATTTTTGAGCGCGCCAGCCCGTACCTCGCCAAGAGGTTTTATGTTTCCAGCTACCGCCACCCCAGATACCACTTTTTAAGGCATCTGCAATTAAAAATGAGTTTTGGACGCTGATCACGCGCGGGGCGTAATGAAAACTATCCTTAATTTCATCGTTTGAACACTCAGCGCAGGCTACTAAAGGTTGTGCTTGTCTGATGGTTTTGTTATTTGCATCATCAATACGACTAATAAAATATGGCTCGATTAAATGACCGCCGTTGGCAAAAGTTGCCATTCCAGTTGCAAGTTCAAGAGGGGTGAGTGAAATACTACCAAGCGCTAGTGATTCATTACGTTGGATATCAGCTGGATTAAAACCAAAATTTAACAGGTAATCAGCGGTTTTGCTTAGTCCCACAGCCCTTAACAATCGGACTGAAATAACGTTTTTAGATTCTCCAAGTGCGCGTCTAACACGGATTGGGCCAACATAAACCTCAGGATCATTCTTTGGCCGCCAAGCCGTGCCATTTGTTTCGTCCCATTTATTAATTGGAGCATCATTTACTATGCTAGCAAGGGTGAATCCATTTTCTAATGCGGCAGAATAAATAAAAGGTTTTATGTTTGAGCCGACCTGCCTTTTGGCTTGTACCGCTCTGTTGTACTGACTTTGTTCAAAGCTGTAGCCACCAACAATGGCTTTTATTGCGCCATCTTGTGGGTTTAAAGAGACTAGCGCGCCAGATACTTGCGGAATTTGACTTAAACTCCATTGCCCATCCTGCGCTTCTTTTAACCAAATTGCAGCGCCAGGATTGAGTATTTGACTAGCACTTGAAGGAGCGGGACCTTGTTTACTATTGCGCAAGTATGAACGGGCCCATTTTAAACCATCCCATTGAACGGTGACAAAACGACCATCTTTAACGAGAGCTGTGATTGATTGGTCTTGAATATCTGTGACTACAGCAGCCTTTAAATCATTAAACTCTTTAATCTGAGCCAAATAATCGAGGATGTCACGAGGTGCCCAAGCCGCTTGCGTTTCAAAATCCCACAGATGAAGGTGTGGGCCACGGTAACCATGGCGAGTGTCGTATTGCTCTAAATTATCAACAACAGCCTTTTCGGCCATTAACTGTGTATTAGCTTCAATCGTGGTGTAAACCCGAAATCCTTTGTTATAAGCGTCCTCTTCACCAAATTGCTTGACCATTTCGGCACGAACCATTTCAGAAATATAGGGAGCAGATACTTCAATTTCAGCACCATGGAATTTCGCTGTGATTGGTTCTTTGATAGCTTCTTGATAAACCGCTTCAGTAATATATTTTTCGTCAAGCATTCTCGCCAATACAATATTACGGCGTTTTTTAGCTCTTTGAGGATGTCTAAATGGATTTAGTGCCGATGGTGCTTGGAGTAATCCTGCAAGCATTGCATGTTGCGAAAGTGTTAGTTCACTAATGTTTTTGCCAAAATAAACTTGTGCTGCCGCGCCTACTCCAAATGCGCGATTGCCAAACTCCATTTTGTTCAAATAAAGCTCTAAAATTTCATCTTTGCTCAGTAGTTGTTCAATATGAAGTGCAATAAAAATTTCTTTTATTTTACGGATATAGGCTTTTTCTCGGGTTAGAAAAAATCCCCTAGCAACTTGCATTGTCAGAGTGCTTGCACCTTGCTTTTTTTGTCCTGTAGTAATAACGACCAGCGCTGAGCGAATAATACCAATCGGGTCTACGCCTGGATGGTCATAAAAGCGGCTATCCTCAGTTGCAATAAGAGCATTTATTAGATTCTGTGGTATTTGTTCTATGCTTAATGGTATGCGTCTTTTTTCACCAAACTGATTGATTAGTTTGCCATCTTTTGTAAATACTAGTAGTGGAGATTGGAGCTGGACGTCTTTTAATACTTGTACACTAGGGATATCAGATTTAACATAATAGTACAAAGCTATTATGCTCAAAACACCTAAAGTGCTACAAATGATAAGAAAACGTAAAATGTTTTTAAATAAAGTCACTTAAATATCCTTAAACAGACTCCCATTTAGGTTTTAACACTGGTAGTATATCCTGATTAAAAAATGAATTAAAAATTTTTCGCTAGATTTTATAAAGTTATTATAATTATAAAAAAAAAGGATAGCGTTAGAGTTATGTTAACGAAACTAATAAAAAAGCCTGCTGTATGGATGGTTGGAATCGATATTGGTTCACACTCAGTCAAAGCTGTCTTATTAAGCCAAAAAGATGCACATTATCGTTTAGAAGCGATTGCTATTGAACCAATGCCCAAAGGGGCAATGGTTGAGCGCTCTATTCAAGATATTGAAGCTGTCTCTCGAGTTATCAGTAAAATTCGAAAAAAAATGCCTAAAGCCGTGCAACAGGCGGCTGTTGCTGTTTCTGGTCAAACAGTTATTACCAAAGTCATTTTTATGGATGTGGCTCTGACTGATAGCGAATTGGAATCTCAAATTGAAATTGAAGCTGATAGCCTCATACCTTATCCGTTAGATGAGGTAAGCCTTGATTTTGAAAAGCTTCACATTAATGAAACTGACCCGTCAAAAGTAAATGTTTTATTATCAGCTGCACGTACAGAAAGCATTGAAGCGCGTGTAGGTGCTATTGATGCAGCAGGTTTTGAGCCAAAAGTGGTTGATGTTGAAGCTTATGCTCTCAGCAGAACTATAGATTTATGTTACGCATCATTACCTGATGATGCCGTTAACAAAATTGTGGCATTTATCGATGTAGGTGCGTCATTGACTTTGGTTAGTGTGGTTCATAATGGCCAAACGATTTATACCAGAGATCAAGTGTTTGGTGGTGAACAATATACCAATACTATCGTTTCATATTATAACAAGAGTTTTGATGAAGCGGAGCTTGCTAAAATCAATGGTGATTTACCGCCAAACTACACTTTTGAAGTATTAGCTCCATTTCAAACCGCATTCTTACAGCAAGTACGTCGAGCTGTGCAGATGTTTTTGACAACAAGTGGTAAAGACCAGATAGATTATATTGTCTTGTCTGGAGGGACCTCTTTAATTCGAGGTCTTGATAAGTTACTTGTTGATGAATTAGGAATTCACTCTATTATTATCGACCCCTTTAATGGTATGGAACTTGCTCCAACAATTGACCGAGAACAATTGGACAAGAATAAGGCGCAATTGGCAGTTGCAACAGGATTAGCCTTGAGGAGTTTTTCATCATGCCACATATAAATCTGTTGCCTTGGCGCGAAGCATCGCGAAAAGAGGCCCAAAAACAGTATCTCTCTATTTTATTTTTGGTCACTTTAGTTTCATTTGGGTCAATGTTTGTTATCAGCATGGTCTACTCATCCATGAAGGAAGGGCAAAATTTACGAAATGGCTTTTTAACGGCCGAAATAGTGGTACTAGATAGGCGAATAGCTGAAATAAAAGAGCTTGATAAGAAAAAAGAGAGCTTACAGCAGCGTATGCGTCTTATCGAAGAATTACAAAGCAGTCGTAATTTGGGTACCCAAATTATGGATGAACTTGCCAAAATGGTACCGTCAGGTGTTTATTTGACAAGTTTAGAGCGTAAAGATCGTGCACTTCAAATTGTAGGCAAGAGCGAGTCAAATAATCGATTATCTTCAATGCTGCGTCAGTTAGAAGGCTCCTATTTATTTGAAAAGCCGGTCATGCAAGACATTGTCGCTGTTGAAAAACAGTCTCGTTTGTTAAGTGATTTTAAGATGCAGTTCAGTGTTAAGCCGTTTGAAGAGATAGGAGAGGCTAACAAATGAATATAGATTTAAAATCACTCAATGAAATAGACTTTAGTGAGTTAGATTTAGAAAATATTGGTTCTTGGCCCCTAGCCGTAAAATTTATTGCTGCAATAGGCGTTGCGTTAGCTGTGTCACTTTTAACTTATAATCTCTTTGTTTCCGGTGAAATTGAAGCTTACGATAATGCGGTGGTAAAAGAAGAAGAGCTGCGGACAACCTTTAAAGTTAAATATGCTGTTGCAAGTAATTTAGAAACTTACAAACAACAAATGATTGATATGGAAGATAAGTTCTCTCAATTACTTAAACGATTACCAACCTCTAATGAAACGCCTGGTTTACTCGATGATTTATCTTATGTTGGTACTACAAGTGGTTTAACCTTTAATAAGATTGGTTGGTTACCTGAGATAGAAAAAGAGTTCTATACTGAGCTACCAATAAAAATAGAGGTTGTCGGTAGTTATCATGAGTTTGGTGAGTTTGTTAGTAAAGTAGCTCAGCTACCTCGGATTGTAAGTTTGCATGATTTTAGTATCGAATCTAAAGGTGATGAGCGTTTACATTTTAGTGTAGTTGCAAAAACATACCGTTATGAGGAGGCTCAATAATGAAAAAAGTCGCCTTGGTTGTGTTGCCTCTATTACTTACAGGTTGTTTTGATGATATTACAGAACAGCAAGAGTTTATTAATCAAGTTCGAGCTGGAACTAAAGCAAAAGTTGAACCGATTCCTGAAATAACTCAATTTGAGCACTTTGCTTACAATGCACAAGAGCTTAGAAGTCCATTTGTGGCACCAAAACCTGAAGTGATTCAAGATAATTTATTACAAGTTCAAAATTGTTTACATCCCGATCCAAAGAGGAAAAAAGAGCCTCTAGAAGGTTATCCTTTGGATAATATTAAGATGAAAGGTACATTAGGAAGTGGCTTAGATACTTGGGCGTTAATCACAGCTTCAGATGATACGCTTTATCGAGTGACACGCGGTAACTACATGGGGCTTTATCACGGTAAAGTTTTGCAAGTTAAAGGTAGTTACATTGAACTATTAGAAATGATACCTGATGGTGCAGGATGTTGGAAAGAACGCCTGACAAAAGTAGAAATAGTGGAGGCGGGTAATGCATCCAAAAAATAATATAGGGCTTAATTATATGCACAAGGGAATAACTAAGTTGAATCAACGTCTATCAGCAATTATTAGTTTGTTGTTTATACTGATGGCATCTTCAGCGAGTGCCGTGCCTCTATTATATGATGTACGATACAATCCACTGTTAGAAGGCGAAACTGAAATTGAATTTGTATTCGATGAAGAAGTTTATATTGAGCCGAAGATTCAGGTATTTAGTGAACCAGCTCGTATCGAATTATTTTTCGATGAAGCTGATTATGAAGAAAACCTAACTGAAGTTTTAATCAACAAAGCGGGTGTAAAAAAGGTAACAAACGAATTTGTTAATGATGGTTTTAAAGTAACTATTTACTTAGATCATTTAAAAATTTACCAAACGCGCACAGATAAAAACTTGTTTTATCTCCATGTTTCAGATAATCCGACTCAAGATGTTGCTGAAACAAATACAATTGATGATTCTCAAACGTATATAAATAAGATTCAAGCTGTAGATTTTCGTCGTGGCGAAAAAGGCGAAGCGCGTATTCTAATTTTCTTACAAGAAAACATGGCCGCAATTGATGTATCTGAAAAAGCAGGCAAGGTTGTCGCTGTTTTCCACAATACAGATATTCTTGATGATTTATTATACCAATTAGATGTAATGGATTATGGTACGGTTGTAAATACTATCGAAACATTTAAAGATGGCGCAAATAGTCGCATTGTCATCGATACAACAAGTGAGTTTGATTATAACTATCAGCAACTTGATAATATCTTTACCCTTACGGTTGAAAAAGATACGTCGAAGAAAAGCTTTCTAGGTGATGGTAAAAATTACCAAGGCAAACCAATGTCACTTAACTTCCAAGACATTTCCATTCGTTCGGTATTGCAAATTATTGCCGACTTAAATGGTTTTAATCTAGTGACAAGTGATTCGGTTAATGGGAATGTAACCTTACGTTTAGATGGTGTACCTTGGGACCAAGCACTTGATATCGTGCTTCGAGTTAAGGGATTAGACAAACGTATGGATGGTTCGATCTTAATGGTTGCACCAACAGAGGAATTAGCAGCAAGAGAAGCCAAAGAGTTAAAGGCTAAACAACAAGTTGAAAATCTTGAGCCTCTATATAGTGAATACATTCAGTTAAACTACGCTAAAGCTGAAGACTTTTCGACATTACTAATATCTCAAGGTAACTCAATTATGTCTTCTCGAGGTGCGGTTTCAGTCGATACTCGTACCAATACCTTATTAATCAAAGATACTGCAAAAAGTATTGAAAATGTTCGTCGCATGGTTGAAACCTTAGATGTTGCTGTTAAGCAGGTTGTAATTGAATCTCGTATGGTAACAGTCCGTGATAGTGTGCAAGAAGACTTAGGGATACGTTGGGGGTTTAGTGATCAACAATTAACTGATGGTATTGCGGGTACTTTGGCAGGCGCTCAAAAAATTTCAAATGGAGTTATTCCAACCTTAGCTGAGCGTCTTAATGTTAATTTAGCGGTAACAAATCCGGCTGGTAGCATAGGTATGCATATTGCTAAGCTTGCCGATGGTACTTTAATAGATCTTGAGTTATCAGCTCTTGAGCAAGAAAATAAAGCCGAAATTATTGCAAGCCCGCGAATTACAACTGCAAATCAAAAGAAAGCACGAATTGAACAAGGTACTGAGATCCCATATGTACAAGCGGCTTCTAGTGGTGCTACAACGGTTGAATTCAAAAAGGCAGTATTAAGTCTTGAAGTAACGCCTCATATCACTCCTGATAACAAAGTAATATTAGACTTGGTTATTACGCAAGATACTCCTGGTGATACTGTACAGACTCCGACAGGTAATGCAGTGGCTATTAATACCCAAGAAATAAGAACGCAGGTATTAGTTGAAAATGGCCAAACAATTGTGTTGGGTGGTATTTACCAGCAGCAAGTCATTAATAGTTCTTCGAAGGTACCATTGCTTGGTGATATCCCTTATTTGGGTGCACTGTTTAAGCGTACTAGCGAGAAAACAGAGAAGAAAGAGTTGTTGATTTTTGTAACTCCGAAGATTTTGAAAGACTAAAACAAAATAAAAAGGCCCTAAAGGGCCTTTTTATTTCATTTCACTTGAAATCCCTATTCGAATACTGAGATAATCAGCCCCTTAATTTTTGGGGCCAGCTCAGTAGGCGGGGTTTATTTTAAATTTTAGAGTTAGATTGTAATAAACAGATATGGCTGAAAAACGTAATATATTTCTAGTGGGCCCTATGGGTGCAGGTAAAAGCACCATTGGTCGTCATTTAGCAGATCAACTTCACCTTGAGTTTTTCGACTCTGATCAAGAGATCGAACGTCGCACGGGTGCTGATATTGCTTGGGTTTTCGATATCGAAGGTGAAGAAGGCTTTCGACGTCGTGAAGAGACAGTAATTTCTGATTTAACTGAAATGCAGGGTATCGTATTAGCAACTGGCGGTGGTTCAGTGCTTAGTAAAGATGTCCGTAATAAGTTGTCAGCACGTGGTATTGTAGTTTATTTGGAAACTCCAATCGAAAAACAAGTGGCTCGTACGCAAAGAGACAAAAAACGTCCTCTATTGCAAACTGAGGAAGATCCGAAAGAGGTTCTTGAACGCTTATCTGAAGAACGTGTACCTTTATACGAAGAAGTTTCAGATATAGTTGTTCGCACTGATGAACAAAGTGCTAAAGTAGTAGCCAACTTGATTATAGAAAAACTCGACTTTTAAGAGTTATGGAGAACCGCTTATGCTTGAATTGACCGTTAATTTAGATGAGCGTAGTTATCCAATTTATATTGGCCCCGGTATATTTGAAGCCGGGGTTAACCTTCTTGATTATATCAAAACGCGACGTCCTGTTGTTGTTACAAACGAGACTGTAGCGCCACTGTATTTAGATTTATTATTAAATAAATTAGCGCCTTGTGAGCCTTTACATATTGTATTACCTGACGGTGAGCAATACAAAACATTAGAGTACTTTGAGAAAGTAAGCGCATTTTTATTGGAAAATAATTGTGGCCGCGATACTTGTCTAATTGCTTTAGGTGGTGGTGTCATTGGTGATTTAACTGGTTTTGTTGCTGCTTGTTATCAACGAGGTGTGCCGTTTATTCAAATACCCACTACGCTTTTATCACAAGTTGATTCATCTGTTGGAGGAAAAACCGCAGTAAATCATCCCTTGGGTAAAAACATGATAGGTGCATTTTATCAGCCTGACTTAGTCTTAATTGATACCAATAGTTTAATAACCTTGCCTGAGCGTGAGTTTGCTGCAGGTATGGCTGAGGTTATCAAATATGGTTTGATTTATGATACTGAATTATTTGCTTATCTTGAACAGCATGTTGAGCAGATAAAAGATCAATCGACAGAGCATTTACAGCATATCATTTTTCGTTGTTGTCAGATTAAAGCTTTAATTGTGGCAGAAGATGAAACTGAACAAGGTCAACGCGCGTTACTTAATTTAGGTCATACATTTGGGCATGCTATAGAAGCGCAAATGGGATACGGTAATTGGTTACATGGTGAAGCTGTTGCTGCAGGTATGGTAATGGCAAGTAAGCTAAGTTATCAGCGTGGGAAATTATCAAACGTAGAGCTACAGCGAATTATCAACTTGTTAATAGCATACGACTTGCCAACACTTTTCCCTCAAGAAATGGGTTTAGACGTTTTTGTCAAACACATGAAAAAAGACAAAAAAAATAAGCTAGGAACCATTCGTTTTATTCTTCCTAAAAATTTTGGTCAATGTGAGCTTGTTTCTGATGTAACAGAAGCTGAGTTAGAGGATTTGATATCTTCAAATGCAGGCTAGGATTTTACCAAGCAGACAAGCCTTGGTCGATCGTATCGAATTACAATATGAATATGGCCAACCAATTATATCCTTATTAGGTCAAGCTGGGCTTGGTAAAAGCTATTTGCTTGAAACCTTTCTTTCTAATAAGTATCCTGAATTAACAAAAATCTATTTATCTGTGCATAGTAAAAGCTCTGAACTTGAAATTATGCAACAAATATTAGAGCAGAGTTTTAAATCTCCTCTTATTGATCAATCGCTTTCACTTTGCGAAAATTTTAAAGAGTTGAGCTTTAACCATGCATTAGGGCCAATTTTGTTGGTGATAGATAATGCCCAATATTTAAGTGAAGAGCTGTTGAGCGATATTGAGCTGTTAACTCAATATCATCAAGTACTGATTTTAACTGCTTCGGTAAGTAGCTTGGCATTTAAACAAGCAACCACTATTTATCTTGAGCCTTTAAGTGGTTCTGAGAGTAGACAGTTTCTTGCAATGTATTATGAACATTTACCACATTCGTTTGATCCAGTTTTTACGCATTTTATAGAAGCCGCGCAAGGGAACCCTAATTTATTACTGAATTGGGGTGAAATGAAGGTTGATACAAAAACAGCTGATCCTATTGTAAAAAAGCATCAATACCTAAGCTGGCTTATTTCATTACTTATTTTATTGGTTGTAGTGATTGTGAGCTTTTTTTACTTCTTTTTTGAGGTGCCACGGATTTTACCTACTCAAGCTGAGCCTCAAGATTCACCTCCAGTGGTGCTTGTTTTAGACAAAGATGATACCAGTGCAAATAACATGGAAGAAATTGCGTCTAAAGAGTCTGTAAGCTCAGGTGATGATCAAAAGCTTATAGCTCAGGCTTTGTTAGATTCAACGCCAGTAGCGCAAAGCGATATGCTTAGAGCGACTGACGAACCTAACCATACTTTACAGCCTCTAGACATCGCGGTGAGTGCTCAAGAGTTAAAAAGTGCACAACCTAAACAAATCTTAGCTGAGTTATTACAACCCAAGGCTGATGAAAAGTCGGACTTAGTTAGATTAGAGCAGCCAAATGAGCCTATAACCTCTGATGAGAAAAACGCCGTTTTATCAACACAAAATATAGAGCAAGAGCAGAATGATTTAGTACATTCTGACTGGTTCAAAAAGCAAGATGAAAAATTGATCATGCTGCAATTAATAGCCCTTAGCAATGAGGACGTTTTAATTGAATTTTTGGCAACCCATGAATTGATTGAACCAAAAGTCTATCAAACAATACGTAACGATAAAGATTGGTGGGTTGTGACCATTGGACCATATCAGGATATTTCACAAAGCCAGCTAGCTAAAGGAAAGCTTGACCCGCAGTTACTGCAATTGCAGCCTTTTTCTAAATCAATCGCTACAATTAATAATGAAATCGCTCGCTTAAAACGTAAGTAATCTCCTCATATTTAGGGTAAAATTGCCCAATCAAAAAGATTGTTAATTAATAAATGAAACAAAAAACACGCGCTTTTTTAAAATGGGCTGGCGGAAAATATAGTCTAGTTGATGAAATTACGGCTCGCTTACCTGAAGCTGAAACATTAGTAGAGCCTTTTGTTGGGGCTGGTTCCGTTTTTCTAAATACAGATTATTCACATTACGTGCTTAATGACATCAATGCCGATCTTATTAATCTGTATAAAGAGTTAAAGCATGCGCCTGATGAATTTATTAGTGATGCAAAAAAGTTATTTGTTGATTTAAATAATTACAGTGATGCTTATTATCAATACCGTGTGCAGTTTAACGCTAGCCAAGACGCGTATGAACGAGCTGTATTGTTTTTATATTTAAACCGTCATGGTTATAACGGCCTTTGTCGTTACAATTTAAAAGGGATATTTAACGTACCTTTTGGTAAATATAAAAAGCCATACTTTCCAGAAAAAGAACTATATTTTTTCGCTGAAAAATCACAAAAAGCGACTTTCACCTGCAAAGGCTATGCTGATGTATTTAATGACTTACCTCGCTCATCGGTAGTGTATTGCGACCCTCCTTACGTTCCTCTTAGTAAAACAGCCTCGTTCACTGCCTATGCGAAAGGTGGTTTTGATTTAGATGATCAAGCTCAGTTGGCTAATTTTGCAGAGCGAGCGGCATTTGAGCAAGGGATCCCAGTGTTAATTTCAAATCATGACACTGTTTGGACTCGCAAAATTTATACTCAAGCCTCATTAGACATGATCCAAGTGAAAAGGACAATAAGCCCTAAAGGTGGTTCTCGCAACAAAGTGGGTGAGTTGATGGCACTTTATCGCTAATAAGCTAAAGGTGATTAAGGCACAACAAGTTGAACAAATCCATAAATAAGGCCAATAAACAAGATTAGAGCGATAAGTGCAGTAATTATGATTGGTAACGGAGAGAGTTCTTGAAAATCTTGCTTTCTTTTTTGCTCGCTTTGAACACCGAGAAATCCGGCAAATACACTTTGGAGAATGGCAATGAAGCGGTTCAAGCTATTTGACAGGTATATATTGAGTTTTTGAGATTGAGCTATCTTGCTCAGATTCACTCAATAATTCTAGTAAATCAAGATAATGAAATTGCGCACTTCTGCTATCGCCTTTTAACCAAGCGAACCAACTTTTATTTGAATCGGTATTTAAGCGACATTGAGCAATAGCACGATTGTAAGCATAAACATTATCATAACTACTAGGGCAGGCGCAGCCAAAATTTTGGCCGGAGGTTGAAGTAAATACTGAAAAAGTTGAAGCCGAAAATAAAACAATTGATGAAACAATAGTTACCCGTTTTAATCCTTTTATTTTCATTGCTAAAGCCCTTTAAGCATAAACGTGCCTAAAGCTTAATCAAAGAAGCATAAAAAGACAAGGATGGTGTAAATAAAAATTATACTCGCCTATCAGATTAATGAAATGTTAAATGTTTGTAAAGGTGAAATTTTAAATAAAATAGGTTACATTATCAGCCCGTTCAAAGTGAGGTGACTATGTCTAAATTTTTAATTGCTCCATCAATTTTATCGGCCGATTTTGCACGACTCGGTCAAGATGTTGAAGCTGTTTTAGCTGCGGGTGCAGATGTTGTACATTTTGATGTGATGGATAATCACTACGTGCCAAATCTCACAATTGGACCAATGGTGTGCCAAGCGCTTCGTAATTATGGAATTACAGCGCCAATAGATGTTCATTTAATGGTTAAGCCGGTTGATAGCCTTATACCAATGTTTGCCGATGCGGGAGCCAGTATTATTACGTTTCATCCTGAAGCCAGTGAGCATGTCGACCGCACATTACAATTAATAAAAGATCATGGTTGCCAAGCTGGATTGGTGCTTAATCCTGCAACTTCACTTAGTTATCTTGAACATGTAATGGATAGACTCGATGTTATTTTATTGATGTCAGTTAATCCTGGCTTTGGTGGACAAAGTTTTATTCCTCATACGTTAGAGAAATTACGTCAGGTGAAAGCATTAATTAATGCCTCTGGCCGTAATATTCGTTTAGAGGTCGATGGTGGAGTAAATGTTGATAATATTAAAGAAATTGCTGAAGCCGGCGCTGATATGTTTGTCGCAGGCTCAGCGATTTTTAATCAACCAGACTACAAAGGTGTGATTGATCAAATGCGTGCGCAATTAGCGTTAGTTAAATAAATTAGAGTTTCACTTTGCTCAACGCCTTGAAGCGATTAAAATTGCGCAGCTGAAAAATCTATTATTGACCTCCTATGCTTAGTGAGGTGCCATTTTTGAAAAAGAAGGAATAACATGACTAAACCTGTTGTATTAAGTGGTATTCAACCAACTGGTGGAATGACGATTGGTAATTATATTGGTGCAATCAACCAATGGCTTACGTTGCAACAAGATCATGATTGTTTCTTCATGTTAGTTGATTTACATGCAATTACAGTGCGTCAAGAGCCTGCGGTTTTACGTCAGCGTGTACTCGACGGGATTGCACTTTATGCTGCTTGCGGTATCGACCCTGAAAAATCGGCATTATTTGTTCAATCTCAAGTGCCTGAACATGCTCAATTAAGCTGGGTGCTTAATTGTTATGCGCAAATGGGTGAACTAAACCGTATGACGCAGTTTAAAGATAAATCAGCAAAAAATGTGAATAATATCAACGTAGGTTTGTACAGCTACCCGGTACTTCAAGCGGCTGATATTTTATTGTATCAGGCTGATCAAGTGCCAGTCGGTGAAGATCAAAAGCAGCATTTAGAATTAACACGTGATATCGCCAATCGTTTTAATAATTTATATGGTGATGTATTTAAAATTCCAGAGCCTTATATCCCGCAATTTGGCGCACGCGTAATGAGCTTGCAAGATCCAAGTAAAAAAATGTCTAAATCAGATGAAAATCCAAATGGATACATCATGCTATTAGATGAGCCTAAGCAAATAGAAAAGAAACTAAAAAAAGCAGTCACTGATTCTGATGAACAAGCACGTATTTATTTTGATCCACAAGAAAAAGCGGGTGTATCAAATTTATTGACGTTACTTTCTGTCGCAACAAAACGTTCAATCGAAGAATTAGTACCTGATTATGAAGGCAAAATGTATGGTCATCTGAAAAAAGATACCGCAGACGCCGTTGTATCTATGATTGAGCCAATTCAAGCTCGTTTCAAAGAAATTCGTAACGACCAAGCTTTATTAAACCAAATCATGCGCACTGGTGCTGAAAAAGCAGGCGTACGTGCTGAGAATACATTAAAAGCTGTCTATGACGCTGTAGGATTTATTCCTCGCCAGTAAGTGAGTTTAATAAAGATAAAACCAGGCTGATTTTGCCTGGTTTTTTATTTTTGGAGTAAATTTTATGTTGTTGATGATCGATAATTACGATTCATTCACTTATAACTTAGTGCAGTATTTTCAACGCCTTGATCAAGAAGTGGTGGTTAGACGCAACGATAAGCTTGATTTAGCTACAATTACTCAATTAAATCCCGATCATATTGTTATCTCTCCTGGTCCAAAATCTCCTACTCAGGCCGGAGTTTCGTTAGATGTGGTTACACATTTAAAAGAGTATTTTCCCATTTTAGGCATTTGCTTGGGTCATCAAACCATTGCTCAAGCCCTTGGTGGGAAAGTGATTCGTGCAAAAGAAGTGATGCATGGTAAAACATCGATTATTAAACATAATAATCAGGGGGTTTTTAAAGGGTTGGTCAATGACTTAACGGTTTGTCGCTACCATTCTTTGGTTGTTGCAGAACAATCTTTACCTGAGCAGTTAACTGTTACTGCTTGGACTGAAGATGCTCAAGGTCAAATTGATGCAATTATGGGATTAAAACACCGTTTTTTACCTTTAGAGGGGGTGCAATTTCATCCTGAGGCAATTTTGACTCAATCTGGTTTGGAATTATTAGCTAATTTTATAAAAAGTTATTAGATACTCTTTTTCAATTATTTCATCATAAACTCAGTTTTAAGCGTTCAAATATGATGAGTTTGGGCTAAATGATTTAGCCAATTAACTCTTCGATTACAGTACCTATTTGTATTTTTCTCAGTTTAACATTTAAGCTCTCTGCTTTATCTGTTTTCTTACTTAACCTAAGTGCAACTCTTGTATTTTATAGGTCAAATCGTTGACTTCGCTCTGATTTAAATGGTTCAAGTAGCTATATTTATTGGTTTATCACTGAATTTGAGTTTGTTAACAAATTTAATATAAAAAATTCTTGGTATATTAATGCAATATTAGACGATGATGTTAAATCAAGCCGCCAAGTGCAGTGTTGGGGGTTGGCGAGATATGGGCGTAAATACTTATTCATATTCATTGAAATAATATCTTATCCCTTGTATATAAAGGCTTATAGCGCTTTTTGTCGCAAGACATTAAGTGTTTTTTTTGAAATAATGATACTCAAATTAGTGGTAGTTTTAGTGCTAACACCGTGCAACAGATAAAGGTTGTAACCTTCTTTATCTGTTTGTACTCATACATAAAGGAAAAACAATGACTGTAAATCGTGAATTATTCGACGAAGTAATGGTACCTAACTACGCTCCATCAGCGGTGATCCCTGTCCGAGGTGAAGGCTCTCATGTTTGGGATCAAGCCGATAATGAATATATAGATTTTGCTGGCGGTATTGCAGTTAACTGTTTAGGTCATTGTCATCCTGCTTTAGTTAATGCGCTAAAAGTTCAAAGCGAAAAATTATGGCACGTTGCGAACGTAATGGCGAATGAACCCGCTATTCGTTTAGCTAAAAAATTAGTTGATGCGACGTTTGCCGACAAAGTTTACTTCGCAAACTCTGGCGCCGAAGCAAATGAAGCCGCTTTAAAACTTGCCCGTCGTTTTGCGCTTGATAATTATGGTGAGCACAAATCACAAATTATTGCTTTTAACCAAGGTTTCCACGGTCGTACTTTTTTTACTGTGACTGTGGGTGGTCAAGCCGCTTATTCTGATGGTTTTGGCCCAAAACCTGGCAATATTGATCACTGTAACTACAATGATTTAGCTGCTTTTGAGGCGCTAATTTCAGATAACACCTGTGCGGTCATGCTTGAACCTTTGCAAGGTGAAGGCGGTATTATCAGCCCTACAGTTGAATTTATTCAAGGCGTGCGTGCGCTGTGTGATAAGCATAATGCATTGCTTATTTTTGATGAAGTGCAAACAGGTGTTGGTCGTACCGGTCATTTATACGCTTACCAAGGCTTAGCTGTAACTCCAGATATTTTAACCACGGCAAAAGCGCTTGGCGGTGGTTTTCCAATCGGTGCAATGTTAACCACAACCGATATTGCGAAGCATTTAAAAGTAGGGACTCACGGTTCTACTTATGGTGGTAACCCACTGGCATGTGCCGTAGCAGAAGCCGCTTTTGATACTGTAAATACACCAGAAGTACTCAACGGTGTTAAAGAAAAAGAAGCGTTATTTCGCCAGTTATTTACACAAATTAATGATAAATACCATGTGTTTAAAGAGATGCGTGGTGAAGGTTTATTGTTAGGTGCCGTGGTCGCAGAACAATACCAAGGAAAAGCGCGTGATTTTATGCTGGCAAGTATCGATAACGGCTTAATGGCGCTGGTAGCTGGCGTAAATGTTGTGCGTTTTGCTCCATCTTTAGTGATCCCAGAAGCGGATATTCGCGAAGGTATGGCGCGTTTTGAAAAGGCTGTTGCGCAAGTAGTTAACGCACAATAATTAATTTTTGATGGGTAAATTTTGTTTGTTTACCCATTTTATACCGTCACTGAATTTGAGGGAGTAAGCGCGCTTATGATGATCATTCGCCCAATCCGAAAAGATGATTTTCCCGCACTGCTAGAAATAGCAGAAGAATCGGGCCATGGTTTTACTTCTTTACCTGTTAATGAAGAATTATTAACGAAAAAAATAGCCCGTTCAGAAGCCTCATTTGCAAAAAATGTTTCGCAACCTGAAGATGAAGGTTATTTGTTTGTGATTGAAGATACACAAACGAAGGAAGTGGCAGGCACCGCGGCAATTGAAGCCGCCGTTGGATTAGATGATGCTTTTTACCATTACCATTTAAGCAAAGTTATTCATTCATCACGCACTTTACATGTTTATAAAGCGGTTGATATTTTAACCCTTTGTAATGATTACACTGGTGCGACTGAATTATGTACTTTATTTTTACGCGATAAATATCGCAAAGATGGTAACGGAAAATTATTGTCTAAAATGCGCTTTATGTTTATCAAAGCTCATCAGCAACGTTTTGCTGAAACAGTACTTGCAGAAATGCGTGGTATTTCAGATGACAGTGGCCGCAGTCCTTTTTGGCAATGGCTTGAAGAACATTTCTTTTGTATGGACTTTCCAACCGCAGATTACCTAACTGGGATTGGCCAAAAAATCTTTATTGCCGAGTTAATGCCGAAATACCCGATTTACGTCAATTTACTAAGTAAAGAAGCGCAAGCGGTGATTGGTCAAGTACATGACAAAACTCGTCCCGCTATCGAATTATTAAAAAGTGAAGGTTTTACCTTTAACGGTTATGTTGATATTTTTGATGCAGGTCCGACGGTCGAAGCTAAAGTCGGTAACATCCGTACAGTTCGTATTTCTGAAAAGCGTAAAGTAGTGATTGGCCACAATTCTGGTGGTCGTCAAATGATGCTATCAAATGATGGTTTAGTGGAGTTTAGAGCAACGTTAGCCGATTTGCATGTTGTGCTTGATTCAGATGAAATCGTTATCTCACAAGAGATAGCAGATGCTTTATTACTTGTTGCAGGCGATACGTTAAGTATTGCCGCACTTTAAGCTATAGGAGAGTCGTAAATGTCTCATGCAGCTCAATTTATTAATGGTCAATGGCTAGAAGGTCAAGGTGCATTATTTAGCTCACTTGATCCGGCTAAAAATTCAGTTATTTGGCAAGCGAACGCTGCCGATGCCAAGCAGGTTGACTTAGCGGTTAACTCTGCCCGTGAAGCGTATTATGTCTGGGCAGACCTATCATTTGCAGAGCGTCTTGCTGTAGTGAAAAACTTTGCCTTACAATTAGAGGCGAATAAAGAGCAACTAGCCCAAACAATAGGTTTAGAAACAGGTAAACCTTTGTGGGAAACTCGTACCGAAGTGGCTGCGATGATAGGCAAAGTAGCTATTTCTGAAAAAGCGTATTTAGAGCGTACCGGCACAGTCGAAAATCCAATGCCGCAAGGTAAAGCATTTATTCGTCATAAAGCACACGGTGTAGTTGCCATTTTTGGCCCTTATAATTTTCCTGGGCATTTACCTAATGGTCATATTATTCCTGCATTACTAGCTGGAAATGCTGTGGTATTTAAACCATCAGAATTAACGCCTTTAGTCGCTGAGCTGACTCTTAAACTTTGGCAGCAAGCAGGTTTGCCTGCAGGTGTGATTAATTTAGTTCAAGGTGAAGTTGAAACCGGTAAAGCGCTGGCGTCACATCGAGGGATTGATGGCTTGTTTTTTACTGGTTCATCACGCACTGGTCACTTTATTCATCAACAATTTGCTGGTCAGCCGGGGAAAATATTGGCGCTTGAAATGGGGGGAAACAATCCTCTTATCGTTAAAGATGTTGCTGATACTAAAGCTGCAGTTCACGATATTATTCAATCTGCATTTATTTCTAGTGGTCAGCGTTGTACATGTGCTCGTAAGTTATTTTTAAGTGCCGATCAGCAAGGCGATTTAATATTAGCGCAGTTGATTAAAGCAACTCAAGCGATAAAAATTGGTCACTTTGATGATGAAGATCAACCGTTTATGGGATCAATGATTTCTGAAGCGGCTGCATTATCAATGGTTGCGGCACAGCAGCAGTTAGTATCCCTTGGTGGCAAAATACTTGTTGAACTTAAGCATATAGCAGGAACAGGCTTTGTTACTCCTGGTATCATAGATTGTACTGATGTAAAGGATTTCCCTGATGATGAACATTTTGGCCCTTTGCTAAAAGTATTTCGCTTTACCGATTTTGATGCTGCCATTGCGCTTGGCAATGACACCAGTTTTGGTTTGTCGGCTGGTTTATTAAGCGATAATCAAGCTGATTATGAGCATTTTTTACGTCGAATTCGTGCTGGTATCGTTAACTGGAATCGACCAATTACAGGTGCATCGAGTGCGGCACCATTTGGTGGAATTGGTGCTTCAGGTAATCACAGAGCAAGTGCATTTTATGCCGCAGATTACTGTGCTTACCCCGTAGCTTCGGTTGAACTTGAGCAAGTGAGTTTACCAACAAGTTTAAGTCCTGGGCTTGTGCTTTAATTGTAAATTCCAAATGAAAAAAAGCAGCTTTGGCTGCTTTTTTCATTTAAATTGTTTGCTAGTAATTACGAGCTCTTTCTGCTTAAATAACTAGCAAAGCTTAAGCAAATTGAGATAGGAAAATTTATGGTAACTAATACGCAGGGTTATGATGATCTCATCATGTATTTGACTCAGCACTTATCTTTATTTGAAAAACCAGGCCAAGTTGCGCCAGGTGCCCCTACGGTTATTTCATTCATTGAAGACTATATTGCCGAACAAATAATGAATTTTTGCCAGCAACATAAAGGTTTGAATACTGAGCAGCGCAGCCTCATTGTGCGTGAAATTGATGGTATTGTGTATGACTTACAAGAAGTACTCTCGGGCGTGATTAATCAACCAATCACAATAGAACAAAAAGAGTTTATTGATGAGTTTATTTGCCTAGTGAAAAACCTTTTCGATTCTGCTGTTGCGGATGCTAACGTCTAATTAAGGTAACCATAAAAGTGAAATATCGCTTTTTTGTTGCACTCTAAAATCAAATCCATACACTCTGCTGGTAGCCTTTTTTGGCTTAATAATTATCAGGAGAGCGTAATGCAAGCAAATGTAAAATGGGTTGAAGGTGATACGTTTATCGGTCGTTCTGCTTCTGGGCATAATGTTGTTTTTGATGCGGGTCATGACAGTGCTGCACCAAGTCCGATGGAAATGGTTTTAATGTCTGCAGGATGCTGTTCTTCAGTGGATGTGGTGAGTATTTTACAAAAATCAAAACAAAACTTTACCAATGTAGAAGTGCAACTTACAAGCGAAAGAGCAGAATCAGCACCGCGAGTGTTTACAAAAATGAACTTACATTTTGTTGTTACTGGTTATGGTGTTTCAGAGAAACATGTGGCCCGTGCTGTTGAATTATCAGCTGAAAAGTATTGTTCTGTAGCACTGATGTTAGATAAGACGGTAGATGTCACCCACAGTTTTGAAGTGCTAGAAGCATAATAGCCGAAAAAAAACTTTTTACTGGTCGTGTATTCGTATAAAATCCTCAGTCTTTTTAATGCTGCTTCGTGCAGATTACTCAGCCAGAAGTGAGGGTGGTTTATCGTGAACGAACCATTTACCAAACTTAAGCTCCATGGTTTTAATAATTTAACTAAGAGCTTAAGCTTCAGTATTTACGACATTTGTTATGCAAAAACTGAACAACAACGTAAAGAATATATTGAGTACATTGACGAACAATATAATGCGGATCGCCTAACCGATATTTTAGGTGAAGTTGTTGATATTATTGGTGCTAATATTTTGAATGTTGCGCGCCAAGATTATGATCCTCAAGGGGCGAGTGTCACAATTTTAGTCTCTGAGGAGCCTATTATTAATGATGTTGATCAAGACGAAAAGCCTGGTCCTTTACCTGACTCTGTTGTTGCCCACTTAGATAAAAGTCACATTTGTGTGCACACTTATCCTGAGTCGCATCCTCATGATGGGATCTGTACCTTCCGTGCTGATATAGAAGTGTCAACGTGTGGGGTTATTTCGCCTCTTAAAGCGTTAAACTTTTTAATTCATTCTTTAGAATCTGACATTGTGACGATAGATTATCGTGTACGTGGTTTTACTCGTGATGTGCACGGGAAAAAGCATTACATCGATCATGCTATCAATTCGATTCAAAATTTCATGACCGCAGACACCCGTGATGCCTATCAGATGGTGGATGTGAATGTGTATCAAGAAAACTTGTTTCACACCAAAATGATGTTAAAAGAAACGGATTTAAATACTTATTTATTTGGTATTACAACCGATGACCTAACTCAAGCTGAAGAAGATGAAATTCGTGCAAAACTAACGCGTGAAATGCAAGAAATCTTTTATGGTCGGAATTTACCAGACCCAGTTAAAGTTTAAAGAAAAAGCTGCTTTTGCAGCTTTTTTTATCGCTCAATTTTAACCGTTAAATAGGTAAACTACTCGGACTTAGGCTCGCCAATCCTCGTTTTTTATTGATGATATCTTCTATCAGTGGTCGTAATAATAACTCCATTGCTAACCCCATTTTTCCTCCTGGTACCACCATAGTATTGCGGCGAGACATAAAACTGCCATCAATCATTTGTAGGTAATAAGGGAAGTTAACATCTTCAATGCCGCGAAAACGAATGACGACAAAGCTTTCATCTAATGATGGAATATCTTTAGCACTAAATGGATTTGATGTATCAACCGTTGGTACGCGTTGAAAGTTGATATGAGTCCGTGAAAACTGTGGTGTGATGTGATTAATGTAATCATCCATACTACGTACAATCGAGCCCATAACTGCTTCACGAGAGTGCCCTCGTTCAGTGGTATCGCGGATCATTTTTTGGATCCACTCTAAATTGATAATTGGCACCATGCCGATGAGCAAATCAACGTGCTTAGCAACATCGTGATTCTCATCAACAGCGCCGCCATGTAATCCTTCATAAAAGAGAATATCAGTATTTTCTTCAAGAGGTCGCCAAGGGGTAAAGGTCCCAGGGAGTTGATTGTATGGAACTGCCTCGTCAAAGGTGTGCAGATAACGGCGAGTTTTGCCGGTACCCGTTGCGCCATAGGTACTAAAAAGCTCTTCTAGCGCGCCAAAGTCGTTTGCTTCAGAGCCAAAATAACTGATATGACGGCTTTCTTGTTGTGCTTCGCGAATTTTTTTATCCATTTCAGGGCGGGTATAGCGGTGGAAGCTATCTCCTTCAACAAACGCTGCCTCAATATTCAAACTACGAAAAATATGTTTAATCGCATTCGTAGTGGTGGTTGTGCCAGCACCAGAGGAACCTGTAATAGCAATGATCGGATGTTTAGCTGACATAAATGTACCAATAAAGTTAGTCAGACTTTTATAAAGCTATGTGGTCACGAGGTCAAGCTTGTTAAGCATATAATGGCTGTGATACAACAAGTGATGGAATAGTTAATCTGATGAAATCATGAAAAAAATAATAATATGCAGCGCTTTTATTAGTGTATCGGCTTGGGCGGCCGGCCCGATGGGAAGTGATATATTTATCGCTGACTTAAAACAAAATGATGTGCTCAGCGTTGACAATATCACTCAGCGATTAGGTTACGATAACCAGCCTTTACTAACCCCTGAGGGGGTTTATTACACTGCGGGATTTGAAAAAAATCAGCAGTGGCAAACCGATATTATGTTTTATGACTTTGTTACAAAACAAACTAAAAACCTAACCCAAAGTGATGTAAGCGAATATTCACCGACTTTAATGCCTTCGTTATCTGCACTGTCGTTAATTGTTGTTGAAGAGGATGGCGCGCAAAAATTATGGTCTTATTCTTTAGCTGAACCACAAAAACGTATGCGTATTTTTGAGAGTATTGCTCCGGTTGGTTATCACGCGTGGGGTAACAATAATGAATTAGTAATGTTTATTTTGGGTGAGCCACATACTTTACAGTTTGCTCAGTTGGGTAAAGAAACGAGCAAGGTGATAGCGCATGATATTGGCCGAACATTAACTTATAGTGCTTCTATTGAGCGTTATGCTTTTAGTTTGTATGAAAATGGCACGCAGTGGCTTGCACAATTTAACCCATCAAACGGGCAAGTCGATAAATTATTGCAATTACCACTTGAGGTTGATTATTTCGCTTGGCGTGAACAGCAATTAGTTTTTGCAAAACAATCAAAACTTTATACTTGGTCAGCGCCTCAAGCAGCCCCTAAATTATGGCTTGATTTATCGGCTTATTGCCAAACTAAAATCACACGGCTTAATTTTTCAGTAGATGGTAATCAATTTGCTTTTGTTTGTGATGAATTAGCTGTTGAACAATCGCAGATCTGATGCAATAAAGCTTGAATAGGGCTAAGCTATGTATTTAATCAAGGAAAGAGGCCAATAATTTGGCCTCTTTAGTAAATAACCTCCGTGCTAGATAAGAGATTATAGTGTTTTTAAGTAGCTATTTACTGATGCAACCTCTCTAGTACGAAGGTTTATACAGTCAGTGACGCTCTCGTTTAATTTGCTTAATGAGCGGGAAAAACCGGCAACCTCTTCTACTTTTGGCGCAAAAAATGCCGTTGTTTTGTCTAAATCAGCTTGGCTACAACCACCGCCTAAATAGTTTGGCAAGCTTGGCAGAACAAATGGCGGCAGCTTTTTACTCACTAGCGCGTAATTATCCATCACCCATTGCTGAAATAATGCTTTGCGTTCTTTTTTGTATAAGTTGCCACCCATCACATAACGCATATCCGAAGCGGTTACTTTATCACCTAAGGTATAATTAAGCGCCTCAGTTTGAAGTGCAGCTGATTTGAAATAACTTAAGTTAACCAATAAATTAGTTCTTTTTTCAGGATCTTGGGTTGTTTCAAAAGCAGTTTGATATGCTTTTAATAACGCAGCATCACCATTAAAAGCTGCAATTTTTAAATATGTGCCAGCTAAATATGGGTCGACTTGTGTACTGTCGGCAAGGTAGCGTTGCGCTTGTTGTTTTGCTGTTGCGATAATAGCGGGATCTTGAGCTTCAAATGCCAACAAACTCACTAGCTGTGGGCGTAATTTGCTGATAGAAGGATCTTCATTTTTTACTGCAACTAAACCGTATTTAGTAATGGCGCTTTGCGCTTTAGCACTAATATATTTTTGCCACAACGCCTCATTGCTTTCATCGATAAAGACGCCTTTTTGTGACTCAATATAACCAAGCGCCATACCAACAACACGAGGGTGAGCATCATCAATAAATTGGCCTAATGTTTTTAATAAATCGCCACCTGAAAGTAAGCCTGCACTTAATAGAGCGTCAGAGCCTGAAATAAAGGCGCGTTTTTCACGTGGCGTTAGCACTTTTTCAGCATTAGCCAGTAGCGCATTTAGTTGTGGGGTTGGTAATACCCAGCGATAGTAACCCATAGCGTTTTCATCTGGATAAATCCATTCGGGTTCAAAGTCTAACTGCACGGTTTGGCTTGGCTTATTAAGTAAAATTTTAGCTGTTTTTACTTCATCACCACGACCATATTTTATTACAACTGGTACTGTCCATAACTGTGCGGGAGCATCAACACCAGCATTGGCAAAGCGAGTTTGTTTGATGGTGAGCTTTGTTTTGTCTTGCGTGATATTGAGTAATGGGAAAGACGATTGCTCAATAAAAGATTTTAATACGCTGGCCACATCTTGTTTTGAGCTTTTTGCCAATGCAGTCCAAAGATCCGAGGCTTCGGCGTTCTTAAACGCAAATTGTTGCATGTAAGCTTGAATACCTTGCTGGAAGGCATCTTCACCAATCCAGTTTTCCACCATAGATAACACCGCGCTGCCTTTTGAATAAGCAAGCCCAAGGCCATCCATAATATCGGCTTCGGTTTTAATTGGTTTGCGAATTGGTTTAGTTGATAAACGCGCATCTGCATCCATCACATTATTTTGTGGCAAGCTTAAGTTAGATTCAAATTCAGGAAACAGCTGATGAGTGACTTTAGCTGCCATCCAGCTGGCGAACGCTTCATTGAGCCATAAGTCATTCCACCATTTCATGGTCACTAAATTACCGTACCATTGATGCGCAAGCTCATGAGCAATAACTGAAACCGAGCTTTGTTTGGCATTTTGATTCGCATGGGCTTCATCAATAAGCAAAATATCTTCGCGGTAAGTAACTAATCCGGCATTTTCCATGGCCCCAAATGGGAATTCAGGAACTGCTACTGAATCGAGTTTTGAGTAAACATAAGGAATACCAAAATATTGCTCTAATGCATTTAAAATCGCAGGCATATGTTTGGCTGCATAATCACCTAACGCAATTTTACCTTTTGTCGTGACTATGTTGCCTTCAATCGGCATCCCTTTGATGGGTAGTTGCTCAAAGTCACCAACCGCAAAGGCAACTAAATAAGAAGGTAGTGGTTTAGTGGTCGCAAACTGATGAGTTGTTTGGCCATTGTTACTTTCTTGTTTTACAGCTTCGGTATTCGCAAATACTTTTAGATTACTCGGTGAGGTAATATTTAATTGAAATGGAATTTTATATTCTGGTTCATCAAAGACCGGAAAAGCGCGGCGTGCGTCACTCATTTCAAATTGTGTAAACAAATATGGAGTGCCATGGTCGATGGTTTTATATAAACCAACTGATTGCTTGTTAAACGGTGCATCAAAATCAATCGTCAAAGTATAGTTACCAGGATTAATCTCATGAGCACAAATAAGTTGTACTTTACCGGTCTTCAGTGCATTGGCGGTCATGGTACATTGGCCATCACCACTGAGTTTGACTAGCTTTGCGTTGTAGTCCTCGCCATTTAGCTCAATAATTTTTGTTTTTGTCAGTACTTCGAGCGTAATTGTCGTAGAGCCTGAGAACTGTTCTTGTGCTGGGTCTAAAATTAAAGATACGCTTTGAGCGCTTGGTTTTGCGAATTTTTCGATGACATATTCATTGGCTTGTGCGCAGATACTGGCAGAGGCAATTGCCAAAGATAGTGCGCTCAGGGTGAGCTTTTTCATACGTTCCCTTAGAGTATTGTTATTGTTTAGGTTATGAGGTGATTTAAAAAATTACTATGCCAAGGCATGGATACTTTGTCTAGTCACTATCAAGGCTTTAAGCGATTAATAAAGCGCTGCCAAGTTATTTGGCTATTAAGCTGCCTTATACCAAGCACAATGGTGCAAAGAGTAGCTAAATCAAGGCTATCGTTTGCTTTGTATTCGTTAAAGCCAAGTAAATAGTTAAATAATTCTTTTTGTTTAAGTTGGATTGCACTGATTCGGACTTGTTGTTCGAAGTTGATGCGAAATGAGCTGATGGCAACTTTTCGGCCATCATGATCAACGTTAGGGATGCCGCATTTTTGTAAATACCCTTGTCGTTCACCTTCGCCTGAAAACCAAATACGTGCTTTTTCGCTATATCGGCCGCTTTTTGACGGTAAATCATGCAGTAAACGGGCATTGTCATTTAAAGAGTTTAAGTAGTCATTAAAACCGGCTTGTATTAAGCCTGGATGGATGGGGATGAGGCGACTTTGTATTTTACTGTTGGTATGGAAATTAAAAAACCAGCCATGATCAGTTTTAATAATATCTTGAGTCGTTAAACAGCCTATTTCGTCACTGAATGCACCGGTATAATAAGCGAGTAAAGGAAGCCAAAAATGCCAATCTTTGGCTTGCTCTTTAATCACTTTATGATCGGAATAAATATAGCCACTAAACAGAGCATGGAGCTCCATTGCAGTAAAAGGACGCCGACCTAAGTGTGTTTTCAAATTAATATCGCACTAATAAATTGAGAGCGGTATTATTTTAAACTCAAATTGGTGGAATAACCTATTAAAAATATTTATCTTTTAACCAGCCATATTGGTAATAAGCTGCTTGTCCTAAGCGTCTAAATTGGGCGAAGGGAAAAGTAGGCGCAGGAGTTTGGTATAAGGGCAATGCCGGAGCTTGTTCACCCGCAAGTTGTTGTGCAAGTCTAAACCCTGCTTGCGCGCTAAACGCGACGCCTGAACCACAATAACCTATGCTATAGGCACTCCCGTTTTGATTAATAACATGTGGCATATCATCAAGTGCAGCAGCAATCCAACCACTCCAAAAATAATCGACTGTTATTTTACCAAGAATAGGAAAGCAGGTTGCCAAAGCTGCGGTTAAATTAGCTTGATAACGAGGCTTATCTTGGTCTTGCCCACGTACAGCACCTCGACCCCCAAATAAAATGCGATTATCGGGCAATAAACGGTAGTAATACTTAAGTGTACGAGTATCCATGGTGACTTGATGAGTTTTAATTCCCGTCGCTTGTAGTTCTTCTTCTGTTAATGGACGAGTGACTAAAATATTACTTAAAATTGGTAAGTAGCGATTAGCAATGACGGAGTTATTTTGCTTATTGTTATACGCATTGCCAGCACAGACAACTTGTTTGGCGGTAATAGTGGCATGCTCTGTTGCAAGGGTATGGTGATTATTTTGTTGCTGCCAGTGTTTAACAAGTGTTTGTTCAAAGACATCCACACCTGCATTTTTCACCATATCGCTATAACCAAGTACTAATTTAAGTGGATTGATACCAAAACCATCGTCTAGGCGCAGCGCACCATAAGCTTGATGATTAATCATATACTCATTTTTTAATGTATCTGGAGTAAGAAATTGTGCATTACCACCTAAATTGTCACTGATAAATTGACTTTGGCTTTGAAGTGAATACAAGGCTTTGGCGTTGTGCGCAATTTTTAAATAGCCATATTCTTGTTTATCGCAGTCAATTTGGTGTTCTGATATTAAATCTTCAACTCGTTGCACTGCTTGGCTAAACTCGTGGTAAATACCTTGGGTAATTGGCATGCCCCATCTATCCGCCATTTGCCGATAGCTCAAGCGACCTGAGCCTTTAAGGACAAAGCCTGCATTTCGACCGCTTGCGCCAAACCCTATTTGGTTTGCTTCGAGTACGCAGCAATCAATGTTATATAAAGTACTTAAATAATAAGCCGTGGTTAAGCCCGTAAAGCCGCCGCCAATGATTGCGACATCAACTTGACGATTTTGTTTTAACGGTGCACTAGTAGCTGGTGGATAGGCAAGTGTGCTTGCCCAATAACTCTTGGCTAATGGGGCTTTACTACAGTTAGGTGATATTAGAGGGTCGTAGTGCATAGTTTAAAACTCAAGAAACATTTCGACGGCATCACAATGGCATTCATTACCACATAATGTGCATACATAACCTGATTCAGCACCGTCATTAACCCAGCGATCGGGATGTATTTTAACGGTTTTTCCGCCGGCTTTGCTAAAGTAACGAAATGCTGCATTGCCCGGACTTTGCTGCCATACATGGCAAATGCCCCCCTTTGCACCTTGCTGTTTCAGTGCCGCAATGGATGCATTTAGTAATTTACCACCAAGACCATTTTGACGTACTGATGGATGTAAAGTATTTGATTTGAAATAGCAGACATCTTCACTAGGGATGGGCCAAAGATTGCTGCTACACCATTTATCTAGAGGCCAAAGGCCTGCCGCGTAAGTTAAACGAAAGCCAACCACACGATTGTCTAAGAGCGCAACAAAGCTAGCGTTAATCTCATTTTTAATAGAGTAGTGGTAGATTTTTTCAATGCTTGGGGTATCGAGGTAGTTGTCACCATGAACCAAGTTACCCAATGCGATAACTTCTGAAAAATGTTCAGGTTTAAATTCTGTTATTATTATCATGACTGCCTTAGCTGAATGCGAGAGTTAAAAACAAGCTTCAGCTAAGGACGTTAACACTGTTTGCTATTAGCTATCAAGTAACGCTTTTGCCACATCGATTGCGGTTAGCTCAAGGCACGCTTCTTCTTCAGTCCATTGAATGCCAACAAAAGTATTATCTTCGCTTAAGTCTTCAACCCAGTACTCTAGATATTCTTCTTTGCTGATTGAAACTGGTGTGTAGTCAGCCCATTCATCACAACAATGTTTCTTCGCAGTTTCTTTATTGCTCCAAAGCAATAAAACATCAACGTCTTCGAACTGCTCTGAGTCACATACTACATAGCCGCCATCGGGTGCAGTTAAGGCCCATAATAATTCATTTTGGTTTACTTCTTGAGTGAAAATCGCTAGTTGTGAAGTTTGCTCGGTCATGTTCTTGTGCTCAATATTTTAAATTATTGCCAAATATACTTTGGTGTTTGAAAAAGTGCGCTAGTTGATAGTTAGCAAGAGCTAAACATCACACTCATTATAGATCTGAATTAAATTCGTGGATCACAATTTACCTCAAAGGCCCGCTTAATATCATTTTAAATGGCGGTGGTTAATCGCTGTTTTTATGAAATAAACTGCAATATCTGGTCTGATCCAATCAAGCTGGCAATATAAACTGATTGCAGAATAATCAAAAGCTTTAAATGAATAATCTCTGACTCAGATTGTCATTAAGTATTCTCAGTAATATTGATATGATTGATGAAAAGAATGTGCTCATTAGCTAGTGCGGTATCACCAATGAGCAATCTGGGTATTAAGTGCGGCTGGTTACTTCAAGAAGATGATAGCCAAATTGCGTTTGTACTGGTCCTTGCACCGTATTAACAGGTGCGGAAAAAACAACGGTATCAAATTCTGGTACCATCATACCAGGACCAAACTCACCTAATTCGCCGCCAGCTTGTCCTGATGGGCAAGTTGAGTGATCTTTTGCAACTTGTGCAAAATCAGCACCTGATTCAATTTGTTTTTTTAATTCAAGACAATGTTCTTCACTGTCTACTAAAATGTGGCGTGCGCTTGCTAATGTCATGATATTCCTTATTTGTAC
Organism: Pseudoalteromonas tunicata; assembly: GCF_002310815.1. Classification (NCBI taxonomy): domain Bacteria; kingdom Pseudomonadati; phylum Pseudomonadota; class Gammaproteobacteria; order Alteromonadales; family Pseudoalteromonadaceae; genus Pseudoalteromonas; species Pseudoalteromonas tunicata. The sequence continues at coordinate 3,440,209 of NZ_CP011032.1, read as the reverse complement.
TCAATATTGGTTGCTTGTTAGTTTAAATCAAAAATTAAAAGATGCTAACTTTTAGCAAACCAATAAAGGGATAATCCTTTCATCCAATCAATAATTAATTAGTTGTAGTTAAAGATTGTAAAAAAACACGTGCTTCGGCCGGATTACTGAAGTTCTTTTCGACGTGCCCAGACTGATCTTCATAAATCACTTTGCATTTGTTAATCGAAACAAAGCTAATTGGATGATGCACTGGTGTTAAATTTGTATTTTGTAATGGCATAATATTCTCCTGAAATTATTTATAAAATAGTGGCCTCTCTTTAAAGTTTTATGACAATGAGCATTAAAGTGACGAATTATTTATAGCGGCTTTAAAGAGATTCTTCAATAGCTTTAATAAAATCAGCATCTTCAGGCGTTGTTTTACTATTAAATTTCAGCACAGTTTTTCTGTCTTTACTGACGATATACTTATAAAAGTTCCATTTTGGTGAGCTAGTTTGCTCTGCTAAATGTTTAAAAATTGGGTCTGCATTTTTGCCACGAACAGATATTGGGGCAAACATATTGAAGGTTACACCATAGTTAATAAAGCATACTTTGGCTGTGTCTTTTTCATCATCTTCTTCTTGAAAGAAATCATCTGATGGAAAACCTAAAACAACTAAACCTTGGTCTTTGTATTTTTTATGGATGGCTTCTAAGCCTTTAAATTGAGGAGTAAACCCGCAGTTACTGGCCGTGTTAATAATTAATAAAGGCTTATCTTTAAACTGACATAAATTAATTGTTTTGTCTGAACGTAACTTTTTCATTTCTACGTTGGTAAAGTCATCGCACTCTGAAGCTAAGGCGTTAGCGCTTAGTACTGTTAATGAAAGTAATAGAGCTTTTAACATGATAGTCCTTATGAGTTATTTCACACGGTTAAGTACGTTTTAGTTTTAACCTAAGATCATTGAGCTTTTAGATAATGTCACGAAAATTACCAAGAGTCTTTACTCAAAAGCCATTTTGTTACTTGTTCGATAATATGCGCGCTGATAAATTAGCACCTTTGTTGTACTTTAAATTTAACCTTGAGGCAAAAATGATCCGTAAAGCGATAGCGACTGACTTAGCTGCAGTAGTTGATATTTATAATGAAACCATAGCAAGTAGAATAGTCACTGCGGATTTAACACCGGTAAGTTATCAAGAGCGGCAGGCTTGGTTCGATGGCCACACTGATCTGCGGCCATTATTTGTCTATCAATCTGGTAGCGAAATTTTAGGTTGGGTTAGTTTTAAAACGTTTTATGGCCGACCTGCCTATCAAGGCACGGTTGAAATAAGTATTTATGTCGCAAGCCATGCCCGTGGGCAAGGGATTGCAAAGCAGCTGTTAGATTATGCTGAGCACTATGCCCAAACTATTGCTGTTAATGTTTTTTTAGCGTTTATTTTTAGTCATAACATACCGAGTATTACATTTTTCTCTCGTTATGGTTTTGCAAATTGGGGTCAATTACCAGAAATCGCTAATATGGACGGCACCTTATGCAGTTTAACCATACTTGGTAAAAAATTAATAAATACAAATAGCTAAACTAAAATATTTTCTCTTAACTATAGAGATAAAGTGCCAGCCGCTTTTAATTGAACTATGCTTTGACTTCGATGAAAAAAATCATTAATCGCAAAGTTTTGGGAGTAGTTGATGAAAGAAGTGGCTCTTGGTAAAAAATTACTGTGGTTAACGACGAGTGTCGTTCTTATTACTGTAGTGGCTTTGTCAGGTGTATTGTGGTGGCAATTAAAGCAAAATAATCAATTGCTTTCTGAGCAGGCACAAAAAATCATTCTTGATGAAATAGAAGTTAAACTCAACGCCAAAGCTGGGCAAGAGTCCGCGCGCATCGCTGGTTTTATTAACGAAGCGTATCGAATACCATTTACTTTGGCGGCAGAGCTTGGTTTAAGTGCAGAAAAAGCCCCGCTAAGCCGAGAAGCTGTGCAGCTACTCGACATGGCGGTAATAACGCAAAACGAAAATATTTCATCGGTTTATTCTCAGTTTGAAGCCAATGGCTATGACAATCTTGATCAGCAATATGTTGCTGGTGCAAGTCATTCTGTAGTGGGCTCTGGTGCGTTAGAAATTTACATAACACGGGATAAAGATGGCCAAGTTCTACAACAACCGGTTGAAAATTCAACAGATAAATATTTAGATAAAGTTAATGAATTTGGTAAGCGTGAAGCTGAGTGGTATTTGTGCGCGCGCGATACTAAAAAACCATGTTTAATGGAGCCTTATTTATACGAGATTTCACCAGGCTACTCTGAAATGATGACCTCACTTACCGTGCCAATTTTAAAAAATGGCCGATTTGTTGGTGTAACTGGGGTTGATTTAAACCTTCCGGTCTTACAAAAAATAGCCAAAGAGTTATCGAGCCAGCTTTATAACGGTAAAGCGCGAGTCACCTTACTAAGTGAGTTAGACCTAATTGCAGGGGCAAGCCATTACGAGCAAAAAATAGGTCGTCCATTTAAGGAGGCGGTTCAGAATGATATTTTTTCGTCTTATCAACAATTAAAGCAAGGTAAAAGCTTAGTTTCTTCGGATATAGATTATTTAGTTTCTGCACCTATAAGCATTCCATTAGCAGAATCACAATGGCGCTTACTGATAGAAGTGCCCAAAGACTTGGCTTTATCTGGTGCGTTGGAGCTGAAAAGTACATTAGCTGATAATGCTCAATCACTCGGTCAAACTATTTTGATGTTAGGTCTGGTTGTGGCGCTTGTCGTTTTAGTTATTATGAGTGCGGTTATTAAAACCATAATAGCACCGCTTAATTTAATCCAAACACGTGTTGATAATCTTGCCAGTGCAGAAGGTGACCTCACGCAAACTATCGTTGTTGAACATCATGCAGAATTAATAGCACTCGCTGGTGGCTTTAATAAATTTTTATTCAAACTAAGAGAGCTTATTTCGCAGCTTAAGGATATTGCTGAGCAAAGTAGGCAGCAATCGATCAATTCTGCAAATTTATCGGAAGAGTCCAATCGTTATTTGAGTGAGCAATTTAGTGAAATAGAAAGCGTTGTCACTGCAATGAATGAAATGAGTGCCACGGCCGAAGAAGTTGCCAATGCTTCTGAATTTGCTGCAGGCCAAACCAATGAAATCACTCAGCATATTTCTGATTGTGAAAAAAGCTTATCGGATGCGGTGAAACAAGTTGAAACCATGTCTCATGAAATATCTGAAGCAAACCAAGCAGTGGCCAAAGTATCGGCCCGTAGCCGAGATATTAATCAAATATTAGAGGTAATAAGAGCAATTGCAGAACAAACCAATTTATTAGCCTTAAACGCTGCAATTGAAGCGGCAAGGGCGGGCGAGCAAGGCCGAGGTTTTGCGGTGGTTGCTGATGAAGTAAGGGCGCTTGCCTCAAAAACCAGAGCCTCAACAGATGATATAAGCCGATTAATTGAATCATTACAGGTTGAAGTGGCTAATGCATCTGGCATTATCGAAAAAGGGGTAGCTAGAGCTTCAGACTCGGTGAAACAAACCAGCTTTGCGTTTAATACCTTACATGCAGTGGTTGAGCAGGTAAAAGCGGTAAGCGACCAGGTAACACAAATAGCGACAGCAGCAGAAGAGCAAAGCGCGGTAACCGAGGAGATTAATCGTAATCTGACTCGCATTTCTGATGCCGCAGGCCATCTTTCTGAGTTATCAGGTCAAGCAGGTGCAGGTAGTGCTGAATTAGCGCAGTTAGTGCATCAGCAAAATACTCAGTTAGATAAACTCAGAACTTAGAACTCAAATTTAAATAGGCAAAAAAAACCTAACTATTTTGTTAGGTTTTTTTATGTTTTGATAAAGGTGTTTATATGTTGCGATTTAATAAAGCCACCTAAGTGTTGTAACAAACCCTAAAGGTTTAGCTCTCAACTGCACCCATATTAGAGTTTGGTTCTTTTAATACCGACATTTTAGGTGGTTGCATGGCGATGATCATATCGCCACTACTCGGTGTTCTGTCTAAGCCGACTGTAAAAGGTGTTAAGTGAATAAACTCTTCATCGGTTAATTTGAAAATAAATAAAGGTACTGCATCTTTATTTACCTCAAGATAGTCTTGCCAAGTAAAGGCATCAGCTAATTTGGTGCTACTAACTTTGCCTCCTTTTGCCACCATGCTACTTAAACGCGCATACGAGGCGCTATCACCAAATAAGATTTGGCGCGAGAGGAAGGTGGCACTGTCTTTATTCGCTTTTGCATGAGCATCGGAAGATTTTAGTGAGTAGACATTTTTTTCGCCTAGCATGTGCGAAAAGTACTGTACACCCAATGCATTATGATGGCGGTTAGGCGACAGCGCCAAGACTGATTTCAAATTCGACATCGGTAAATAGCGTTCTGCATGCTCTGACTGAGGATTGCCGTAATAGCAAGTTAAACCATCCATACGAGCCATTTTACAGTTCTCCCACGCAGGGTCTGATAAATGCACTTCTATTTTTTGATCTTGTAACCCTTTCGCTATTGCGCGAGCTAAATGGTTGGCGCCAATAATAAGTACAGTTGATGGTTTTGGCTGGCGCATTTTAAGCAATTTAGCGATAGGTATAGCCGTTAAGCTTTGTAATACAACTGTGACAATGATCACGGTAAAAATAAGAGGAACAATTTTCTGTGCATCTGCAATACCTGCTTTGGCCATACTTAGTGCAAACACTGAACCGACAGCTGCAGCAACGATCCCACGAGGAGCAATCCACATTAAAATTGCACGAGCGCGCCAAGGTAGTGTTGAATTGTGAGTTGATACTGCGATACATGCTGGGCGTGCGACAAACAAAACAATGAGTAAAAATACCACCACGCTTGGGCCTAAAAGCATTAAATCAGATAGTTTTAACCTTGCAGCCAATAAAATAAACAGGGTAGAGATTAAGATTTGAGATAAATCTTCTTTAAACTCCAAAATTGAATCAAGTTCAAGGTCGTCTTGATTTGCTAAATAAATGCCAAATACAGTCACTGCTAGTAGGCCAGATTCGTGACTGATAAAGTTTGAAACGGTAAAGCTGATGAGTACTAGCGCCAGTACCCCAAACTTATGCAGCTCGTATGGCAGCCACTCTCTTCTGATTAAAAAAGCAGTAAGCCAGCCAGCTAAAATACCAATCGATAAGCCAACACCGACCGTGGTAATTAACGCTATTAAGGTATGACTTAGTACACCTGTTTTTCCGGCAAGCATTACAGCCTCAAAAACCAGTACCGCAAACAGCGCACCGATAGGGTCAATTACAATCCCTTCCCAGCGCAAAATACGGTCAACTTCTTTGGTTGGTCGCATTGCATTTAATAACGGGGCAGTAACAGTTGGGCCTGTAACAACTAAAACAGCGCCAATCACAGCAGCTACTCGCCAGTCTAAGCCAAGCAACCAATAACTACTTAAGCCCAAAATAACACAGGTCACCACCATACCTATGGAGCACAAATTACGCACAACCTTGCCAATGCCCTTTAACTCTCGAAAGTGTAAAGTTAAAGAGCCTTCAAATAAGATGACGGCCACAGACAATGAAATAAGTGGAAATAGTAAATCACCAAACAAGGCGTCGGGGTCAAGTACATTAAATACAGGGCCAAGTAATAAGCCTGTCACGAGTAAAAATAAAATAGCGGGTATTTTTACCGCCCATGCTAGCCATTGGGCTAGTACAGAGCAAAGTGCGATACCGGCAATATAAATAGCTGTCATTAAATCTCTAAAATCCTAGTAAGGTTGCTCTAATTATACGCATATTTGCGAATTAACTGTTTGAAATAAAAATTATATTAACAATATTTAGCGTGAAAATATAAAAGTGAGTAATACCAAGATAGATAGTTTGAAGAGGAACACAATTTTAAGACGTAACTTTTTACGACGCGAGTAAAGATGCAAACTTAAGGTCAATTATCAGCTTCACATCTTGATAAATAGAGCGTACTTTTAAGGGACAAATTTTTGAAGCTCTCATTGAGTGCAAAGTTGCTATAAAAAAGATAATCTTGGTTTTTATGTAACGGTGATTTTAATCGAAGTAAAAATGGTGGCCCCTCCCAGACTCGAACTGGGGACCTAACGATTATGAGTCGTGTGCTCTAACCAACTGAGCTAAGGGGCCATTTATAGATGCGTTAACAAGCGTAACTTGCTAAGCGGGTTGCAGTATAAAAATTTTTACTGCGGTTGTCACTAGCAAAAAGCTTAATTCTTTGAATATGAAGCACAAGTGATTAGTTTCTGTGCAGTTGTGTTTAGTTACAGGGTGTTTACGTTAAAAAGTACTGTGATTTTTGTGGCATAAAAAAGCCAGCATCAGCTGGCTTGAATAGAAACTTAGGAAATAAATATTAAATGCCTAATTTTTTCTCTAAATAGTGGATGTTGGTGCCACCATTTTGGAAGTTTTCATCTGCCATAATGATTTTGTGCAGTGGAATATTGGTTTTAATACCATCAATCACTAATTCACTAAGTGCATTTTTAGCACGAGCAATGGCGATATCACGATTTTCACCGTAAGTGATTAACTTGCCAATCATTGAATCATAATATGGTGGCACAGTGTAATCGGCATAAATGTGTGAATCCCAACGGATCCCTAAACCACCGGCTGGGTGAAAACGTGTGATACGCCCAGGTGATGGAATAAACGATACCGGATCTTCAGCATTGATACGGCACTCAATAGCATGACCACGAATAACAACATCTTCTTGTTTAAATGAGAGCGGTTGGCCGGCGGCAATCTTTAATTGCTCTTTAATCAAGTCGATGCCAGTTACCATTTCAGTCACTGGGTGCTCAACTTGAATACGGGTATTCATTTCGATGAAGTAAAACTCACCATTTTCATACAAGAATTCAAATGTACCAGCGCCACGGTATCCAATTTCGATACAAGCACGAGTACAGCGCTCACCAATGAATTTACGCATTTCAGCGGTAATACCTGGCGCTGGCGCTTCCTCAACTACTTTTTGATGGCGACGTTGCATTGAACAATCACGCTCACCTAAATGAACTGCGTTACCTTGGCCATCAGCCAGTACTTGAACTTCGATATGACGTGGGTTTTCAAGGAATTTCTCCATGTAAACCATGCCATTACCAAAGAACTGTTTCGCTTCTTGCTGAGTAAGTGCAATTGAGTCGATTAATTCAGATTCGCTGCGAACAACACGCATACCACGACCACCACCGCCGCCAGCAGCTTTGATGATTACTGGGAAGCCGATACGTTTAGCGATTTGCTTATTGCGTTCGTTGTCTGCGGTAAGTGGGCCATCTGAACCTGGTACACAAGGCACGCCGGCTTTACGCATCGCTTCAATTGCAGCTACTTTATCACCCATGATACGAATGGTATCACCACGCGGGCCGATAAAAATAAAACCGCTTTTTTCAACTTGATCGGCAAAATCAGCATTTTCAGATAAAAAACCGTATCCTGGGTGAATCGCAACCGCATCGGTTACTTCTGCCGCAGCAATAATACGAGGAATATCTAAATAACTTTCTGATGCGGCTGGCTTTCCGATACAAATGGTCTCATCGGCTAAAAGCACATGTTTTAAATCTCTATCTGCTGTAGAGTGAACCGCTACGGTTTTAATCCCGAGCTCTTTACAGGCACGCAGAATACGAAGTGCTATTTCACCTCGATTTGCGATAACTACTTTATCTAACATAGAGTTGGCCTTCTAACTTGCTCGATTATTCAACGATGAATAGCGGTTGATCAAATTCAATTGGATCTTCGTTTTCAACCAAAATAGCTTTAACTACACCGGCTTTATCTGAAACGATTTGATTCATCATTTTCATCGCTTCAATAATACATAGCGTATCGCCAACATTCACTTTTGAACCCACTTCAACATAAGAAGCTGACTCAGGTGATGGTGAACGATAGAAAGTACCTACCATAGGTGATTTTACTTGATGACCAGTTGCAGCCGCTGGTGCTGCTTCAACAGCTACTGGCGCTGCAGCTGCAACAGGTGCCGCTGCAGGAGCTGGTTGTTGTGCATAATATTGTTGTGGTGCTGCAAACATTTGTGCATTGCTGAAGTTACTACGGTTAATACGTACCGATTCTTCACCTTCAGTAATTTCTAGTTCTGCAATTCCTGATTCTTCTACCAGTTCGATTAATTTTTTTATTTTGCGAATATCCATCGAATACCCCACCTTTGGGTTAGCAATTAGTAATGTGTGTTTTGCAACCGGTTAACCGCAGCATTTAATGCCATGTGATAACCCATTGCTCCGAATCCTACAATCACCCCTTCTGCAATATCCGAAAAATACGAATGATGGCGAAAAGGTTCTCGTTTGTGCACGTTTGATAAATGCACTTCATAAAAAGGGATCTCAACGCTTAGCAACGCATCACGCAGTGCCACACTGGTATGAGTCCAAGCGGCTGGGTTAATAATAATAAAATCCACTTTTTGCCAAGCGTTGTGGATTTTATCGATTAACTCATGCTCAGCATTGCTTTGCAAATGCTCAAGTTCAATCCCTAATGTGTCGGCTTGTGCGTTCAGCGCAGTGACAATATCAGTTAAACTTTGCGAGCCATATGTTTCTGGTTCGCGTTTTCCTAACATATTTAAGTTAGGGCCATTTAGGACTAAAAGTTTAAATTTTGCTGTCATTATACGTGAACATCCCGATAAGTTACTTGTTCATACAGAACGAATCAATTTGATGCTTAAACTTAAGTGCTTGAACATCAAATAGCAACTTTTTTTCACTTTAGCGCACTATTATAGAGAGTTCGAAGGAAATAGCAGCAAAATACTGGTCTAATCAGCGGGGATGAAAAAGCGGCCATCTAGCCGCTTTTTGGGGTTAATTTAGCTCTTGTTGGCTAAGTTGCTGTAAATGTGTACTGAATTCCTTGGCATTTTTAAATCCTGTCACTCGCTGAGCGCTAATTTCTTCACCTTGCTGATTAAAGAACAAAATGCTCGGAAGTCCGAAGATCGTGAATTTTTCCATAAATTCTATTGTCGTTTCGTCCGATTCAGTTAAATCAGCTTGCAGTAATAAGTAGTTTTTAAACTCAGTTTGCACACTTGGCGCAGGAAACGTTTTATGCTCAAATTCTTTACAGGCCACACACCAATCTGCGTAGAGATCAAGCATCACCAGTTTGTTCTCGGCTCGCGCCTGCTCAATTCTACTTTCAAGTTCAGCTAAATTTTTAATCTTGATAAACTGACTTTGACCAATTGAGACAGTTTCTTGAGTAGCAATTTTGTCACTGGCGATCACTTGAGCTGGAAAAATCTGCTGCTTAAGCACTGTTAAACTAAAAAACAATAGAATAAAAGCACTTACCCATAATACTGTTTTTGCTTTAGCTGCTTGTGTTTGAGTATGCCAGTAATATAAATAAGCGGCAGTGGAGATCCCTAATAGCGCAGCTAAGGTAATAATTATTTCAGCATCCAAAATACGCTCTAGTAAAATAAGCGGTACAACCAACATGATAAAACCAAATAAAGTTTTAACTTGATTCATCCACGCGCCTGCTTTTGGTAATAATTTACCACCAGATGTACCTAACAGTAATAAAGGCACACCCATACCTAAACTCAATACATAAAGGGTAATACCACCCACAAAGTAATCGCCGCTTTGTGCAACATAAAGCAGCGCTGCTGAAAGTGGTGCGGTAGTGCAGGGGGATGCAATTAAACCCGATAAAATACCCATTAAAAATACACCTGCGTACTGGCCATTTTTTTGTTTGTTACTGACTTGCGTTAAACGAGTCATCCAAGACTCTGGCAATTTAATATCAAATAAACCAAACATCGACATGGCAAGTACCACAAATAAAAGACTAAATGCGATTAGGATATAGGGATGTTGTAAATAACCTTGTACTTGGCCGCCTAAAGTCGCGACAACCAATCCAAGTGCGGCATAAGTAATCGCCATGCCTTGAACATAAACAAAAGAAAGCATAAACGCTTTTTTAGTTGAGAGTTCGCCAGATTGGCCAGCAATTAAACTTGATAAAATAGGGAACATAGGAAAAACACATGGCGTGAGTGCTAACGTTAAGCCAAGTAAAAAGAAGATAGCAAGGTTAGCAACAAGACCTTGGCCAGCTAAACGCTCAGTGAGGGTTTGATCTCTGTCGTCATTTTTTGAGTTAGTTGAGTCTGTGCTTTCAATTTTTGTTATTGCAGTATTTTGTGTTTCAAAGCCATGCTTATCTTGGTAATTGACTAAAGGAATGCTAATAGTTTCAAATGGATAGCAAAGGCCTGCTTCAGCACATCCTTGAAAGCGAATTTTGTATTCAGCGTTTGCATTTATTTGATCAAATTTAATTATGGTGGTCATTTCATCAAAATAAACTTCAGAATGGCCGTAAGTTTCATCTTCAATCATTACTCCTTGCGGTAAAACGGGTTCGGCCGCTTGGGCATTTTTAGCAACAAACTGAAAACGTTTTTTATAAAGGTAGTATCCTTTGGCGATATCAAAAGAAATGAAAAGTTGCTGACCTTGTTGATCAAAATCGAGTTTAAACGCTTGGTCTACAGCTAAAAAGGTGGGTTGTTCATTTTTAATTAGGTCATCGAGCACATTATTAGCATGTGCAAAAGAAAAACAAAAAAAGCTAAGTAAGAGTAAGATGCGATGCATTAACTGAGTACCTTATTAATCCAGTTAAAATAGTCTTGGTTACCCGCAATAACAGGCACAACCTGAATTTCGGGAACCTCATAACTATGATGTAGTTTTATGAAAGGAATTAACTCATCAATTTTGCTTTGTTCGGTTTTGATGATTAATTTACTTTCGGTGCTTGTTTCAAGCTTTCCTTGCCATAAATAATGAGATTCAATCGTTGGCAAAATATTGACGCATGCCGCAAGTTGCTGTTGTAAAAGTAACATGGCAAGCTCCCTTGCCGCCATTTCATTTTCACAGGTACAAAAAACTAAACAATAATTTGTCACAGTATCTCCTAAGTCAACTGACATGATACGGCTAGGGTTAGTTCCAAGTTTGTTTCCTTATAACGTATTTTTTGTCGAAGATCAGTATTTGACTACTTAAAGTCTTGAAAATAGACCGACGTACCCCCACTTTAATTTCATTCACGAGCAAAGAGAGTCTCCATGTTTAAAGCATTATTTGTGTTATTTATTATTGTTCCGATTATTGAAATCGCGTTGTTAATTCAGGTGAGTGACGTTATAGGTGGATGGAGCACAATTGCACTTGTTATTTTAACCGCCTTTATTGGTGCTAAATTAGTGAAACAGCAAGGTATAAGTGCGTTACAAAATGCCCAGCTGCAAATGGCCCAAGGGCAGATGCCAACCAATGAATTATTAGCCGGCGTGTGTATCATTATTGCCGGTGTATTATTGTTAACCCCAGGTATAATGACGGATATTTTTGGTCTATTACTACTGGTGCCTGCGGTACGCGCCAAATTAGCCAGCCAACTGGGTAAAAATGCCCACATGAAAATGGGATCTCAAAATTCAGGATTTTATTATCAGCAGCATTCACAACAACAGAGTAATGTGTACGAGAGTGAAGAATATACCGAGATCCGTAGCGAACGTATTAGTAAGACAAACTCAACCATTGAAGGTGAGTTTCAGCGTAAAGAATAATTTTTTATCAAATATGCTTGGGATTTGAACATAGCATCCCCATTTATGTAGGCATACTAAACTTAGTCAATTTTTTCTGAAACAACAGAGATAGTTAGGAGAACAACCCAATGAATATTCGTCCTCTACACGACCGTGTGATTGTTAAACGTCTTGAAGAAGAAACAAGATCAGCTGGCGGTATCGTACTTACCGGTTCTGCAGCAGAAAAATCAACACGTGGTACTGTGTTAGCAGTAGGTAACGGCCGAGTGTTAGATAACGGCGAACTACGCGCGTTAGAAGTTAAAGCTGGCGATACCGTATTATTTGGTTCTTATATTGAGAAAGTTGAGAAAATTGAAGGTCAAGAATACTTGATCATGCGTGAAGACAACATCCTAGGGATCGTAGGTTAATCAACCTAAGGCAAACCCTTCATTAATAATTAATGTTTTTACGAAATAAACGAATTTAGAGGATTTTGAACATGGCAGCAAAAGAAGTGCTATTTGCAGGCGAAGCGCGCGGTAAAATGTTAGTTGGCGTAAATATTTTAGCTGATGCAGTAAAAGTAACATTAGGCCCTAAAGGTCGCAACGTTGTAATCGACAAATCATTTGGCTCACCAATCATCACTAAAGATGGTGTAACCGTAGCGAAAGAAATCGAATTAACAGATAAATTCGAAAACATGGGCGCACAAATGGTTAAAGAAGTTGCGTCTAAAGCTAATGATGCAGCGGGTGATGGTACAACTACAGCAACAGTACTTGCACAGTCAATCGTGAACGAAGGTTTAAAAGCAGTTGCAGCTGGCATGAACCCAATGGATCTTAAACGTGGTATTGATAAAGCGGTCATTGCAGCCGTTGCTGAATTAAAAGCTCTGTCAGTTCCGTGTGCCGATGCAAAAGCGATTGCACAAGTAGGTACAATTTCAGCCAACTCAGACACAGAAATCGGTGAAATCATTGCAACAGCAATGGAAAAAGTAGGCCGCGAATCTGGTGTTATCACTGTTGAAGATGGTCAAGCACTTGAGACAGAATTAGATGTTGTTGAAGGTATGCAATTTGACCGTGGTTATTTATCACCATACTTCATCAATAATGCAGAAAAAGGCGCTGTTGAATTAGATAACCCATACATTTTATTAGTAGATAAAAAAATCTCTAATATTCGTGAGTTATTACCAACACTTGAAGCAGTTGCAAAATCAGGTAAACCATTACTTATTATTGCAGAAGACCTTGAAGGTGAAGCATTAGCAACACTAGTTGTAAACAACATGCGCGGTATTGTTAAAGTATCAGCAGTTAAAGCGCCTGGCTTTGGTGATCGTCGTAAAGCAATGTTACAAGACATTGCGGTATTAACTGGTGGTACCGTTATTTCTGAAGAAATCGGTTTAGAGCTTGAAAAAGCAACATTAGAAGATTTAGGTACTGCAAAACGTGTTGTTATTACTAAAGATGATACAACAATTATTGATGGTGCTGGCGAAGAAGACGGTATTGTTGGTCGTGTTGCACAAATCAAAGCACAAATCGAAGAAGCAACGTCTGATTACGACAAAGAAAAGCTACAAGAGCGTATGGCTAAACTGTCAGGTGGCGTAGCGGTAATCAAAGTAGGCGCAGCAACCGAAATCGAAATGAAAGAGAAAAAAGACCGCGTAGATGATGCATTACATGCCACTCGCGCAGCGGTTCAAGAAGGTGTTGTACCTGGCGGTGGTGTTGCACTTGTTCGTGCAGCAAGCAAACTTGCTGACTTACGTGGTGATAACGAAGATCAAAACCACGGTATTAAAGTTGCCCTTCGCGCAATGGAAGCACCACTTCGTCAAATCGTAACGAATGCGGGTGATGAAGCATCTGTTGTTGTTAACGCTGTTAAAGCTGGTGCAGGTAACTTTGGTTACAATGCAGCTACTGGTGAATACAACGACATGATTGAAATGGGTATTTTAGATCCAACTAAAGTAACGCGTTCAGCATTACAATTTGCTGCTTCAATCGCAGGTTTAATGATCACAACAGAAGCAATGATTGCCGAAGTACCAAAAGACAACTCAGCACCAGATATGGGCGGCATGGGTGGAATGGGCGGTATGGGTGGAATGATGTAATAGGGTTTAAACTCTATTCTGTGTGACCCAATCATTTTATAAACGAAAGCCTGAATAGCGATATTTAGGCTTTTTTGTTTGTGCTATTGGCTATTTTCACCTTAGGGTAATTGTTTTCATGGTTTCATCATTCGTACAAAAGACATTAACCATTCTTTCGCTAACGGCTGCTCTTCCGGCTAAAGCGGTCGTTATGTTAATTGAAATTCTGGACAATTCATCTCACAGCTTTGACCATATTTACTTGTGTAGTTAGCAGATATTAAGGATGGGTTTCTTCAATAGCTACACTCTTATACATTTTTTTACAAACCTATACGTCACATTCTAATTTGGTTAGTTACCATTCGTTTACATTAACTCACTTTAACTGGAAGAAAGAGTGAATACTTTCAAATTATTGTTTATTTCAACATTATATGCTCTCAGCCACATCATGCTGATAACGTCCACACAAGCTTGGGCCGATACAGAGAATATTCGTGATGGTGCCTATCTTGATATAGGAATTGGCTTAGGTGTTGAGTCGGATCCATTTATTTTTGACGATGAGAATGATTCAGGTTTTGACTTATACATAAATGGTCGTTATCAAAAATATGGTTTTTTTGTTGAGTTCCCCCACGGAACTTCTAAACAGCAAGCTACAGTATTATCTTTAGGCTATAATTTTCTTAATACTGATAATTGGGCATATGACCTTCAGTTAGCAATGAATCATAGAGATTTAGATCATATATTACCTGAGTCTCATATCAACAGTCGAAGAGTAAGCCACTCCAAACTAGGATTGCGAATTTTAGGTGATTTTGATAATACTCACTTGAAGCTTATTGTCGCAGGAGCTAGTGGTGACCCTGATGGAGGTTTGTACACTTCAGCTTGGTTAAGTCAGAATTACAATTTTTATAACTGGAATGTCTACGCTAGTTTCGGGGTAGAGTATCGTAATAAAGATGTAGTTAATTATTTCTATGGCATTAATGAAATTGAAGGCTTAGCTTATTATCGAGGTGAAGCTGGCTTTGAGTATACGGGACAAGTAGGGGCTAGTTACCCGATTAACGAAGATTGGGTTTTTGAGGGGTTTATTAGAACAACGCTGCTGCCCTCAGGAGTAAGTGAAAGTCCTCTAGTTGATGGTAATAAGGTTGCGGAAGCAGCATTAGTGGTGAAGTATGTATTCTAATTTTACCAACAAAGCATTTATTCTACTTACTATTCTACTAGCATTATTTACGCTTTTTGTTTTACCTAGCGTTGTTCTAACTACGCAAGCAAAACAATCAGATAGCTTGCCTGAGCTAAAGATTATACCCACCAAGTGTGTTTCTTTAAAACAGGGTCAAGTCTGTTATGTCAATGTAACGGTTGTTTGGCAAGTAGGAGATGCGGGTGATTATTGTTTATTTTCTTCGTTGCAAAGTAATTTACTACAGTGCTGGTTATCGAGTAAACAAGGAACATTCTCCCAAGAAGTTGAAATAACTGATGATCTTATTTACACATTAACCGATACAAAAAATGAACAGGAGATAATTAGCAACCGACTTCCCTTAGCTTGGGTATATAAAAAAGAGAAGTTTTCCCACTCGTCATGGCGAGTCTTTTAATTTCCACTTAAGCTCCTAGGCAATAATAAAGCGCATTGAATCACCATTTAGTGCGCTTTTTCATTTTAGCTAACCTGTTATCAAGCCACTTTATACAAAAAGCTACATTTCTAAATATCTTTATACGTCAAAACCAAGTTAGTCACTTTAAGCTTGTTTCGTAAAACAAAAACTAAAATCGAATTTAATAACTTAAGGAATGTTTCAGATGCTTAAAATTGAACGTAAAAAATGGTTACTTGCAATGGTTGCAAGCTTTTCAATATTAGGTTGCTCAAGTGGTAAAGCAAACAAAGCTGAACAAGTTACATTACCGCCCATCCCTCCAGTCCAGCAACAGTTTAACTATCAGACTATTATTGATAAAGCCATTTCTGATGCAGTGCCGGGCATTGTACTATTGGTTGAAACCCCAGATAATAAATTCCTTGGCGCTGCGGGTCTTGCTGACATAGAGACTCAAGCGCCAATGCAAATTTATCATGTTATGCCTAGTGGTAGTGCGGGTAAAAAGCTAACGGCATTGTTAACTGTATTGTTTGAGCAAGAAGGTCTACTTAACTTAGATGACAAGATTCACAATTTTTTGGATGCTGAGATATTGGCCCAAATTGAAAACAGTGACAACATAACTATCAGACAATTGCTCAATCATACGGCGGGAGTTTTCGATTATTTAGATGAAACAACAGCAGACAATTTTTATAATGCAGTTTTAGCGTCTGATCCTCAGCAGTTAAAACTAGATCAATTTGCGCTCACTTTTGCACTCAATAAACCCGCTTATTCTACTCCTGGAGAAACATTTAATTACTCTAATACAGGATATTTATTAATTGGATTAATTCTTGATAAATTATTAGCAGAGCACCACTCTGTTGCCATAAGAAATCGAATTTTAGAACCTCTTGGAATGCATTCTAGTTTTTATGGGGGTATAGAAATGCAATTTGGAGATATTGTTTCAGGGTACTTTAAAGACGATATAGTCGGCACTTTTAACACTAAGCCCTTTTATGAATCTATCGGTTTTGCCGATGCACCACTAAGATCTAACGTTGAAGATTTGGCACTACTATTAAGGAATATCGTTGCAGTAGACTCCTCACTTTCTGAAGATGTACGGGCGCGTTTCTTTGAACCTGAATCAATTGTAAAAATAAATGAAAGCACTGAATACGGTCTAGGTATTTTTAAAGAAAAGTTAAATAACAAAACAGTTTACCATCACGGAGGTTTAGAAGCTGGATATACTACGGCTAATATTTTCATTGATGATACACAGACTAGTATTACTGCTTTTTTTAATTGCGGCTTAGATGTGCAATGTGAAGCGGAATCAGACCAAGTGATACATGCTATCTTGGACAATGAATTAAAATAATAAATTAGAGACGCTAGTAAAACATATTATGACCTTAACAACACAGCATACCGCCCATATTTTACTCGTTGAAGACGACATTAGCCTAGCTGATTGGATAAAAGAGTACCTTGAAATGAAGCACTATCAAGTCACAGTGCAAGAACGTGGTGATTTGGCTGTGCAAATTATTCAGGAGCAGAATCCAGACTTAGTCATTCTTGATGGCATGTTACCAGGTTTGGATGGTATTGATGTGTTAAAAGCCGTTCGCCCCGCTTTTGCCAATACCATTATTATGGTGACTGCACGAGATGAAGAATTAGATGAAGTACTCGGCCTTGAAATGGGGGCTGATGACTACTTAACTAAACCCCTTAGGGCCAATGTACTTTCTACTAAAATTCGTAAGCATTTAGAACGACAAACTATTATGAAACGAAGTCAGGATATTGAGAGTGAAGTAGGGCGTAGTTCAGATAGTTTTCAATATGGTGATTTTAGCATTGACAAGCAAGCTCGTTCGGTTGAGCTTAATAACAAGATAGTTGATATCTCCTCAAATGAATTCGATTTATTGTGGCTACTTGCAGAACGTGCAGGCAATACAGTTACACGTGATGAGTTAATTCAAGCATTGAGGGGCTTTGATTACGATGGCTTTGACCGCACTGTCGATTTAATCGTCTCTAAATTGCGTAAGAAATTGAATGATAACCCAAGTAAGCCATACCGCATTAAAACGGTTTGGGGCAAAGGTTATTTGTTGGTAAAGAGTGCCTGGTAATTTATGCGTTATTTACTAATATCTTTGGTTGGTGTAACCATTTTAGCCACGGCCAGCCTAGGTTGGTTGTTTGATAGGGTCTATGAGCAATACCAACAAGATCAGCAACCTTTAACATCGATTGAAATGGCTGAAGCACTAGGTCGAGACTTAGCGATAGCAATGGATAAAACATCAAACACCGACGAACTGTTATCGAATTGGCCAAATACAAGCGATTATAATATTTCATTAAGTGCTATTGACGAAGCAGAATTACCGCAAGAACTAATACAACAACTTAAGCAAGGAGATGTGGTTATTCTAGCAACTCAAAATACCCAATTGTTCCACTATTACCTTAGTGTTAAAAAACAAATACTGGTACTAGAATCACCTAGGCTAACGCAGATTAATCAATACACTTACCAGCAATATATGCTGACACTTTCTTTTTATCTGTTGCTCATTTTGCTCTTTCTGATTTGGGCCTTTCCTTTGTTAAAACAGTTATCTTCATTAAGAAACGCCGCTAAGTCATTTGGTAATGGTAAGTTAGATGAGCAAATTCCGGCAAACTCAATTTCTTATATTAGAGATATTGAACTTGAATTTAATACAATGGCTAGGCGTATAAATAGTCTAGTTGGCGATGTTAAATTACTTAGTACAGCCGTATCTCACGATCTACGAACACCATTAGCTAGGATACGATTTGGTCTTGATACCTTAGAAGAGGTTGTAGATGATAAACATCGAAACAGATTGCAACAAAAATTAGGCAAAGACGTTGATGAAATGACATTGCTTGTTGAAGCTTTATTGAACTTTGCTCGGCTTGACCAACAAACACTGACACTGAAAAAAGTGTCAGTGGAACTGGTTGAATTAATCAATGAGTGCATTGAGAGCAAGCAAAGTGAAAAAGTTGAAATCGGATTTAGCTGTAGCGCTAGTCAAACGAGAGTAATAGCTGACCGAAATTATCTAAAGATGGTTTTCAACAATATTATTCAAAATGCGATAAATTACGGCCAAGGTAAAGTCATTATTACACTGGAATCTGATAAGAACTCATTTATTTTTCGAGTCTCAGATAATGGCAAAGGAATCGCGGTAGATTTACGAGAACAAATCGTTAAGCCCTTTATACGAGCAGCGCAGAGTGATTCAAACTACAAAGGGCATGGTGTAGGTTTAGCTATTGTAAAACGTGTGCTTGATTGGCACAACGCCACGCTAGTCATTGGCGACTCAAAAGAACTTTCTGGTGCTGAGTTTAAGGTTTTATTACCCAAAAATAATTAATCAAATAGTAAGCGAGGTAAAAAATTGAAAACCATACATACATAGATAGATGTATTGTATTTTCATTAATAACTAAAGTGTGCTTGATGAGGCGTAAAATCGACAGAATAAAAAACCATGTTGAATTGTCTCAACATGGTTTTTTATAATTTAGATAGACTCAACAGTGAATTACCAAATATCCTTAGGTATCTCTTTATCAAGTTTCGGGTGAGCTTTACGGTCAAAAGTAGGAACCTTTCCTGCTTTTAATTGATTTTGATAATCTTTACTAAGCCATACCACTACGCCAGATAACATAAAGAGTGCGATAATATTAACAATGGCCATCAAGCCCATTGAAATATCTGCAAGCGTCCAAATTAAACCTAGCTCACTAACAGCACCAAACATCACCATACCTAATACCATAATACGGAAAATAAACATGCCTTTAGCGTGATTATGTTCTAAGAACATTAAATTGGTTTCAGCGTAAGAGTAATTAGCAACAATAGAAGTAAAGGCAAAGAATAAAATAGCGATTGCAATAAAATAAGCGCCCCACGGGCCAACTTGAGATACAAGGGCTGCTTGAGTGAGCGCAATACCAGTAAGGCCTGAGTTTGGCTCTAGCAGGCCTGATAATAAAATAATCGCGGCTGTAGCAGTACAAATAACGATTGTATCAACAAATACCCCCAACATTTGCACATATCCTTGAGATGCCGGGTGCGGAGGATTAGGTGTTGCTGTAGCTGCAGCATTGGCTGCACTACCCATACCAGCCTCGTTTGAAAATAAACCGCGTTTAATCCCTTGGATCATTGCTTGCGTGATACCGTAACCAATCGCGCCAGCGCCTGCTTGTTCAAGACCAAATGCAGATTTAAAAATAAGCATCGCAACATCGGGTAAAGCAGTGATATTGATAGCCACTATATAAAGTGCAACTAATAGATAAACACCAGCCATAGCAGGCACCACAGCTTCAGCAAAACGCGAGATAGTTTTGATACCACCAAAGATAATAAAAGCAGAGCCAATAACTAACGCAATACCAACGTAGTGTTTTGGTAAATCAAAGGCCACTTCAAACGCTGCAGCAATAGAATTAGATTGCACGGCATTAAATACTAAACCAAATGCTAAAATTAGGCACAGGGAGAAGATCACACCCATCCAGCGTTTGCCTAATCCTATTTCCATATAATAAGCAGGACCACCACGGAAATTACCTGCGTCATCGCGTGTTTTATAGGCTTGCGCTAAGGTACTTTCAGCAAAACTAGTGGCCATACCGATTAAAGCAATAAGCCACATCCAAAAAATAGCACCCGGGCCGCCTAAATAAAGTGCTACTGCAACACCGGCCATATTACCGGTGCCAACTCTTGCAGCCAATGAAGTACAAAATGCCTGGAACGATGAAATTCCATCTTTAGAATTTTGCCTGCTATTAAACATTACTTTGATCATATGTGGGAATTGCGTAAATTGAATAAATCCCAAGCGGATCGTAAAGTACAAACCTGCAAAAACTAAAAGATAAACTAAAATTTGGCCCCAAAGTAAATCACTGAAGCTATTTATGAGTTCAATCATAAAAAAGATACCTTATATAAATAGTAAGTAGCGCTTAAAAACGGTGGGCTAATCTATCACAATAAATACATCAGTGCGAAAAGCTAACGGTCTGACCATTTCAAATGGGTTATTTCATTTAGTTATCCACAGGTTTTTGTGAATAAGGTGAGGGTAAGGTGGTGTTAAGTCTGTATGACTAACTAAGTGAAATAAATCGTAAATTTATGCAAAATAACGCTTGCCAAAAAAGTTCGCCGCCCTATAATGCGACCCCACTGACACGGCAGCACACCACGCTTAGCGGGGTATGAAGGTTGAGTCAGAGAGTTAAGTAAAACTTAGTTTGCTTCGAAAGAATTTAAAATTAAGTGTTGACTTGAAAAGTGAAACGTTTATTATAGCGCTCCACTTCGCAGCAAGCTCTTAGGGTTGGCGCTGCAACGTTCTTTAACAATTTAAGCAATCATCTGTGTGGGCACTCGTACAGATTGAGTTCTAACAGCTTAGTTCGAAACTTCGGTTTTGAATGAAGCAAAAAATTTAGAGTCTCAATTTAGTAAAGTGAGTGGCTACACAGTCATAAACAGAATTCATTGAGCAGTCGAAAGACTAAAAACTTTTAATTGAAGAGTTTGATCATGGCTCAGATTGAACGCTGGCGGCAGGCCTAACACATGCAAGTCGAGCGGTAGCACAGAGAAACTTGTTTCTTGGGTGACGAGCGGCGGACGGGTGAGTAATGCTTGGGAACATGCCTTTAGGTGGGGGACAACAGTTGGAAACGACTGCTAATACCGCATGATGTCTACGGACCAAAGTGGGGGACCTTCGGGCCTCACGCCTAAAGATTGGCCCAAGTGGGATTAGCTAGTTGGTGAGGTAATGGCTCACCAAGGCAACGATCTCTAGCTGGTTTGAGAGGATGATCAGCCACACTGGAACTGAGACACGGTCCAGACTCCTACGGGAGGCAGCAGTGGGGAATATTGCACAATGGGCGAAAGCCTGATGCAGCCATGCCGCGTGTGTGAAGAAGGCCTTCGGGTTGTAAAGCACTTTCAGTCAGGAGGAAAGGTTACGTTTTAATAGAACGTAGCTGTGACGTTACTGACAGAAGAAGCACCGGCTAACTCCGTGCCAGCAGCCGCGGTAATACGGAGGGTGCGAGCGTTAATCGGAATTACTGGGCGTAAAGCGTACGCAGGCGGTTGATTAAGCGAGATGTGAAAGCCCCGGGCTCAACCTGGGAACTGCATTTCGAACTGGTCAACTAGAGTGTGATAGAGGGTGGTAGAATTTCAGGTGTAGCGGTGAAATGCGTAGAGATCTGAAGGAATACCGATGGCGAAGGCAGCCACCTGGGTCAACACTGACGCTCATGTACGAAAGCGTGGGGAGCAAACAGGATTAGATACCCTGGTAGTCCACGCCGTAAACGATGTCTACTAGAAGCTGGGGTCCTCGGACAACTTTTTCAAAGCTAACGCATTAAGTAGACCGCCTGGGGAGTACGGCCGCAAGGTTAAAACTCAAATGAATTGACGGGGGCCCGCACAAGCGGTGGAGCATGTGGTTTAATTCGATGCAACGCGAAGAACCTTACCTACACTTGACATCCAGAGAAATCGCTAGAGATAGCTTTGTGCCTTCGGGAACTCTGAGACAGGTGCTGCATGGCTGTCGTCAGCTCGTGTTGTGAGATGTTGGGTTAAGTCCCGCAACGAGCGCAACCCCTATCCTTAGTTGCCAGCGAGTAATGTCGGGAACTCTAAGGAGACTGCCGGTGATAAACCGGAGGAAGGTGGGGACGACGTCAAGTCATCATGGCCCTTACGTGTAGGGCTACACACGTGCTACAATGGCGAGTACAGAGGGCAGCAAGCTAGCGATAGTGAGCGAATCCCTTAAAGCTCGTCGTAGTCCGGATTGGAGTCTGCAACTCGACTCCATGAAGTCGGAATCGCTAGTAATCGCAAATCAGAATGTTGCGGTGAATACGTTCCCGGGCCTTGTACACACCGCCCGTCACACCATGGGAGTGGGTTGCACCAGAAGTAGCTAGCTTAACCTTCGGGAGGGCGGTTACCACGGTGTGATTCATGACTGGGGTGAAGTCGTAACAAGGTAGCCCTAGGGGAACCTGGGGCTTGATCACCTCCTTATCACGATTTAGAACTGATTTGTTCGCAGTGTCCACACAGATGATTGTTAGTTAAACGGCTTAGGCTGTTTAATTAATATTGCTCTTTAAAAATTTGGAAAGCTGATAGAAAAAATTCTTTGAATCGAAAGATTTGAAAGAGTTTTCAAAAGTAAAATTATGCCATTTGCATCGAAAGATGTGATTGGTGTCTACTTTAGTATTCAATATTTAACTTCTGGCGAAGTTTAAATCAGTCCTTTATGTATAACTCAAACTATTTTGGGTTGTATGGTTAAGTGACTAAGCGTACACGGTGGATGCCTTGGCAGTTGGAGGCGATGAAGGACGTATTAACTTGCGATAAGCCTAGTCAAGCTAGTAAAAGGCGCTTGAGACTAGGATTTCCGAATGGGGAAACCCAGTGAGTTTACTCACTATCATATAGTGAATACATAGCTATATGAGGCGAACGCGGAGAACTGAAACATCTAAGTACCCGTAGGAAAAGAAATCAACCGAGATTCCGGAAGTAGCGGCGAGCGAAACCGGAGCAGCCCTTAAGTTTATTTGTGATTAGTGGAATGTTCTGGAAAGGACAGCGGCACAGGGTGATAGCCCCGTACACGAAAATCTATAGTAAGTGAAATCGAGTAGGTCGGGACACGTGTTATCTTGACTGAATATGGGGGGACCATCCTCCAAGGCTAAATACTCCCAACTGACCGATAGTGAACCAGTACCGTGAGGGAAAGGCGAAAAGAACCCCTGTGAGGGGAGTGAAATAGAACCTGAAACCGTGTACGTACAAGCAGTAGGAGCACCTTCGTGGTGTGACTGCGTACCTTTTGTATAATGGGTCAGCGACTTATATTTTGTAGCGAGGTTAACCAATTAGGGGAGCCGTAGGGAAACCGAGTCTTAACTGGGCGTATAGTTGCAAGGTATAGACCCGAAACCCGGTGATCTAGCCATGGGCAGGTTGAAGGTTGAGTAACATCAACTGGAGGACCGAACCCACTAACGTTGAAAAGTTAGGGGATGACTTGTGGCTAGGAGTGAAAGGCTAATCAAACCGGGAGATAGCTGGTTCTCCCCGAAATCTATTTAGGTAGAGCCTCGGACGAATACTTACGGGGGTAGAGCACTGTTAAGGCTAGGGGGTCATCCCGACTTACCAACCCTTTGCAAACTCCGAATACCGTAAAGTACTATCCGGGAGACACACGGCGGGTGCTAACGTCCGTCGTGAAGAGGGAAACAACCCAGAGCGCCATCTAAGGTCCCAAAGTGTATGTTAAGTGGGAAACGATGTGGAAAGGCCCAGACAGCCAGGAGGTTGGCTTAGAAGCAGCCATCCTTTAAAGAAAGCGTAATAGCTCACTGGTCGAGTCGGTCTGCGCGGAAGATGTAACGGGGCTAAACATACCACCGAAGATGCGCCTGCGTACTTTGTATGCGGGGTAGGGGAGCGTTCTGTAAGCCGTTGAAGGTGATTCGAGAGGGTTGCTGGAGGTATCAGAAGTGCGAATGCTGACATAAGTAACGATAATGGGAGTGAAAAACTCCCACGCCGGAAGACCAAGGGTTCCTATCCCATGTTAATCAGGGTAGGGTGAGTCGACCCCTAAGGCGAGGCGGAAACGCGTAGTCGATGGGAAACGGGTTAATATTCCCGTACTCGGCATGAATGCGATGGGGAGACGGAGCAGGCTAGGCAGGCATGGCGTTGGTTGTCCATGTGAAAGTAAGTAGGTTGGAGACTTAGGTAAATCCGGGTTTCCTTAAGACTGAGATACGAGACGAGCTACTACGGTAGTGAAGTTGTTGATGCCATACTTCCAGGAAAATCCTCTAAGCTTCAGTTCATGAAGAATCGTACCCCAAACCGACACAGGTGGTCAGGTAGAGAATACTAAGGCGCTTGAGAGAACTCGGGTGAAGGAACTAGGCAAAATAGTACCGTAACTTCGGGAGAAGGTACGCTGCTGATGGTGAAGGGACTTGCTCCCGGAGCTATTGGCAGTCACAGTAACCAGGTGGCTGGAACTGTTTATTAAAAACACAGCACTGTGCAAAATCGCAAGATGACGTATACGGTGTGACGCCTGCCCGGTGCCGGAAGGTTAATTGATGGGGTTAGCGGCAACGCGAAGCTCTTGATCGAAGCCCCGGTAAACGGCGGCCGTAACTATAACGGTCCTAAGGTAGCGAAATTCCTTGTCGGGTAAGTTCCGACCTGCACGAATGGCGTAATCATGGCCACGCTGTCTCCACCCGAGACTCAGTGAAATTGAAATCGCAGTGAAGATGCTGTGTACCCGCGGCTAGACGGAAAGACCCCGTGAACCTTTACTATAGCTTGGCACTGAACATTGAACCTACATGTGTAGGATAGGTGGGAGACTTTGAAGCAGGAACGCTAGTTCTTGTGGAGTCGTCCTTGAAATACCACCCTTGTAGTTTTGATGTTCTAACGTAGGTCCCTAATCGGGATTGCGGACAGTGCCTGGTGGGTAGTTTGACTGGGGCGGTCTCCTCCTAAAGAGTAACGGAGGAGCACGAAGGTTTGCTAAGTACGGTCGGACATCGTACGGTTAGTGTAATGGTAGAAGCAAGCTTAACTGCGAGACGGACAAGTCGAGCAGGTACGAAAGTAGGTCATAGTGATCCGGTGGTTCTGAATGGAAGGGCCATCGCTCAACGGATAAAAGGTACTCCGGGGATAACAGGCTGATACCGCCCAAGAGTTCATATCGACGGCGGTGTTTGGCACCTCGATGTCGGCTCATCACATCCTGGGGCTGAAGTCGGTCCCAAGGGTATGGCTGTTCGCCATTTAAAGTGGTACGCGAGCTGGGTTTAGAACGTCGTGAGACAGTTCGGTCCCTATCTGCCGTGGGCGTTTGAGAATTGAGAGGGGTTGCTCCTAGTACGAGAGGACCGGAGTGAACGAACCGCTGGTGTTCGGGTTGTCATGCCAATGGCACTGCCCGGTAGCTACGTTCGGAATCGATAAGCGCTGAAAGCATCTAAGCGCGAAGCGAGCCTCGAGATGAGTTCTCACTAGAGCTATAAGCTCTCTGAAGGGCCGTTGGAGACTACAACGTTGATAGGTTGGGTGTGGAAGCGCTGTGAGGCGTTAAGCTAACCAATACTAATTACCCGTGAGGCTTAACCATACAACGCCAAAGTGGTTTGTATGAAGCACTGAAGAACAAGCAAGAAGTTAAATAGCACTGAAGTAGACGAATTTGAAATCAGCCTTCCGAATTTTAGTTAATTGCCAAGGCGATTAACGAACCAGATTTGCTTGGTGACAATAGCGTTTTGGACCCACCTGATCCCATTCCGAACTCAGTAGTGAAACGAAACAGCGCCGATGGTAGTGTGGGGTTACCCATGTGAGAGTAGGACATCGCCAGGCTCTTAATTTAAAGAAAGCCTTTGAGAAATCAGAGGCTTTTTTGCGTTTGGAATTTAACACTTCAGAATGAAATATATTATTTCGCAGCTAGCCTCCATTAATAATGAGGGGTTACCAGAGGAAATACACAGTTTGAGATTGAAACTATCAGAAATAAAAGACATAAAAAAACCTGACTCGCGTCAGGTTTTTTTATTATTGGTCCCAGTATGCTTGCTGAAGACTATCTTCACGCTCTGGTAGGCCCTTGGTTAAGCGAGGAGAGTGCTGAACTAGTACTTCATAGCTCACTCTGTTTGCATATTTACTGATTTGTGAAAGTGATGAGTATGTGAGGGCATTTAATTTATGCTTGCTCGAGTTTGGTACGTGAATATGATGATATACATTCGCGCTCAAATCATGAAGCACAGCAGCAAGGGCTGCATCACCTGCACCATTGGTATTTTTAATACTGTCAGGTCCACCCATATAAGGTGCGGTGTGAGAATAAATTTTGACTGGCTTTTCACAATCTTGAAAGCGCATACCACGAGAATATTCATAGCGATTAAAATCTGGGATCGCCCCTGGCATTAGCATATGAGTGGTATCGCGTTTCCATTTATCATCGATATAGCC
Source organism: Pseudoalteromonas tunicata (assembly GCF_002310815.1). NCBI lineage: Bacteria > Pseudomonadati > Pseudomonadota > Gammaproteobacteria > Alteromonadales > Pseudoalteromonadaceae > Pseudoalteromonas > Pseudoalteromonas tunicata. The sequence goes on along the minus strand of NZ_CP011032.1, from coordinate 3,413,579 downwards.
ACCTAAAAACATGCCTTTTTCACCAGCGGTACAGATCACAAGGTCAACCCAATCAAGCGCTTTTTCAGTGGCGAGGAGTGGGTCTTCAAATCCAGTGATCGCTAGGCCTTCTTCTTCATTCATTGCAAGAATATCAACATGATTTTTAACAAACTCTTGCCACCAAGTTGGATCTTGTTCAATTAAAAATTTAGTTCCAAGGGTGAGCACCACAGGCACATTGGCAGCATTGGCGTATTCAACAGCTTTTAATGTTGCTTGAGTCATGGTATCGCAGGCTTCTGTACGCATTAAGTAGGCACTGATCACTAAGGCTGAGGACTCAGTGATTAATTGCTCTGAAATTGACTCTGGACGCAAGCGATTCATTAATCCAGGGCTAATCGCGAAGGTGCGCTCGCCAGATCCGTCAATCAAAGTAAAACAGCGTCCAATTGGACCATCAACCGGTTGTAAGTATTCTAAATCAACACGACTTGAAGTATTACTTAAAAAGCGGTAAGCGTAGCTGCCGATTTTAATATTTTCGCTCATTACACCGAGCAATACCGAGCGGTCGTCAGCTAATACCGAGTAATTGTGCATTGTATTGCCAATCGTGCCGCCAGCAAACTCATAATCAACCATCTTGTTGTTTTTGAGATGCTCGTACAGCGCGTGGGTTGTTTCATCATCAATAACTTGAGACATCGCGCGTTTGAGGCCAAATTGCGCTAAAAAGTTATTATCAACTTTTGCTTCTATATCAACGACGATTTGGTCTATTCCGACGATATAGTTATTCTGCAGCTTGGTATGTTGCTGAAATTGATTACTGAGAGGATCTTTCGCCTCAACAGGAAAATAATGTTTGTGCCTACGGCGTCCTGGAAATTTCATGATTTATCTACATTGATTAGCTAAAACAAAAAGCGGCGAATTATAGCGTAAAGGCGAGGTTAAGTGCTATGACTTGACGCAATTTCACTAAATAATGCTCGGTTGTTTGTAAGACTAGATTATTTTTACGATCTAGAGAGGGTATAATTGCATAGTTTTTAATGTAGGTGCAGTCAACAACATATGAAAAGTGATGAGTATTGGATGCAACAGGCATTGTTGCGAGCAGATAAAGCTGAAGCTGAGGGCGAAATCCCAGTAGGTGCCATTGTAGTGTATCAAGATGAAATTATCGCTGAAGGTTGGAATCGCTCGATTATTAGTCATGATCCGTCAGCCCATGCTGAAATGTTGGCTATTAGAAATGCTGGTATCGCATTACAAAATTATCGCATGATTGATTGTACTTTGTACGTCACACTCGAACCATGTGCAATGTGTGCTGGAGCCTTGGTGCACAGCCGTATGAAACGAGTGGTATATGGTGCAGACGATTTAAAAACAGGTGCAGTAAAATCGGTGATGAATATCGTACAGCATTCGCAATTTAATCATCAGCTCGAAGTAACTGAAGGCGTATTAGCACAAGAGTGTGGGTTACGCTTATCTGCTTTTTTCAAGCGCAGAAGACAAGAAATCAAAGCGTTGAAACAAGCAAATAAACTAAAAGAACAAGAATAGAAAACAAGGTATTTCAACTAAACTGCTGGTGATACGATTGTATCGTCTTGTGGAGTATCGTGCTCGGTGAGCATACCAAAGAGTCTTCTGCGCATGGCAATTTTACGGCGCAGCGCTTTTATTAGAATACGTCTTCTAGGGTTGCTCTTGTTGAATGTACGTTTTTTAATTTTTAAGTTTCTTCTTTTCAAAATTTTTCTCCAAAAGTGTGAGAGCGGAGAAACAATTCACAATTAATTTAAGTGTTTATATAAACAGTTTAATTAGGATTGTTATGTTTATCAGTTAACTGCCGTTGGCTCTAAGGTAGGACTATCTGAAAACTCGGTTTGTTCATCTTTATTTTCATCTAACCAGACTAGAGTATCATAATAGCGACGAATATTGTCAACATAGGTCACCGCAACATCGCCTCTAGCATAGCCATAACGAGTTTTGCGATAGTAGCGTTTTTTTACTAGAAGCGGTAATCGTTTTTTAACTTCGGCCCATTTATCTGGATCTGCGCCTTCTTGCTCGGTGATGACTCTGGCATCATTTACATGGCCCCAGCCAACGTTATACGAAGCAAGCGCAAACCAAAGTCTATCGGGTGAGTTAATTCGTTCAGGAATACTATTGAGCAAACGGGCTAAATAAAGCGCTCCCCCTTTGATATTTTGTTCCGGTTCAAGACGGTTAGTAACACCAACTTGTTTTGCCGTAGGTTGAGTGAGCATCATGATGCCTCGAACCCCAGTAGGTGATTTTGCTTTAGGATCCCACATGGACTCTTGATAGCTCAGTGCCGCCAAAAGGCGCCAATCAAGCTCATTGGCATATTGCATAAACCAGTCTTGATATTTTGGTAGGGTCGTTTTAACCGCATTTATAAATGATAAAGTATTGATATAATTAAATTGACGAACATGACCAAAGTATTTTTCTTCAAGTTCGTGTAATAAACCAGACTGCCGTGTTAAACCAAAAAACTCAATCATTAAGGCATAGAGCGAATCATCATCAGACTCTGCTAGCATCCAAGCGACGGGCTCTTCTTTTGTTACCGAAAAACCAATACTTAGCTCGGGGTGGTAACGACGAAACAGCGCCAAATTGTTTGAGTCGGCAATGGTGTAGTCTAACGAACCATCCAAAATAAGTTGCAGTAACTCAGCTTCATCCATGTCATCGGTTTCTTGCCAAGTTAATTCTTCAAAGCGTAATTTAGCTTGTTTTAAGCTTTCAGCATGACTACTTTGAGACAAAACCATTAAAGAGCCCGAAAGCTGCGAGAAGTTTCGAGGGCGTTCGTTGCCTTGTTTAAATACTAATTTTTGACTGATGCTGCGATATTGCGGTGCAAAACGATAATGTTTAATTCGTTCTTTATTAATAGAAAGTCCTGATGCAATTAGGTCGATATTGCCATTTTTTAAGCGGGGAAAAATATCTGCTCGGCTAAAAAATGGCACAACTTCGAGTTTTACACCTAAAAAATCGGCAAAGGCAGAAGCCAGTTCAAATTCAAAACCAGCTTCACCATCATTATCTAAATAATAAGTGCTTTGACCCACTAAAATCCCAACGCGAAGCTTTTCTTGTTGTACAATTTTTTGTAATTGCGTGGTATTTTCTTGCTCTGTACAGGCAAGTAAAACACAGCAACTAATTAACAAGAAAATAATCCGCATCATAAACTTCAAATAAAGGTATCTGCTTATTTTATAACAGATGTTTGGGAGTGGGTCACGTAACAATCTAAATCGTCTTTTTAAGTTAAGCAGTCTAGAAATCTAAACGTAAATTTGTATTTAGCTTTTAATTTGGCTAATTTTTGATTTTAGAGTTAAAACCAAGTTTTATTTCCACTATAATAGCGCCTTTATTGATATATCGTTCAATCCTTAACCCCGGATGAAAATACCTATGTTGATCCTACGTGGTGCTCCAGCACTCTCTGATTTTAGAATTCAAAAGATCTTAAAAAGCTGTGCTGACGCAAATTTAGCTGTCACAAATGTTTATGCTGAGTTTATGCATTTTGCTGATCTCACTGCTGATTTAAAAGCGGCAGAATTAGATAAACTGAAAAAACTATTAACTTATGGGCCAACTGCGGTTGAGCACACTCCAGCAGGAACGTTAATTTTAGTTACACCACGTCCAGGCACTATTTCTCCGTGGGCTTCAAAAGCTACGGACATTGCAAAAAATTGTGGTTTAAGTCAGGTTCATCGTGTTGAGCGCGGTATTGCTTATTATGTTGAAGGTGATTTCACTGCTGAGCAATTAAATGAAGTGGCTAAATTAGTTCATGATCGTATGACAGAGGCTACACATAATTCACTTGAAGCGGCTTCTGCGCTATTTAAAGTTGAAGAGCCACGCCCTATGTCATCGGTTGACATTTTAGGCGGTGGTCGTGAAGCGCTTGTTCGCGCAAACGTTGAGCAAGGTTTTGCGCTTGCTGACGATGAAATAGACTATTTAGTTGAGAACTTCCAAAAGTTAGGTCGTAATCCTAACGACATCGAATTATTCATGTTTGCTCAGGCAAACTCTGAGCATTGTCGTCATAAAATCTTTAATTCTGATTGGACAATTGATGGCGAGAAGCAGCCTAAATCATTGTTCAAAATGATTAAAAATACCTATGAAGTGAATCAAACAAACGTATTGTCGGCATATAAAGATAATGCAGCGGTAATGAAAGGCTCGTTTGCGGGTCGTTTTTTCCCAAATGCCGAAGGTCAATATAGCTATCATCAAGAAAACATTGAAATTTTGATGAAAGTTGAAACGCATAACCACCCAACTGCGATTGCTCCATTTTCGGGTGCATCAACAGGTTCTGGTGGTGAAATTCGTGATGAAGGTGCGACCGGTCGTGGTTCAAAACCAAAAGCAGGCTTAGTTGGTTTTACGGTATCGAATTTACGTATTCCAGGGTTTGAACAACCATGGGAAAGTGATTTTGGCAAACCGGCTCGTATCGTAAATGCGCTTGATATTATGGTTGAAGGCCCATTAGGTGGTGCTGCATTTAATAATGAATTTGGTCGTCCAAATTTATTAGGTTATTTCCGTACTTATGAAGAACAAGTAAATAGCCACAATGGTATTGAAGTGCGTGGTTACCACAAGCCGATAATGCTTGCCGGTGGTTTAGGTAATATTCGTACTGATCATGTACAAAAAGGTGAAATTCCAGTTGGCGCAAAACTCATTGTATTGGGTGGCCCAGCAATGAACATAGGTTTAGGTGGTGGTGCTGCATCAAGTATGGCATCAGGCCAATCAAACGAAGACTTAGATTTTGCTTCAGTACAACGTGAAAATCCTGAAATGGAACGTCGTTGCCAAGAAGTGATCGATAAGTGTTGGCAATTAGGCGATGAAAATCCAATTGCGTTTATCCATGATGTGGGCGCTGGCGGTATCTCAAATGCGTTTCCTGAGTTAGTTAACGATGGTGGCCGCGGTGGTAAATTTGAGCTTCGTAATGTACCAAATGATGAGCCGGGCATGGCACCGCACGAAATTTGGTGTAATGAATCGCAAGAGCGTTATGTATTAGCTGTTGCCGCTGAAGATTTTGCTCGTTTTGAAGCGATTTGTAAGCGCGAACGTGCGCAATATGCAGTGATTGGTGAAGCGACCGAGGAGCGTCATTTAACAGTTTCTGACAGTCATTTTGATAACAACCCAGTTGATTTACCGCTTGAAGTTTTATTGGGTAAAGCGCCAAAAATGCACCGTGATGTAATGACACAAAAAGCGACGGGTGAAGCTCTAAACTTTGATGGCGTGACATTAGATGATGCAGCTAAACGCTTATTACGTTTACCAACCATCGCAGAAAAAACATTTCTAATCACTATTGGTGATCGCACTGTAACTGGCTTAGTGGCACGTGACCAAATGGTTGGCCCATGGCAAGTACCGGTTGCTGATTGTGCAGTGACTGCTGCAGCATTTGATACGTATCATGGCGAAGCAATGTCATTAGGCGAGCGTACACCTGCGGCATTATTAAACTTTGGCGCATCAGCACGCTTGGCGGTCGCTGAATCGTTAACAAATATTGCTGGTGCTGATATCGGTGATTTAAATAACATTAAGTTATCAGCAAACTGGATGTCTGCTGCAGGTCACCCAGGTGAAGATGCTGGTCTGTATGAGGCTGTAAAAGCCATTGGTGAAGAGTTATGTCCTGCATTAGGTTTAACGATTCCAGTGGGTAAAGATTCAATGTCTATGAAGACACAATGGGAAGAAAATGGCGAGAAAAAAGCCGTTACTGCACCATTATCATTGATCATTACTGCATTTGGCCGTGTTGAAGATATCCGTAAAACGGTTACACCTCAGTTTCGCACAGATAAAGGTGATTCAAGCTTAATTTTACTTGATTTAGGTGCCGGTCAAAACCGTTTAGGTGCATCAAGCCTTGCGCAAGTTTATAAGCAATTAGGTGATGTAACGCCTGATGTTGATAGCCCAGAATTATTAAAAGGCTTCTTTAATGCAATGCAAACCTTGGTTGCAGAGCAAAAATTATTAGCGTATCACGATAAATCAGACGGTGGTTTATTCACGACAGTGGCTGAAATGGCATTTGCTGGACGTGTTGGTGTGACCATTGCTATCGATGCGTTGGGTGACTCTGATTTAGCAGCATTATTTAATGAAGAGCTAGGCGGTGTTATTCAAGTTCGCAATAGCGATAAAGATGCTGTATTAGCTGTTTTAGCACAACATGGTTTAAGTGCGGTAAGTCATGAGATTGGTTCGTTAAACGACACTGATTCAGTGGTATTTACACGTGGTGGTACTACGGTGCTTGAACACAGCCGTGTTGAATTACGTACTATTTGGGCAGAAACAACCTTCCAAATGCAAACGCTGCGAGATAATCCAGCGGGTGCAAAACAAGAACACGAAGCAAAATTTGATGTTAAAGATCCTGGCTTAAATGTTAAGTTAACGTTTGATATCAATGAAGATATCGCAGCTCCTTATATCCTTAAAGGTGCTGCGCCTCGCATGGCTATTTTACGTGAGCAGGGTGTAAACTCGCACGTTGAAATGGCGGCAGCGTTTAATCGAGCTGGTTTTGCTGCAATTGATGTACACATGAGTGATATCCTTGAAGGTCGTATTTCACTTGATGAGTTTAAAGGCTTAGTGGCTTGTGGTGGATTCTCCTACGGTGATGTACTTGGAGCAGGTGAAGGTTGGGCGAAATCAATTCTCTTTAATGATCAAGCTCGTGAACAATTCATTTCGTTCTTTGAGCGCACAGATACCTTTAGTTTAGGTGTGTGTAACGGTTGTCAGATGTTGTCATCAATGCGTGAGTTAATTCCGGGTACTGAGCATTGGCCTCGTTTTGTAACTAATAAATCAGAGCGTTTTGAAGCGCGTTTTAGCTTAGTTGAAGTACAAGAAAATCCATCTGTGTTCTTTAGTGGTATGGCGGGCTCGCGTATGCCAATTGCGGTTTCACATGGTGAAGGTCATGCTGAGTTTAAAAACGCAGCGGCACTACAAACTGCAATAGCATCGGGAACGGTAGCACTTAAGTTTGTTGATAATTATGGTAATCCAACCATGCAATATCCAAACAACCCGAATGGTTCACCTGAAGGTATAACGGCTATTACTAGTTTAGATGGCCGAGCGACTGTGATGATGCCGCATCCAGAGCGAGTATTTCGTACAGTTGCAAACTCTTGGCATCCAGATGAATGGTTAGAAGATAGTCCATGGATGCGTATGTTCCGTAACGCACGCAAAAATATCGGTTAATTAGTAACCTTTAAAAAGCCGCTGAAAAGCGGCTTTTTTGTGGATTAAATTTGTGAGAGATCGCCTAAAAAGTGTAGTGTAATAACTCGTAATTGCATTTTGAGCAATAGAGTATATGTTCTTTTGCTTCATCTATTTTATTGTTTAATATGGTTATTTTAATTTTTAATGTTTTTTGTTAGTAACACTGTCATAAAAAGTTAAATAATATCACCTAGGTAGAGTCAACAGCGGCAACTATAATTTCATCAAACAAATTGCTCATTAGGCAAGAAGATGGACCTTACTAAACTTAATACAGAAGCGGCTAAAAAAAATACTGCTGAAGATGTGATTGGACAATATCAAGCATGTATTAACGAGTTTGAAAAACTTGGTTATGACGATCCTTATTTACAAGAGATTAAAGCTGAAATGCTAAAGCTACAAATGAGTATTTCAGGTTAATAACATAGTAAGCATACAATTGAGTTATAAACTCAATTTTTTTATGGGGATCAAAGTCGCTTTTCAATTTTAAAATTTATTATTTATTCAGGTAGGCTAGTTTAATTTACGTCTCAGTCTCATTTTTCGGTCATCCAAAAACCAATTCACACGCTATAATTTTAGTTCTCCAGTAGTTTATTATCGCCAAAAAATTATATTAGCTACATGCCACAAAGCAGATTTGATATTCTACTGACAAGATGCGGCTAAGTGTTTATATCCTCGATTATGATTTTAAAGGGTTTTATATAATCGGTAATGTCCAACTTTAGCACCATTTTTATACCTGCTGTGATTCCTTCTGGTTTTAAAATTCTAATGACACATTCCATAACGCTTTAATCTAAACAGATTACGACTGATTCTAGATTGTGTAACTGGCCTTATGAGTTATTAAAAGGCCTAAGTGCCTTGTCTTTTTTATAGGTGATTTGACAGAAATTGATAGAGGGTTTTAACTCGATTACTATGTTTTAAATCGCGGTGATAAACAAACCATAATGATTCACTTAATGGCATATCGATTGCCGTAATTTTGTGTAAATCAGGATGCTGTTTAGCTTGCTGCAAATCGAGTGGGCCAATACCAAAGCCATCAATAACAGCTTGATGAACGTCAGGAAAATTATTGCTTTGATAAATCACATTCTCTTCTGGAATATGCTCAGTAATATGCTTTACAAATGGAATGGAGCGTTTACCACCACTGGGTAATACCCAAAAATGTTGCTTAAATTCAGCCGATGAGCTCGGTGATCCATGCTCGGCAACATATTCTTCAGTTGCATAATAAGCAAATTCAACGTCAGTCAATTTTTTTACAATAATGTCGCCATCAACTGGTTTTTTACCAATGCGAATTGAGACATGCACCGCACCACTTTCAAGCGGCACAATATCGTCAGTCGAAACCAGTTCAATGCGTAATTTAGGGTGTTGTTTAATAAATGCTCTTAATGCCGGATTGAGGATTTTAGAATAGGTTAATACTGATGTGATCCGTAAAATGCCAGTAATTTCACCTTCACTATCACAGAGCATATTTTGCAAACGCGTAATTTGGCTGTGCACCTGGGGCATTTTATTTAACAGTAAAAAGCCTGCGTCGGTAAGTTGGTAGCCTCGCTGATGGCGAATAAACAGTTTAATACCTAATGAATCTTCAAGCTGATTGACGTGACGAAGTACCGTTGTGTGGTTGATATTAAGTGTAATAGCCGCCTTACTTAAGCTGCCATCAATCGCGACCTGATAAGCAATGCGATAATCATCCCAACTGGTTTTTTGCATAATGGCGCCGACTAATAATGATAAAAACGAATTTTAGTGTAGCGAGACTGTGCAAAAATGCACATCCATTTTTCATTTTTTGCTATTTTTTAAAAATTCATTTGCCGTACACTGTTATTATCTTTTCGGTTAGGAGTCAATCATGTTTAAAAATACAACAACAAATTATGGAGTCGTAGCAATACTTCTGCATTGGTTGATGGCTGTAGCCATTTTATTTTTATTCGGTTTAGGTCTCTATATGGTCGAATTAACCTATTACGATGCTTGGTATAAAGGGTCGCTCGATTTACATAAAAGTATTGGAGTGAGTTTATTTTTATTGCTGGTAATTCGGTTTGCTTGGCGCTTATTTAACCCAACACCAGCACCCGTTGATAACGCACCTTCGGCAAAAAAGCTTAACCAAGTCGCACACTACATGCATTTGCTGCTTTATGTTGTAATGCTGTGTTTAATGTTAACTGGCTATTTTATTTCTACAGCAGATGGGCGAAGCATTGATGTATTTGGTTTGTTTAGCATGCCTGCATTGCCAATCAGCATTGACCAACAAGAAGATATTGCGGGCGAAATTCATTTTTGGCTTGCTTGGAGCTTGATTACATTTGCGGGTGTACATGCACTTGCGGCATTCAAACATCATTTTATTAACAAAGATCGTACACTCATTCGGATGTTTAAAGTGAGTGAAACTTCATCATTAGGAAAGTAAATTATGAAAAAATCACTGTTGGCAGTCTCATTGGCAGCTGCGTCACTTCTAACATTCAATACCTCAGCTGTAAATGCGGCAGAGTATAAAGTAGATGTTGCTGGCGCTCATGCATTTATCAACTTTAAAATTAAACATTTAGGTTACAGCTGGCTGCATGGTCGTTTTAACCAATTTGATGGTAACTTCTCATATGATGCGGCTAAAATTAATGATTCTCAAATTAGCATTGAAATCGATACTACAAGTTTAGATTCGAATCATGCTGAGCGTGACAAACATTTAAAAGGTAAAGATTTTTTAGATGTTAAAAGTTATCCAAATGCGAGTTTTAAAAGCACGCAAATTAAATTTGATAACGAAACTAACGGTACAGTTACAGGTGTATTTACTTTACATGGCGTGAGTAAAACGATTAGTTTTCCAGTGGAGAAAATTGGTGAAGGTCAAGATCCTTGGGGTGGCTACCGTGCTGGCTTTGCAGGAACAACGTCTTTAAAATTAACCGATTATGGTATTAATTATAATTTAGGCCCAGCTTCAACTCATGTAGAGATTGAGTTATCAATCGAAGGTATTCGCCAATAAAATCTTATGGCGCCACTTTGGCGCCATATTGCCCGACCTCTTGTTGTAGCATGATTTTTAAATCTGAATGAAACTGCTCTGGCAACCAGCGGCTGAGTACTTGGTAATATTGTGGTAATGAATAAATACTAAGAAGAGCTTGGTCAAGTTGTGCAATATTGTCTTTTCCTAATGAATTATTACTACAGCCTATGTAGCCGACACTATAAGAGGGAGCTTCCTTTATAGTAAAAATTTCGATCTCATCAATAAAGCCAAGTTTTTTTGCTAAATAAAGTTGCTCATCGGGATAGCCCAATAAAAGATCAACTCTATTTTTATGTAGCATAGTCATTAAGCTATTAAGCACGTCATTACCTGCACGATATATTTTTTGTTCTGCAGGGATCGACTTTATTATGGCGTCTAAACTTTTACCGAACGAACGATTAGATGAAGCCGCCAGAACTAAATTGTGATTTGAGCTTAGTTCAGCTAAAGAAATAGGGTTATTACTTTGTAATTTTAATTTTAACGCGGTGGATTTCTTCATCATTATGGTCGGGGCTAAACCTATAGTAGAAGGGTGGTTGGAAAAATGAAAGAGTTTAAGTCTTTCAGGTGTTTTATAAAGTGATAGAAAACAAAAATTATGCTGTGGATTAGCCAATTCATGAAGTAGGCGACTGCCAGGTAATTGACTGTAGCTAAAAGAATACCCAGGTAATTGTTGATGTAATAATTCGATAACCCCCCGATCTCGCCCTTGAACTTCTAATTCATCGGTATTGATGTAATAGGGAGCGAAATCAATAATGATCCAATTTATTAGTTGCGCATTAATTTGAAAAGAAATAAAAAAACAGGCGATAAAATAAAGCTTTTTACTCATTTTCCCGCCTTTGTGATTTAAATATTAAAACAAGTATGGTCTATCATCATCAGCAGGCAAATTTAGTTATCGTGATTGCAATTATAAAAGAGGTATGTTGCCATACCTCTTGGTCTTAAACGTTAGCTAAGCGTTTATTTGATTTGTATTTGTCTTGTAAAACAACTTGGTTCAAAGGTAGGTAATCTTGGTCCATCAATTTAAATTTATTTATTAGCGCTTGTAAGGTATCGGCTTGATGTTCAACCTGCTTAAAGTTTGTCGCTAGATTGTTAAGCATCGCTGCATTTTCTTGAGCGCCGCTATCAACTCGTTTTACTGAGTGGGTTACAGAGGTTACTTGGCCAGATTGAAGTTGCATCGCTTCGGTTACTGAGTTGATTACATCTTTTACTTCATGGCTTGAAACCGTGATGTGGCGTAAAATAGTTCCTGATTCTGTAGCAAGTACCACGCCTGATTGCACTTTACTTGCCGACTCTTTTATCAAGACCGAGATTTCTTTCGCGGCAGCGGCAGAGCGTTGAGCGAGATTTCTGACCTCAGCGGCCACAACAGCAAATCCACGCCCTTGCTCTCCTGCGCGAGCGGCTTCAACCGCGGCATTAAGCGCAAGTAAATTAGTCTGAAAGGCGATTTCATCAATCACACTGATAATACTCGACATTTTTTTAGCTGAGTGATTAATTTCTTGCATCGCAGCAATTACTTTTGCAACAACTTGCTCACCATTATTGGCAAAGTCATAGGCTTTAACGGAAAGCTCCATTGATTGCTCAGTTTGATTTACCGTTTTAATAATTGCGTCATTCATTTTTACCATCGCATTGCTGATGGTTTGTAAATTATCAACTTGTTCAAAAACACTTTGATTAATGTGGTTGGTTTCTTGCGATGATTGTTGTGCTTTTTGTGTCACAATATCTGCGGTTTTATGGATATCTTCAATCATCAACACTAGATTTTTGACTGTTTGGTTAATACTTTGTTTTACTAATTCGTATTCTCCCTCACTGTTATAAGAAATTGAATGAGTTAAATCACCCGTTGCAACAGCACCCATCACATGTTTCGTCTGGCCAAAAATAGTGGCTAGGGTATCTGAGGTGGCATTTACAGCCTCAACGAGCTTGGCAAAATCGCCATTACTTTGAATTTGAATACGTTTGTCGAGCTGGCCTTTCGCCAGAGCTTGCATTACATCTGACACTGCATGAACAACAACATCACAGCGAGTTGCGGCATTATTAACATTGTTTTTTAAATCGAGTAATTGGCCTGATGCGTCAACGGCAACTTGCTGCTCAAATTCACCTCTAGCAACCTTTTGCATCACGGCTATAATGTCAGAAATCACAGTGTTGGTATCTTTTGCGGCGGTATTAATACAGTTTTTTAATGTTGCTAAATCACCGTTAGCGAGCACGGTTAACTGGTTAGTAAAATTGCCTTGAGATAGCGATTGCATCACTGAGACTGCATCATCAATAAATGAAGAGGTTGCGCTGGCTGATGAATTAATTGCTAATTTTAATTGTGCTAATTGCCCATTTGCAGGGCTCTGTACTTGGCTGCTAAAGTGACCATTTTCAATATCACGCATCACATTAATAATGTCTGAAATCACGTTGTCTGTATCATGAGCAGCTGTATTTATACAATCTTGTAAGGTTTTGAGTTCACCTTTGCTTGGCACATCAAGGCGCACATTAAAATTGCCTTGAGACAATGATTGCATCACATTTACCGCCCCTGAAATGACCGTTGAGGTACTTTTCGCTGAGTCATTAATCGCTGTTTTTAATTGATTTAATTGTCCTTTGGCTTGGCATTGAATTGTTTTACTGTAGTCCCCTTGCTCAATAGCAGCCATCACAGTGACAATCTCATTAATCACAACTTCGGTATTGATAACCGATAGGTTAATTGCTTCTTTAAAGTTTAGTAAGTCTCCTTGGCAGTCCGTATTTACCCTATTATGGTATTTCCCTTGTTCAACTTGCTGCATTACGTTAACACCTTCTTGTACAAATTGACCCAATGAGCTGGCTGTAAGGTTGACGTTTTCAGTTAACAGTGCGAGCTGGCCTTGATTTTTCCCCTTAGCAACCTGATCAAAGCGACCATTGCGCATGGTTTGCATCACATGGCTAATTTCTTCGATTGCTAGGTCTATGCTGGTGGCTGAGGTATTGATGGTATTTTTTAATATGTCTAGGTCGCCATTAACTTGTACACTGACTCTTGCTTTAAATTGCCCTTCAGCCAATTGTGACATGGTGCTGTTAATGTCTCCCACTGCGCCTTGCAACGAGGTTAGCATTTCATTGAGTGATTTTGCCGCTTGTGCGGTTTCATCATTGCCAAAGACAGGAGCGCGCATTGAAAATTGCCATTTGTCTTTTAGTTTTAATAAAAAATTTGATAATTTTTTAATTGGCATAGCAATGCTCGCTGCAAATCGAATCGCTAAAAATGCAATCAAACCAGTGGCTATAATGAGGCTGATGGTAAATATAGTCGCTAGATTACTTACTAGAATAAACGCTTCACTTTGGTGTTGTTCAGCAATCAGCGCCCATCGATTACCATGAAGATCAATCCCCTCAAATGCGCTTAAGACAGCATCGCCATTATAATTTGTTGTTTCAATAACACCTTTCTCACCTTTTAAAGCACGATTAATATTGTCGTGATTAGCAAGGCGATTGACAGGCTCCGCAAAACTTTTAGCGACTGTCATTGAGGGATCAAAAAAGCTGTTTGAACGCAGTTTTAAATCAGATCCAACTAAGTAAGATTCACCTGTTTCACCTAAACCAAAGTTAGAGTTCATAACTTGGGTTATTTTATCCAGTGGTAATTGCAAAATTAATACACCTACGAGCTCACCCTGTTCAAAAACTGGGGTTGAAATAAAGCTAGCAGGAGATGCGTAAGATGGCGTGTAAGGTTGGTAATCTATCATGCTGACTGAATTATCTGCACTTTTTCGTGCCTGTTCAAATGCATGTGCAAGACCGCTATCTTTATATGGGCCATTTATTAAATTGGTTGCAAAATCCACCTCTTTATAAACGCTGTAAATAACATTTCCCGAAGTTGCATCAACTAAAAAAAGGTCGTAATAACCAAAGTCGGTTACAAATTGGGCTAAATCAGGGTGAAATTTTTGATGTGCTAAATCATAGGGTAAGCCATCTTTATTACTTTGTAGTAAGTGCTTTGAGCCAACAGGATAATGATTATTACTGATATAAACGGTTTGTAAGTCTCTGGCAGGTTCGGAGAGTTGTTCATAAATCGCATCAACATTAATCGACTGAGTGCTTTTTTCTTTATAGGTCGCGGCAAATTTAGAGTGATAAAAATCGGATAACTGAGAAGTATCTTGTTTTGCCACAAGGCCAAAACTCTCACTAAAAGCATTAAAGCTCTGCTTTAATGCTGATTGATGTGAGAGGCTTTTAAGTTGTTGGGTTGCTTGATTCAAATAGTTTTCTATTGCATTGGATTTTAGGCTTGCAATCGCAGATAGGTTATCCGCTTTGATATTATGAATTGCACTACTTGAATTATAGAGTGCGGTAATGGCTAACAAGGTTGCAGGTAAAATGCCAATAAGTAGGAGTAAATAGGTTAACTTTTTCTGTAACGTGAGTTGATTGAACATGCTCATCATGCCAGCGTCCTTACTAGTTAAAATAAATTGAGAGATCAGTACTTAAAGAAGTATAGGTACAATTTAATATTTTGTAGTAAAAGCAGGTTATTTATCTTTAATGATGCGTTTTAGGTATTTTGTTAGCTGTTATCTATAGTTATATCATTACATCGAGAGAGTAATCTGTGGTTGTAGTGCGGTTGTGTAACAAATTTCCTACTCATGGTCTCTTTTGCTATAATCGCGCGCTTGTCGCTGAGTGAGTAGATTGAGATGTTTAAATTTATTGTTAAATTGCACCCTGAGATTTCTATTAAGAGTCGTCCGGTCCGTAAACGCTTTACCAAGTTATTAGAAAATAACATTAAAATTGTAATTCGTCGTATCGATGAAGCTGCAAAAATTATTAATAACTATGACAATGTCAGTGTGGTCTCAAAAAGTGATGACCCATTAATACGTGAAGCCTTGATAGATGGATTAAAAAGAATTCCAGGAATTGTGCAATTTATCGAAGTGCAAGAAATCATATTTGAAACCTTAGATGATATTTACCAAGCTACCTTAAAGCTGAATTACGATATTGTGACTGGTAAAACATTTTGCGTTCGTTGCAAACGCCAAGGAAAACATGAATTTACATCAACTGATGTCGAGCGTTATGTTGGTGGTGGTTTAAATCAAAATGTGCCAGGTGCAAGTGTTCGTTTAAAACATCCTCAAGAAACAATCAAGATTGAAATAAAGGATCAGCGTGCTTATATTGTGACAGAAACGCATTTAGGCATTGCAGGCTTTCCATTACCAACACAAGAAGATGTTTTGTCTTTGATGTCAGGTGGATTTGACTCTGGAGTTGCAACCTATCAAATGATCCGCAAAGGCGCACGCACACACTTTTTGTTTTTTAACTTAGGCGGCGCAGCACATGAAATTGGTGTGAAGCAGGCTAGCTACTTCTTATGGGATAAATACAGCTCAACCCATAAAGTAAAATTTATTAGCGTAGATTTTGAACCTGTTGTTGCTGAAATCCTCGAAAATGTTGAAAACAGCCAAATGGGCGTGGTGCTTAAACGCATGATGATGCGTGCCGGTAGCTTAGTTGCTAAACAATTTGGTATCGATGCCTTAGTGACCGGCGAAAGTTTAGGTCAAGTTTCGAGTCAAACCTTAGCCAATTTAAACGTAATTGACCAAGTCACTGATACGTTAATTTTACGCCCGCTCATTCAGTACGATAAGCAAGAAATTATTAATATTGCTCGTCAAATTGGTACCTCAGAAATGGCTGAGTCGATGCCAGAATATTGTGGTGTCATTTCTAAAAAGCCGACGGTAAAAGCAAAGCTTGAGACGATTGTAGCTGAAGAAACGAAATTCGATTTTGATATTCTTCAAACTGTGGTTACTAATGCGCGTGTAATGGATATTCGTGATATCCAAAAAGAAGCCAAAGAAGAAGTAAAAGAAGCTGAGTCTGTGCAAGACTTACCAAGTGGTGCTGTGGTGGTTGATATTCGTTCACCTGAAGAGGAAGATGCTAAGCCGCTTGAGCTAGATGGTATTGAGGTTATTCATTTGCCGTTTTTCCGTATTGCCACTAAATTTGGCGACTTACCACAAGATAAAGAGTATTACCTTTATTGTGCTAAAGGGGTGATGAGCCAGTTACAGGCGCTAATACTGCATGAAAATGGATATCACAATGTCAAAGTGTATCGCCCCTAGTTAAGCGAGCAATACTCAGTGAATTAATGTAAAGGCGTATCGAAAGGTGCGCTTTTTTTTGCTTTTTCTAAAGCAAGAATGGCATGAAGCATTGCAAGATTATTTGGCGTATCAATATGTTGCAGTTTTGCCATTTCAACCACATAACCACAAATTGCCGATATTTCAGTTGGTTTACCAAGAGTAATATCGCGATTCATCGATGAGTAGTTAGCAGCTGTTGAGCGCATTACTTGATAGGCTAAATGCAATGCTTTTGCTAACTCTAACCGCACACCTTGCGACTGTGCCACTAAATACACTTCATAAACTAAATTAAAAACTTCAGTGGCAAATTTTGGCGCGGTTAATTGGCCATTTTGTACTTCATATGCCGCACTAAGCGGGTTAATCGCTACATTAATCAGTAGTTTATGCCATAAAAGCTGATCAATGTCTGCCACTAAATTTAAGTTTTGCAAGGCGGGTTTTAAAAACTCAGCAACGCGATGCTGTGTTTGTTTAGCTGCATGGTTAATGGGTCCTAAATTACTAGCACCTGAACCGGTATGAATGACATGTAAGGGCGATGCTTTATAAGCTGCTTGTGTGGTTGTTAAAAAAAATAACTGCTGCTGAGCGATTAGTAGCGGGGCGATTTGTTCAATGCTTCCCATGCCATTGTGGCTTAAAATAATGACCGCATTTTTTGTTAGCCGCGGTTTTATTTGCATAAATGCATCAAGAACAGCAAACGCTTTAGTTGGAATAATGACAAACTCAATAGGCTCAATATCGTTATTGGCTTGATTTTTAAAGTCACACAATTCAACAGTTTTATCTAATTGATATTGATATTGTTTAGCTGAATTTGGCTGTTTTAAGCAAAAAGTGACATCGGCTACTGATTTTAAGAAATAGCCATACAGCAAGCCAATGGCGCCTTGGCCAATTATGTGGACTCTAGGCATTTTTTTTAGCTCGTTTTTGCCAAAGCATGAAGACGATAAAATAACTAATGGCACCAAGCGTATCAGCAATAAAATCCCCTAATGATGCCTGACGATGGGGCAGAGTATCTTGCATTATTTCCACTGCACCACCATAAGCGGCCAAAATAAGCACGTAAACCCAAATTGGCGCTTTGAATGCATGTGATAAAAGCGCCGCTAAAATAAAGAAAATACCAAAGTGAGCTACTTTGTCGATGTGAGGAAATAATATAATGCCAGACTTAATTTCTTTGGCAAACAAAGCAGTAAAGACTAATACAGCGATAAAAAATAATATTTGATAAATGCGTCGGCTCACAATACGAACTCTTAGATAAAATAGGCCGCTAGTATAACAAACAAACCCCGTGAAATTGATGGTTTTTTGTTAAATCGGTTGCCATTTTAGTCTTTGGTTACAATTTTTATTTCGCTGTCCAGACAGGCTTTTTTAGTTATCGTAATTAAACTTGTTTTTTGAATGTCGCCACTGATATGGGTATAATCAGCCCATTATTTTATAGGAGAGCACTTATGCCATCTTTTGATATTGTATCTGAAGTTGAAATGTCTGAAGCACAAAATGCAGTTGATAATGCCAATCGTGAAATTGCGACTCGTTTTGATTTTCGTAATATCGATGCCACATTTGAGATCAGTAAAGAAACCATCACTATGCATGCTGATGCTGATTTCCAGCTGCAACAAATGTTTCCAATTTTGACTGGTTGCGCTGTTAAACGTGGTTTAGATGTTAAAAGCTTTGAAGTAAAAGAAGTTTCTTATACTGGTCGTCGTTGTAGTCAGCAAGTTGCTGTACAGCAAGGCATCGAAAAAGAAATGGCGAAAAAAATCGTTAAATTAATCAAAGATGCAAAAATTAAAGTGCAGGCGTCGATTCAAGGTGAAGAAGTGCGGGTAACAGGTAAAAAGCGTGATGATTTGCAAGAAGCGATGCAATTAATTCGTACCTCTGATTTAGGTCAGCCTTTTCAATTTAAAAACTTTCGCGATTAATTCTTTGTCGCAAAATTAAAAACAAGTAAGCGCGAAAAAACGCTTGCTTGTTTTATCTAACTCCTTTCATAGACATCTGAACGTCCATTGACAATTCTTGCTATTCTCATCACAATACGCGCCATTGTGCCTATCACGTTTAAGTCAAAACTATTTTTGATATGCGCATTCTCAATTTAGGTGCCTCAAACAAGCAAATTATTATTAACGCTTGTTTATAAGAGGATAATCGGGAAGTTGGTGCCATGTTTATGAAATCCAACGCTGCCCCCGCAACGGTAATAGCGTCACTCTTTAATAATGTCTGACAGCCTAAGCCCGGAGACCGGCCTTAATTATTTATTAGCTACTTACATTTGTGCGGTGGGCACAAAGGAGACATCATGTTTTACCAATCTAAAACTGCACTTGCGGTGTGTGCTGCTATTTCTTTCAGTATTAATGCTCAAATCAATTCAAACGAACAACCTATTGAACGTATCACAGTTACGGCTAATAAATTTGAGCAAGTGCTTAATCATTCCCTCGCGACAGTTAATATTATTGATCGTGCTGAAATTGAACAATCAAATATTCGCGACTTGCCTTCGTTGTTAAATACAGTGGCAGGTGTTGATTTGGTCCGTAACGGGGGCTTTGGCCAAAAAGCCGATATTTTTGTGCGTGGTGCAACAGCAAAACACACGTTGGTTTTAGTCAATGGTGTACGTATTAGTGATGCCAATTCTGGCGCTGTTTCGTTTACTAATATTCCAGTTAACAGCATTGAACGTATTGAAGTGGTAAAAGGTGCTCGCGCGGCTATTTATGGTTCTGATGCCATTGCTGGGGTCATTAACATTATCACTCGTCAAGCAACAGAGCATGAGATTTCAATTACTACCGGTTCAAATAATTATATTAATTATCAGCAAGTCGGCAGCGTTTCGGCTGAGAATATAGCGCTTAGTTTTAACCTTGGTTTTGAAGAAACGGATGGCTATGATGCCACTCAAAAAGACCCAACCTTACCTGTAAGCAAAGATCATGATGACGATGGTTACCAAAATAAAAACCTGGGTGTGAACCTTGCCTATGATGCAGCCGATTTAGGGGTATTTGCCCTAGTTGCTCAATATAGCGAAGGTGAGGGAGAGTATGATAATGCTTGGGGTAACGATGCTTATGAGTTTGAAAACTATACCAGCAAATTATCATGGTCGAAAAAGGTAGCGGATTTTGCACACTATGCTTCGTTAAGTTTTTCACAAGAAGAAAATACTCAAACAGGCACGGATGTTCAACAAGTTTATAGCACAGAGCGTGTAGATCTTGAATACCGTGGTTTATATACGTTATCAGATGCCGTGCAAATTACTGCTGGATTCAATCGTTTAACTGAGGATTTAGGTCGTGCTTCAGCCGAGCTTTCAATTGCTGAACGTGATAACCAGGCTTTTTTCGTGGGCGGTTTTTATCAAGATCATAAATTTATAGCCAATGCCGTGGTGCGCACCGATGATTATGAACATCACGGTCGTGCCAATACGTACACCACAGGTGTGGGCTATCAATTTAATTCTCAAACGACGTTTAGAATCAATCATGGTACTGCGTTTAGGGCGCCATCACTGACAGATGCGTTTGTAAAAAATAGCCCTTGGTATTTACCTAATGAGCAAATTAAACCAGAAGAAGCGACCAATAACGAAATTGGTTTTAGTTTAGATACCGGTTCGGCTCAGTACGATGTCGCAGTATTTCGTAATAAAATTGATAATTTAATTGCCAATAAATACGATGTTGCGACTAAAAAGTACATTCCATACAACGTCGACTCTGCCACAATGGAAGGGGCTGAGTTTAGCGCGAATGTGCAGGCTTTTGGTATGAGTCATAATATCAATTTAACGTTATTAGATGCAGAAGATGATCAAGGCAAAGATTTAGTTCGTCGCCCTTCAGAAACATTTAATTATTCAATATCAAAAGCATGGGATTTATTAGATGTGAGTTTGGCGATGCAATACCGCTCATCACGTCCTTCATTAGCACTTTATAATGCCGCAGCGGGCAAGTCTGAAGCGACAACATTGCCAGCATTTACGATCTTTAATTTATCAGCAAACTACGAAGTTTTTAATGGCTTTAAGTTTCATGCTCGTATTGAAAACTTAACAGATAAACAATACATCACTGCAGGTACAGGTTATACCGCAACGGGTGAAGTATTAGGTTATGTGCCATTAGGTCGTCAGGTTTATGTTGGTGGTAGTTACCGCTTTTAATTGTGACTAACAAGACAAAATAACTAAGTGAAAAGGCGAACACTGATTCGCCTTTTTTGTACTTATTCAATGAGGTAATTGGTAAAAATTGCGCTAAATTTTGCAATTTTTGGGGCGATCATAATGCTGCAATACCCTTGGTTCGGATTGGCATTGTAATAATCTTGATGGTATTGCTCAGCAGAGTAAAACACAGGAGCTGGGCTGAGCTCAGTCACTATCGGTGCCGATAACGTCGGTTGTAAGGCCGCGATTTTTTCTTGGATGCTTTGTTGTTGTTGGTCGCTGTGATAAAAAATCACACTACGATATTGCGTACCAATATCGTTACCTTGGCGATTAAGTTGCGTTGCATCATGCAAGACAAAAAACATAGCTAACAGTGTGTCGAAAGTCACCACTGTTGGGTCAAATTCAATTTGAACGACTTCGGCATGTCCTGTTTGTCCAGTGCAAATTTGTTGATAGGTTGGCGCTACTATTTCGCCTCCGGCATAGCCAGAAAGTACTTGCACAACGCCTTTTACTTGGCGAAAAGCGGCATCGATACACCAAAAACAGCCTCCACCAAAAGTTGCTAATTCTGTTTGAGTTGTCATTCACAGTCCTCAGTAAAAAACAGCGTATTGTTGGTCAATACGCTGTTATTGTAATCCGGATCACAATTGGTCATAGTCACCGCAGTGACAGCTTAACTTATTGAGTAGGATGATCTTTGTCTTGTTGCTCTAACTTATGCAATAAAAACTCAGGTGATTGGGTTTTCTTCGCTAAGGCATAATACGCACAAGGTACAATAAATAAAGTTAATACGGTGGCGGCAATAACACCGGTAAATACCACGATACCAATGACCATTCGGCTTTCAGCACCTGGGCCTGTTGCCATGACCAAAGGCACTGAGCTCATCACAGTCGTAAGTGATGTCATAACAATTGGACGCAAACGTTGGCTTGCAGCTTGAATAATGGCTTGTTTAAATTCAATGCCTTTATCACGTAACTGATTAGCAAATTCAACAATTAAAATACCATTTTTAGCACTTAAACCAATCAGCATTACAATGCCTATTTGACTATAAATATTAATGGTTGAACCGCTAAAATGCAGACCGAGCAGTGCGCCAACCAAACCTAGCGGTACCGTCAACATGATAACAAAAGGATGAATAAAGCTCTCAAATTGAGCCGCTAATACCAAAAAGGTAACCATTAACGCCAAAACAAATACTGCGGTCATGGCTGATGCACCTTCGTAAAACAGCTGCGACTCACCTTTGTAAGCAATTGAGCCTTCGATGTCGTTTTCTTCAAGTGCTACGGTATTTAAAAAGTTGAGCGCTTCTGAAAGTGGATAGCCATCAGCTAAGTTAGCACTGATAGTAATGGCGCGCATTCGATCAAAACGGTTTAGCCGTGCTGCGGTCGCGCTTTCGGTTAAAGTGATTAAACTATCAAGCGGTACAAATTCCCCAGAGCGTGATTTTAAATAAATGTCGGCAATGGCTTTTGGGTCGCTAAAGTTATCTTTAGTGCCTTTAATCATCACGTCATATTCTTCACCTCGGTCGATAAATGTCGTGACGCGGCGTTGGCCGAGCATTGATTCAAGAGTACGACCAATTTCAGCAACAGAAATCCCTAAGTCGGCAGCTTTGTTTTTATCGATATGGACTAAAAACTGTGGAAATGTCTCTTTATAATCGTGGTCAATACGAACCAAGCCCGGATTGGTTTTAGCGCGCTCTATTATTCTATCGCGCCAGCTGGCTAATTCATGGTAATCGTTGCCTTGTAAAACAAATTCTACTGGGCGGCTATTACCGCCGCCGCCAATCCCTGAGCGCATAATGGCAAAGGCGCGTACATCGGTTACGCTTTGAAGCTCTTGACTGATTTCATCCATTACTTGCCATGTTGAGCGGGTGCGGTTTTCCCAATCATCCATCCCAACAATAGCAACACCACCTTGACCGCCCCAACCAGGTACTCGAACCAACACCCGGCTCAGCTCTCCTGACTCGGCATAAGGCAGTAATTTGTCTTCAATTTTAGCCATGTTGGCCGCATTATTTTCATAACTTGCGCCTTCTGGGCCATTCATCATGATGAAAAATGTTCCACGGTCTTCTTTTGGTGTCAGCTCTGAAGGTAAAATTTGCATCAATAAGAAACTGGCGACTGCGGCTAGAATCAGCACTAATGACATGCTGTTGGTTTTTTGCAAATTACTTTCAAGTACGGCTTGGTATTTTTGCTCAACGCGCGTTAAAAAACGCTCAACCATTTGGTTAAATTTAGATTCTTTATTCGATGGTTTGAGTAATTTTGAGCACAATGCCGGAGAAAGCGTCAGCGCCGTAATACTTGAAAAAATAACCGCAGCGCTCACCGCCATGGCAAATTCAGTAAATAAACTTCCAACGCGGCCTTCCATAAATACTAACGGCACAAATACCGCAATCAGCACTAAGGTTGTGGCAATAATTGCAAACCCTACTTCACGCGCACCACGATAGGCTGCCAGTAAACGAGGCTCGCCCAGTTCAATACGACGGTGAATGTTTTCAAGCATTACAATGGCATCATCAACCACTAAGCCAATGGCAAGTACCAAGGCTAATAAAGTTAATAGATTAATCGAGTAACCCATGGCATATAAAAACATAAAACTACCAATTAGGGCGACAGGTACGGTAAGAGCTGGAATAAGCGTGGCGCGTAAATTACCTAAAAATAAATAGATAACTAGCACAACAAGGATCATCGAAATAATTAAGGTGCGATATACTTCGTTGATTGATTCGCTAATAAAAATAGATGAATCGTAGCTATCTTCGATGGTGGTGCCTTGCGGTAAACTTTGTTTAATTTTGTTAAGTTCGGCGCGAGCATTTTCAACCACGGTTAAGGTATTGGCTTTAGCTTGTTTAATGATGCCAAGGCCAATCATATTGCGGCCATTACCTCGAAACAGGTTTTCTTCATCTTGGGCTTCAAGTTTAACGTCAGCAACTTCGTTTAATCGCACTAAATAACCATCAAGGCCACGTTTAACAACAAGGTTTTCAAAGTCTTCTTGGTTTTTATAGCTGCGAGCGGTGCGTACTGTAAAGTCACGGTCAACTGATTCAATTTCACCAGCTGGTAACTCAACGTTTTCGGCGCGTAATACGGTTTCGATTTCAGATGCTGTGATGCCACGAGCAGCCATTTGGTCTCTGTTGAGCCAAATTTTCATCGCATAACGACGCTCACCGCCAACACGCACATTAGCTACGCCATCAACGACCGCAATGCGGTCAACAATATAACGTTGTGCGTAATCAGACAGCTCAAGCGAGTTCATGGTATTGCTGTTAAGTACAAACCAAGCAATTGGGCTATCGTCGCTATCAGATTTTGTTACCTCAGGTGGGCGTACTTGATCTGGCAGATTATTGAGCGCCCGCGATACTCGTTCGCGCACATCGTTTGCTGCGGCATCGATATCACGATTGATATTAAATTCAATTGTGATATTTGAGCGACCATTACGACTTGAAGAGTTGATGTTTTTTATCCCTTCAATGCCTGATATTTGGTTTTCGATTATTTGGGTGATTTTTGTTTCAATAATTTCAGATGACGCCCCCGGATATGAAGTGCTAATTGAAACGATCGGTGTATCAATATCGGGATATTCGCGCAGTGGCAACATAGAAAATGCTACTATGCCAAAAGTAAGTAACAACAGGTTGATTACGATTGCAAAAACCGGTCGTTTGACTGAAATATCGGTTATTTTCACTGTGCGTCACCTTTTACTTCAACGCTGCTACCTGGGCGAATTTTAATGATACCTTCAGTAACTACTTGTTGTCCTTCGCTTAGCCCTTGTGCAATCGCTACCTGACCGTGTAAGCGTTGTAAAATAGTCACTTCTTTACGGTTCGCTAGGCCATTTTCTACTACATAAACAAAGTGCTGATTTTCAATTGGAATAATCGCTTTCTCAGGAACTAAAATCGCATTAAATTCAGACAGTTTAACAAAAGTGTGTAGTAACATGCCTGAGCGTAATTGCTGATTTTTGTTATCAAAACTAGCCGTAACAGGCACACTACGCGTAGCTGGATTGATACGAGAGCTAATGTTGCTGAGCACACCTGAAAAGGTTATATCTGGGTATGCAGGGCTTTTTGCTGTTACAACCATATTAGGTTTTAGCGCTGCAAGGTATTTTTCGGGCACATTGAAATCAACTTTAATGGTGCTGATGTCATCAAGAGTAGTGATTTCGTTAGCGCTAGTAATAAATGCACCCGGTGAAATTAAGCGCTGTCCTAAGCGGCCTGAAAATGGTGCGGTAATGGTCATTTCGGCTAACTTTATTGTTGCTGAAGCGAG
This sequence comes from Pseudoalteromonas tunicata, assembly GCF_002310815.1. Lineage (NCBI taxonomy): Bacteria > Pseudomonadati > Pseudomonadota > Gammaproteobacteria > Alteromonadales > Pseudoalteromonadaceae > Pseudoalteromonas > Pseudoalteromonas tunicata. Next base: position 3,388,235 of record NZ_CP011032.1, on the reverse strand, counting down.
TTGCACCTGAGTAGCTTCAAATTTAGATCGCTGTTCTTCAAGTAATGATTTTGCTGTGGCTTGGCTTTTTGCAAGCTCAGTTAAGCGATTGAGTTGTCGTTGCTCTTCTTTTAAATTAATTTGCAGTTCTGCTACTGCAGATTTTTCTTGTTCTGAATTAAGCTGAACGAGTACTTGACCTTTTTTGACTATATCTCCGTCATTAAAAAATACTTCGGTAACGTAGTCATTTTGTGCACTTTTAATAAAAATAGCTTCATTGGCTCTGCTAGTGCCGAGGGATTCTAAATCGATACTTTGAGTTTGCATCGTGACATTAACTGCACTCACAATGACAGGTTTATTAGCAAAGGTTTGATTTGCATCAGAATGCTTGGGTAAATATAAATAGATACAAGTTACAACCAGCAGTATGATTAAAAATGGGAATAAAATTTTACCTAATTGATAATTGCGCATAAGTTAGTTTCGCTATGGTTAGGGGCTAAGTAGTTTACGTAATACTGACTAAAATTGATCTACCATGTATCTCATAAATAAGGCAATTGACCGTAAAAGCAATGTCTTATTAGGAACAATCATCGCTATGTTTAAAGTGTAAACAGTGTTGTATTGTTTTAACAGAGTAATTAATTAAGAGTTAATTAAAGAACGTTATGAAAAAATTAAGCGAATGCCCTTATTGTAGAACTATTCGAGCTATGGTGATCTGGGGGATACTTATGGCTATTATTTATTTTAGTTTTTATCGTTATGGTTAGGCTTTTAAAAGAGCAAATGCGCTTGGTGATCCAAGCGAGTAGTAATAAACATGGTGTCGAGACTTTTTTAGTCAGTAGTTTAGCGCTACTTATTTTAATGTTAGCGATTAAGTTAAAGCCCGGTACCATCTTAATTGCCGAAATAATGCTGATTAGTGCTTGTTTGGTGGGAATGTTAATTGGTTATTTTAAAATGACTGAACCACGCTTTAGTTTGGTTTTTTATCAAGACCAATTAGAGTTTCATCACAAATATGGTTGCTGGGAATTAACTCGCGAGAACCTTGCTGTGGCAGGAATACCTAGTATTGGTGATGAGCTGTTAAATAAGCCCCTTAATTGCGTTGGACTCAAAGTTAAAGATTACGATAGTTTTTTGCAGCAGCTTGCGCCACGTTTAGCTGCACGAATATTAATCGAACAACGACATTTATTGCGTGAGTCATTACGTGAAAAATACCAACAAATACAAGACGTAGAGTCATTTTTAGTTGAAAATACCGATTTTTGCAGTCAAAAAGGGCAGGTTTATAGTGGATTGATCGCTATGTTTGCTAATAGAATGATTAACTTACGTCAACTTATTGGCTATGATTTATTAATCCCGCTTAATATGCTGGATCGAAATGCTGATCAGTTTGTTTATTTAATTCATCGTTGGCAACTCAATGCCGAGAGTATTTTGAGTCCAGTAAGTGATGAATTATCGTTGTAATATAAAAAGCATAACAGGAACAAGATCATGAGTTTGGAAAGAGCTTATATTCTGAGTGGTCGTAATACTATTATCCACAAAGAAAAAAAGTATGACTTAGTATTAGTCAATGGTGATAATCACCCAAAGATTAAAGTGACTCAGCATGGTCTTGAACCATTTAAAGAAGAACTGCCAAAAAACCGTCGCGATGCTAAAGAGCGCTATCTTGAAGTGATGCACATAGCAAGTCCTGAGGTCTTTAGTGAAGAGAAATCTTTACTTTTTATTCAAGCACTTGACGGTCGTGAATATAAAATTGATTACACAAAAATAGGAACTAAATTGTTCGTTCGTATCCATCAGGAAAGTTACCTTTAGTAATCAATAGCTGGCTCGTTTTTTGCTTCATCTGTTTCAGTCTTAGTACAGGAATAGATTATGTATAGAAACTTGGTATGCCTCACTCTTTCAGTATGCTTAGTGACTGCTTGTGGTGGCGGTGGTGGGGGAGATTCAACAAATACACCGGCTCCACTGCCTGTAAGTAGTATTAATGCAGGTAGCGATCAAGCAGCAGCAGAAAAATCAGTTATCACACTCGCCGGTCAAGCAACACCTTCAGGTGGTGAATTCGTATGGTCACAAGTAAGTGGCCCTCTATTAAGTAATTTTCCACTCACTGGTGCAACGCAATCAGTGACATTACCATCGGTTAAGCTTACAACGCAGCTAGTATTCGATCTCAAATACACTACGCCAGCAAAAGAAATTTTGATGGATTCAGTCACTGTCACCGTGAACTCGGTTAATCAATTACCAATAGTTTCCATCAAACAAACTGCACCGGCCCAATTGCCTTCTAAATACAACGATACCATTATACTTAGTAGCGATGGTTCCAAAGATCCCGATACAGATGGGGTAATTGTTGGCTATAAATGGTTACAAACCGCAGGTGAACCATTAGAAATTACTGACTTAACTAATAAAGATTTAACCTTTACTCATCCACTGTTAGAGCAAGATAGCCAAGTGCAATTTAGTTTAACGATTACTGATGATGAGGGGGGGAAAAGTACTAACTACCATGATTTGATTTTACGAAAAACCACGCAAGTAATTGCCGCTGATGCAGGAGATGCGCAAACAGTTGGCGAGTTTGCAACCGTGAATCTCGATGCTTCAGCTTCAAAAGCCCTAACCGACAGCTATAGCTGCTACTGGCAACAAGTGTCAGGTACTTTGGTGAATTTAATTGATGCAGAGCAATGTCAGTCGCGTTTTATCGTGCCAGATATTGATATCGCCGAGCAATTAATTTTTGAGGTAACTATTACTGATGATAATAGCCGCACTGCTACGGCACAAACTCAAATAAACCTTCAACCTTTACCCCTTGGCCTTAATAATGATTCTGGTATGAATAAATGCTACAGCAACAGTGCTGCAATTAGTTGTGGTAATGCGGATTTTCCAGGCCAAGATGCAGAGCTTGGGCGTGATGTTGTTGCTGATTATCTCGATAAAGTCGGTGCTGGTACACTCGCATTTGATTTTACCAAGCTTGATGAATTTGCTGATGAATTACCTGATACTGCTACTAATTTTAGTTGTGTACGTGACAACGTAACAGGGCTGATTTGGGAAGTGAAACAAGCAAATATAGGTATTATTCCTAATACTCAACTCCGTGAAGGACAAAATAGTTATAGTTGGTTTTACACTGGCGAGGGTAATGGTGGAGTGCCAGGCTTTGCAGCTGCAGCTAAATCGTCTTGTCCAAGTGATGTTGATTGCGGTATTGAAACCTATGTCGCCCAAGTGAACGCCGCTAATTTTTGTGGGGCGAATAATTGGCGTATTCCAAGTTATAACGAATTGATGGGATTGATGGATCTCGCTAAACAAGGGAATGGCCCATTAATAGATACTGAGTATTTTCCTAATTTGCCAAACTCAAATACGCTTGGACACCTACGTTATTGGACTAAAGAAACCAGTGCTGATGGGCAAAGTTTAAATTTTGCTTGGATTTTAGATTTTCAAACCGGTAACGATTTGGCCTATCCAAAAACCAGTACCGCTTATTTACGTTTGGTAAGAACACCTTAGGAGTTGACGATGAAATATTATGTATTTGCCCTTGCGGTTGTTAGCCAAACTGCCATGGCGCAAACCTGCTATGACAAAGATTTAATCGCGACGACCAGTACGGAGTCTTTTAGTACCAGCGTTGATGGTACTGCACACGATCTTCGGACTGGTTTGATGTGGATGCGTTGTAGTTTAGGACAAACCTGGCAAAGTGATACCAGTACATGTTCAGGCAATGCATTACAAATGACTTGGCAGCAAGCATTACTAAATGCCAAGCAAACAACCTTTGCCAATTACTCCGACTGGCATTTACCAAGTACAAAAGAACTGGCGACGTTAGTTGAGCGCAGTTGTGTTAACCCTGCGATCAATAGTGAGTTATTTCCGGAGACCGTGGCTGAAAATTATTGGAGTAATACTTCAAGTATTGATATGGCTGATCACGCTTGGTCTTATGCGTTTTATAGTGGTAAAAATAATTTAAAACGTAAACAAGCGGATGTTTTTGTACGCTTAGTGCGATACGCCAAATAACGTGCAAAAATGGTTGGCAGTTATAGCATTTAAATGCCCCTTTGTGAGCTGCGGGCTTCGATTTGTTTTGAAAGCCGTTATGCAGTTTGTTACCCTTGAGCTCTCAAGGGGGACTCATGTTCAAACACGTACTCAGTTTTAAATCACGCTTCAATATGCTGCTTTTATTATGTTGTAGCACGCAGCTTTTTGCGCAAGAACAATGTGATGTGCAGCTTGGCCATGGTTTGATCATTACTGAAGATGTGATCCGAATCGTCGATAAAGGGCAAACACGAGTACAAATAAACAATGATAATCAATTGTTTATTAAAGGTCGCTGGAAAATCCTCGATGAAAAAGAGAGTCAAGTCTTGATGCAATACAGCAAAGGTTTGCGTGACACTGTGCCTGAACTTGTATCGTTAGCGACTGATGGGGTTAATTTAGGATTAACCGCGATTGAGCAAGTCGTGACAGGTTACACAGGTAAAGAGCCTGCAGTGCTTAAAGATCAATTACAGTATGTTGAGCGCGCATTGATGGATCGCTTTAAAAAAGGCGATGATTTTTTCTATATCGCACCACAATCCCTTTCTAAACTAGATGATTTTTTTGAAAAAGAAATCAGTGGTAAAATTCATTCAGCTGTTCATGGTTCACTCGGTGCTATTTTAGTTGCACTTGGCGATGCGTTTGAATCAAATGAGGGCAACATTGAAGATCGTATTTCAGATATGGGCGATCGGATGGATCTTATTGCTAAAGAAATTGACCGTTCTTTACTCCGAAAAGCGGCGCAAATGGAAAAAAAAGCAGCTGAATATTGTGGTTATTTAAAGTTGCTTGATGAGACCGAAACACAGCTTCAACAAATAGTACCAGAACTACTAGACTTTGATTTAGTTCAAGTTAAATGACTTTGACTGCTGAACTAAAAAGGCTGCGGTGCAGCCTTTTTAGTTCAAAATAAAGCTAGATTACAATTCAAATTTAGCAATTTCATGATCAAGTTTGGTGATTAAACGCTTCATTTGATCGCTCGAACTATGGGCTTGCTGTGATACTTCTGCGGTATTGCTCGCTGTATCGGAAATATTCACTATGCGCCTTGCGGTATCTTCTCCAGCTTCTAACTGCTCTTTTGCAGCGACTGAAATTTGGTGGCTCATAGATGAAATTGCCGATAAAGAAATTGCGATTTTTTCGAGTTGATCAGAGACTTTCTGCGATTTAATAACGGTTTCTTCGCTGGTGGCAATGCTTTGTGTTACTGAATTTTTAGCATCTTTGGTGGCACTTTGTAGCTTGGAAATCATTTGTTGAATTTCTTCAGTGCTCGCTTGTGTGCGCTGCGCCAGTTGGCGTACCTCATCTGCAACAACAGCAAAACCACGACCCTGATCGCCCGCACGTGCCGCCTCAATCGCCGCATTTAGCGCAAGTAAATTGGTTTGTTCTGCAATACCTTGAATAACGGATAAGACGCTATCTATATTTTTCACTTCGTCATCAAGCAGTTGAATGTTACTTCCTGCGTTTTCAATTTGCTTTTCGAGTAGGGCGATGGTTTTGGCTGATTCTTCGGTTAGAGCAAAAGCATTTTTACCTTGCAATTCAGCCTCTTTGACCGACTCTGCCGCTTGCTCTGCATTGCTCGAAACTGTGCCCGCTGAAGCCGATAATTGTGTGATGGTGGCTGCAATAATTTGAGTTTCATGACTCATTGAATGAGTTAGCTGCTCAAGTTCAATGGATCGACGCTCAGAGGCGCCACTTTGTTCATTAAGCGTATCGGATACATTTTTAATGCTATTAACTACCCCTTGCAAGCCAGTTTGCATGTAATTCATAGCGCCAATTATGCTGTCACTTGGCGCTTGACTGTATTGGGCATTATTTTTTAAGTTACCACGCGATACCTGTTTAACAACTTGTAATACATCGTTAATTTCAGCACCTAAGTTATTGATGAGAGCAAAACCAAACTTGGCTAAAATAGCCGACATGACAATCGAAATAACCACGGCATATGCTAGTAACCATTTTGCAGTTGACCAATAACGATCATCAACTTCTTTAGAGCTAATGCCGGTGCCGACATACCAGCCCCAAACTCGCGTTTTTTGTACCACAGAGGTTAAGTCTACAACTTCACCATTTCGTTCAGAGTTCCAATGGTAGGTAATAATTCGGTCTGTTTGATTACCAACTAGGCCCTCAACCATACGGCCAACGCTTGCGCCAGTGGCATCTTTAAAGTCATTAAAACTGGTGCCATGAAGTTGTGGGTCGTGAGGTGTTGCAACAAAATTAAGTTTATCATCAACAACATAAACATATTCAGAGTCATGATATTTATTTTCGCGCAATATTTGGGTCGCAAATTGTTTTGCTTGTTGTTCGGTTAATTGGCCAGACTGAGCGAGCGCTTCAAATTGATAGACAATATTGCTGGTGCTTTTCATCAGTTGATTGATGCGGGCGATGTTGTCGGTTTCACTGGCATGGCGCATTGACTGCAAACCTAGCAGCGCAATACTGACTAGAGATAAAAATAAAATCGAGACAAAAAACGTAATTTTTGAGCGTAAACTAAGCGATTTCAAAACTGACCACCCTAATTATCACAGTTGATTTAATTAGATAATAACGCTTTTTTAGCGCTCAGCTAGGTACAGCTTTATAAAAATCGCTTATTTAACATGATATTTATTAATGTTGAAAAATAGCGCGAGCCTAAATGGAATGTATTTCCTCAGCAGTCAATAGGCGATATTGACCCGGAGCTAAATCTTGATCAAGAGTAATGCCTGCGATTTTTTCGCGGTGTAATACTTCAACTTTATTACCAACCGCAGCAAACATGCGTTTGACTTGATGGTATTTACCTTCGCAAATCGAGATACGTACAGAGTATTCGGCTAGTAGCTCAACAATAGCAGGTTGGGTGAGGCCTTTTTCACCATGAAGTTGGACGCCATCACGTAACTCTTGTAAGGCATCGTCAGTCATTGGTTCTAATGTTTCAACTAAGTAAGTTTTATATTTTTGGTATTTTGGTGATGTTACTTTATGCGACCATTCACCATCGTTGGTGATAAGCACAAGGCCTGTGGTATCTAAGTCTAAACGACCGGCAATGTGCAATTTAGACATGACTGGCTCATCGAGCAATTCAAGTACTGTTTGATGTAACTCATCGCTAGTAGCACAAACGTAACCTTCAGGTTTATTGAGCATAAAATAGCGATCGCCCAGCACTTCAAGTTGTTTGTCTTGCCAAAGCACCACATCACTTTCGGTGACTTGATAATCAAAACTGGTGATCACTGTGCCATTAACTTTGGCATATTTACGTTTGATGCCAGCTTTGGTTTTAGTGCGTGGTAATTCAGTCAAATGGCTGATAAATTTATCTAATCGACAAGGGAATTTCATAGGGCTGCTCTGGCGGCTAAGTTACAATGGCGGCGAGTATAGCCGATTGCCCATGGGAGTTAAATGCAAGAACACTATTTAAGCTTGGTTGCACAGGGGCTGTTACAAGTTGATGCTGCCCAGCAGCAAGCGGTGCAGGCGCTCAATTATCTCGCTATTGAGCTCAATACTCGCAAGGAAAAGGGCACTGGTTGGTTAGCGTTATTATTTAAGCCACAGCCGCTAAAAGGCGTGTATTTATATGGTCCAGTTGGTCGTGGTAAATCGATGTTGATGGATATGTTTTTTAGCCACCTTGTTACCTCACATAAATTACGTCTTCATTTTCATCACTTTATGCTGCAAGTTCATCAAGACTTAGCCCAGTTACAAGGTCAAAAAAATCCTTTAAAAACCATCGCCAAACAGTGGCGCAGTAAAACTCACGTATTATGTTTTGACGAGTTTTTTGTGAGCGATATTGGCGATGCGATGATCTTAGCTAATTTATTTGATGCTTTGTTTGAACAAGGCGTTATTCTGGTTGCAACCTCTAATTGTGCACCTGCTGAACTTTATAAAAATGGGCTGCAGCGGCAGCGTTTTTTGCGCACCATAGATTTGCTTGAGCGTCATTGTAACTCTGTGTCATTGTTTGGATTGGTCGATCACCGGTTTGCAGCAGGAAAACTGTATCGCCATTTTTGTGTGCCAAATGATATTGATTGGCTGAAGGCTCAATTTAAAGCAAACTCATTGTGTAATTCAAAGGCTGTGAACTCATCAGGTACTTTGTTGATTAACCATCGTCAAATGAGTTATTTGGCGTGTTATCAACAGCATATTATGTTTGATTTTATGGCGCTCTGCTCTGGTCCCCGTAGTGCAAATGATTACATTGCATTGGCGCAGCAATTTAAGGTTCTTTATGTGGCTAATGTGCCTGTAATGGCAAAGCATAAAAATAATCATCAGCTAGTACAGGGCGTTGAAGATAGTTATCAACGAGGTGGTAACTTGGCTGAACTTGCGCAACTTGATGATGAAGCGAGGCGTTTTATTGCGCTAGTGGATGAATGTTACGACCAACAAGTTTTATTAGTGATCAGTAGTAATGCTGATATGCAAGCATTGTATCAAGGTGAGCGCTTAGCGTTTGAATTTGCGCGCACGGAGTCGCGTTTAGTTGAAATGCAAACTTGGTTGATATCTTAAGAGTTAAATTGTGCTCAGTGTTGACTAATTCGTCAAAGCCTTCAAGAACATCTCACCCTAAGATCCAAAATTGGACATAAAAAAGCCAGCTTTAATGCTGGCTTTGTTGGGATTATCTAATACTAGACCAATGAACTGTTAGAAGCGCACTTCAGCACTTAAATAAGCGAAACGACCAACACCACCGCCGTAGCTACTGTCAAAGTTGCCTGTGCCACCTAATACGAAAGGTCCTTTATTATCGAACACATTATTTAAACCACCTGATACTCGCATGTCAGAGCTATTGCTCAGTGCGAAATTATACGAAGCTGAAATATTGTGTGTCGTATATGAAGGTAGCTCGTGGTATGCAAGTTGTTCTGGGTTTGCGATACAACCCACATCATTTGCTGCACAGCGCTCGTTATTGGCTTCTATTGCTTTTAAATAAGAATCTGCACGCGATTGACTATCAATCATTGCGCCACGGAATTTTGTACTCCAACGTAAACGAAGCCCTTCATATGACCAAGCAAGAGACATTGATGCTCTGTCGGTAAATATGCCATTATCAAGTTGACCTGCATATTGGTTTGTTTGAATACCATCGTTGGTTGCAAAGGTTTTTGAATATTCAATTACATGGGTCAGATCCGCTTTTAGCGTTAAGCTACCAAGATCAGTTAAATCGAATTTATATTCAGCTGCAACATCATAGCCTCGGGTACGTAATTCATCTAAATTGAATGAACGTTGCAAAATTTCGATAATATTGCCTTCTGTATCGCGTGTTATATCATTACAAAAACGATTATCAGTGCCCCAAGGCAATGCTGAGTCGTAGCATTGTTGGATGATGTCGGCGTTGTCAATTTGGGCAATTGCATCACTAATTTTTATGTCGTAATAATCTACAGCTAAGCGAAAGCCATCAAGAAAACTCGGCGCAAATGTCATCCCTAAAGTATAGGTATCGGCACTTTCTTCTTTTAGTTCGGTATTACCTGTATTTGGTGAGTAGCTGTTATTACTATCTTTAAATACGCCTTCATCAGCAATAACTGCAGCAATGGTTGGTTCTTTGCGGCAATTGTCATGCCCTGGATTAGTTGAGGTTGCAGTTACACCATTACAAATATCGGTAAAGGTATCGTAATCCCCGCGTGGCGGTGAGACCAACTCAGTAATTGTTGGTGCTCTTTGGGCGAGGGCGTAGTTTGCTCGTATAGCATAACCTGCTATTGGCTCCCAAATTAAACCAACTTTATAGCTGCCAACTAAACCGGTATTTGACCAAGAATAATCAGCAATACGCGCAGATAGTTCTGCCGTTAAGTTTTTAGCCCCCGGCGCATCTTTTAATAACGGGATCGCAGCTTCGGCAAAAAGTTCAGATACTTCAACATCGCCAGAGAAGGTTGGAACTACGTTAAATGTAATGCCCCCAAACTCTTGTTCTTTACTGGTTTTTACTTTTTGTGAATCACGGCGGAATTCACCACCAAATACTGCAGTGACAGTACCTGCAGGCAATTCGAATAAATCACCCGTCATGTAGCCTAAGACATTAAACTGCTCGATATCGGTGGTGATAGTAGGGTTTGCTCGAATATAATCTGCAGCTTCAGGAGTAATTGAACCAATACCAAATAAATTTAATGGTACACAGCCATCGGCTCTGGCCGCTTCATCTTTACATTGAATGGTAACACCATCATCAGCGTATTCTGCTTGTAATGCATTGTTAACATGGAAAGTATTTAATTCGTTATAGCGATTTTGTTTTTGTTTAAATTTACCAAAACCAACTGATAAATCCCAATCCCATTGATCGTTAAATGCTGTGCCTTGTAAACCAGCCCAAGTGCGTAATGTTGTGCGCTTATTATCATTGACTATCTCGCCTACTTCACCAAAGCGACGATCCCAATAAATTCTATTTTTGTATGGGTTAGCGTCTAAAATCTCTTGCGGTACATAGGGGTTATTAATTGGGATGTAACCTGGTGCGACACGACTTGCTTCGCCAGTGATTGGATCAAGTACTAAGGCATAGGCACCTTCGTATTCATCTTCAGGCGACTTAACATTTTCTGAATCATTTTGAGCATATTGAACTTGGAAATAACCCGAAAGTGATGAGTTAAAATCATAATCAAATTTAATCGCTGCTGACATTCTATCTTCAGGAATTTTTAAATCTTCCCACTGTGCAGAGTTGACACCAAAACGCTCTTCGTTATCTTTCCAATCATTACGCAATCCACTTTCGTCATACCAAAATTGGGTGCCATTTTGGCTTGCCTCTAAAAAGACACCGCCTAATGTGCCATCGCTACGATCGCGCCAATCTGCTTTTGTGATATCAGCCATACATTGATAGTCATTTTCAGTGTTCATTTCGTTACACATTTTGGTTGTGTTGTAACGGTAATCCGTTTCTATAGCAGCGCGTTTGCGGTCATTAAAACTAATACCTAATTGGCGATCAATTGTGGTACTGAAAAACAGATAACCATTTTCATTATCAAATGAGGAGCCATAGCTCAAATCAAGGCTAAACTCTTCAGCCCCGCCTTCGGTTGAACTTCCTGCTCGCGCTTTTATTTCAGCGCCTTCTTTTTTACTTTGAGTAATAATATTAACCACGCCAGCAACAGCGTCAGAACCATAAGTTGCTGAGGCTCCACCAGAAATAATTTCTACTCTATCAACCATACCGGTCGGGATCGTACTTAAACTGACATAATTACCACTGTAGCTATTTGAGACAACGCGGCGGCCATCAATTAGTGTTAAAGTACGATTAGTGCCTAAGTTACGTAGGTCAATCGTCGAAAGACCGGTATTTTGTACACTCGATTGCGAGTTAGTATTACTGCTACCTTCGCTGATTGCTGGAAATCCCTCAACCAAAATTTCTGACAAAGATCCTAAACCAGAATCTTGGATTTCAGCTTTGTCCATCGTAACTAAAGGCGTTGCAACTGAAAAACTGTCTCGACGAAGACGGGAACCTGTCACGGTAATTTTTTCTGGAAGTTCGTCTTTTGCAGTAGAACTTTGGGGAGCAGCATCGTTGATTACTGTCTTTTCTATTGATTGTTCATTAGCATATGTTTGACCGATAAAGGCGCTACTGATAGCACAGGCGATCAGACACTTTTTAAAAGTGATGTACTTCATTTTTATTTCCCTTGTTTTTCTAGTTGTTGTGTTTTTGTCTGCTCAGTTTTATGGCAATGTTGAATAAATCGCAATCTAAGGTGTCTCTATTGTTAACCGTTTCTATCTCTATTTAATATCTATTGGTTTATTTATAAATTAATCAAGGTGTTAAGTTGGTTCTTGAAGTGGGTAATATTACTTTGTTACATCGTATTTTTTGCCTTTTAAGATAAAAATTAGGTATGCTGAGTAACAATTTAGACTGGATTATTTACTGGATTTGGATAACAGATGTTAACAAAAACGCCATTTCGTATTGGTAGTTATCAGATTAACCCGTTAGAAAACACGGTTGTAAATCAAGAACAAACGAATAGCTTGCAGCCAAAATTTATTGAAGTTTTGGTTTTTTTGGCATCGCAACATCCTAATATCGTTACTCGTGAGCAAATTATAAATGCGGTGTGGGATGGTAATGGTTATGTGGGCGAAAAAGCCCTCACTAATGCGATTTGGCATTTACGAAAAACCTTGGTTGATAAACCAACGCAGCAAGAATATATCGAAACAATTCGTAAAACAGGTTATCGACTGCTGTATCAACCCCACTATCAAGAGTTAGAGTCACAGCTTGCTGAGTCACTGCTGATCAAACAATGGTATGCAAAATGGCCCATAAAATGGTTAAGTGCGATAGCATTTATGGGCGTATTTATATTAATAGGCTTATTTGTTGGTTTGTTTTCACGGCCAAGTGTCGCCCCCACTTATGGCGACCCTGAATTATTAACCCAGTATCCTGGGCGAGAGTTGTTTCCGGCGATGTCTGAAGATGGCCGCTATTTATTGTTTTCGTGGCGCAAAATGGATCGTGATACTGATCTATACCTCAAAGATTTATCACAACCTAGTGTTCCACCTAAAAACATAACCAACAGTGAGTTTGTGGAGTCGCGGCCAATTTGGTCCAGTGATAATCAAACGATTTATTACTACCGAAAAAAACAAAAATGCCAAATCATTGCCCAACATTTGGAAACAGACGATGTGACTGTGATTGGTCATTGTGCGGCTTCTGGGGGTGGGGCGTTGGCGCTATTTAAAGATGATACTCGCTTACTCTACATCGGGAAAACCGAAACGGATGATGCCAATGCCATTTATCAGCTTGATTTAACAACGCAACACCGAGAAAAGTTAACCTGTGTTACAAGTTGTCATTTTGATGAGGAATACGTAACACTATCGCCTGATGAGCTTTCTATGATAGTAGTACGAAGCTTGTCGACAGGCCAACACCAGCTTGTTTTACACACATTTTCAACACAGCAAGAACAGGTTTTATTAACTTGGATGCATACCATTCGGGGCGTTTCGTGGCATCCAAATTTAGCAAAGTTGGTGTTTGCCTCACATGAAAATGGCAAACGGCTGGGTTATGAAATGGATATGAAAACGAGGGAGCTCACGAAATTACCCGTGCAAGGGTTTAGTTATCCGCGTTACGATGCAAAAGGCGATATCTACTATCATAATTGGCAAATGGGCACAGCCATTATGCGCATCGAGCTTGATGCGCAAATTAACTCTGCCCCTTTTCCTTTATTACAATCAGATTATAACTTTCGATACCCTAATTTTTCGGCTGCGGCCAATAAGCTGGTCGTGGTCTCTAATGAATCGGGAGGCGATGAGCTGTGGCTAGCCAGTTTAGATGGTACAAATCGCACCCAATTAACCGAGCTTAACGCCGTGGTGCGTGACCCAGTTTGGTCTCATGATGGCAGGTTTATTGTATTTAATGCCATTACGCTTACCGAAAATGTTCTGTACTTATTAGATGTTGCGACCCGCCAAGTTCAGGTATTGAATACGCAATTTGCATTTCATTACAAGGCGAGCTGGTCATTGGATGATAAAGCTATTTTTGTCAGCGATGGTAACGATGTATTTAAGCTCACGTTAGTAGATCAATTACTTGAAAAAATCACCGATAATGGCGTGCGTTATTTGGTCGAGTCAGCGCCAAATACCTATATTTACAGCAAAAAAGATGACAAAGGTCTGTGGACTAAATCAGCCCATGAGGCTGAGCGCAGCCTGTTTGATGATGTGAAATTACCCAGCAGCACCGGTTGGCAATTAACCAAGCAGGGCATTTACTACTTTAAGGTCCGTGGTCATGATTACCGCTTGGGCTTTTATAATTTCAGTACTGCTCAGCACCAAGATTTATTACGTGTACCAGAGCGTACTTATAGCCGTACCCGCGGTATGGCGTATGTGCCAGAGCGAAACTGGCTGTTATTTACCGGCTACGAAACACCGCAAGTCGATATCAAGCGATTAGTACAAAAATAGCCTGCGGCTATTTTTGTTGTTTGCGGTAGCTTTGTTTATTCATTTCAACAATTTCAACACTAAGACAACCTTCATTGGGCCAATAATGTTGTAAGCAGTCGAGTAAACAATCACTGAGTTCTTGTTTTTGCTTCTCGTTGCGACCACTTAAAATGCGGGCTTGAATATGGATAAAGCTATCGCTTAAATTACCCAGTGCAAAATGTTGATAAATTATGGCGCGACTTTTAACGCTGGGTGCATCAAACAAGCCGCACGATAAAGCAGCTTGTTGGACTTTATAGACCATGTCCTGTGCTTGGTTGGCTAAGTTATCAGATAACTCAATCACTAAATGTGGCATCGAAACCTCTTTTCTATTAATGCTTAAAAGCGGTAGCTAAACCCTGCACTGGCTTGAAATTGAGTCAGTACATCGCCATCAAAATGCCATAAACACTGGTCGTCGTTATTTTTTGACGCATCACAGCTAATTTTACTGTTATCGTTTACTAGGGTATTGATCCAGCGAGTTTCAAGTTGAAAGCGAGCTGCATGGGTGAATTGGTATTCAATCCCAGTATATAAACCGATGGCAAAGTAATTATCTGACTCTGTCCAGCTTGGTTTTACTGTATTGATGCCAAGGTGCGCACCAAAATAGCCATTTAAGTCTTGATACAAAGGGTACTCAACGGCACTTTGAAAGGCATAATACTGCATCGATAACTGAGTATTCAGTTGTTGCTCAAGTGTTGACTCAAACTTGGCGTAATACAAACCATAGCGGGCATTTGGCTTAGCACGTTCAATACTAAAGGCTATGTGACTATCGTTTGCGATTTCAATTTTTTTTGCTTCTTTGGTGGTCAGGGTTTGGCTGAAGGTTTTACCCGCTTGAGTGCTAATAATAACGCCTGCATAGCTAAGCTGGCTAACACTAAGTAAAATTGCACTTGCGATTAACTGTTTTAACATCTTTTTATTCTCAAAAAAATCATCATGTTATTGAAGCACATTCTGACTCAATCAACCAAGTAAATTATCTGACTGCGCCATCATAGTGATAGTCATATCAGTGTCATAAAATTGATACTTTTTACCGTTAAAGTGGGCAAAAAATTGATGAGGTGAATGAAAAATGAGTTTTTTATTTATCAGCCGTAACAACGTGCATGCTCGCTACTATCGTAAATTAATTCCTCAGTTGGGTTTAACCGCCCACTTGCATGTAATGGGTAAACCTAAACTTTCGGCATGGCGATTTTTAAAAATGGCATGGCGCAGCGATTTAGCAGAGCTAATTGCCACGCAAGCTCGTCGTAAGCAGGCTAAACAACAGCTGATTTGGCAACTTCCGTTGGTATTATTTTTATATCGCGCTTTACTGTTTGGATTTGAATATTTACGTTTGGCAAAATATTTAGCATTACTCACTGAACTTCAGCCAGCTAAAGTGGTGCTCTGGAATGGAAAAAAACTGCCAAATCAAACCGTAGTATTAGCTGCAGAGCAGTTGGCAATTGCGGTGTGTTTTTTTGAAAATGGCTTGCTGCCTAATACGACCAGTTTGGATCCAAGAGGTGTCAATGAGGCGGCAAGTTTAGTGAAAAATCCGGCATTTTACTTACGTCAAACCAAACTTACCGAGCCACTTTTTAAAGCGCCAGTGATTGAACAACGCAAGGCCGATATACGCAGGAAAGCCGAGCTGGAGCAAACCTTGCCCAAACGGTATATTTTTGTGCCATTTCAAGTGCCTCACGACACCCAAGTTGTGTGTTATTCGCCATGGATTAGCGATATGGAAGCGCTCTTTGATGCGGTAATGAAGGCGGTTAAATCGTTAAATCAGCCAGATTTGATGGTGATTTTTAAAGAACATCCTTCATGGCATAAGCATTATTCACACTTGTATCATAAAGACCCGCAAGCTTGTTTTGCTAACGCAAATCTGACCCAGGAGCTCATTTTGGGCGCACAAGCGGTGATCACGATTAATTCAACTGTTGGTTTAGAAGGGTTATTACTAAATAAAAAAGTCATTACGTTAGGACAAGCCTGCTTTAATTTAGATGGGTTAGTACTGCACTGTGGTAACCAACATCAGTTAGAAATCGCCCTTCAGCGTTTGCCCAATTGGCAGCCAAATCAGTTGCTTCGTAATGCTTATTTTAATTATTTGCAGCAAGTTTATTGTATTGCTGGGCGCTGGTCTGAGTGCTCTAATGAGCATGTGCAAGCGGTTAAAGCGCGCTTATTAGCAACAGACGCTTTTTCAAAAGGTGAGTATTTATCTTTAGTTTCAAATGCTGATGCAGCTGCATAAATACCCAGTAGCATGCCACTCGCTCTTTTATATTCATTAGGTATAATCATTTTATATTCATTGAATTAGCTAAGGAAAAGTATGCAACTGCCGCACAATTTGGTTTCTTGTCAATGGTTAGCGCAGCATATTGATGATGGTTCACTGGTCGTTTTTGATGCAGGTATGAGTCCCGCAGGATCAGCAAAGCCTTATTTGGCGGCAGCTATTATCAAAGGCGCACAGCGTTTTGATTTTTCGAATCACTTACATGATACGACTAACCCATTGCCTAATATGATGCCAAATGCCGCTTTTTTTACTCAAGCCATGCAAGCAATGGGCGTGAGTCAAACCAGCGCGGTAGTGGTATATGATGACCAAGGGATTTATAGCGCGGCGCGCGCTTGGTGGATGTTCAAAGCCATGGGCTTTAACAATGTCGCAGTGCTTGATGGCGGCTTACCTGCATGGTTGGCGCAACAGGGGCCGGTGCAATCTGCCTATTCTTCGCCGTTGGCTCAAGGTAATTTTATTGCTCAAGTGCAGGTGGGGTTGTTTATTGATGCTGCCCAAGTATTAAACTCTGTGGCGGATGAAAACGTGATGCTACTTGATGCTCGCCCTGCAAATCGTTTTAGTGGTGAGCAAGCGGAGCCAAGAGCGGGCATGCGAGCAGGTCATATCCCTCATTCAAAAAATTTGCCTTATCCTGATGTGATTGAGCATGGTTTTTTGCGTAAAACAGCAGAGCTAAAAGCGCTGTTTGGTCTGCGCGTACCAAGCCATGTGCAACAATTGCAATTTAGCTGTGGTTCGGGTGTCACAGCGTGTATTCTAGCACTGGCCGCCAGTGAACTCGGTTATACCGATTTAGCTGTCTATGATGGCTCATGGAGCGAGTGGGGGCAGCGAGTCGATTTACCTATAGATACACATTAAAACACAACCCACCTTGGGTACGTAAATATTTCTAAAGTATGTCGCGACATAGGCTTTTGGTTACAAAGTGTGTCGCTATTGCGCTAAGCGGTTGATATCATGCGGTGAAATCACAACTCTGTGATTTATCATAAAAAATAGCGTGTTTTTTCAGTTAATAATTCACTACACTTTGTGAATTAATTGTGTTGTCCCAAGAGTCGTAGTCCTGATGAACTTAACCCGCAGCTCCTTGAAAAACCCAGCGAGTGTGGTGGTCATTTTAGTCTTAATCATGCTGTTTGGTTTGATTAGTGTCTTTAAACTACCCATTCAGCTCACGCCAAATATCGAGCAACCTCAAATTAGTATTTTTTCTGGCTGGCGCTCTGCCGCTCCGGAAGAAATCGAATCGGTTATTATTGAGCCGCTTGAAAATGCGGTGAAAAATACGCCTGGTGCAATTGATGTCACTACTCAGATAGGTCAGGGTAATGGTTCTATTACCCTCACGTTTGAAGTGGGAGCTGACATGCAACAAGCTATGTTAGATGTATTAAATAATCTAAATCAAGCCCCTCCATTACCCTTAGATGCGATCGACCCTATCATTTCAGCTGGTGGCAATGCAGGCCCCGGCAGCGGTGGCCCAACGGCCGCGACTTTGCTTGTTGTCCCTACGGCGGATGTCGAAAGTGTCGATATGTCAGCTTATCAAAAGGTCATTGAAGATGTGATTGAGCCTCGCTTAGCGCGGATTCAAGGCGTTGCTAGGGTCTTTATGGCAAGCCAGCGTCCACGGGAACTGAGAGTCAGCTTTGACCCACACAAAGCCGCGGCACTGGGTATCTCAATTAATGATATGACCCGTACCCTTGCCAATAGTCGCGATGTATCTGGTGGTATCGCTGATGTAGGGCGCAGGCAATATACGGTGCGTTTTACTGGGCAATATAATACCCAAAACCTCGGCGATATGCGCATTGGTTATTCAAACCAGCGGCCCATTTATTTGCGCGATGTGGCAACAGTAGAAGATACTTTGGTTGACCGCCAAGCTATGACACTGCGCAATGGTAAGCCTGCGTATTACATTACCATGACGCGTTCGAATGATTCCAATACTGTGGCTGTGCTTGATGAGTTAAATATTGCAATCAAGGAGCTTAATGACGGTGCATTACAAGAGCATGGGTTAGCCATTGAGCTTAGTTACGATGCGTCGGTGCATATTCGCAATGCCCTTGATTTGGTGAAAAGTAATTTAGGTTTAGGGGTCTTACTCGCTTGTGGCATTTTGTGGCTGTTCTTTCGTGGTTTTGGCCCGACGCTGATTATTGCTGCAACGATCCCTGTTTCCTTAATGGTGGCTTTTTTAGCGCTGAATATTTTTGATCGCAGTTTAAATGTGGTGTCTTTGGCGGGCCTTGCATTTGCGGTGGGTTTGGTGCTTGATGCTGCGATTATTGTCCAAGAAAATATTAACCGGTTGCGCGCCGATGGTATGGAAAATAATAAAGCCGCTTTAAAGGGAGCTGTTCAGGTTAGTGGGGCTTTATTTGCATCAACTGCAACCAGTGTCGCCATTTTCTTACCTATTTTATTTATGGCGGGCATTGAAGGTCAGTTATTTTCAGATTTAGCGCTCACCTTATCGATTGCGGTGATTGCATCGTTTGTAAGCGCTGTGACTATTATTCCCATCGCCAGTAAATATTTACTCACCCAACCCGCGAAAGCAGACCCATTTGCGGCTTATTGGCAAAGTTTAACGCAATGGGTAATGAAGCTGACCAATAGTAAAACAAAACAGTGGAGCTGGATTGCTAGTTTATTACTTGGCTCTGTTATCGCGACATGGGCTTTTTTGCCGCAAACCGACTTTATGCCAAGAGCGCCAACGGATGGCTTTTTTTACAGCTTAAATACCCCTCCAGGCGGCAATATTGAATTTATGGAGGCAGAAATAGCAAGTCGAGTAAAACAACGATTAATGCCGCATTATACCGGTGAAAAACTGCCTAAAATCCGCAATTTTAATTTTTATGTCTTTGGATCAAATGCAGGAGGGTTTATTTATGCTGATGATCCACTTCACGTCCAAGAGTTGATGGATGTAGCACGTAACGAAATCTTTGCCGGTTTACCTGATACGCAAGTCTTTTTGTTTCGAGGTTCGATGATCCAAGTATCTAATGGCGGAAATGGTCGTACTTTAAGCATAGATCTAAAAGGGCCGGATATGGACAAATTAATTGAAGTTGCAGAGCTTGGCCTTAAAACAGTTGCGGAGCAAATGCCGGGCTCAACTGCACAGCCTCAACCTTCGCTTGATATGGCCGAACCCGAACTTCGCTTGCATCCAAACGATAGACGCATTAGCCAAGCTGGGCTTACTCGCACCGATGTTGCCAGAGCCATTCAAGCCTTTACCAGTGGCTTATTTGTCACTGAGTATTTTGATGGAAATGAGCGGATGAATGTCATTTTACGAGCAACGCAATGGCAAACACCGGAGCAGTTAGCAGCCCTGCCGATAGCGAGTCCCGATGCTGGGATTCAAACCTTGGGTGAGCTAACCACACTTGAACGCACAGTAGGACCTTCGCAACTTAGACGGGTGAATGGTAAACGAACAGTCAGTATTTTAGTGACGCCGCCTGAGGATATGTCGTTGCAACAAGCTCAGCAGTTATTAAACGAAAAAGTGCTACCGATAATGAAAGCGCAATTACCCAGTGATGCCAGCCTCATTTTAGCGGGGAATGCCGAGAAAATGGCATCAGCGATTGATGAAATGCAAATCAACTTTGCTCTTGCGATGTTTATTTTATTTTTACTGATGACGGCGTTATTTAAGTCAGCCAAAGATAGTTTTTTGGTGTTATTGGTGATGCCAATGGCAGTCGCAGGTGGAGTCTTAGCCTTGGCGCTTTTAAATCTATTTACTTTTCAATCTCTTGATTTACTTACCATGATAGGTTTTATCATTTTACTCGGTTTAGTGGTCAATAATGCTATTTTGCTGGTTGACCAAACCCGCGAAGCAGAACGTGCCGGGCTTAGTCGTACCAAAGCGGTAGAACAAGCCGTCCTTATAAGAGCTCGCCCGGTGTATTTAAGTACCTTAACTAGTTTATTTGGCATGTTGCCACTAATGCTTATGCCTGGGGTAGGTTCTGAAATTTATCGCGGTTTAGCAACGGTTATTGTGGGGGGGATGGCAATTAGCGCTATTTTCACCTTAGTTTTAATGCCTAGTTTATTGCGCTTGGGCGAACAAAAATTAGCAGCGCAAATCAGTGCTATCCCCAATCAAATCCCTGATGTGGTTGCGGTTAATTTTGCTGCAAATCAAAAGTGAGAACCCAATGAAAGTATTAACTCAGCTATGTTTAATAAGTGTTTTAAGCTTTAGTGCCGCACTCGGCGCAGCAGAAATACCTCCAGTGCCGGTATCGGTCAGTAGTGTTAAAATTACGCCACTTAGTAGCAGTGTCATGATCCACGGTACGGTATTTGGCCGCAATGATGTGAATTTAACTGCTGGAGCGAATGGCCAACTGACGTATGTGGTCGAGCCTGGGCAGCAAGTACGCGAAGGCGAAGTGATTGCTAAAATTGATATGCTACCACTCCAGTTACAGCGTGCCGAGCAAGAAGCCTTAATCAAGCGGGCAAAAATTAATTTAAAATATCATCAACAAGAGTTAGCACGGCTAATGTCGCTTGCCAAAACTGACAGTACCGCGGCTTTTGCGGTTGATCAAACTCAAAATCAGCATGATCTAGCGCTATCAGATATTGAACTTGCACAACTAAAACTTAAGCAACTTGATGATCATATTGCTCGAGCCACGGTAAAAGCACCTTTTGGTGGGGTAATTAGCCAACGTTTTCGCCAAGTTGGTAGTGACGTTAATCGTGCTGATGAATTGGTAACGTTGCTTGATACGCAAAATTTAGAAGTGCGCTTATTTGTACCTGTAAAATACCTCAAGTATTTAGCTAATGGCCAAGAGTTATCGATTAAAACGAGCGCTTTTGATGGCGAGCTCTCGGCACAAGCGAATATTACAGCGGTCATACCCGCAACGGATGCTCGCTCACAAACCTTTGAAGTTCGAGCGTTAATTACTCAAACCGCGCAAAGTCGTTGGGCAAGTGGTCAATTAGTTGAAGTCGATGTACCTCTGGTTAAGAATGAAGCCGTAAGTTTAGTCGACCGTGATGCGCTTATTTTACGTAAGCAGGGTGTTCATGTGGTGAAAATTGATGCACAAAATAAGGCGCATCATATTGCTGTTTCGGTTGGAAAAGGCCAAGGGCAGTGGGTTGAAGTCGCCACTATTGACCCTAAACAAGCATTACAATTAGGGGATAAAGTGGCAGTACGTGGCGCTGAGCGCTTAACCGAGGGGCAAGCTGTAGAGGTGCAACAAAGTCCAATTTAATCTTAACTGACTAATTATCTTAACTGTGCCGATTGTGTTAAATTAGCCGCTCTTAGGCTTACGCAATCGGTATTTTTTTGGCTAGAAAACTCAAGCAGGTTATCACATCTTCAGGCACCGATCGCCGCGCAACGGGTTATTACGCAACGCCATTACTCGTCGCTGAATATTTTTATCAGCGTTGTGTGGCAATTAATCCTGAAGGTCACATGGTCTTTGATCCCTGCGTAGGACAAGAAGAATTATTGACCCCTTTTATTGCTGCAAATACCAAACAGGCAGAGCGTTTTAAGCTGCAAAGTACCGATGTATTACGTCATTTATCGGTTTACCAAAGTCATTTTCTTCAAGGCGATTTTTTATTAACGCCCAAAGCACAGCAAACAAAAGCGAGCGAGTGCGATTTTATCGTTGCCAACCCGCCTTATAATTGTCATGAAGTAGATTATATCAAACAGCATAAAGCTGATTTAAAGCATAAGTTTAAAGATGTAGGGGTGCATAATATGTACTCGATGTTTTTAGCCGCTATGATAGATAAGGCAGCCGATGGTTGCGTGATTGCGACTATTTGCGATAGCTCATTTTTAACCGCCAAAGTGCACAGTAAACTGAGAAAAAAAATCCTTAGCAGTTGTATTATTCACGATTTAATTTTATGCCCAACCGATTTATTTTTAGATCAAGGTGCCAATGTGCGCACTTGTATTTTGGTGCTGCAAAAAGGGCGAAACTTACAGCAGCCTAGGGTGCGATTATTAAATCGCCCGCTCAATCAAGCTGATTTTTTTGCTGCATTAGCCGAAGAGTGCTTTATCTATAAAGCGCTTACAGACATTGTATTAAACTCTGATGTGGACAACATGGAGTTATTAGTTGGCGTACCTTGTGAGATAAAAGCGCTGTTTGATGGGCCAAGGTTATCAGCTAAGTTTGCCTGTATTAGTGGTGTATCGACAGGCAACGATCACGCTTTTATTCGTAAACAACCCGAAGCTGGATTTTCAGTACCATTTTATAAAAACCCCAGTTCTAGTAAGTTTTTTTGTGCGCCCAATGGCTTTTTAATTGATGATTTTTTACATCAAAGTCAGTGCGATGCGAATTTTAATGTACGTAATCAACAGTACTTAATGCAAAGCGGCATTACCTGTTCATCAATGGGTATTGAGTTTTCAGCCTGTTTGTTACCACAAGGTAGTTTGTTTGGCGTTAATCCCAATATTATCTGTGATGAGCAATCAAGCTGGTGGTTAGTGGCCTATTTAAATTCGGATTTAGTGAAGTACTGTGTGCGTGGGGTATTAATAAGAACCAATATGATCACATCAGGTTATGTTGCCAGATTACCCCTGCCGGATTTTACTGTATTAGCAAAGCAGCAATTAGCCCAACTAGCAAAACAGGCATATCAAGGTGCGCGGCAACAACAAGACTTAGCTGCGCCGCTTGCCTCAATCAATCAGCTAGTGAATAAAGAGCTGAAGTTTAGTGAGCAAACCATTGCTGACATTGCGTTATTTTGCCGACAAATAGTGAAACGCACTTAACCTTCGTTAGCTAATTCATCTAAATAGCGCATTACTAATATGCTGGCGTCTTCCATTGCTTGAAGGTGTTTTACCACGCTATTTTTTTCACCTTTTTGAATCATTTCAAGAGCAAGTACGCCATTTTGATGAACTCCTTTATGGGGTTCTTCTAGCTTCTTAAAGGCTGCACTTTTACTGTAGCTTTTAGCGCCATCAGTTTGATACCACTTACCTAAACGGCACATAGTATGATCAGAAAAGTCGCTAATCGATTTTTTACTGAGCCCAGATGCTACGGCGTATACGTCGCCTTTCCAAACAATATGATCAAGTTTGACTGTTTGAATAAAAGTGCGCAATGAAGCATTCACTATGGCTGATTTCATTGAATTACAACATGAAATTATATCGGTGTAATCTTCGTTGAGTTTTTCGACCCCTGAAGATAACTGGTTGTTGTTACCTTGAATATCGTTAACTGAGCTAACAGTTTCTGCTGTTGAATGAATAATTTTATTTACTAATTCAGCCACTTCATTGGCCGATGTGCTGGTATTGTTAGCAAGCGTTCGAACTTCATCGGCAACAACGCTGAATCCTCGGCCAGCTTCGCCGGCTCGAGCGGCTTCAATTGCGGCATTTAACGCTAATAAATTGGTTTGATCTGATATTTTTGAAATAGTCGATACAAAGGTATTGATGCTATCGGCCATGGCTGACAATCCCGAGATATTTTCTGTCATACCGCCCATTTTGGTGGTTAAGCCACGCATATCACGAACAATATGTTGTAAAGATTCACTTGAGACATCAAGTAAGCTGTTAATTAAATCGCTTGAACGACTTTCTGAATCAATTGCTTGGTATGAAGATAAAACAGTTTCACGCACCCCTTCAACTTGGTTTATACACTCAATTGCACACTGTAATAACATTTGCTGATAATGAATATCAGCAGCAGATACCGCTTCATTTATTTGCTTATTTAAAGTGTTATTTTCGCGTTGTAAGGCTTCATTTTCAGTTTTTAGCGCTGCAAGTTGTTGCTTAAGATTTTTATTTTCAGTTAAACAAACCTGATGTGTTGAATTTAATACAAACATAAATATTCCTAACTAAACCAAACCAATTTTTCAATATTACTCTGCTTACCTTAGCTGAATATTAAGCTTTAAACACCCAGGCAAAAAATTATGTGGTGATGAGGGCTGCAACAGAAGAGTCAAATATTGTTTGAACATCGTTAATTTATAAGGGTTTTACATTTTATTTACAATGATTGTTGTCGACAAAGTTTGGCTGGTATTGTTTGAGAGCTTAAAAATAGTTACCTCTACAAAGTAGAATATATTTGCTTGTTATTTAAATTTACTCTACTTTGTAGAGGTAATAATTTTGCAGTGTGGAGTTATGATGGAAAAAGAAAAATTTTTAGGTGAGTTTGAGCAATTCATTTTGTTGGCAATAGTCAAATTAGCTGATGATGCATATGGTTCAACTATCAGGCAATTGTTAGAGAAAACTATTGCAAGAGAGGTAACCATAGGCGCGCTTTATACCACTTTGGATCGCTTAGAAAAAAAAGGTTTGGTTGAAAGCCATCAAGGTGAAGCTACGGCCGTACGCGGAGGACGGGCTAAAAAACATTTTATTGTCACCGCACAAGGCATTCAGGCACTAAAACGTTCAAAACAAGCACTTAATAATATGTGGCAAGATATTGCATTAAACGAATTCAATCAGCCGCTATCAAGTGGGTTTTGTTGTGGCTTTTAATCATCCACCCAAAATGCCTTCATGGTTTTTATCTTGGGCATTGCCGCAGGAATTACACGATGCGGTAATGGGGGATTTAATTGAAGAATATCAAGAACAAGTGGCCAATTTTGGCTTAATAAAAGGGCAGATTTGGTATTGGCGCCAAGCGTTATTATCGGCAGTTGCTTTTATTCAACAGACCCAAAGGGGATTTATTATGTTTTTAATTAGCTTACTTATTTTCATTGCAGTGACCTTCATGGGTATGGAGTTAGGGTTCGAAACATCAGCTTATATTGATGTACCTTCTGTTATTTTAGTTGTGCTACCTGCCGTATTTTTTAGTATTGCAATCACCTCGATAAGCGATTTAAAAAATGGTGGGATTATGTTGCTCAGTGACAAAGCTGAGTTTTCAACGCTGCAATTACTATTAGCTAAGCAAAGTTTTCATGTGCTGGGTAATACGGCCTTGTTGATGGGGGTCTTTAGTTCTTTGCTTAGCGCTATTGCGATAGCTAGTAATTTAAGTGCTGAAGAGTTTTCGAGCGTATTTGGCCCTGCCGTTGGAGTCTGCTTATTGACGCTTTATTATGGGCTGGCAATTAAAATAATTTGCTATGTTGCAGAGCAAAAAATTCATAATAAACAGTTACAACAAGAAAGCGCCTAAATTAGCGCTATTAAAAAGGAGCATTTCGCTCCTTTTTTAAATTGCGAGGTTATTGAGTTTCATAAATGCTTGCCAAGTATGATCTGAATTTATCACTCGGCCGTGACCGAGGCCTTCGGTGGTAGTAAGTGTAACATGTGGATAGAGCTTGGCTTGCTCGGCGCTAAATTGGTATTGAGCAAAGCGGTCTTGGCTGTCATGCACAATATGAACGGTATCTTGGGTTTGCGCTAAATGAGGCTCTGGTAGTAAATCATCAAATCGTACTTGATGTTCTTGCTCAATTTCGCTCATTAAATTGGTAAATAATTTACGTGTGAGTCCCGTGCTTAAAATACTGTGTTCAAACGAGTTATAAAAATTAAATGCGGGTGCGATCAGTAAGTGTTTAAAATGTTTGGCTTGATTAAGTGCAGCAACCGCGCCCATTGAATGGCTAACTAAACACGCAATGTTTTGAGGCTTTAATTCGTAGATAACCGCTGCAAGCCCTTTAATAAATAAAGGTAAATTAGCACGTTTTTCATCGCTGTTACCATGTGCAAAATGATCAAAAGCCACCGCTTCAAATCCTGCTTGAGCTATCTTTTCCATGAGAGGAAAAAATTGTGCGGCACTTCCTGACCAGCCATGAGTCAAGATGACTTTAGGCCCAGTTCCTATGCGATATAAAGCCAGTTGGCCTATTTGGCTGCTGATGCGTGAATGTGTAATGGCGTGTGGTTGTTTTGGAGGGCGTTTACTTTTCGCTGGTGTTAGTAGTAATTTTCGAGTTTGCTTGAGTGCAAAACGAGGGCTAATAGTATGTAAAGCGCTTGAAACTGCTTTGATCAAATAATATGAAGCTGGTTTTCGAGCGTTTGTTTTATTTGAAAAATAGATTTTACTACTCATGTTTATTCCTTGGAGCGGTTAATTAAGCCATTTAATGCAATTTGAAAACGCGAGTGTTTGCTATCTTCAATGCCTAACCAAGTCATGTTTTGACTCCCTAAATATAGTGAGTAAAGTTCATATACAAATTGTTCAGCATCAAGGGATGATTTAAATTCCCCCACCTCAATAGCAGCTTTTACTGTGCTATTTAAATGATTCAGCCAACGCGCTAAGTCTTGTGATACTTTGTCGTGAATTGGGCCAGGTTGATCGTCAAATTCAACCGCAGCCGCAATAAAAATGCAGTTTTGGGCTTGCTGTTGATACCAATCAAGCCATAACTCGCAAATCTTGAGTAAGCGTTGTAAAGGTGAGTTGATTACTGATGAGGGCTCAATCACAGTGCGGCGAAAAACGGCATTTGCATGATCTAATACCGCTAATTGTAAATTTTCTTTCGATTTAAAATGGGCGAACAGACCTGATTTTGACATGTTGGTTGCTGCAGCTAAGGTACCGATTGATAAATCATTGAGGCTACTGGCGGTAGCTATATTTAATGCTACCGACAAAATATGCTGACGTGTATCTTCACTTTTTCCCATTATGGACTCGGTTATCAAGTAAATAATCTTAATTAGTCACAAAATAGCACGAACGTTCGTTTTGTAAATCGTTAATTGAACATTTGTATCAAAAGATTAAATAAGACACTGTCTATTTGCGGGCCACTGTATTGAGGTTTTAAGATGATCTTGAACGGTTTTTAAATTTCCACGGGCAGTGTTTACAGCCATTACCACAGCAATAACCACGTTTAAGATGCGACCAGCTGCTAAACACATAAAACCCTTGTTCAATCGTGTAATCAAGCCCAGCAATTGACGAGGGGCTCGATTGATAAGGCGCAGCTAATGCTAATAAGGTTTCAACCGGTTGAGTTTGATACTGCAGGGCTAAAAAAGTGTTTATTTGTGTAATTAAGCAATTTTGGCATAAGCAGTTGGCATTGCTTTCAAGAGGCAAAATGTTGGGTAGTGCCATACACCAGCAGTTTTTATCGGCGCTGCATGCGATAGGTGCTTGGCATTGTGGGCATTGACTGGGCATTTATCAGAAAATCTGTTGGTAAAAAACGGCGCTATCGTACCATGTAAAAAGCGATATTGCAGAGTCGCGAGAGTCATTTTAAGGGAAATACTGAACTTATTTCCCAATATTCACTCCATTAATACTTTGTTGCACATTTTAACTGTGTATTAAATAGCGAAATGGCAATACTGCCAGTTCAAGGTATTAACAAGTGAATGGATTAAATATGCATAAAATTACAAGAATAGCAGCCGCACTTAGTTTTACGGCCAGTGCACTTTTAGGCTCTTTTGCTCATGCCAAAAGTGATGATTTGGTGCGTTTTGATAAAATAACACTTAATGGATCGCACGATTTATCGGGCAAATTATTTTACCTCAAACAAAATGATGCCCCGCGCCACATGGTGATTGCAGGTTTACATGATAACCAAGTGGTACTGAATGTTTTTGCTGATTTTGACACCAATGCCAAAGCACCGGTTAAAACATTTGCTTTGCCTGCTAACGTATTATTTTTTGGCAAAGGTAACCTGGCGGGGCAAGAAAGCGAGAGTATTTTATTAATGACTGCTACAGCGCTGTTAACGCTCGATATTCAAAGTGGTCAATCAAAAGTTTTAACTGAAATTGATTCTTTTTATGGCCCACAAATCAAGACACTAGCAAGTTATGCTGATTTTAGCCAAGACTTAAATGCTGATGGTTTAGCGGATGTATTAAGCACCAATTTTACGGGCATTAATGTGTATTTACAGCAAGCTAATGGTGAGTTTATCAGCCAGCAACTTAGCTTTTCGCCTGAACAAGAAATTGAAGGGCGCCAAGTCATTATTAAAGAGCCAAGCAGCTTTAGCTTTGATGTTAATGGTGATAGTAAAGCCGATTTAGTTTTGCAGCGAGATAATTTTATTCATATTTTTAAGCAGTTGGCTGATGGGAAGTTTAGCCCTCAAGCTCAGACTATAAACCTTAATGCCGGTATTTTAGACGCGCAACAAATTAAGTTAATTGATGAGCAAGATGATAATGAAAGTCCGATTACTCGCTTTCATCAATTCAAAGACCTTGATGGCGATGGCATGATGGATTTGATCACTCGTACCGCTGTGCCTGGTGGTATGTTTGGTGGTAAAGCGGAATATGACATTCGTTTTGCTAACCGAGATGCACAAAATCAGCTTGTGTATGCCGCTAAAAGCGATGTAACCCTTAAGCCCAAAGGACAAAGCTCGGTCACATTTGATGATATTAATAATGACGGTTTAGCCGATTATTCGATGTTTTCACTTGAGCTTGGAGTGGGGGCTATGATGTCGTTTGTATCAGGCTCGCTTGATGGTGAAATGTCGGTTTATCGTATGCAGCAGGCGCGTCAGTATGTAGAAAAAGCAGATTATAATACTGAGATAGAAATCCAAATTAATACTGATACCGGCAATGGCGGTCGACAAGTTTTTAGAATGGCCGATTTTAATGGTGATGGTTTAAAAGATTTACTCATTCAACATGATGATGACGAGTTGCGCATTCATCAAGGGGGTAATAGCCCACTGTTTGCCAAGCAAAAAACTAAATTGAATGCCTTGTTACCTAAAAGTGGTGATTTAGTCGAAGTTGAAGATTTTAACCATGATGGCAAAGCTGATATTTTAATTCGTTACGCCAAACAAGATGGAAAAGAGCGTGAAAAATCGCTGGTTTTATTGTTGTCTCAATCGAGCGAATCGGTTATCGCAAAGCAATAACGTTTGCATTTATCAGCCATCATGACGAGATGGCTGATTATTTTTACACTTGCTAAAACCAAAATGGAGAACTGTGTTCTCCATTTTTTATTGTTACAGCAGGTATTAGTTGTGGTAAGACAAGCAGGTTTCGACTTCGTCTTTTGACCCTAAAATAACCGCTACACGTTGGTGAATGGCATCCGGTTGAATCGACATAATGCGCTCAGTCCCGGTTGATGCAATACCGCCTGCTTGCTCAATCAACATGGCCATTGGGTTGGCTTCGTAAAGTAAACGTAGCTTATATGGCTTTTTCGGATCTTTGGTATCGGCTGGATAAGAAAAGAATCCTCCACGCGTTAATACGCGATGTACATCACCCACCATGGCTGCAATCCAGCGCATATTAAAGTTTTCTTTGCGTGGGCCGTCTTCACCGGCAAGTAAATCTGCAACGTAATTTTGCATCGCTGGTTGCCAATGACGTTGGTTTGACATGTTTAAGGCAAATTCATTGGTTTTTGCTGGAATTTGCGCAAAATCATGCGTCAGTAAAAAACTGCCGTGAGTTTTATCGAGTGTAAAAATTCGCGTGCCTTTGCCAACGGTGAGCGCCAACATAGTTGATGGGCCGTATAAAACATAACCTGCGGCCACTTGTTTGTCGCCCGGTTGCATAAAAATGCTTGGGTCGTTGGCATCTGAGCCTTCTGGCGCTTCCATAATCGAAAAAATAGTGCCCACTAATGAGTTGATGTCGATATTTGATGAGCCATCAAGTGGGTCGAAAGCGACAATAAATTTTGCATCTGGATTGCCTGCAACTGTGTAGTCTTCTTCTTCAGAAGCAATGGCTTTGACGTAGCCCGTTTCAAGTAAAATATCTTTAAGTAGTTGATTAGATAGTACATCTAATTTTTTTTGTGTTTCGCCTTGGATATTTTCATCTAAGGTTGAGCCTAATACACCTGATAGTGCACCTTGACCAACACGAAACGAGATTTCTTTACAGGCCGCTAAAATAGTGCGGATCAAAGATAATAATTCTCTTGAACAACCATCTTCAAGTAAAACGGGTGGGAGTCTACGCATTTTGTTTTCCTAATCACTGAGCGTTGTAATAAAGCAAATGTGAGAGAGCATTTATTACAGGGTTAGCGCTGGGTTGAGATTTAAAGTATTGTTTAAGCTTAATCGAGCAAGCCAGATAAAGGTAGTAAATGATAATGAAAACATAATACTAGCCAAATTAACTTAGTCGCAAAGCCAAACCTAACAGTCGCAAAAACGTGTACCATCATGCTGTATATTGTGTATTCTCTTTATACAACATGGCTTCGTACGTTAATAACAAAGGCACCATTATGCTAAGAAATCGATCCTTCCTATTCATAACACTGAGCTTGTTGCTGGGTATTGTAACCCAAGCGCACGCTGCACTTAAGTCAATTGATGAATTTACTCACGATATGAATCAATATCCGGGTTATTTTCCATTTTATTATGACGATAATAGTGGCAAGCTTTACCTTGAAGTAGAAAAACTCAATCAAGCCTTTTTATTGCAGCAAAGTTTACCTTATGGATTAGGCTCCAATGATATTGGACTAGACCGTGGTCAACTCGGTGAAACTCGTTTGGTGCAGTTTGAAAAAATGGGTAACAAACTGATGTTACGCCAACTCAATACCTATTATCGCGCCAATACGAGTAATAAAGCTGAGCAACAAAGTGTTAAAGAAGCTTTTGCATCCAGTATTTTGTTTGGTTTTGAGTTAGCTGCCAATACTGAAAAAAGTTATCTAATTGATTATACGCCTTATTTACTCTCTGATGTGCATGGCGTAAGTCGTACTTTAGAGGCACGAAAACAAGGCAGCTTTAGTCTAGATACCAGCCGTAGTGCCGTATTTATGCCGCGTTCAAAGGCGTTTGCTAAAAATACCGAACTTGAAGCCGTGCTGACATTTAAAGGCTCGAAACCGGGTGAATTTGTCCGTCAAGTCAGTGCCGACCCGTATGCTATTTCAGTCAATATGCATCATTCTTTAATTAAATTACCTGATGATAATTACCAGCCCCGCGCGTTTCATCCACAATCGGGTTTTTGGAGTGTTGAACATAAAGATTATGCTGCACCGCTTGGGCAATCAATGTTGGTGCGTTATATCCCACGTCATCGTTTAGCAAAAAAAGACCCCAGTGCTGCAGTAAGCGAAGCGGTTGAACCGATTGTGTATTACCTCGATCCTGGTGTACCAGAGCCGGTACGCACTGCGTTACTCGATGGTGCAAAATGGTGGGATCAGGCTTTTGCTGCTGCCGGATACAAAAATGCCTTTCAAGTTAAAGTATTGCCAGAGCATGCGGATCCAATGGATATTCGTTATAACGTGATTCAATGGGTGCATCGTGCAACACGAGGTTGGTCTTATGGCGCCTCGGTGATTGACCCACGTACTGGTGAAATTATTAAAGGCCACGTTACGCTTGGTTCACTGCGTGTTCGCCAAGATATTTTAATAGCCGAAGCATTGGCAGCCCCTTTTGTGAAAGGCAATGAAGTCAATGATGCGCTGCAAGCAATGGCGTTAGATCGCATTCGTCAACTCAGTGCGCATGAAATTGGCCATACCCTTGGTATTGCACATAATTTTTCGGCTTCAATAAAAGATCGTGCCTCGGTGATGGATTACCCGCATCCGTTGGTAAGCTTTAATGACGATGGTAGTTTTAATACCAGCCAGGGTTATGCTAAAGGCATGGGGGTTTGGGATACTCAAGTGATTAAATATGGCTATGCCGACGTTGCAAAAGAACAAGAGCAAAACCATTTAGCAGCGGTGCTTGAACAAAATAAACAATTAGGGCTTGAGTTTATCTCTGATGATGATGCCCGTGCTCAAGGTGGCGCTCATCCTACGGCGCATTTATGGGATAACGGTGCAGAGCCTGTTGCTGAACTTGAACGTATTTTGAATATTCGCGAAAAAGCGCTGGCACAATTTGGTATTCAAAACATCAAAACAGGCACTGCGTTATCACAGCTTGAAGAGGTGCTAGTACCGCTTTATTTGTTGCATCGTTATCAAGTGGAGGCTGCGGTTAAGCTTATTGCGGGTGTTGATTATCATTATGAAGTGCGCAATCAGGATGCTCCTGCTGGCACTCAAATGATCAGTGTTGAGCAGCAAAAAGCAGCACTTGCGACATTAATGCAGACACTTGAACCAAGCCGTTTAACGATCCCTGAAAGTGTTTTGGCCTTAATTCCACCTAAAGCGTATGGCGAAGCAAAGACCCGAGAAAGTATTGTAGGGCGTACGGGTTTAACCCTCGATGCCATGGCATTGCCTGAAGTGGCTGCGCAGCATAGTTTGAATTTGTTGCTCAATAGCCAACGTCTTAACCGATTACAGCAGCAAAAAATGCGTGATAGCCAGCAATTAGGTGTAAGGGATGTTATTTTCCCGCTGAGTGAGCAAGTCTTTTTTGCTGATACAAACACTGGCGCGGCAGCTAAAATTCAGCAAAGAGTACAAGTATTAACTGCGAGCTTAATGGCCAAGCAAAGTATTAGTGCGGCTGTTGCACCAGAAGTACAGGCTGAACTGACTTCACAATTGAAGTTTATAGCCAAAAAATATCAGCGTAGTAGTGATGTCTTTAGCCAATATTTAGCTGACGAAATTAGTTTTTTCCTCAGCAATGGCGAGTGGTCTAAGCGCTTTAATGCCTTGCCAATGCCGCCAGGTTCACCAATTTAACCGTGCTAAATCAATCTAATTTTGGCATCATACAATACCTGACTTAGTCAGGTATTTTTTTGACTTTTTTAAGAGACTCTTAATGCATATTCATATTTTAGGAATTTGTGGCACCTTTATGGGTGGCATTGCTGCATTGGCCAAGTCATTGGGCCACACCGTGACGGGGTCGGATTTAAATGTATATCCACCAATGAGCACTCAGCTTGAAGAGCTCGGTATTACACTCACCCAAGGCTATGAGCCAAGCCAATTAGAGCCTCGCCCCGACATGGTGGTTATTGGTAATGCGATGAGTCGAGGTAATCCTTGTGTTGAATATGTGTTAGCCAATGGTCTGCCTTATACTTCAGGCCCACAATGGTTAAAAGAAAATTTATTACAAAACAGTTGGGTACTGGCTGTTGCTGGTACGCACGGAAAGACCACCACTGCGAGCATGCTCGCGTGGATTTTAGAATATGCAGGTTTAAAACCGGGTTTTTTAATTGGTGGCATAGTCCAAAACTTTGGTTTGTCGGCCCGTTTAGGTGAAACGCCATTTTTTGTGATTGAAGCCGATGAATACGATACCGCGTTTTTTGATAAACGCAGTAAGTTTGTTCATTACTTACCACGCACTTTAATTATGAATAACCTTGAGTTCGATCATGCGGATATTTTTGCTGATTTAGCAGCGATTGAGCGACAATTTCACCACTTAATGCGCATTGTGCCACAAAATGGTAAGGTAATTTATCCAAGTGACGAAGCTGCGCTGCAGCGCGTAATAGCACAAGGCTGCTGGAGCGAAACCGAGCAACTAGGCCAAGATTGGCGTTACGAGTTAGTCAATCCCGATAGTAGTGCATTTT
Source organism: Pseudoalteromonas tunicata (assembly GCF_002310815.1). Taxonomy (NCBI): domain Bacteria; kingdom Pseudomonadati; phylum Pseudomonadota; class Gammaproteobacteria; order Alteromonadales; family Pseudoalteromonadaceae; genus Pseudoalteromonas; species Pseudoalteromonas tunicata. The sequence continues at coordinate 3,354,078 of NZ_CP011032.1, read as the reverse complement.
TAGTTAAATTAGCAGGCCAAACTCTTGGCCAAGTTAACTGGCAAGCCATGGGGGAGCACAATGTAAAAAATGCGATGATGGCCATTGCTGCCGCGCGCCACGTTGGGGTTCCGGTAGAGTCATCGATTGAGGCTTTGGCTGAATTTATTTCGCCAAAACGCCGCATGGAACTTAAAGCCAACATCGCAGATATTTGCGTTTATGATGATTTTGCTCACCATCCGACCGCCATCAAAACGACTTTAGCCGGCCTTAGAGCTAAAGTAGGTTTGCAAAAAATTCATGCTATTTTAGAGCCGCGTTCAAACACCATGAAAATGGGGGTACATAAAACAACGTTACTCGATTCGCTTGCTGGCGCTGATGAAGTGTATGTATTTGAACCAAAACAACTAGATTGGTCTTTGCAACAAGCGGCGCAAGATGCTGGCGCACAATGTTATGACGATGTAGCTGCTATTGTGAGTGATGTAGTGGCAAAGGCTGATAAGGGTGACCAAATCTTGATCATGAGTAATGGTGGCTTTGAGGGCATTCATGAAAAAATAATTAAGGCACTGCAATCTAAATACAATTAGTTGCGTATAACCTTCACTATTAATTTAAGGTAACGACCATGAGCGAATTTAAAGCGACCATCACCTTAGCATTTAGTGGTGCATCAGGAGCACCTTATGGTTTAAGGCTGCTCGAAGTATTGATTGCGCAAGGTTATCAGGTATATGTCTTGATAAGCTCGGCAGCCCGTGTGGTATTAGATGTTGAATCAAACGTAAAACTGTCTGCCAATGAAGAAAAAGCCTCCGCACAATTAAGTGAGCGTTTTTTAGCTACACCCTCGCAACTTAAAGTATTTGGTAAAGAAAACTGGTTTTCACCCGTGGCATCAGGCTCGGCGGCGCCGAAAAAGATGGTGGTTTGCCCGTGTAGCGCAGGTACCGTATCGGCAATTGCCATTGGCGCATCGGATAACTTACTTGAACGTGCTGCGGATGTGGTGATTAAAGAAAAAGGCCAGCTTATTTTAGTGCCAAGAGAAACACCATTTAGCGAAATCCATTTAGCTAATATGCTGACACTTGCACGTATGGGGGTGACGATTATGCCAGCTGCACCCGGTTTTTATCATAATCCGCAATGTATTGATGACCTTGTGGATTTTATGGTGGCAAGAATTTTAGATCACCTTGGCATAGAGCATCAGTTGATGCAACGTTGGGGCTACGGGGAACAATAATGACAATTGCATTAAGTATTAGCGGATTAGAAAAGACCTATAAGAATGGCGTCCAAGCTGTAAAAGGGATTGATCTTGAAGTAAAAAAAGGCGATTTTTTTGCTTTGCTTGGACCAAATGGAGCGGGGAAATCGACTACCATAGGTGTAATTTCATCGTTAGTCACTAAAACCGCAGGGCAAGTGACGGTATTTGGTTATGACTTAGATACAGAGCTAGATGCGGCCAAATCGTGTTTAGGATTAGTGCCACAAGAGTTTAATTTCAGCCAATTTGAAACCTTAAGCCAAATTTTAGTAAATCAAGCCGGTTATTATGGTGTGCCTCGCAAAGAGGCTTACCTTCGCGCCGACAAGTACTTAGCAAAATTAGGCTTGATTGATAAAAAAGACCATCAAGCGCGTTCATTATCAGGTGGCATGAAACGTCGTTTAATGATTGCGCGGGCATTAATGCACGAGCCAAAGCTGTTAATTTTAGACGAGCCAACAGCGGGTGTTGATATTGAATTACGCCGTTCAATGTGGGAGTTTCTGCAAGAGATAAACCAGCAGGGCGTGACGATTATTTTAACAACCCACTACTTAGAAGAAGCTGAGTTACTGTGTAAAAACATCGCGATTATCGATAAAGGCGTGATAGTTGAAAATACCAGCATGAAGCGCTTGCTGAGTAAATTAGATAAAGAAACTTTTGTGTTAGATTTAGCGACAGACACCGCTAATGTGCAATTAAGCGGTTATGGTTACAAAGTGCTTGATGAGCGCAGTATCGAAGTTGAGGTGCAAAAATCCCAAGGGCTTAATGATGTCTTTGCCCAGTTAAGTACACAAGGACTGCAAGTATTGAGTATGCGCAATAAAGCGAATCGTTTAGAAGAGCTGTTTGTTGGGTTACTACACCAACCTGTGGCAGCCAATAAGGGGGCAAAATAATGCCGAACTATTTTATCGCTCTAAAAAGTATTTGGATCCGCGAATGTATTCGCTTTTTAAGAATTTGGATCCAAACGTTGGTCCCGCCAGCCATTACCATGACCTTGTACTTCGTTATTTTTGGTAACTTAATTGGTTCGCGTATTGGTGAAATGGGCGGCTTTAGCTATATGGAATTTATTGTGCCGGGCTTAATTATGATGTCGGTGATCACAAATTCTTATTCGAATGTGGCTTCTAGTTTTTATTCGACTAAATTTCAAAAAAATATAGAAGAGTTGCTAATTGCGCCAGTGCCTAATTACATCATAGTACTAGGCTATGTAGGTGGTGGTATGGCACGTGGTATGCTGGTGGGGTTAATTGTGACCTTAGTATCACTCTTTTTTGTTGATATTCAAATTCATAACTTAGCTGTTATTATTTTTACTGTGATGCTAACTTCTGCGGTTTTTTCACTCGGTGGTTTGATCAATGCTATATATGCCAATAGTTTTGATGATATTAGTATTATTCCAACGTTTATTTTAACGCCGCTCACTTATTTAGGTGGTGTTTTTTATTCCATTACTTTACTGCCCGATGTATGGCAAACCGTATCGCAAATCAACCCAATTATTTATATGGTAAATGCGTTTCGTTTTGGCTTTTTAGGCGTCAGTGATGTCGATTTGAACGTGGCTTTAGGTGTATTAGTCGGTTTTATTGTGATTTTATTTTATACAGCACTTAGCTTGATTAAAAAAGGTGTGGGGTTAAGACATTGATAGAAAAAGCGAATTCTCGAAGTATTACCACCAATCAAACTGGAATACATGAGAAACTCGATGAGGTGGTACAGCGTCATTTAAAAGCAGAGTTTAAAAAACCAATTGCAGCACATACCCAGGCTGCATTTGATGAAGTTAATGAGAAGGTGCAGGCATTTAATGGCCCAATTATTTTAGATTCCTGTTGCGGTGTAGGCGAAAGCACAGCTAATTTAGCGAAGCTTCATCCAGATGCATTGGTCATTGGTATTGATAAATCGGCCCATCGTTTAGATAAACATGATGTTGAATATAAACAATCGGATGCAGGTCAATATATCTTGGTGCAAGCTGATTTAAATGACTTTTGGCGCCTAGTAGAGCAAGCCAATTGGCAGCCAAGTCATCATTATTTGTTTTATCCAAACCCTTGGCCTAAAAGCAAACATCTACAACGTCGCTGGCATGGCGCTGCTATTTTTCCAACCATAGTGGCGATTGGTGGTCGTTTAGAAGTGCGCAGTAATTGGCAGATTTATGTGCAAGAATTTGCCCAAGCGCTTGCGTTAACTGGGCGTTCAACCAAAGTGAGTTTGTATCAAGCTGAACAGTCAATTACGCCTTTTGAGCGAAAATATTGGGCTAGCGGCCAGCAAAGTTATCGCTTAGTGATTGATTTATAAGTGTCGATACATATAAAAAAGGCACTTCAAACTGTTGTTTGAAGTGCCTTTTTTAATGAGTTGTTTCAACTTCTTTAACATGAGTATCTTTGGGCGCCACCGCGCTTGGCTCGGCAAAATAATAACCTTGCACTAATCTCACCCCCGCTTTAACCAAGGTATCTAAAATCATTTTGTTTTCGACCGCTTCTGCAATTAATTGCAAATTCACCTGTTTGGTAAAGCTGGCAATATGTTCAATAAACAAAAATACATCGTGATCGGTAGCGATTTGTTTTACTAATGAGCCATCGAGTTTAATGCCATCAACATTGAGTTTTAGGATGTTAGAGATATTAGAATAGCCCGTGCCAAAGTCATCAATGATGACTTTTACACCTTTGGCGCGCACTAAATCAATAAAGGCTTTAACTTCCGAAAAATTAGCAATAGCTTCAGTTTCAAGTAGTTCAAAGGTAATATGGCTAGGATTTGGATAGCGTTTTAGCTCATCTTCTAAATAACAAGCCAAGCTAGGATCAAGCATATCTTGTGCGGTTAAGTTGATACTCCAATGAATTTGAGTACGTCTAAATAATTCAGCACATTGACTGAACATTAAACGGGTTAGTTGCCCATCCATACGACTGCGATTAACCACGGTTAAAAAATCATTAGGTTCTAAAATGGTGTTATTAAAACTTTTAATTCGAGCCAAGCACTCGTATTGGCTCACTTTATTGTTAATTAAACACATTACCGGCTGAAAATAAGGCACTAATAATTGGTTACTAAATGCTTCGCGTACTTCTTTGGCAATTTTGACATTATGTAAATATTGGCTTTTTACTTTATGCATTGAATCGCTATAACGTACGATGCAATCGCGACTTTGTTTGGCTTGCGCTGCTGCAATATGGGCATTTTCTACCAGTAACTCTTTATTGCCTTGTGCAATGCCCGAGCAAAGCGTGACATAAATAAAGGGATCTTTGAGCACTGGGGTATTGAGATTAAATTGTGTGATCAGCGCTTCTAGCTGATCAACGTGTTCTAGTTGATTGCCAATTAAAGCGATTTTATTTGTTGAGAGGCGATAAATTTTATACTGGTTTTGCGACAGTTCAGCTAAACGCGTCATTAGCCGCTTCATGACTCTGTCACCTATTGGGCTGCCGTAAAAGCTATTGATATCTTCAAGGTCGTTTACCCAAATAATTGCCATTACTAAGTGCAGTTGTTTATTACTGCGTAGTTCATTTTCTAATGCGATATGGTTGGGAAAACCCGTCGCGCTATCTGTACCCAAACTGCGTTTGACCAAATGAATATAAATAGCTGCGACTAATACCGCGATAAAAAAGAAAAAGCAGCTAGTGATAATGGCTTGGCTAACACTCGCTGTTAGGCGCTCATCTAAATCCGCAATGGTGATATCTGCACCAGTCAGATAAACCTGGCCATCTTTAGCAGTAAACGGAATAAAAATGGTTTTAAAGTTACCCCATTGATCGCTTGAATATTCAAATACAGGTTCTGTTGAGAAAAATGCCGCTCGATTTGTTTTAGTTGCTTCTGGATAGGCATCATAGAAATAGGTGATTTTTTGTTGTTCAATGTCTTTATCGGTATAGCTTGATGCGGTGAAGTGTACTTTGCCATCTTGAAGCATCATCGCATAGACGTACTCTAAACCGAGTTGTTTGGAAAAATCGGATAACTGCTTACTTTTGATAAGGTAATCTTTACGGCTGATGTGTGAGCTATCGCGAATGTTATCATGATAATCATCGCCTAAAATATATTGCACACTCAGCGCAGCATCTAATAGCTTATTGTCGACCGCACTCATTATTTCATTATAGGTATGCTGATAACTGTAATATACATAACCGCTTAAACTAACAATAAAAGTGAAAAAACCAGTAATTAACCAACCAAAATGTGCAGAACGATGTGTCATCTAAAACCTTTGCAATACAATAATAAAGAGCATTTAGGAACAAAAAAGCAGCATAACTGTGTTATTCAATATTGCCAACGGCTTTTTATCTGAGAACATTGTTGTACCTGTAAATTTTATACTCAAAGCTATTACGATCTTTAAATTACTTTATTAAATAAAAACAGAACCTTACTAAAATTGATTTTGCTGATTAATGGCACTCTTAGCGTTACACCATTTAGCCGAAATGGCCTTTTTTGGTATAAAAGAAGACTTTTCATGTCATATCTATTACAGTTAGCGGCAATTTGTTTGGCAATCCAAAAGTTTATATTTTGGGTCACTGGGTAGTAAAGATGGAAACAAAGCGTTATGCCGTCGCCTCAGAAGAAAGCTTAATGCGTATTTTTACCGTACCGGAAGCGCCTGGTTCTACATTAGCGAGAATTGAGCGAGAAATATCGAGTAATTTAGCAGGCTTTCTGAATGAAAATATTGCGGCTATAGAAAAACCATTACATGAAATTGAAAAAGATTTCCAATTAGCACAGATCCCTGAAGAACCTACATTTGTTTCTGATCATGCGCAGCAGATCATGGAACAATTAGTCGCCCATTCAGTGCATACGGCTGCGCCAAGCTTTATTGGTCATATGACTTCAGCGCTGCCTCATTTTGTTTTGCCGCTATCAAAATTAATGGTTGGGCTTAATCAAAATTTAGTAAAAATCGAAACCTCAAAAGCATTTACGCCACTTGAGCGTCAAGTTTTAGGGATGATGCATCATTTGGTATATGGCCAAAATGAAGGTTTTTATCAAAAGTGGATGCACAGTGCTAAAAATGCGCTTGGTGCATTTTGTTCAGGTGGGACTGTTGCGAATATCTCAGCCTTATGGATTGCCCGTAACCGTTTATTAAAAGCGGATGGTGATTTTAATGGAATTGCTAGCGATGGTTTAATCGCTGCAATGCTGCATTATGGCTACAAAGGGTTGGCTGTGTTGGTGTCTGAACGTGGACATTATTCATTAGGAAAAGCCGCTGATGTATTAGGTATTGGTCGTAAAAACTTTGTTGCCATTGAAACCGATGAAAATAACAAAGTAAACGTTGCGGCAATGCGGTTAAAAGCGCAAGAACTCGCAGCAAAAGGCATCAAAGTGATGGCGATAGTGGGAGTGGCGGGTACAACCGAAACTGGTAATATCGATCCATTAAATGACATGGCTGATTTAGCCCAAGAACTTAATTGTCATTTTCATATTGATGCCGCTTGGGGTGGCGCAACGTTATTGTCGAATAACTCACGTTACTTATTAGCGGGAGTAGAGCGAGCTGACTCAATTACCATTGATGCACATAAACAAATGTATGTGCCAATGGGGGCTGGTATCGTGTTATTTAAAGACCCTGAAGCCTCAAATGCGATAGAACACCATGCGGAGTATATTTTACGTAAAGGTTCTAAAGATTTAGGTAGCCATACATTGGAAGGCAGTCGTCCTGGTATGGCGATGTTAGTGCATGCTTGTTTAAATGTGATTAGCCGTAAAGGCTATGAAATGCTCATTGATAAAAGTCTTAAAAAAGCGCGCTATTTTGCTGATTTAATTAAAGCTGATCCGGATTTTGAATTAATTTCAGAACCTGAGTTATGTTTGCTTACGTATCGATATGTGCCAGCAAAAATTCAAGCGCTGCTTAAAACAGCCGATGAAGAAACGCGAATGGATATTTATATTGCCTTGAATCGTTTTACAGCCAGCATGCAAAAACGTCAACGTGAATCTGGCCGCTCGTTTGTTTCTCGTACGCGATTGACACCGGTACAGTACCAAAAATTACCCACAGTGGTATTTAGAGTGGTATTAGCAAACCCGCTTACATCTGAGGACATTTTGCAGAGTATTTTGGCTGAGCAAAAAGAATTGGCGCAAACAGATCCTATTTTTAAAAAATACTTACAGAAATATTTAGACTGACTATTTGAGGCTAATTTTAACGCAATAAAAAAGAGTCGAAAGACTCTTTTTTATTGCGTTAAATGAAACTATCTAGTTATTAAATGTCAGTTTCAATATCCACAATGACATCAGAAGTGAGCGACTCAAGCGCTAATACCACTTCGTTTTTGTCCATACCTTTTGGTAATTCAACTGTTGCCACAGCATTAAATAATGGCACACCCCAGTTAGGTGCACTTTGTTGTTTTGAAGTAAAGTGCACAATGCTCGCACCTTTGTGGCGAATAATGCTCGAAAGCTCTTGTACTATTCCTGGACGATCATTTCCAGTGATGACAAAATTTAAGTGATTAGTGGTATCAGGGGCTTGGTGCGATCCTTCTTCGATTTTAATTTCCAATTGATCAAACGAATGTAGCGCATTTGTTAAATCTTGATGGTGCGATTCTGGTACTTCAACCTGAAGTATGCCTGCAAAATGACCACATAGATGACTAAGATTGCTGGCAAGCCAGTTGCCGTTATGTTGTAAAATAATGGCTGAGAGTTGTTCGACTAGGCCGGGTTTGTCCTCGCCAATTAAGGTTAATACTAACTGCTTCATAAAATTTACTCTGTAAGAATTAATGGGATAATTATTGTTATTTAGCAAATACAGTATTAGCACTAATCGATGCATTGTCCAACAGAAAGGAACTAAAAAAAGGCATAAAATATAATTCAAAATTATGACAAAAAACGCGCTTAGGTTGTTTATTCGTAGCATTAACTTATTTTGGGATTGCCTGCGCACTGTCATCTTAATGTCATTAAATCGCAATATTTCATAACTGATGTAACATTACTGTCATCTTTAAGAAATATAATGCAGCCAATTTTAACGCTAAAGGATAGTTTGATGACTTCAAATCCGCCTAAATCCAGTTTTCATACGGATCGAAGCCGTCTGATAAAGGACAAGCTTGCCCATTTCAGCATCTCAGCTGGTGGTGTCATGGTATTGATTGCTTTATTGATGATCTTTTTTTACTTACTTTATGTTGTACAGCCTATTTTTGAATCTGCTGAAGTGCATAAGCGTGGCGAATTTACTTTAAATGAACAAGGTAAAGTGTCAGCTCTTGGAATGGAAGAGCAGACCGAAATTGCTTATGTATTAATGGCCTCTGGCGAAGTTTCATTTTACCAAGTAAAAGGAAATGAGCTGGGCGCAAAGTTGAGCAGCCTACCTGTTGATGCTAATAAAACGCCAATTAGCTTTGCTAAATCGGCTCCTCATTTAGGTTTGTATGCATATGGTTTTGCCGATGGTCAAGTTGCTATTTTAAAGCCAGCTTTTGGTGTTACTTTTCCAGGCAATAAACGTGTTATCACTCCAGAAATTAGCTACCCATTGGGTGAAGCGTATTTTCAAGTTGATGAAAAAGAGCAAGCGTTAAAATCATTTGCCTTTAGTCGCACAGATGAAAGTATAGCAGTGCTTGCGTTAACAGCTGATCGTCGTGTGGTTTTTACGCGCTTTTTAGCTGAAGAAAACTTTGCTACCGGTGAATTAGAATGGACGCCAGTTTATAACGAACTTGAGGTGGATGGTCGCATTGATGAATTATTGTTATCACCCGACAACTCGCGTGCGTTTGTTCGCTCTGCCAATCAAATGTATATTTTTGATACTCGTGATTCTGATGATATCGAACTTATTCAAGTACTGGCTGCGAATGCTGAAAACGCAAACTTAGTCACATCAAGCCTACTTGCAGGTGCAAATTCATTAATGCTTGCTAGCGATAACGGCGAGGTATCACAGTGGTTTGAGGTCAATACCGACGAAGGACGTGAATTTAAGAAAATTCGCTCTTTTATGACTAATGATAAAAATATTGTAGGTATTTACCCTGAATATTATCGTCGTAGTTTCTTTACTGTAAATAAAACGGGTGACTTAGGGATTTATTACACCACAAGCCAAGCAACTTTATGGCAGGGTAATGTCGCCAGCGAAAAAATTAGCCACTATGCAATGTCACCACGCTCAAATGCGGCAATTTTAGTGGCAGGAAAAACGGTAAGTGTGATTGAAATAACGAATGAGCATCCAGAAGTAACTTGGTCTTCGTTATGGCAAGAAGTATGGTACGAAGGATATCCTGAGCCAGGTTATATTTGGCAATCAACATCAGCAAGTGATGACTTTGAATCTAAATTCTCGTTAGTACCGATTTCATTTGGTACTTTAAAAGCAGCATTTTATGCGATGCTATTTGCTGTCCCAATTGCGCTTTCTGCGGCCATTTATACCGCCTATTTCATGTCACCTGCATTACGTAAAGTAGTAAAACCGACCGTTGAGATTATGGAAGCATTACCAACAGTAATTTTGGGCTTTTTAGCCGGTCTTTGGTTAGCGCCTATTTTTGAAGAGCATTTACCAGCTGTAATCGTGTTATTAGTTGCATTGCCATTGAGTATGCTATTGACCGCCTATGGCTGGACCAAGCTACCTGAAAAAGTGCGCCATTTTGTGCCTGAAGGCTCACATTCGATTTTACTTATTCCGGTGGTTCTACTGGTTGGTTTTGCCTCATTTGCTGTGAGCCCTTCGATTGAGCTTTGGTTATTTGGCGGTAATGTCCGTAAGTTTTTAACTAACGAATTAGGCTTAACGTTCGACCAACGTAACTCCTTGGTTGTTGGTGTAGCTATGGGTTTTGCGGTTATTCCAACCATTTTCTCTATCGCTGAAGATGCGGTGTTTAGTGTACCTAAACACTTATCAAATGGTTCGTTAGCACTAGGTGCAACGCAATGGCAAACTTTAGTCCGTGTTGTTTTGTTGACTGCAAGCCCAGGTATTTTTTCTGCAATCATGATGGGATTAGGTCGTGCCGTAGGTGAGACCATGATAGTACTGATGGCGACTGGTAATACCCCAATTATGGATTGGAGTATTTTCCAAGGGATGCGTACTTTAGCGGCAAACATTGCAGTTGAAATGCCAGAATCAGAAGTGGGTAGTACTCACTACCGTATCTTGTTCTTAGCAGCATTCGTATTGTTTATTTTCACTTTTGTTTTCAACACAATTGCAGAGTTTGTTCGTCAGCAATTGCGTGAAAAATATAGTTCACTGTAATAGGAGGCATGACAATGAAGTTATGGTTTAAGTCAGGTTCTCCGTGGATCTGGATGACAGGTGGTGCAGTCAGCATCAGTTTAATCTCGGTATTGGGATTGCTATTTTTAATTGCATGGCGTGGTTTAAGCTTCTTTTGGCCATCACCCGTGTACCAGTTTGAATTAGAATCAGTTGCAGGCACTAGCAAAGTTATCGGTGAGATTTATGACCGTGAGCAAGTACCAACCTCACGCTTAATTGAAGCCGGTATTGATTTAAAAGGTCATACAGAAGAAACAATCGAGCGTGTTTTAATTAAAACAGGTAACCGTGAATATGTAGATTTAGATTTTCGCTGGTTATTAAGCAGTGACATTATGAAACAAACAACCCCTGCTGGCCTGGGGATGTTTGAACGCAGTAAAAATGGTAATTTTTACGGTTATGTCGAAAGTGTGGTTGAGCAAGGCCAAGTTATTACCACTAACGTAAATGAAAAGCTTGAAGAGCTTGTTGAACGTGCTGTTGCATTAAACGATGAAGCCCTTGATCTACAAAATGGCGATATTGGTCACATTAATTATGAGCTTGAACGTATGCGTCTAAAAGAGCGGTCGTTAGAGCTTAAAAATGAATTAACGCCAGAGCGCATAGCAGAATTCAAAGCAGAGCGTGAGCGTTTAGGGCAAGAGTATGCAGAGCTCGAAAAGCAGTTGTTTGCTTTACGTGCGCAGGCGAATCGTGACCAAGTGATTGTGCGTGATATGCGTGATGAGCTTGTTACTTTACCGCTTTATCAAGTACTTGATGTAACTTTTCCAAACGATATGGGGTGGTTTGCCAAGCTTGGGCATTATTTTGTGCAACTGGGTAAATTTGTCTCCGATGATCCGCGTGAAGCCAATACTGAAGGCGGTGTATTTCCTGCTATTTTCGGTACTGTATTTATGGTGATGTTAATGGCTGTTATTGTTACGCCATTTGGTGTGGTTGCTGCGATTTATTTGCACGAATATGCGGCTAAAAATGCGATTACTAAAATGATCCGTATTGCTGTGATAAATCTCGCAGGCGTACCGTCGATTGTATACGGCGTATTCGGTTTGGGCTTTTTTGTTTATATGCTCGGTGGCAGCATTGATCAGTTGTTTTATCCTGAAGCGCTACCAGGACCAACATTTGGTACACCTGGGGTGATTTGGTCAGCTTTAACCTTAGCTATTCTAACATTGCCAGTGGTAATCGTATCGACTGAAGAAGGCTTATCACGTATTCCAAGTGCGGTACGTCATGGATCGCTCGCTTTAGGTGCTACACAAGCTGAAACCTTGTGGCGTATCATTGTTCCTATGGCAAGCCCAGCAATTATGACTGGTTTAATTTTAGCGGTAGCGCGAGCGGCAGGCGAAGTTGCACCGTTAATGTTAGTTGGTGTGGTAAAAATGGCGCCAACGTTACCCGTTGATATGAATTTCCCATTTATTCACGTCGACCGTAAATTTATGCACTTAGGGTTCCACATTTATGATGTAGGTTTTCAAAGCCCAAATGTTGAAGCCGCGCGTCCGTTAGTATATGCGACTGCATTTTTACTCGTTTCGGTCATTATCGCATTGAATATAACGGCTATCGGTATTCGTAACCATTTACGCGAAAAGTTTAGAGCGCTTGAGCACTAAGCTAGTATCAAATTTTAAACAGGTATTAAATAATGATTACAGTTGCACCACATGTTACTCAGTCGGCCTCTAGCTTAAAGTTAGATTTAGAAAACCTGACTCCTGAGCAAATGGCATTACAGATTAAAAATTTAGATCTTTTTTATGGTGATAAACAAGCACTTAATAAAGTGTCTATGATGATCCCAAAAGGACAAGTAACCGCATTTATCGGTCCATCAGGTTGTGGTAAATCAACCTTATTACGCTGCATCAATCGAATGAATGATTTAGTTGATAATTGCCGAATTGAAGGTGAAATTCTGCTTCATGGTGAAAACATTTACGATAAACGTGTCGATGTAGCAGCACTTCGTCGTAATGTCGGCATGGTATTTCAGCGTCCAAATCCATTTCCTAAATCAATTTATGAAAATGTGGTTTATGGTTTACGTTTGCAAGGTATTAAAGAAAAGCGTCAATTGGATGAAGTGGTTGAAAAGTCATTACGTGGCGCTGCCATTTGGGATGAAGTGAAAGACCGCTTACATGACAGTGCCTTTGGTTTATCGGGTGGTCAGCAGCAACGTTTAGTAATTGCACGTTCAATTGCGATTGAACCGGAAGTGTTGTTACTTGATGAGCCGACCTCTGCACTTGACCCAATTTCAACCTTGGTTATTGAAGAATTAATCAATGATTTGAAAGATAAATATACTGTTGTAATTGTTACCCATAACATGCAACAAGCTGCGCGAGTATCCGATCAAACCGCATTTATGTACATGGGTGAGTTAATCGAATACTCAGATACGAATACGCTGTTTACCACACCTAAAAAGAAGAAAACCGAAGATTATATTACCGGTCGCTACGGCTAAAATAAGCCCTAAACGCTACACTATGAAAGACAATGGCTTTAAGGTGTAGCGCAATGAATAGCATAATTGATGTGATGGTAAATCGACAATTTTAATGAGAGTTGTGAATGGAACATAATATTAATAAACATATTTCAGGTAACTTTAATCAAGAACTTGAAAATGTTCGAAATCATGTATTAAGTATGGGTGGTTTGGTTGAACAGCAATTAAACTCAGCCCTTGATGCTGTATTAAATAGCGATGCAGATTTAGCCCGTAAAGTGCAAGAAGGTGACATTAAAGTTAATGCGATGGAAGTCAGCATTGACGAGGAGTGCACTCGCATTATTGCAAAACGCCAACCTGCAGCCAGTGACTTACGCTTAGTGGTAGCAATTGCCAAAACGATTGCTGATTTAGAGCGCATTGGCGATGAAGCGCGTCGTATTGCTAAAGTGGCTTTAGATTCATTTAGTAATGATCAGCAAGATTTATTAGTAAACATTGATAATATGGGCCGCCATGTATCGAAAATGCTGCACGATGTACTTGATGCGTTTGCGCGTATGGATGTAAACAGTGCCTTTGCAGTTCATAAAGAAGATGCCAAGGTTGACCGCGAATACGAAGCCATTACTCGTCAAATAATGACGTACATGATGGAAGATCCTCGTTCAATTCCAAAAATAATGAATTTGATTTGGTCAGTACGTTCCCTTGAGCGTATTGGTGATCGCTGTCAAAACATCTCTGAATACGTGATTTACTTTGTAAAAGGTAAAGATATTCGTCACGTCTCACAAGAAGACATTGAAAAAGATTTACTTAGTTAACTCTATAAAAAATAACAGATTAGTACTTTAATATGGTATCTGTGATGAATTAGGGGAACCACAATAAAGTTTTATTGTGGTTTTACAGTAAGAAAAGTCGTTCACAATCAGCATTTATACTGTAAAATTCGTGGTTGCGAAACTACTAGTAACTAAAGGGTAAGTTATGCCTAGTAATGCTTTTTTAGGTGTATTTGCAAAATCACCTATTCAGCCTATAGAAGAGCATATTCAAAAAGTTTATCAAGCCAGTGAGGTATTGATTAATTTCTTTGAGCATGTTTTTAACAAAGAGTGGACTCAAGCCGAAGAAGTTCGTATTCAAATCAGAACATTAGAGCGTGAAGCCGATGTGATGAAGCGAAATATTCGTTTGCAGTTACCTCATGGTTTATTTTTACCAGTTGCCAGAACTGATTTATTAGAATTGGTAACACAGCAAGATAAAATAGCCAACAAAGCTAAAGATATCGCAGGCCGTGTTGTTGGTCGTGAGATGGATATCCCTAAAGAAATTCAAACGGATTTTATTGCATATCTAAGACGTTGTGTTGACGCAACCCATCAAGCTTCTAAAGCAATTAACGAATTAGACGAGCTGCTAGAAACCGGATTCCGCGGTCGTGAAGTGACTCTAGTTGAGAAAATGTTAGTTGAGTTAGATGCAATAGAACAAGATACGGACGATATGCAAATTTCGTTGCGCCGTAAACTTCGTCAAATTGAAGCTGATTTAAATCCAATCGATGTGATGTTCTTATACAAAATCATTGAGTGGGTCGGTGAGTTAGCTGACATTGCAGAGCGTGTGGGTTCTCGTTTAGAACTTATGTTAGCGCGTTAATCCAACTCGTTAAAATTTAAAAGCAAAAAGGTTATTCAATGGATATCATTGCATCCTATGGCACTACTTTAATTATTATTGCCGCAGTTGTTGGCTTTATAATGGCTTATGGTATTGGCGCAAATGACGTTGCCAATGCGATGGGAACATCGGTAGGCTCTAAAGCATTAACTATTAAACAAGCAATTTTAATTGCTATGGTGTTTGAATTTGCTGGCGCATATTTAGCCGGTGGTCAAGTTACTTCTACTATTCGAAACGGCATTATCGATTCAGCCGCATTTATAGATATCCCTGAGCTATTAATTCTAGGGATGATTTCGGCGCTACTTGCCGCAGGTACTTGGTTATTAGTCGCTTCGGCACTTGGTTGGCCTGTATCTACAACTCACTCAATTATCGGTGCTATCATTGGTTTCGCTTTAGTTGCGGTGGGTTCTGAAGCGGTTCAGTGGGATAAGGTGATGGGCATTGTTGGTAGCTGGATTATTACACCTGCTATATCGGGCTTTATTGCATATCTTATCTTTATGAGTGCTCAAAAGCTTATTTTTGATACTGACGAACCCCTTAAAAATGCTAAGCGTTATGTTCCATTTTACATGGGATTAGCTGGTTTTGTAATGTCACTCGTGACAATCAAAAAAGGCTTAAAGCATGTAGGTATTCATCTTGGTGCAACAGAAGGTTACTTACTATCAATTGCTATAGCGATTGTTGTTGGTGTAATTGGTGCTGTTGTTATTGCTCGAATGAAAATGGATCCGCAAGCTGACCGTAAAATGCAATTTACTAACGTAGAGCGCGTATTTGCAGTGCTAATGGTATTAACTGCATGTTGTATGGCGTTTGCTCATGGTTCAAATGACGTTGCTAACGCAATCGGACCTTTAGCTGCTGTTGTTAGTATTGTTCAGCATGATGGTGAAATTGTTAAAAAAGCTGAGTTGGTATGGTGGATTTTACCTCTAGGTGGTTTAGGTATTGTTGCTGGTTTAGCTATTTTAGGTAAAAAAGTAATTAAAACCATAGGTGAAGGTATAACTCACTTAACACCAAGCCGTGGCTTTGCAGCTGAATTAGCTGCTGCTTCAACGGTAGTTATAGCTTCAGGTACTGGCTTGCCAATTTCAACAACACAAACCTTAGTTGGTGCGGTTCTTGGTGTTGGTATGGCTCGCGGCATTGCGGCACTGAACATGGGTGTTGTACGTAATATTGTAATCTCTTGGGTTGTAACCTTGCCAATTGGCGCAGTATTAGCTATTGTTATTTATTATGTTTTAACCGCTATTTTTGGCGTTTAATTAACACAACAGACTTTTAGCTTGAAAAGACCTCATTATTCTAAGTAGTGGGGTCTTTTTTTATCTCCCGACGTTTAGTCCTTGCTTTTTATCCTCACATTTGTTTTTATCGTTCAATATTTATTTTGTTATCAAATTAAACGATGAATCATCTTCCGAGTATCAAACAGCTTCAATATTTACTTGCCGTACATCAACATCAACATTTTGGTCGCGCAGCCCAAGCGTGCTTTATTGGTCAATCGACATTAAGCAGTGCTATTCAGACGCTTGAAGAAACATTAGGCTGTCAGCTTATTGAACGAGAAAACCGCAGTTTTATGTTTACAGCTATCGGCGAAGAAGTGGTTGAGAAAACACGTAAAATTATCGATGATACTATGAGCTTAAAAGAGCTGACTCAGAGCTTTTTAACTCCTCTTAATGGCACTTTGACCTTAGGGTTGATCCCAACAATTGCCAGTTTTATAGCGGCAGATTTGTATTGTTTTTGTCAAGAGCAGTTTCCTGATTTGGAACTGATCCTAATCGAAGATACCAGCGATCGTTTGCTCAATAAATTAGAGAAAGGTGAAGTTGATTTAGCGATTTTAGCGCTGCCTTTTAATACGGATAAGTTTCACACCCAAGTACTAGCACATGATAGATTTAGCTTAGTAATGCACCAAGAATATGATGTTGGGCAAGATGTTCATGACTTTAATTTGCTTCCTAAATCGAGTGTGTTTTTACTAGAACGTGAACATTGTTTATCTGATCATGCTTTAAGTGCTTGTAATTTAACGCAAGAGCAATGTATCAACCCATTTGAAGCGGCTAGTTTGCATACACTACTGACTATGGTTGAAAATAAATTAGGAGTTACTTTTTTACCTCAATTGGCCATTAATGCTGGAATATTAAATCACAAACCAATGCGAGTGATTGCTGCGCAAGAAGATGCATATCGAGATATTGGTTTGCTGTGGCGCAAAACAACGGGGCGCATTCGAGACTTTAGGTTGTTTTGCGATAAAGTAGGGCCATTTTTTGTCAAAAAATGTAAAACTGAAGAATAACAATTAAGTGTGGTACACATTATCAATCCCTGCTTGATGAAGGACTTCACCTAAGTCAAGCAGTTGAAACTCTTCTAGATGAAGCACATCAAGGATCTGCACTGAGTATCGTTCCCATTCTGAATCAGGATTAATGCCATAGAGTAATTCAGTCGCTCCCACCATGTGTTCAGCCAATTTTAAAATCGCAAACATTTCTTTTTCGGGTTGCTCGCCAGTTGCTAACATAATCATTGGGCTGTGGTGATAAGCAATGACTGAGCAAAGTGAACTATCTAAACCCCATGTCTGAGCGATTAAAAAGCCAAGGACTTCATGGGAGGTTTCAAAGTGATCTTCTTCGAATTCACCAATTGTTGCACCTTCGATATAGGCTTGGCGCAATAATGCCGGATATTCAGCTGTTTGCGCCAAAATTAAAGCCATTCCAGCATTATGAAATAATCCCAATGTATAACAGTCATCAGCGAAATTAGTACCTAAATCTAAGTGCTGAGCTAATGCCAAAGATGCGTTGCCAATTTTTGTGGCGCTATTCCACAGTTTTTGAGTGAATATATCTTCACTTCCTTCGCTTAAGGTAAAGCGTAAAACAATACTATTTACCAGTTTGATTAATCGATTTAATCCTAAAAACATGCAAGCATGTTCAATGGTTGATATTTTTCTTGGTAAGCTAAACAGTGGTGAATTTACAACTTTAAGAGTAAAGCCCGCAATACCGACATCTTGATTTATACAGGCTGCAATATCTTTAATATTAGGAACTTCTTTTGCGACTTCCTCCTGAATTTGTTTGAGCATTTCAGGGCGAGGAGGAATGGTAAAACCATCTAGCGATGACTCAACTTTGGTCATATCAAGAGTTAAAGGCATAAAATACAATCCGAAAATGAACAGGTTTACTCAGGTAAAATTAATTCTAGTTTAAAAAAAAAGTTTTCATACAAATAAACTATTTAATTTTATATCTCGACTAACTAAGAAAACAAAATGGAATAACTGTGTTTTTTCAATCAGAACAAGGGTTAATACATAAAGCAAAGCAAGGAAATAAAAAGGCGTGGTTTAAGCTGGTTAAACAGCATGAATCGGTCATTTATCATTATTGTTTACGCATGTTGGGTAACCAAGAAGATGCAATCGATCTGATGCAAGAGGTATTTTTAAGCATTTATAAAAGCTTAGATAGTTTCCGCTTTGATAGCAGCTTTAAAACGTGGATTATTTGCATTGCTAATCGTCGTTGTATTGAATTTTATCGCAAACGAAAAATTGAGTTACACAATGAAGAAGAGATGGATTCGTTTATTGATGTTCAAAACCAGAACCCTGAGCAGCAACTGCAAGGCAGTCAACATAATCAACATGTTATAGCGGCTATGAATACGCTCAATGTTGAGCAGCGCAGTGTTATAGAGCTTAAGTTTTTTCATCACTACACACTTGAACAAATTGGCGAATTGCAAAATATTTCAACTAATACGGTTAAATCCCGTTTTTATGCTGCGTTAGAAAATTTAAAACCCCATTTGGAGGCTTAGCATGTCGAAATTGAATTTAATATTTGAGCATTGGTTAGCAACAGGTGAGCTTAGTATTGCCGATGAGCAAGCGTTATTGGCCGAACCCGATATGGCACAGCGGTATTTAACTGCGAAAAGCGCAGCGAGTTTTTTATCTGATTATACCGAAACACCCGTGCCACAATGGCAAAAGGAAACAACGTGGTTTGCTAAATCATCGTCGTCATTGTCTTTTAATTGGTTCAGTATTAGTGCTGTAGGCTGTTCTTTGGTTATGGCTGTTTTATTGATGTTAAACGTTCAAGTAAGCACTACCTCTGAGGGAGTATTAATTAGCTTTAACCAACATGCTTCGCAGCAGCAAGCGAAAATTGACTCTGAGCTAGAACAAATAAAGACACTATTACTTGAAACGCAAAGACAAAATCAGAAACAAAGTTGGCAATTAGCTCAGCAAGCAATTGATACCGGAAGATTAGAAAGACAAGAAGATTTAAATGCCTTGGTGAAGTACCTCAATGTTCAGCGCCAACAAGATCAGCAATTGATCAAATTGCAAATAAATGATCTTGCAGAGCAAGTTGAACAACAAGGTGAAACTGCAACCGCAAAAATGATGTTTGGAGAAATGAAATGAATAAGTTAGTTGCTGTCGTTATTGGGTTAGGAGTCTGTGCTCTGAGTAATCATGCAGCTGCACAGGCGTTAGATATGAGCGCCATGAAGCGTGAAATTACTATTATGGAAAATATAATCAAAGCCTCGGTCGCAACAGATAAAGGTGCGAGTTTGAGAAGAATTAATGGTCGCTATTTACTCAATCAAGGTATTACGTTTGACTTAGATTCTAAGCTGTTTAATACCAGTAGGGGGAGTTGGGCGAGCGCATTTGCTGATCGAAATTTTGATTTTAATTTTGACTTTGATTTTAGCGAACTCGATGCGCAAGCGGCAGCAGAAGAAGCGCAAGAAATATCAAAACAAGCCATTGAATCAGTGCGCGAACTTGCTGAACGCATGCGTGATTTAGCTGAAAATGAGCGTGATATAGAGCATGACATCAGAAGCCTTGAGCGGGAAAAACGAGATCTTGAATTTGAACGTCGTAATGCTGAAAAAGACACATTAACCGAGTTAGAAAAACGTAAAAATGAGTTAGAGCAGCAAGTTAAAGCGTTAGAAAAACAAAAAGATCAGCTAAAAGATGAGCAGCATAATCTTAAAACACAGACCCAAAAAAACAAACAACAACAGCAACAACAATGGGCAGAGCAACGGACTAAGTCTTTGCAGTTAATTCAGCAAACATTAGTGACAACACTTTGTGATTATGGTGCTGGCTTAAAAAGCTTACCAGATAATGAGCGTGTGAACTTCACGCTCAGTAGAGCGGGTGAGGAAAACCAAGATTTAATTTTGGTATTTGAAAAAAAGGATATTCAAAGTTGTGTGATGGGGAAAATAAAGGCCCAGCAATTACTGACCAAAGCCAGTGTTTATAGTTTTTAAGGGTGAAGCCATATATTGTTAGCATTAAAAAAGCCGTGAAAAACACGGCTTTTTTGTTTAAATTTATACCATTAGCTGTAGTTTGTTATATCGAGACCGTAAATTGGTTCTCATGCTTTAAATCAGGTAGAAATAATAAGTACACTAATACAACTAGGTTAAAATAAGGGATGGCGCCTAAAAAGACAAAAGTTAACTGTGGATAACCCTTTGTTTTTGCTTTTGTTAAACAAAAATAAGTTATCAGTAAATTTGCTATTAATAAAAGTGTTACAAATAAAGTCATACAGTTCCCTTCCTTATAAATGTTAATAACATCCCAGTAGATTGGGCGAGTCAATTCATGCGTTATTAACTGATTTCAGATAGGCTTAGTATAGCTAAAAAATATCAAAGCTTTGAGCAAAAGAGGGTAATTAAGTGTGTTTAATTGTTAATCAAATGTTTTGTCAGCGTTTATTTTTTTGATTGCTTGGCTTATGCCTTTAAAAGGAAGTGGGCGTGAGATTAAATAGCCTTGCGCATAATCCACGCCAATTTTTCTAAGGGAATCAAAGGTTTCTTTGTTTTCTACAAATTCAGCAACACAGGTCTTTTGTAAAGAGTGACTGATGTCTTTAATCGCATTTACCAGTGCTTTATCAATAGGATCGTTGATCATATCTTTCACAAATGAGCCATCAATTTTCACTTGGTTGGCGGGAAGCTGTTTTAAATAGCTAAAGGTACTAAATCCTGTTCCAAAGTCGTCTATCGAAAAGCTGCAGCCAAGTTGATTGAGTTTTTCAATCATTAAACGAGTTGCGGTTAAGTTACTAATACTGGCAGATTCGGTAATTTCAAATACTATCCGAGTTGGGTCTACTTTTTGGCTTTTTAGGGCTTCTTCAATGGTGGTTAATAATCCTTCATCGCTAAAGGCTTGAGCTGAAAGGTTAATTGCGATTTTATTTAGTGTTGTTGATTGTCCTGCATAAGCAATGGCTTTTTTTACCACGCAATGGTCAAGCAAATTAATATCAGCGATGAGTTCTAAAGCGGGGATAAAACGGTTTGGATAAATAAGTTGACCATCAACTCGCAATCGAGACAGAGCTTCAAAATAAGCAACTTGCTGTTCTTTAAAACCCCAAATAGGTTGAAAGTGAATCTCTAACTGATCTTGTAACATGGCGCTGCGCACTTGATGTGCCCATGCCAGTTCGGCCAGTTTTTTATTGCTGTCGGCGTCTTCATAGGTATAACAGTGAACCAAATTACGACCGCGGTTTTTAGCAACATATAAAGCGATATCTGATTGTTTTAAGCATTCACTGGCATCACTGTTATTTGCTGTGATAAGTGTTAAACCAATGGAGCAGCTAATAGAGTATTGCTGGCCAGGCGCTTGAAATTGGTAGTTTTCTACCGCATGGCAAAGGCCTTCTGCAATTAAGTGGGCTTCAAGTAGCTCAACATTTTCTAAAATAACTGCAAACTCATCACCGCCAATTCGGCAAATAGTGCTGCCTTCATGTAAGTTTTTTTGAAATGTTTTTGCAATCTGTTTTAACACAATATCACCTTGATGATGACCTTGGCTGTCGTTAATGATTTTAAAATGATCGAGGTCGATATAAATAAGTGCGTGTTGTGCGTTGCTATCTTCTGTATCTTTACATAACTGGTTGAGCTTTAAATCAAAGTAATAGCGGTTATGTAATTTTGTTAATGTGTCATGATGAGCTAGATGATGTAGCTGTAATTCAGCTTGTTTACGCTCATGGATGTTATCGATACTCGCAGTTACGCCAACCGTTACTTTATTCACTACAATTGATTGCATGCGACACTCAGCCCAAACGGCATGACCATGTTGATGCTGCAGTTTTAACTCAAATTTTTTCTGTTGAATTTGCCCTAACATTATTTGCGAAACAGCATTGCTAACTAAAGCTTGCGTCTCAGGGCTACAAAATTCAGCAAGTGGCTTATTTATCACTTGTTTAAGTGATAATCCGGTTAACTTTTCCCAGGCCGGATTGATAAACAGAATTTGTCCTGCGCTATTTAGCTCTAAAACCACGGTATTAAGATGCTGTAAGATACGTTGATGAGCAGAATACAATTCTTTGTAGCGACTTTGGCTTTGGCTCAATTGCTCTACTTTTTCTGCAAACTCAGCATAACTGGCCATAAAATCTTCGCGGCGAGCTGCTTGATGACAAATGCGGTTAAGTAACGATTCATTGTATGGCGTACGAGCAAAGTCGGTAACGCCAGAAAGTAATAACTGCTCAGCAAAATCAGCTTCTTGGTTATCAATAATCATCACCACCGCTTGATTTGGTTTGGTAGCTAATAAGCGTTGGACTAAATTTTGGGCATCGATTTTGTTATGGATGGTATCAATTAATACAATGGCAAAATGATGTTGGCCAAATAGTTCTATTGCCACTTTTTCGTTGGTAACGTGAGTAATATGAAACGATTCACGTAAAAAATAGCTGATTTGCTCTGCATCTGGTGTTTCAGGCTCAACCAATAACAATTCGAGTCGGCTGCTTTTGGTTAAATGACTTGATAAAACATTCGCCAAAACTCGGGGTAATTTGTTGATTTGCTCATATGCTAAAACTGCATCTATACCATAAGCACGTGCGGTTGTTTCGGCTATTCGTTCACAATAAGTGGGTGGCGTGAGTAAAATTGGGGTATTTTTTGGAGTTTTTAATAAACCGGAGCGCACCATTCGAGCAAAGCGCCAGCCATCGATTTTACCAATATCTAAACCGGTAATAATTAAATCAACAGCGTGTTGTTTTAACAGCGTTAAGGCTGAGCGGCTATCACGAACTTCTAATAACTCAAAGACATTCAAGGGTAATAAAGCGCGTTTGATCAAATTTCTTTGTTTCAAATTTGAATTAATTAATAACAGCTTAAGCTGACCTGACATGTCTTCGTATACCTCGATTTAGCCTAACCACAAACTGGCAAGAGAGTGGTGTTAGATTAATGCTATTTTGCCCAGCAGACAAGCTGATTGCGACTCAAACGCAATTAACTTGATTTAGGGGTCTTGAGTCACTAGACTTGGCGCGATTTTAACCTATGAGGATGTTTTAAATGCGTGTTGCAGACTTTAACTTTGATTTGCCAGATGAGTTGATTGCTCGTTTTCCAAAAGAGGAGCGTACTAGCAGTCGCTTACTTAAAATGAATGGCAATTCTGGTGAGATTGAACATTGCGTTTTTAGCGATATTATTAACTTCATTGGTCCAAAAGACTTATTAGTTTTTAACAATACCAAAGTAATTCCTGCACGTATGTTTGGCCAAAAAGCATCGGGCGGCAAAATCGAGGTGTTGATTGAGCGGGTATTAGATGAGCACCGAGTGCTTGCTCATGTGCGTGCTAGTAAATCACCAAAAGCAGGCGCATTACTTATTTTAGAAAATAGTGCCGAAGCAACCATGGTTCAGCGTCATGGCGAATTATTTGAACTGAAGTTTCATGGTGATAATAATGTACTTGATATTCTTGAAAATATTGGCCACATGCCTTTGCCGCCTTATATCGATAGACCCGATAATGAAAGTGATCGTAAACGTTATCAAACTGTTTATGGCGAAAAGCCAGGGGCGGTTGCAGCGCCAACTGCAGGGCTGCATTTTGATGAAAAGCTGATGGCTGATTTAAAAGCCAAAGGGGTTGAAATGGCTTTTGTTACCTTGCATGTGGGTGCAGGAACATTTCAGCCTGTACGTGCTCAAACAGTCGATGAACATGTGATGCATTCAGAATATATCGAAGTGCCAGATGATGTGGTGGCTGCGATTGTTAAAACTAAAGCCCGTGGTGGTCGAGTTATTGCTGTTGGTACTACGTCGGTGCGCTCGTTAGAGTCAGCAGCTAAACAATCACAAGGTGAGCTCAAAAGCTATTTTGGCGATACCGATATCTTTATCTATCCGGGATATCAATTCCAAGTGATTGATGCAATGATCACTAATTTCCACTTGCCTGAGTCGACCTTAATCATGCTCGTCAGTGCATTTGCTGGGCAAGAAAACATTATGAATGCTTATAATGTTGCAATTGCTGAGCAGTATCGCTTTTTCTCTTATGGTGATGCGATGTTTTTAGAGCGCAAAACTAACTAAGTTATGAGTTAAGTAATTGTTTTACCAAGGCGGTGAAAATGCCTTGGTAAAAACTTGCTTTTACCCCTTTTATTCCCTGTCAATGCCCTCATATCATTAGCAATAAATGTTCAAACCATGTAGAATCGCTCGATTATTTTTAACACGAATTACTCATTTCTAGGCAATAGCCGAGTAAGCGTGAACATGGTCGGACTGTTTTTCCGGCGTTCGAGGTTAGTATGAAATTTGAATTAGATTGTACCGATGGTAAAGCCCGTCGTGGTCGCCTTATTTTTGATCGCGGTGTAGTAGAAACACCTGCATTTATGCCTGTGGGTACTTACGGTACTGTAAAAGGTATGACGCCAGAAGAAGTTAAAGAAACCGGAGCGCATATTTGTTTGGGTAATACCTTTCATTTAATGCTGCGTCCTGGCACTGAAATTGTGAAAATGCACGGTGATTTACATGACTTTATGCATTGGGATAAACCAATTTTAACTGATTCAGGCGGCTTTCAAGTTTTTAGCTTAGGTGATTTACGCAAAATCACTGAAGAAGGTGTGTTGTTTCGCTCACCGGTTAATGGTGAGAAAATCATGTTATCGCCTGAAAAATCAATGGAAGTACAACGTGATCTAGGTTCAGACATCGTTATGATTTTTGATGAATGTACGCCATACCCAGCAACTGAAAAAGAAGCGAAGGATTCAATGGAATTATCGCTACGCTGGGCAAAACGTTCAAAAGATGCGCATGCTGAAAATCCAGCTGCGTTATTTGGTATCATTCAAGGTGGTATGTATCCTGAGCTTCGTGCTATTTCACAGCAAGGTTTAGAAGACATTGGTTTTGATGGTTATGCTTTAGGTGGTTTATCGGTTGGCGAACCAAAAGAAGACATGGTGAATATTCTTGACCATTGCGCTTATAAAATGCCTGAGAACAAACCGCGCTATTTAATGGGTGTTGGTAAGCCTGAGGATATCGTTGAAGCGGTTCGCCGTGGTATTGATATGTTTGATTGCGTAATGCCAACCCGAAATGCTCGTAACGGCCATTTATTCGTTACCGAAGGCGTAATTAAAATCCGTAATGCTGCACATAAAACAGATCCAGGTCCACTCGATCCGCATTGTGATTGTCAAACGTGTAAAAATTATTCTCGTGCCTATTTACATCACTTAGATAAATGTAATGAGATCTTAGGTGCTCGTTTAAATACCATTCATAACTTACGTTATTATCAACGTTTGATGGAAGGGTTAAGAAATGCGATTGCATTAGGTGAACTTGATACATTCGTTGTTGATTTCTATGCGAAAATTGGCAAGCCTGTTCCTGAATTAAAACAAGTTTAAAACAAATTAAAATTTAAAATTAAGTATAAAGAGGATGTTATGAGTTTATTTATGTCGAATGCTTATGCCGCAGATGCTCCTGCAGCTGCTGGTGGTGGAATGGAAATGCTAATCATGTTAGCTATTTTCGGTTTAGTATTTTATTTCTTAATCTACCGCCCACAAGCAAAACGTGTCAAAGATCATAAAGATCTAATGGGCGCGCTGGCTAAAGGTGATGAAGTATTAACCAGTGGTGGTTTAGTTGGTAAAATTTCTAAAGTTGCTGATGACAAAGATTTTGTTGTGATTGCCTTAAACGACCAAACTCAAGTTACTGTTCAAAAAGGTGCGATTTCAGCGGTATTGCCGAAAGGCACAATGAAAGCATTATAAAAATAATAAAAAGGACGCAAAACAGTGAATAAGTACCCTGTATGGAAGTACTTATTGGTTTTAGTGGTACTGGCAGCGGGCTTGTTATATGCCACTCCAAATCTGTATGGTCGTGATCCGGCCATTCAGATTACTGGAGCGCGCGGCGCAAGCGCAGATCTAGCTGTATTAGATAAAATCAATATCGTATTAAAAGATAACAAGATTGAAACAAAATCTGCTGTATTAGAAAACGATCAAGTATTAGTTCGTTTTAAAAATGTCGAAGCGCAACTACAAGCGCAAGACTTATTACGCGATAGCCTAGGTGATGGCTATATTACTGCGATTAATATGTCTCCTTCTACTCCGCAATGGCTTAAAAGCTTAGGCGGCTCTCCAATGAAACTTGGCCTTGACTTAAGTGGTGGTGTGCATTTCACCATGGAAGTTGATATGAAAACCGCGATTGAAAATTCACTTGAACAAATGGATCAAGATTTCCGTAGCGATTTACGTGAGCAAAAAATTCGTTATAAAACGGTTCGCCGTGTTGCGGGCGCTGATGAAATTCAAATTTTATTACGTGACCAAGAAACAAAAGATCAAGCAGAGCGTTTCTTAAAAGACCGCTACCGTGATTTGCTTTTTGTTGACGATCGTAGCAACGAATTTGGTTTAGTGGCCAGCATGACTGAGCAAAAATTAAAAGCGACGCGTGATTATGCAATTAAGCAAAATGAAACCATTATTCGTAACCGTGTAAATCAAATTGGTGTTGCTGAGCCAAATGTACAGCGCCAGGGTGCTGAACGCATCATTGTACAGCTGCCAGGTATTCAAGATACCGCACGTGCGAAAGAGATTTTAGGTGCCACTGCTACGCTAGAATTCCGTGAAGTAGACGAATCTGCCGATGTGCGTGATGCAGTTGCAGGGCGAGTGCCACCTGGTAGTGAAATTATCATGGCACGCCAAGGTTATCCGGTATTACTGAAAAAGAATTTAATTTTAGCCGGTAGTCACATTACGGGGGCGCAGTCGGGTAACGATGAGTATCAACGTCCGCAAGTGAACATTTCACTTGATAGTAAAGGCGGCTCAAAAATGGCTGCGTATACAAAAAATGCGATTGGTAAGCGTATGGCCACTGTATTCACTGAATATAAGCCGTCAGGAAAAGTCGACGAAAATGGTAAAGCATTACCACCAATTAAAGTTGAAGAAGTGATTAACGTTGCAACGATTCAGGCGCGTTTAGGTCGCTCTTTCCGTATTACGGGCATTGATAATCCAGCTGAAGCGCATAACTTAAGTATGTTACTTCGCGCAGGTGCTTTAGTTGCGCCAATTCAAATCGTTGAAGAGCGTACGGTAGGTCCAAGCCTTGGTGCTGAAAACATTGAAAAAGGTTTCACTGCTGTGGCACTTGGTTTTATTTTTGTATTAGTGCTCATGCTACTTTATTACAAAGCGTTTGGTTTAGTGGCTAACTTAGCACTTGCAGCAAACTTAGTATTAATAGTTGGTGTAATGTCACTTATTCCTGATGCTGCGCTGACCTTACCTGGTATTGCTGGTATCGTACTAACTGTTGGTATGGCAGTTGATGCCAACGTACTTATTTTTGAACGTATTCGTGAAGAACTTGAAGATGGACGTAGTCCACAGCAAGCTATTCATCATGGTTACGACAGTGCCTTTAGTACAATTTTTGATGCCAATATCACCACGTTAATTGCAGCAGTTATTCTATTTGCTGTAGGAACGGGTCCTATTGCCGGTTTTGCAGTTACATTAGCAATCGGTATTGTGACATCAATGTTTACAGCTATTATTGGTACGCGTGCTGTAGTTAACTTAGTCTGGGGCGGTAAACGCCTGGATAAATTGTCTATCTAGGGGTTAATGATGCAACTTTTAAGAGTTAAAGACACAATCGATTTTATGTCGATACGCAAATTAACAATGGCATTTTCTGCCTTGTTGATTGTTATCTCTATTATTTCGATGGCAGTTCGCGGTCTAAATTTTGGTTTAGATTTTACCGGCGGTACCGCCGTTGAGGTTGGCTTTTCACAAGCTGCGGATATAGACAAAGTGCGTGGCTCGCTCGAAAGCAGCGGTTTTGCTGATGCTTCGGTGCAGTTATTTGGTTCAAGCCAAGAAATCCTTGTTCGTTTAGCGCCACGTGGTGCTGATGTAACAGCGGTAATGATTGGCAATGATATGATGACTGCGATTCAACAGGTTTATCCTGATGCACAAATGCGTCGTATTGAGTTTGTAGGCCCAAGCGTAGGTGAAGACTTAAAAGAGCAAGGTGGTTTAGCTATGCTAACAGCCTTGATCTGTATCTTGATTTACGTTGCGATGCGTTTTGAATGGCGTTTTGCGGTTGGTGCCGTACTTGCACTTGGACATGACGTTATTATCACCATGGGGTTGTTTTCGATTTTAGGTTTGGAGTTTGATTTAACTGTGCTTGCTGCTATTTTGGCGGTAATCGGTTATTCGCTTAATGATACCATTGTTGTATCAGACCGTATTCGTGAAAACTTCCGAAAAGTACGCATCGATGACACCATTGAAATCATTAATATTTCACTGACACAAACGTTAAATCGTACCTTGATGACCTCAATGACAACGCTTGTGGTATTAGTGGCGTTATTTATTTGGGGTGGTCAAATTATCCATGGTTTTGCTACTGCGTTATTGATCGGTGTATTCATAGGTACTTACTCTTCGGTTTATGTGGCAAGTTCAATTGCTATCAGCTTAGGGATCAGTAAAGAAGATTTGATCCCTGTTGAAGTTGAAAAAGAAGGTGCTGAATTTGATAACATGCCGTAAAGGCTGTTTAATACAGTGAAGAAAAGCCACTTATTGAGTGGCTTTTTTTTTACAAAAATTAGATGAAAGTGGTGCAAAGTATGCTGTAAATTGTAATAATGAGAATTATTATTATTTGGAGTGTCATTGATGAAAACAATTAGTATTATAATTTTATTTGGTTTATTAAGTGGATGTAGCGATCCTGTTGTGCCACAAGAAACGGTGGTTAAGCAAGTGCAAGAGACTCAATTAACGCAATATAAAACAGCAACCAGTGCTTTGGTCGAACAAATTAAAGCTAATCACAATACACAAGAAATTGAGTTACAAGCGCAGCAATTAGTCAATTTATCTAAGGGTATTATTGATGATTTCTTAGTAGTTTACCCTCAATGTGAAGCCTATTTAAGTGCATTAAAACAAGCTGCTGATACTATTCCAACCCTACCATTAGCTGATATTGAGTCAGGTTATCATGCTGATGGACGCTTGCCGGCGTTTAGCGATCCAAACTGTTACCATGCTAAAGATTTATTAGTTCATCCTGCGACGGTGCAAGCGATTGCAAAATTAGGTTTTAATGAACCACATTTACGCGAGCAAGCTCAAAACGAATTGATTGAAGTATTAGCGCACTTTTCACAAGTTGAAATGGCTATTAAAAAACATTCACTTTAATGGGTTATAAGTAACCTCAATACCAGATAATAAATCTATCTCATGCAGCTTTTTTAAACGTAAACAGCGTTGGATTAACGTGTATTAGACCCACTATTGACACGTTAATCAGCCTTGTTAGGCTTGATAATCTCTGGCTAGAGATCAACAAATTTAGATATTTACTTTTAATTCAATATGTAGAACAACCTCTTATCTAGGCTGAGGTTAAGTAACCTTTGTTTACTGTCGCAATGCCATAAAATTGTCATTATTGGGTGTTAAATTCCCGGCTCACAGCAGTCGCGGGGTATTGAGTAGTGAAATTAAATGGCGCTCATTTGTTAGTGCAACTATTAACAGAGCAAAATATTAGCACTGTATTCCAGCCTATTTTTGATTTAGCAAATAGCTGTATTTTAGGGTATGAAGCCTTATCGCGCGGGCCAAAAGGGCATCCGCTTGAGTTTCCTAACCAACTCTTTTTAGCGGCAGAGCAGCAAGGTAAAGTGTCTGAACTTGAATTGCTTTGCCGGAAAAAAGCGATAGAAAATTTTGCATTGCTTGGGTTAAGTGGAAAGTTATTTTTGAATGTAAGCCCAAGAACTTTACTCGATCCTAAGCATCCTAAAGGTGAAACTCAGCACTTGCTTGAACAGCATGGTTTAAGTGCCGCGCAGGTGGTTATTGAAGTGACAGAGCAAGATGAAGTGCCTAATCATCAGCTATTACAGCAAACGTTGGCCTATTACCGCGAGCTTGGATTTTCTATCGCGATAGATGATTTAGGTGCAGGGCATTCTGGCTTAAGAAAATGGTCAGAACTACAACCTGATATTATTAAAATTGATAAATACTTTATTGATCATTGCCACCAAAGTATTGTAAAAAAAGAGTTTTTAAAATCTATCATCGATTTAGCCAAAGCAACAAATACCCAAGTGATTGCCGAAGGCATTGAGCATCAAGAAGAATTAGATTTACTGACAGGGTTGGGCGTGAGTTTAGCGCAAGGCTTTTTACTTGAAAGGCCAAGCATAGAGCCATCAAGACTGTTTTCTAGCGATTTACTCGCAAAGCAAGCGCTTAAGCAGCAAAATTCCCCCGAACTAGATGATCAAACCATAGGTTTATTGGTTGAAACTCAGCAAGCTATTTTTGCATCAACTCACTGCGCCGCAGCGCAAACTTGTTTTGAGAAAAATAAAGGTTTAATTAGTTTAGCTGTGCTAAATGAGCAGCAGCAACCGGTTGGCATGTTACATCGTGACCAGCTTGCAGAGCTTTTTGCAGCACCTTATGGTCATGCTTTGTATGATAAAAAAAGTGTTACACGAGTGATGGATACACAACCTTTGATTGTCGATAAACTTGATACACTTGATATGGTAAGTCAACAAATTACCGATTTTGATTTTGATATTCGTCGCCATATTTTAGTGACTGAACATCAAACTTATTTGGGCGTGGTACCACTGCGTAAAATATTAAAACATATCACAGACCAAAAAGTACGCCATGCACAACACGCCAATCCTTTGACTATGTTACCCGGTAATGTGGCCATCACTGAAGCAATTGAACTGCGGTTAAGAAGGCAGCAAAATTTCTTTTTAGCTTATGTCGACTTGAATCATTTTAAGCAGTTTAATGACCTATATGGGTATGCCAGTGGTGATGCAGTGATTAAGTTACTTGCGGATGTAATTAGTGATAGTTGTGATCCTGCAAATAGCTTTGTGGGGCATATTGGCGGCGATGATTTTATGGTGATTTTTGATGGTACAGATGCTTGGCATACCTGTCAGCTAATCATCAAAGAGTTTGAACGACGCTCACAAAGTTTTTTTACCCCTGAGCATATTGCAGCTGGCGGTTACTGGGCGCCAAATCGTGAAGGGCAGGAACAATTTGTGCCATTACTGACCTTGTCTATTGGTTTGGTGAATCCTGATTTAGCTTTTTGTGAAAATAGTCATCAAGTTTCAGCGCTTGCCACGGATGCTAAAAAAGAAGCAAAACGCTATCGACAAAGTTACCTATTTCTATGTCATCGGCGAAAACCAGCGACTCCCATTGTTCGAATGCGCTTAGCCAGTGGAGCCGATTAAACTAACACCATTTATTGCTTTACCTTTGTACCGTAACCCGTTAGTTTTCATTGAGGCTAGCGTAAGGTGTTCAATAAAAATGAAATTATTAATTGCGATGGCGGTGCTAGGGTTGATGAGCATCACAATACCCGTAGCGGCTAATGTGGTTAACGTCGCTCAAGAGCAACGCATTCTTTATCAACGAGATATTTACCTGATCGAAGTATTAGAGCAGGCCCTTAAAGCTGCCAATTATTCAGCAGAACTGAATTTTGTCGCAGTGCACCCGCATCAACAACGTACCTTATTAATGCTAAGCCAAGGTGAGGTTGATATCCATTGGGGCATGACTAGCACAGCCCGTGAGCAGCTTGCCACGGCAATCAAAGTCCCCTTATTTAAAGGTTTAATTGGCTGGCGAGTATTATTAATTAATCAAGAGTACGGCGCTCAATTTGCAGCAATTAACGATGCATCACAACTCAAATCACTAAAAGCCCTGCAAGGACATGATTGGCCAGATACTAAAATACTGACTCAAAATGGCTACACCGTTTTAGCACAGGCAAATTATGAACAAATGTTTAAGTTGTTAGCGCTTGGGCGAGGTGATTATTTTCCGCGTTCAGTGATTGAGGTGCATTCAGAGCTTGCGGCGCGTAAAGACTTACCGCTAATGATTGAGCCTCATTTATTACTCAAATATCCAACGGCATTTTATTTCTTTGTCAATAAAGAAAAAGTCGAACTGTCAGCTGCACTGCAAACTGGTTTAACGACCATGTTGAACAATGGCGAATTTGATGCCATTTTCACGCGTTATTTTGCGCAATATCTTAATAAATTAAAATTGGATACGCGCAATACATTTGAGCTAGAAAACATTAATGTTTCAGAACCATTGTTAGCTACAGATGATTTTTTACATTAAATGGTAAAAATGTATATTGTTGAAGCTTTTTCAATGATAATGATATTTAAGTAAATATTTATAAAGTCACTGTGTTAGATCCTAAATCATTAACCTTTATTGCTTCATTTACAGCGTTTATTAGCGCTCTTTATTTTATACCTGTTTGGCGAGTGAATAGGTTTATTTCTGGTGTGTCGGAATGGACTTTAAGTATTTTTAGTTTCGCTATTGCCCTGTTCTTATTATCTTTACAAACTGAAGTTCATTTTTTTTATAGCATCATCCTAGCAAATCATTTTTTATTATTGGCTTTTGTTTTATCTCTGATTGGCAGTTTATCTTTTTTTGACGTGCCAATAAAAAGAGGTTGGATGTATTGTTCTTATTTTATTTTATTTACGCCTCTGTTTAGCTACTTCGTTTTTATTGATAACAATGTTAATGCTCGTATTATCCTCGTAAGTGCTATGTGGTTAATGAGTCAGTTAATTGTTCTGGTAGCACTTAGGAAAAGTAACTTAATCTTATCTAAAATCAGTCGAGCCGTTTATATTTCAGTGAGTATTTACATCATTGTATTGATGTTTTTTAGGATTTATTTGTGCACTATCGGCAGTGGCGTTGAAAATTTTTTAGCGCCGAATACTCTTAATATTGTTACATCTCTCGCTGGTTTCCTTGTGCCTTATGGCTTAGTACTTAGCTTTAGCTTCTTATGTAATGATAGAAAAGAGTTTGAATTAAATAGGTTAAAACTCAAAGCTGAGCAAGAGCTTGATCAAAAATCAAAATTTCTTGCCGCATTTAGTCATGAAATTCGAACGCCATTAAACGGTATTGTAGGTCTAGCTCGGTTGATGCATTCAAGGATGTACAGTGATGAGGATAAAAAGGATTGTGAAACTATCATTCAAACAGGGATTCATTTAGGGGAGTTTTCTTCCTATGTATTGCAATCAGCTCAAGTTGAACATCATTCACACAGAGAGAGTGAAACGATCGCTTTATTACCTTGGTTGATGCAGTTATTGAATTTAGTCAAAAGCAAAGAAAAAGCACTTTGTTTAACCGTTGAGCTTAATTATACCTTGAGCAAGGATTTTACGGTGTCGACAGATACGCTGTTTTTACGACATATTTTGGTTAATTTACTCGATAATTCAATTAAATATACCGAGCATGGTTTCATTAGGTTGTCGGTTAGTATTTCTGAAACTAATTTGTTTTTTGAAATATTAGATTCTGGAATTGGTATCCCTAAAGGTGAAATAAATAACCTAATACAACCTTTTACATGGGCTTCAAACCACGGATGGCAGGACGGAGCGGGTTTAGGATTAGCCTTATCCCAAGATATGCTAACTCAAGTTGGAAGTACCCTAAAAATCTCTAGTAAAGAAGGGAAAGGCAGTTCATTTAGTTTTAATTTTCCTTATATTGAACAGCCTGTAGTGGAAAAAAAATCGCAAAGTATCAATGCTATACCATCTTTAAGGATCTTGTTAATTGAGGACATTCCACTAAATCAAAAAGTAACCAAAGGTCTTCTTGAGATCGATAACCACTTAGTAACGATTGCTGAAAGTGGGGAAAAAGCGATGCATGAGATTGAAAAACAAAGTTTTGATTTCATTTTTTTGGATATGAATTTACCTGATATTAATGGAGAGCGTTTATTTGAATATTTTAAATCGCTCAAGCTTACCAGCCAAGTGATAGCTCTTACAGCTAGAGTCGACTATCAGTCCCGTTTAAGATATCAAGAGATAGGCTTGCAGCATGTTTTAGCAAAACCAGTTGATATTGATATGCTCAGAAATACACTTAATAGCTTAGTTAATTTAAACTATAAATTTCAGGGTAATAACTCGCAAGAGCTGTTTAATAAAGAGGTTTTTCGCTACTTGAGACAGGTTTTGTCTGTTTCTGAAATTATCGTTGAAGTTTCACTGCTAAAGATTGAAGTGCTTGCACTAATTGAGGGTATCTCTAATGTTACCGACACCGAGCATTTGTTAAAGCAAATATCACTGCATAAAATCGCGAATAAAACAGCTCAATTCGGCTTAACAGCTGTATCTAAAACTGCATTAGATCTAGAACTTTATCATGAGGTAATAAATGAACAACAAATTATACAACTGACAGTAATGTTTAATGAGTCAATTGTGCAATTAGAAACAATAGGTTTGGTGGATCTACAATGATAATTAAACGTCACCATGTTGTAATTGTTGAGGATGACCCTCTACTGAATCGTGTTTTAGCGATCAATTTTGAGCAAAAAAACTATCAAGTAAGTGCTTTTATTCGAGGTAGTACAGTGATTGAGTTTATTCAAAATAGTAAGAACCATAAATTTGGCCCAGTTGATTTAATTATCTGTGATATTTCCTTATCTGATATTTCAGGTTATGAGCTAATGAATCAACTAAAAGATAACTCATCAATAGGTAAAATTATGATTTCGATGTATGGCTCTGAACAAAATAGAATTAAAGCTTTCCACTGTGGGACAGATGATTTTGTTACTAAACCCATAAATCCTGAAGAGCTTTACTTAAGAAGCCAGGCATTGATGCGCCGCATTAAGCCTGTTGAATATGGGAATCGCTCTATTAGTGTTTTGGATATGTTACTTGATATGGAGACTATGCAGCTTTCAAAAGGAAGTGAGTCTGTCTTATTATCTAAACTTGAGCAGCAGTTACTCATTCATTTAATTGCATATCAAGGCAAAGTAGTAAGTAAAGCTAAGTTACAGCAGTTACTTGGTAACTCTGAGCACGCTGAAGGTCGCTCACTCGATATGTTAGTCGTTCGCCTGAGAAAAAAAATGTTAAATATAAGTGAACTAGGAAAGGTCATAGTAACCGTTAGGGGGGAGGGATTTTTACTTATAACGAGTTAGTTTTTCTAATTAAAAAGGATTGTTTTTTGTTGCTTTTTCTACTGTTTGTTACCTTGTGTTACGTTTGTACCCCTTTCTGTTGTTTTTGTTTTGTAACTTTGCTCTTTGTTGTTTTAGATTGTTTAAACTCACCGATATTCAATAAAAATTTGATCATTCGTGAGTCAATTTAAACAGGAGAGGATTCGGAATGCCTAGTGCAATCTATCAAAAAATAAGGCAAGCATGTTACGTTTCATGTGTGTTTTTGATTCTTATTTTTGCAAAGCAATTACAAGCTGCACAATTGCAAAATTTTAGTTTTACAGCCGGCGATTACACCCCAGGAGCTGAAACGACTTATACTTTTGAATATACTACAGTGACTGAGGTCACAGATAGCCAGTATATTTTATATGTAGCTATTTATGAGAGTACTTTTATATTTCCCACTGGTTGCGAATTTGTAACCGTCGTTATTGATGGGATTGAGAAAACATGCGATTTTACTTCTAATGGCTCAAATTCAAATTATAGACTTATAAGAATTAGTGAGGCTGTTCCAGCAGGATCTGATGTTGTGCTAACAATGCGCGGTGTTACTAATGGATCTTCTGCAGGTAAATATAATTTTAGGTGGGTAATAACAGCGGATGGAGGTGGAAACGAGATTGATGGGGTAAGCCCGGTACCAAGTATTACGCTTGCTAATCCAAATTCAGCACCACTTATTTCAACCACAACAACTTCAATAGCTATTAATGATAATGAAAACCTCAAACCATTTAGTAATGTAACTCTTACTGATTCTGATAATAATGCTTTGACAATCGCCCTCAATTATCAAGGCATGAATGGCAGTTTGTCTGGTACTGGACTATCAGGCGCTGCGGGGACTTATACACTAGCAGGTTTTTCAGTTTCAGATACTCAAACTAAATTACGGAATTTGATTTTTAACCCGATAAAAGATCAAGTTAACGTTGATGATGCGGTAACAACCACGTTTTCTGTGCAAGCAAATGACGGTCATTTAGACAGTAATGCCTTATCAATAGCAGTAATCACAACATCAATTAATGATAACCCTACTATTTCGGGCTCAGCACAAACCATGATTGATGAACAATCATTCTATCAATTTATACCTGTCGCAAGTGATATCGATTTAAATGATACTGTTAGTTTTTCAATTACAAACAAACCGCATTGGGCCACCTTTGATACTGTAACCGGAAAACTTTCTGGGGTTGCACAAAATGGCGTATATCAAAATATTACCATTACAGTAAATGATGCCCATGGTGGTAGTGGTGTTTTAGCGCCCTTTACCATTAATGTGCGTGATGTGAATTATGCACCTTATCATTATCGACAAATTGATAGTATAGAAATTAAAGAAGGTGAAACCTTTAGTGCGACAGCAAGTGCTTATGATCCTGATGGCGATTCAATCACTTTTAGTTTGGTAAATGCCCCAAGCTGGTTATCGATTGATAGTAAAAGTGGTCAAGTGTTTGGTAAAGCTGAAGAAGCTCAAATAGGTGTCTATGAAAATATTGTAGTGACTGCCAGTGATTATGAATACTCAACTGATTCACGACCGTTCAATATTGTTGTATTAGACATAAAACATAAACCTGAAACATCAAATATAGTTATTAATACAGATGAAGATAGCGCTGTGTCTGTGCCTCTTTTTGCGACAGATAGAGATAGCAAAGATATTTTAATATTTAAGGTATTTTCGTTACCAAGTAATGGTCTTTTATCTGTGGGCGATGAAGTCGTTACAGCGTCAAGCTTGCTTACTTTGGCTCAAGCACAATCACTTGTTTTTTTGCCTAATGCCAATTTCTATGGCAAAGACTCCTTTAGTTTTTTAGTTTCAGATGTTGAGCATTCTGTTTCGGGTAATGTTCAAATAGACATTAAACCTATTGATGATTTACCAATGAGCGCAGGTGAATTGTTACTCGCAGACTTCTCTGAAGATGAATTAAACGGTCGACAATATGCTGTAAAAGACCTCTTAATTAATGTATCAGACATTGAAAAAGATGACGTCAAAGTCGTTGAAAAAGAATATCAAGGTTTATACGGTAAGCTGGTATTTAAAGATGGTAATTGGTTTTATCAGTATAACCATATTTTATATTCAGAACTTCCTGAATCAGATGATGGCGAGAGTGTCGAACCAGTAAAAGATTTAATTAATCCATTACATCGTGACGAAAAGCTTGTTGAAAAATTTGTTTTAGAAGTCACTAATTCTGAAAAAGAGACTGGCGTTATTTTAGAGCAACAGATGAGCTTTAACATCATTGGTGTTAATGATAAGCCTGAGGTGTTGTCACCTATTCTATCTGAAGGTAATGATCGAATAGTGAGCCACTTTGTTTTCGAACAAAAAGAATTGTTACAGATAGATGCAATAGATAAAGATAAAGATACTGTATTGAGCTACCAGATAGCAGAGGGGTTTGATGGGCAATTATTTAATATCTCTGAAAATGGCTTAATTTCAATTAATGAAATTATTACCAGAGACGAGATTGTAAAAAAATTAAAAGTAGAATCATATGTTATAAAATTAGTAATTTCAGATGAAATAGACAATGTAGAGTTATTAATTCAATTTGATTTGTCGTACGGCGATGATCTCGATAATGATGGTGTGACCAAAGAAGATGAAATAGCAGCAGGGACCGACCCTCTTGATGGCGCTAGTTTCCCTGATGCAGACAAAGATGGTGTTTCTGATCAGTTAGAAGTGACGCAAGGTACAAATCCAAACGATAAACTTTCATATTTAGATAGTGATCAAGATGGCGTACCTGATTATCAAGAAATACTACTAGAAACAGATACTGAGGATAAGAATAACTTTATTGATTCTGATTCTGATGGTGTACCTGACTATGTTGAGAATTTAGAGCAAACAGATCCATTTAACTCGTTGAGCTTTTTAGATACTGATGGTGATGGTGCAGCTGATGCGGTTGAAAGACGCTTTAATACCGATATAAATCGAGCTAGTTCATACCCTGACGCCGATGGTGACGGAGTCCCTGATACTCAAGAGATGATCGCAGGCACAGACCCAAATAATGAAGATGATTTTCTTGATAGCGATGGTGATAGTGTTTCTGATTATGGTGAAAAGTTAGCTGGAACTGACCCATTTGATGCTACAAGTGTCGATTTTGACTCTGATAGGGATGGTGTCTTTGATAAAGCTGAATTACTTGATGGTACCAATCCAAATGATCCTAGAAGTTTTAAAGATTCTGATGGCGACCAAGTGTCAGATGCTATGGAATTACTTGATAATACTGATATTAACAATGCTTCTATTTATTTAGATACGGATGGTGATCTTGTTCCTGACTACGTTGAGGACTTAGATGGGACTGAACCCGGTTTAGAGCGAGATTACTTAGATACGGATAAAGATGGTGTGCCAAATTATGTCGAAAAAATCGATGGTACAGATAGCTCTGACCCTAAATCTTTTAAAGACTCCGATCTTGATGGGGTTTCTGATTTCATGGAAAGACTCAATGGTACAAATCCGAATGATAGCTCAGATAAAGATAGTGATGGCGACTCCGTACCAGATAGTCAAGAACTGATTGATGGAACAGATCCTAATAATATCAATGATTACCTCGATACTGATGGCGATGGTGATCCTGATTATAATGAGATCTTAAAAGCTAATGATCCTAATGATGCCAAGGAATACAGCGATAACGATGGCGATGGCGTTTCCGATCCAGAGGAATTAAGAGTAGGTACCAACCCTTATGATGCGTTTGACTTTGTTGATTCTGATAACGATGGTGTTTCAGATCGCAGTGAGTTGATAAGTGGTACCGATATTTATAATAAATTTGAGTTTATTGATAGCGATGGTGATGGTTTACCTGATGATTACGAGGTGCGCTATGACCTTGATCATACCAATCCATTTGATGGTGATACTGATTTTGACTCAGATGGTATTTCTAATCTTGATGAATACCTAAATGGTACTAATCCTGCAATAGATTCGGTTGCACCTGAGTTTGTGATTCGCCAACAAGTTTGGATAAATGCTAATGATTACTTAACCGGAATTAATGAAGAGGTTTTTGAGCAAGATTATGCTATTGATGCAAAAGATGGTGTGGTAGAAATTCCTCGGAATGTGCTTTTACTGCGCCCTGGAAAACATCAAATCGAACTTCAAGTTAGCGATGCTCAGAATAATAAAGCTCAAACTATTCAATATGTTAATGTAAAGCCAATTGTGACTTTTGAAAGTAAAAGTATGCAAGTGGGTGAAGCAAACGAAGTTGTGATTAAGCTCAAGCTAAATGGGTTCTCACCAGTTTATCCGTTATCTGTCGGTTATACTATTTCAGGGAGCGCCTCGACTGAAGATCATGATCTTTTAGCTGGTATCGTTACTTTTGGTCAAGATGAAACTACAGCGGAAATTAAGTTTAATACTTTAGCGGATCAACTTGTTGAGGGGAATGAGTCTCTTTTCATTAATCTTGCACCTGTTGGAAGCGATGAATCTCAGCTTGCTAATATTACAGGCGATAATTTTGAATTAACGATTTCTGAAGCAAATTTAGCTCCATCTGTTCAATTGAGTATTAGACAAAATGGTCAAGAGACATCGTGGATATCACAAACTAACGGAGAGGTTTCTGTTACTGCATCGATTGCAGATCCTAATATAAAAGATGAATTAATCTTGAGTTGGGAATTAGAGGGGGATATCGCTCAACCTTCTCAAGGAGCACTTAATTTTAGATTTGATCCGAGTGAGCTTGATGCAGGTACTTATCAAATAATAGCGAGTGTTAGTGATAATGCGCCTGTTGTATTGAGTAGTTCAGCGTTTATTAGCTTTGTTGTGAGTGAGCAAGTAAGAGAAATCACCGATCCTGCAAAAGATAGTGATGGAGATGGCATATCTGACGGTGATGAGGGGTTAAAAGATAGTGATGGAGATTTAATACCTGACTATCTTGATGATGCTTTTTTAGCTGAAAACCAAATCATGATGCCATTATTAAATAGCGCTGCAACTGCCTCTTTCTCATTTACAGAAGATGGACTTCTAATGAAGGTAGGAAAACTTGCTAGCAGCAAGCAAAGTTCATCAATTGTACTAAATGGATTGGCAATAGACTCAGAAAAATATAATCAGATCAGCGATGTTTATGACTTTGAAATTTTAAACATACCTAATAACCAAACTTCGGTTGCAGTTGTTATTCCTTTGAATAAACCAATTGTACCTGAGTCTAATTATCTTAAATATAAACAAGATGGAGTATGGAGTGAGTTTACTATTGATAATCAGAATGCGCTGTTTTCTGCCGTTTCTGTTGCTGGGGTTTGTCCTCCAATGGTGGACCCGAGTTATCAAGAAGGCTTAGTTGATGCGAACGACTGTTTAAAATTGGTTATTGAAGATGGTGGGCCTAATGATGATGATGGTCTGAAAAATGGCGTAATCGTCGACCCAGGGATGATCGCAATTCTTATCGATTCAGGAGATGGCTCAGGTGATGGCTCAGGTGATGGCTCAGGTGATGGCTCAGGTGATGGCTCAGGTGATGGTTCAGGAGATGGCTCAGGTGATGGCTCAGGTGATGGCTCAGGTGATGGTTCAGGTGACGGGGAAGTCAAACCTGAAGAACCCAAACAGCGAAGTGGTGGCACTATGTTTGATATTTTAGCTTTAATCGTCTTAGTTGTATTTTTACGCCAAAAACAGTTGATAATATCTAGCTTTCTAATAAGTGCATTGTTTATTTCGACACTTAGTCACGCTGATATTAATGGTCTCTTTAGTGGTTCGACAGTTCAAATTGAGCAAGTGAGTCTCTCGGAGGAATTAGTTTCAGGTCAAAGCGTACCATTAAATTTTATATTAAAATCAGAAAAGCCTTTAAAAGGAGTGGTACTTGATTTTGCATTAGTTGCTAATGGTGACTATTCCAATGCAGTATTTGTAGGCAAAAAAGTGCTTGATACTATTAATTCGGGCCGACAGGTTATAGAACACACTCTTGAAATCGAAGGGGGTTCTATTTCAGGTGATTATGAGCTTATTATCTCTTTAGATTCAATTTATGAGTCCCAATTAGAACAGCAGGCTTTGTTGTTGCCTTTAAAAGAAGTATCTATTGTTTCAACTGGATTACCTGACATTAAAATACAATCAGCAACATTAAGTCGCTTTAGTTTTTTATTGCCTGAGCGACCAAATGATAGTTCACCTTTGAACAATGCTGAGCCTTTAATTAATATTGACTTAACACTTCAATCTTTGTTTCAAGATACAACGGAACCTGTTGATATCGAAGTTTATTTGGATATGCCAGATATTGGTTTATTTCCATTAAACTTAACAACAGAAATTGTTGATAGAGATTTTACTGAGTCCGACTCAATTTCAAGTATTGATGATAACGGTAAGGTAGCAGACTGGATTAAAGGTGTTACAAGAACAATTAAACCAAGCTGTGAAGAATATGAAAACCAGCAAAGATGCGCATCTTTAGAGCAAGATACAGAGGTGTCTCTAGATGTCGATTTGCATTTAAGTGAGGCCGCTTATTATGCCCTTTATGCATTTGGTAGTGATGTAGTTGGTGAGATAGTTGTAAAGATTAATCCTTCTCAAAGTATTAATGAGTGGCAGAATAATTTTATTAATAACATCGTTAGGCTTCCGGTAATTTATATTCACCAGCGCGTTGAAAATAGTAATGCGGCTTCTGCCGATACTGAAGAGTCTGAGTTTTTTGAACTTACTAAACAAGAAGTTAATCAAAATAGCTTTTTCATAAATACACCTTACTTGAGTAGTCAACAAGCATCTGAGGTGGTTACTTTATCAGAATTGAAACACGAAAAGACAGCGGGTGAAAAATCTAAGTTTGGATTGAAATATGAGTTATCTGGTAAGGCGCGTTATCGTATTGGCGGATTGAAAATTCCATATGAGGGAATGTTTGATGCGGATGGAGATGTTACGTTATATATTTTTGGAAAAAGCTTTAAGTTTTTAGATGCGAAATTTGACGGAGACTTAAAAGAAGATCCTTATAATAGTTATTGGAAAAATAGAGTCAAAATATTAGGTCAAGTAGTCTGGGAAGACCAAAGATATGTCCGCGACCATTATAATGAGGATATTTACGAACTTTGGTCAACCAAGGATGATGATGGTGATGAGCGTTACGTAAAGTATAAAAAGAAAGAAAAAAAGAAACACTACTATTATTTTGGGATTAAATTCACCTTAAAAGGCGCCATAAAAGGTGAAGTAGGTATCGTTGGTAATGTCTCTGTCGCTCGTGGCAATATATTAAGTGGCTTAATCGGTCCTTATGCATCAGTTGATGCCTCTGGTGGTGTAAGCGTTAATGCTTGGGTGGCTAAAGCTGGCGCTAAAGTTGATTTGAATTTATTGCGCCTAGATGCTCCATTTACTGCTAATTTTCAAATGTTACATGGTGAGTATGCTAATGTCACAGCTCGATTAGATTTTACTCGTCGACATCTTGACGGCAAAGTCACGCTTTGGGCTAAATGGAAAAAGCCTAAGTGGATTGGTTTTAAATGGAAGAAAAAAGAGAAAAAAATCATGAGTTGGGATGGTACAAGAGATACCAAAAACCTGTGGAGAAAAGGGAAAACATGGGGGCAACTTACATCCTACACAGTGCCAAATATTAAAAAGCAAAAATTTAGAAGCAAATTATTTGTTAAAAAACCAGCAGGAAAATATGCCTTGGTTAACGCTAAGGGGGAAGTTTATGGTGGTGGTGAAAAGCTTAAAACATGGAAATTGTTTGGTAAAAAATATACTAAAAAAATAAAGATTCCTGCAGATGAAATTTTACTTCAAGGTTGCGGTGGTAAGTTCAGCAAAAAGTTGAAAGGTAAATTTAATCAAACATACCGATTGCCTGAAGGGTGTCTGGCGCTTGATATTATTGGGGAGTTGGGTGGAAAAGGTAAGCGTACATCACCTGTATTTACTATTAACTAAATAAAATTGAGGGAGGTTTATCTCCCTCTTTTTTTGATTATTGTGAAAAAATGAAACATCTAAAATTAACTATTTGTCTTGTGGTTATTGGGCTATTTATTGTTGGTTATATTCTTTTTGATGGGGTTAATGACTATAAGATAAATAGAAAAATAGAAACTCAAGAGTCGAATGAGTTTATTAACCAAAATCTAGACAGGGATACTAGTACAGAACAATATATTGCTTATCGTTTTTCTTTGATTAATACAGGTTGGGTAAACTCAAGTTATTTAATTAACAAATTGATGCAACAGCCGCGCAGTCAGCAATTTGAGAAGCAATTATTTGAAGCGTCATTTTCAGGAGAAATTCATTTTTCTTATTTGGATGAGTCCGAAGGTTTACCATTATTTCAAGTTCAACTAAATGATCTTGTAACTAATACGACAATAACAGAGCAAGAACGTCAA
The DNA here is from genome assembly GCF_002310815.1 of Pseudoalteromonas tunicata. Classification (NCBI taxonomy): domain Bacteria; kingdom Pseudomonadati; phylum Pseudomonadota; class Gammaproteobacteria; order Alteromonadales; family Pseudoalteromonadaceae; genus Pseudoalteromonas; species Pseudoalteromonas tunicata. The sequence goes on along the minus strand of NZ_CP011032.1, from coordinate 3,310,116 downwards.
TGGATGATGCTGCCCTTTTTAGTCAGTATTGGTGAGCAAGGCTTACTGATTCTAAATAAACCTGAGTTAATTTATTCGGAACAACTCAAGTCGCTGATTGGACAGATATTACCGTACTTTCATGTTTTTGCTAGCAAGTCGCAAGAGTTAAATTGGCAAACTAGAGAGCTTGATTCTTTAGGAGTTTCATTAAATAGCTATCGAGTTCAATCAAACCATAGTTCACAAAAAACGCGTGAAATACAAAAAACGAAAGTACAGTATCTAGAGTTAAATCTTAAAGACGGTTTATTTTCATCTGCTGATGGAGCGCTAAATGTCGCAGTGGTTAATTCTGATACAAAATATAGTGTAGTTTCTGGTGCGATTTGGGCTGAGTCTATTAATTTGAAAGAAAGTCTGTTATCAAAATCAGATAATTTAGAGTTAAGTGAAACAACCGCTGTATTCATTTGTACTCAAATTAATAGAAGAATAAGTTTTAGTAGTGCTTCTTTATCTACAATAAAACCACAGCGTGAGTTAATGGGAATTGAGCAGTTTTATATCACTAACCCTGAATTAAATCAGTTAGTGCTGAATAAAAATCTTAAGGAAGTAACTCAGTTATTTGAAGAACTTTTGCATGATAATGAAGATTTAGCCTTAGATATGTTAATAAATTATCTTCGTTTACACCCTGAACAAAGTAATAATTTGGTCGACTATATCTTTGACGCGTCAGCCTTATTAACTCAGCAAGTCGATTTAAGGTTATGGTATTCGCTAGCTACTTCTGGTCATCAAGAAGCTCAACTAGCATTAATTTATGCAGCTTCGGAACCACGGTTTAATTCATTAATAAAATATCGAGCCATAACTTACATTCAAGATATTGAATTCCCAACCGAAGTATTTATTGACCAGCTCTCCTTATTACGAAAAAACTTATCAGCTTTTGATGATATTGAAAATCAAGAATTGGCTAATATGGCATTGTTTGCTTTAGGTTCAATGGGAGGGAATGACAAGTTAAATCAGATGGTTAAGTATAAAGTTGCGGATATATTAGCAGACAGCCTACCGTCGATTTCATCTGATCAAGAAGCGATTACTTTGTTAACTGCAATCGCAAATACTGGTAATACGGATTTGATACCTGTTATCTCTGAGATGTTTAATAATCCTAACGGTAAGGTAAAAGCTGCCGCATTTGATGCCTTAAGCAATATGGAGGGCAAGCAAGTGATAGATTTATTTGTAGAAGAATATGAAAGAATCAATGAGTTAGAACTACAAGAGTATGCAGTCAAAGTAATGCTTCAAATGCCCGAAACATCAGAAAAGAATCAGTGGATTGCAGCTCAAGTGCAAAAATCAACTAACTCAACATTAAATCAGTTGTTTATTAAGGGGTTAGGGGCAAATTTAAGCAATTATCCTGAAAATGAATCGATACTTCGTAATTTGCTGATAAAGGAATTAACTGTTCAAGAAAAAATGGCTATCTATAAGTATATTCCACCAAAACTCTAGAATGTTAAAACAAAAAAGAGCCGTAGGGCTCTTTTTTGTTGGCTTGATTTAAGCTGAAAATTAACGCAGTAATGCTTCAGTTAAATGTGGGCGCATTTCTTTTACCATGCTTTGTGATAATTTTGGTGCCGCACAAATGATGTTGCCGCTGACTTCGTAGTTATTGCCGCCTGCAAAATCAACTACCATGCCACCTGCTTCTTTAATTAATAATAGGCCTGCAGCGCTTTCCCATGGTTTTAAGCCAATAGCGAAATAACCATCAGCACGACCTGCTGCAGCATAAGCTAAATCTAATGCTGGACAACCTGAATTACGGATATCAGTAGCGTGTATAAATAACGCATTAAACGCTTTGCTATAGGCTTCTAAATGATGTTTGTGACGGTAAGGCCAGCTAGTTGCTAAAACAGTACCAGCTAATTCGTTCGATTTACTAACACGAACACGCTTGCTGTTTATTTGAGCGCCTTGACCACGGCTTGCAGAGAAAATTTCACCACGAATTGGATCGTAGATAACAGCTTGTTCAGTACGGCCTTTTACTTTAAGCGCTACTGAAACAGCAAAATGAGGAATACCTTTAACGAAGTTTGTTGTGCCATTGATTGGATCAATAACCCATAGGTAATCGCTATCAGTTCCTTTGTGCTCGCCTAATTCTTCACCTACTAAACTATGAGTAGGGTAAGCTTTCAAAATGGTATCACGAATAACCGCTTCTGCGTCTCTGTCGACATTTGTCACTAAATCGTTAGTGCCTTTTTGTGAGACTTCTAACTTGCTTAAATCTTCACACGCTCGAAGGATGACCTTACCAGCATTACGCGCAGCACGAACCGCAATGTTTAACATTGGATGCATAGAATTACCTATAGGTTGTAAAAGAACAATTCAAATCAATTAGCCGGCGTATTCTAGCGATTTTTATTGCAATGTAAACCATAATTGAAATTTTATTTTGCTTAACATTTGAGCAACTTTTTACGCTTATGTGACTTCATCATGAACTAGTTTGGCGATTTTTAATCGGCTTATGGTAGAATCCTGCCAGCGAATTTAGTCAAGGCTTAAAGTAAATGTTATTAAACGATATTAGAGTGGTACTGGTTAACACATCTCATACAGGCAACATAGGTTCAGTTGCCCGTGCAATGAAAACCATGGGTTTATCTAAATTGTATTTGGTTGATCCGGTTAATCAAATTGATAGCCATGCCTCTGCATTGGCTGCAGGCGCAACTGATGTGCTTGGTAATGCTGTAGTGGTTGATGATTTAGCGCAAGCGATTGCAGATTGTTCATTAGTAATTGGTACTAGCGCGCGTTCACGTACCTTATCTTGGCCTATGGTTGAGCCGCGTGAATGTGGTCAGATGTTGGTTGATGGCGCTAAAAAAGGCCCTGTGGCGTTAGTATTTGGCCGTGAAAACAGCGGGCTTAGCAATGAAGAGCTACAAATGTGCCATTATCATGTATGTATTCCGGCAAATCCTGAATATAGCTCGTTAAATCTTGCGATGGCGGTGCAAACGCTAACGTATGAAGTGCGTATGGCATTTTTACAACAGCAAGAAAAGAAAGTAGAAGTAGATGAAACTGTTTATCCAAGTTCGCAGCAATTAGAGCTATTTTATCAACATCTTCAAAATACCTTAGAAAACACTGGTTTCATTATTAAGCAGCATCCGGGGTTGGTAATGACTAAGCTTCGACGCTTATTTAATCGTGCTCGTCCAGAAGATGGTGAGTTGAATATTTTACGTGGCATTTTGACCTCAGTAGATAAACTTGATTCACAAGCTACTAAAAACAACGAGCAAAAATAGTAAGCATTTTTAACGGCCGAATAGCAAGAGAAACCAGCCATGTTTGCCAGAATCAAAGAAGATGTTCACAGTGTATTTGCGCGAGATCCTGCAGCGCGAAATTTTTGGGAAGTTTTTTTTAACTCTCCTGGGTTGCATGCTCTATGGTGTTATCGACTTAATCATAAGCTCTGGCAAGCAGGTTGGTTTTTTTTAGCCCGAACCTTTTCTACGGTAGCGCGCTGGTTTACTGGTATTGAAATTCATCCTGCCGCAACAATTGGCCGGCGATGTTTTATTGATCATGGTATGGGCGTGGTGATTGGTGAAACGGCTGAAATTGGTGATGATGTAACGCTTTACCACGGTGTAACATTAGGTGGCACCAGTTGGCAGACGGGCAAGCGCCATCCCACATTAGAGCAAGGGGTGGTTGTTGGTGCTGGTGCACAGATTTTAGGACCAATCACAATTGGCGCCGGTGCTAAAATAGGTTCTAACTCTGTGGTAGTTAAACATGTGCCCAGTCACGCGACAGTGGTTGGCATCCCTGGGCGAGTTGTAACCGCAAAAGCACCGGAACTTGCAGCCGATTCAGCCAAGCAGCAACGAGCGGCCATAGCCGAAAAGTACGGCTTTGATGCTTATGCCGTGTCTTATGATAATCCAGATCCGGTAGCTAATTCGATTGGTAAAATGCTCGATCATATTCATTTACTCGATGCAAAAATTAATGAATTAAGTTGTGCGCTCAATAAGTTGGGTGGTGATGTCTGTGAACAGCAATTACCTGAGCTCAATCTAGATGATCAAGACTTTTGTAAAGCAGAACAATTAGCGAAACAAAAGCGCCAACAGCATGATGACTTTGATCCTAAGATATAACAAATTGTCAGTAGATAATACTTGACTAAATTAGTCGGGTATATACAATCACCTTATGAATACTTGACTAAATTAGTCGGGTAATATTGGTAGCGAGATAATACTTGACTCTTTTAGTCAGGTTATTAAAATTCGCGGTCTTAAAATACTTATTAGTGAGGTCAACATGAAGTTAACATCAAAGGGTAGATATGCAGTTACTGCGCTACTAGATGTCGCTTTGCATACTAATGTTGGCCCAGTATGTTTAGCTGAAATTTCTGAACGCCAAGAAATTTCTCTCTCTTATCTTGAACAATTATTTGCTCGCCTACGTAAACAAGGCTTAGTTCGTTCGGTAAGAGGCCCTGGTGGTGGTTATTTGCTTGGCAAAGAAGCCAGTGAAATTTCAGTGGGTGATGTGATTAGTGCGGTTGATGAGTCAGTCGATGCAACCCGTTGTCATGGTGAAGGCGGATGTCAAAAAGGCGTTCGTTGTTTAACCCACTCATTGTGGTCAGATTTAAGTATTCGAATTGAAGATTTTTTAAACAATATTACATTAGCTGAACTTGTCGCCAAGCGCGATGTCCAGGAAGTGGCAATCCGTCAGGACAAAGCTGTCCAACACGCCCTTCAACAATTAGATAACATTCAAGTTAGCTGTCAACTCTAAGCAGGACTGGAGCACCAAAGAAAATGAAGTTACCAATTTATTTAGATTATGCAGCAACCACTCCGGTTGATCCGCGTGTTGCAGAAAAAATGATGCAATGCCTTACTATGGACGGTAATTTTGGTAACCCAGCATCACGTTCACATCGTTTTGGCTGGCATGCAGAAGAAGCAATCGATCAAGCGCGTCATGATATAGCAGCACTTATTAATGCTGACCCTCGTGAAATTGTATTCACTTCAGGTGCAACTGAATCAAATAACCTTGCAATTAAAGGTGCTGCGAATTTTTACAGCAAAAAAGGTAAGCACATCATTACAGCTAAAACAGAGCATAAAGCGGTTTTAGATACTTGTCGCGAATTAGAGCGTCAAGGTTTTGAAGTGACTTATATGGACGTTGAAGAAAACGGCCTACTTGATTTAGATAAGCTTGCAGCAACAATGCGTGATGACACAGTACTTGTTAGTATTATGCACGTAAACAATGAGTTAGGTGTAGTGCAAGACATCGCTACCATTGGTGAAATGTGTCGCGAACGTAAAATTATGTTCCATGTTGATGGTGCGCAAAGTGCAGGTAAAGTTGAGGTTGACTTACAAGCACTTAAAGTTGATTTTATGTCGTTTTCAGCACACAAAATCTATGGTCCTAAAGGGATTGGTGCGCTATATGTTCGTCGTAAACCGCGTGCCCGTTTAGAAGCGCAAATGCACGGTGGTGGACATGAACGTGGTATGCGTTCAGGTACTTTACCAACACATCAAATTGTGGGGATGGGTGAAGCATTCCGTATCGCAAAAGAAGATTTTTCAGCTGATCACGCTCGTATCGAAAAATTACGCCAACGTTTAATTGATGGCGTAATGGACATTGAAGAAGTGTACTTTAACGGTACGCGTGAGCAATCTGTGCCAGGCATTATCAACATCAGTTTTAACTATATCGAAGGTGAGTCATTATTAATGGCCCTTAAAGATATCGCAGTATCATCAGGTTCAGCCTGTACATCAGCAAGCTTAGAGCCGTCTTATGTTTTGCGTGCTCTTGGTCGTAATGATGAATTAGCGCACAGCTCGATTCGTTTTAGTATTGGTCGTTTTACGACTGAAGAAGAAATTGATTACACAGTTACATTAATTAAAGAGTCAATTGGCCGTCTACGTGAAATGTCACCACTTTGGGAGATGTTTAAAGATGGTATCGATTTAGACTCGGTTGAGTGGGCAGCCCATTAAACCTAAGGTGGTGTGATTAAGCAATGGTCACACCCGGCATGAATAGCAGGTATTGAGGTAATAAAAATGGCTTACAGCGATAAAGTATTAGATCATGTTGCAAATCCACGTAATGTGGGTGCGTTTGATAAAAACGATCCATCGGTAGCAACTGGAATGGTAGGGGCTCCTGCCTGTGGCGACGTAATGAAGCTACAAATCAAAGTATCTCCAGAAGGTATTATTGAAGATGCTAAATTTAAAACTTATGGTTGTGGTAGTGCAATTGCTTCCTCATCATTAGTAACTGAGTGGGTTAAGGGTAAAACACTAGATCAAGCTGCTGAAATCAAAAATACAGATATCAGCGCTGAATTAGAGCTTCCACCAGTAAAAATTCACTGCTCAATTTTAGCAGAAGACGCAATTCAAGCAGCAATTGCAGACTATAAGAGCAAGCACGGTAAATAAGAGATAACTATGGCAATCACACTGACAGAATCAGCTGTTAATCGCGTTCGTACTTTTTTGCAAAACCGTGGTAAAGGAATTGGCTTGCGTGTTGGTATTAAAACTACTGGCTGTTCTGGTCTTGCCTATGTACTTGAGTTTGTTGATGAACTAGCTGAAGGTGATGAAACCTTTGAGCAAGATGGTGTCACTGTGATTGTTGATGCAAAAAGTCTTGTTTATATCGATGGCACACAACTGGATTTTGTTAAAGAAGGCCTTAATGAAGGGTTCAAATTTAGCAATCCAAACCAAAGTGGTGAGTGTGGCTGTGGTGAAAGCTTTACTGTTTAGTAAGCGTTTTGCCTTTTAGCGACCTTATCAAGCCCTCACCTTTAGGTTAGGGCTTTGTCCTTTTTGAAATGTGAATTAGGAAAATGAATGCGTTATTTTGACCTTCTCTCTTTACCTGTTGATTATCAAGTTGATTTAACCTTGCTTAATGCACATTATCTTGAACTTCAAAAAGTTATTCACCCAGATAAATTTGCCAATCATAGCGAGCAAGAGCAGCTATTAGCGGTGCAAAAAGCGGCAGAAGTAAACGATGCGCTACAAACATTAAAACATCCGTTAAAACGTGCCGAATACATGCTTGCAGAGCGTGGTGTAGATATTCGAGCTGAACAGCAAACACTACAAGATCCGATGTTTTTGATGCAGCAAATGGAGCTACGAGAGGCGCTTGAAGAAATTAGTTCAGCTGCTGAGCCAGAAGATGCCATTGCTGATATTGAACAGCAAATTAAACAGCTAATGAGCACCTTGCATCAAGAGTTATTGTCGCTTATCAGCAGTAGCGAAACAGCAGCGCAGCATAAAGCTGCTGATGTAGTACGAAAATTAAAGTTTATCTACAAATTAAAAGATGAACTAGCGCGAATTGAAGATTCATTATTTGAAGACTAAAGAGTAAGTTAAAGCATAATTATGGCACTATTGCAGATTGCTGAGCCGGGGCAGAGCGCGGCACCTCACCAACATAAACTCGCTATTGGTATTGACTTGGGCACCACTAATTCATTGGTGGCTACAGTGCAAAGTGGCGAAGCAAAAGTGTTGGCTGATTTTGATGGTTCGACCATGTTGCCTTCGGTGGTTGCTTACACTGAACAAGGTATTGTTGTTGGCAGTGCTGCAATGAATAACGCAGTCGAAGACCCAACCAATACATTGGTCTCAATCAAGCGATTTTTAGGTAAATCTCATGCTGATTTAGCTGCACGTTATCCTGAGTTACCTTATCAACTTAGTGAGCAAAACGGCAGTTTAAGCATTGCGACCCGTCAAGGCGATGTTAATCCTATTCAAGTTTCAAGCGAAATTTTAAAAGTATTAAAACAGCGCGCGACAGATTCATTTGGTGGTGATGATATTTTAGGTGCTGTTATTACTGTACCTGCTTATTTTGATGATGCGCAGCGCCAAGGTACAAAAGATGCCGCAGAGCTTGCGGGCTTAAACGTTTTACGCTTATTAAATGAACCAACAGCTGCCGCAGTTGCTTATGGACTCGATTCGGGTCAAGAAGGGTTAATTGCCGTTTATGACTTAGGCGGTGGTACGTTTGATATTTCTATTTTGCGCTTGCACCAAGGTGTATTTGAAGTATTAGCAACCGGCGGTGACTCAAGCTTAGGTGGTGATGATTTTGATGCTTTATTGGTTGAGCATTTTAAACAACAAACCGGTGTAAGTGAATTAGACGCTAAAACATCTCGCCTTTTTAGTAATAAAGCGCGTGCCTGTAAAGAAGCATTAACTAACTACAATTCAATTAATGTTGGCCTTGAATTTAATGGTCAATCCCATGTTGTGGTCGTAGATAAAGCACTCTTTAACGAACTGGCAATGCCATTAGTGAAACAAACCTTACGTGCTTGTCGTCGTGCATTAAAAGATGCCGAAGTAGAAAAAGAAGAGATTCTGCAAGTGGTAATGGTTGGTGGTTCAACACGTATGCCGTTGGTTCGTAGTGAAATAGGTGCTTTTTTTGAAAAAGAACCCCTAACTTCAATCGACCCTGATCGAGTTGTAGCCATTGGTGCTGCGATTCAAGCTGACATCTTAGTCGGTAATAAACCTGATTCTGAAATGTTATTGCTTGATGTATTACCACTTTCATTAGGTCTTGAGACCATGGGTGGTTTAGTTGAAAAAATTATTCCGCGTAATACCACGATCCCAGTTGCTCGCGCGCAAGAATTCACCACTTTTAAAGATGGCCAAACTGCAATGTCGCTCCATGTATTGCAAGGTGAGCGTGAGTTAGTTACAGATTGCCGCTCGTTAGCAAAATTTAGCTTAAAAGGCATTCCACCTATGGTGGCAGGCGCAGCGCATATTCGCGTAACCTTTAAAGTAGACGCAGATGGTATTTTAAGTGTCTCCGCGATGGAAAAGTCATCAGGTGTGCAAGCTGAAATCCAAGTTAAGCCTTCTTACGGTTTGTCGGATGATCAAGTAACACAAATGCTGCGCGATTCAATGAGCTTTGCCAAAGAAGATATGCAAGCGCGAATGCTCAAAGAGCAACAAGTTGAAGCGTTACGTGTGATTGAATCGTTAAATGCATCATTAAACGAAGACAGTTACTTATTAGATGAAAGTGAATTAGCAGCGCTTCGCCTTGAAATTGCAGCACTAGTTGTATGTTATGAAACAGCAACAACACCAGATCAACTTAAAAACGCAATTGAAAAAGTAGATAAAGCCAGCTCAGAATTTGCATCCTTACGAATGGATGCGTCAATTAAAAAAGCACTGCAAGGGCAGTCGGTAGACGAGGTTTAACATGCCACAAATTATTTTTCTTCCTCATGGCGAATTATGTCCAGATGGCGCAGTGATTCAGGCGCAAAGTGGGCAAACCGTGCTTGATGTTGCATTAAAAAATAACATTTCCATTCCACATGCATGCGAAAAATCATGTGCGTGTACAACTTGCCATATCATTGTGCGTGAAGGGTTTGATTCTCTTACAGAAAGTGATGAGCTTGAAGATGATATGCTTGATAAAGCATGGGGTCTAGAACCCGAGTCGCGCTTAGGTTGTCAAGCAATCATAGCCGATGAAGACTTGGTCGTTGAAATTCCAAAATACAACTTAAACATCGTTAATGAAGATCATTAATCGTTGCTTTAAAGAATGATGTGAAAGACAAAAACCGCTACCAAGCGGTTTTTTTGTGCTCGATAGCCTCACATCAGGCTTAGTTGACTTATATGGTCTTGCTCTTGTATCAAACGTATTAAGCCCCAATAATAATTGTACTGTGTTTTATATTCCCCTAGGTTTTCTTATGTTTTCACCACTTAGCCAGCCGCTTGTCTTTACAGATTCTGTCATTGCTAATCAGCCTTTTGTAACCAAGACTTTTATAACGGTTGATAATCCTGCTACAGAAAAACTTTTAACCTCAGTCAGTTGTGTTGATGACGCAGGCATTGAGCATGCAGTGCAAAGTGCAGAGCTAGGGTTTGGCACACTTAAATCAATGCACTCTCAAGCACGAAGTGACTTATTGATGCGTTGGTATCAGTTAGTTATCGATTATATTGATGCATTAGCAGAAATTATGACTCTTGAGCAGGGCAAACCGCTGGCAGAAGCTAAAGGCGAAGTGATCTATGGCGCTGAGTTTATTCGCTGGTTTGCAGAAGAATGTAAACGCAGTTATGGCCAGCAAATTCCAAGTAATAATAATCACCAGCAGTTAAGCACCATAAGACAGCCGATTGGTGTGGTACTTGCTATTACGCCGTGGAACTTTCCAATTGCTATGATCACTCGCAAAGTGGCGCCAGCCATTGCCGCAGGTTGTAGTGTTATTTTAAAACCTTCAGAATTAACGCCATTGTCAGCACTCGCATTGGCGCATTTAGCCATCCGTGCAGGCTTTCCTAAAGGAGCATTTAATGTCTTATTGACCGATGATGCGCCGAGTCTTGTAAGCAAATTATTGGCCGATCATCGAGTAAAAAAAGTCACCTTTACCGGATCTACGCAAGTGGGGCGTATTTTATTAGCGCAAGCGGCTAATACAGTGAAACGTACTTCAATGGAGCTTGGTGGTAATGCGCCTTTTATCGTATTTGACAGCGCAAATCTCGATCAGGCAGTTGATGGGCTGATAAAAAGTAAATTTAGAAACGCAGGGCAAGCCTGTGTTGCGACTAATCGAGTATTACTTGATGCGTCAATCGCTGGGGATTTTACGGCCAAATTACTCACTAAAGTGGCGACCTTAAAAACAGGAAATGGACTTTCAAACGATACTGATCTTGGGCCATTGATCAACCAAGCTGCAAAGTTGCGCTTAGTTGCAACCATTGAGCAGGCAATTTGCGAAGGTGCAAGTTGGGTCTTTGGCGAAACAGCATTTGCAGAGGCCAAATGCAGCAAGGATAATTTTTTACCGGTAGTTGTGCTCGGTAACATCAATCAAGATATGGCTATTTTTCAGCAGGAGTTATTTGGCCCTGTAGTATTACTCAGTCAATTTGAAAGCGAGCAACAAGCGATTGAGTTAGCAAATTCAACCGAATACGGTTTAGCAGCTTATTTTTATTCGCAAAATATCAATCAAGTGCATCGAGTTGCTGAATCCTTGACTTTTGGTATGGTTGGCATTAACGAAGGGCTTATTTCTAATGCAATTGCGCCATTTGGTGGTATTAAACAATCGGGACTTGGCCGTGAAGGTGGCCAAGCTGGGCTTGATGAGTATTTACAGCAAAAATACCTTTGCCTCAATATCAAAGATTGAATCTAACCTATTGTTTTAATGTAAAAAACAAAAAATAGAAACTTATCTAAAAGATGCGTACAATAACTGCCCTTATTTGAGTTGGTCGCGGTGACACCGCAGGGCAGTGGTACATGCAGGTACAAACACAACCGTTAACCTTGGTTATTTTAGCCGCTGGGTTAGGTAGCCGCTTTGGTGGCGCCAAACAATTGGCTGAAATTGAAGGGCTTAACCGCACTATCTTTGAGCTTAGTATTTTAGATGCAGCCCCTTATGTTAGCAAAGTGGTATTGGTGGTTAATCAGACCATCCTACCTATTATTGAGCAGCAAATACTGCCGCGTTTGCCAAGCCACTTACAGGTTGAACTGGCTATTCAAGCGATTGAAGATGTGCCTGAGCAATTTCAACACCTTGCAGCTACTCGGGTAAAACCTTGGGGCACAGGCCATGCACTTCTGGCTGCAAAACCTTATGTAATGGGAAAAGCCATTGTCATCACAGCAGATGATTATTATGGTCCCCATGCCTTTGCACAATTGGCTGCGCACCATCAAAAAAGTAATGATTGGGCAATGTTGGCTTATCCCATTTTAAATACCTTATCGAGCCAAGGTGGTGTCAATCGTGGAATATGCCAAATTAATCAGCACGGTTATTTAACCTCAGTTACTGAATACTTGAATATTGCACCTTATATTGGGCAATTAATGGGACAAAACCCAGCTGGAGAAATGGAACCTTTACCGGATTCGGCATTGGTCTCAATGACCTGTTGGTTAGTTGATGAAGCACTTTTTACTTTACTCGAAGCCGGATTTAGTACCTTTTTATTAGAGGCTGACACCGTTGTCAAAAGCGAGTATTATTTGCCGAATCAAATTCAAAGGGCAATTACTGAGCAGCTTGCAGCTGTTACCGTGATTAAAGCTCAAGATAAGTGGCTTGGTATTACCTATCGAGACGAATTGGCAGCGATCACTGCTGAACTTAATCACATATTCAGGGATTCAGTGGCTTAAAGCTGAAATAAAGAGAATTTTAGATGTACCAAAAACAAGCAACTATTTTATCTTCACACTTTGGCTTAGGTGAGCATGATATTAGCATTAAGCCTATTGGTAATGGTCATATCAATACCACTTTATTGCTCAAAAGCCCGACTAAACACATTGTGGTGCAAAAACTCAATACTCATGTTTTTCCAGATCCTAATGCATTAGTGAATAATGCGCGCCAAATAGAACATCACTTAAGTGATAAAAAACATCATGATGCCTATCAATTAGAAGTGATCAAACATGTAGCAACAACAGATGATAACTATCTTGTTGAAATCGATGGTGATAGTTGGCGTGCGCTTGAGTTTATTGGTCGCAGTTACAGCGAAGATGTGGTTGATAATCAAGAGCAAGCACAAATAGCTGCTAATGCGTTTGGACAATTTGCTGCTGCGCTGCAAGATTTTGATGCTGAAAAATTGCATGCGGTGATCCCTGATTTTCATAACCTTGCCATGCGGTTAGATGCACTTAAGCGTGTAATTGATGCAAACCCAGTTGGGCGTTTAAGCGACTGTCAGCACGAAGTGGATTTTTGTTTAGCGCAAACGCAGTTATTACAAGAGTTAGCTGAGCTGATGCCGCAGCTACCCATTCGTGCTTGTCATAATGATACCAAAATCAATAACATGCTTTTTTGTAATAAAACGCAGCAAGCAAAAGCTGTGATTGACTTAGATACCTGTATGCCTGGTTATTGGATGTTTGATTTTGGCGATATGGTCCGTACTTTTTGCTCACCAGAAGCAGAAGATTCAACTAATCTTGACGGCGTACAGGTGCGAGAAAATATTTTTCAAGCCATTGTTGATGGTTATGTCGCACCGCTGCAACAAATAATAACAACACAAGAAAAGCAAAGTTTTTGGTTAGGCGCAAAAGTTATGTCTTTTATGATTGGCGTGCGTTTTTTAACAGACTATATCGATGGCGATAACTATTTTGGTACTAAATATCCAACGCATAATTTAGATCGTGCCCGTAATCAATTTGCTTTATATCGTGATCTGCTGAACAAACAAGCGCAATTGCAGGCAATATTGTTTAAATAAAGTGCATAGCGTGTAAATAAAAAAATTAAATTTGTAATAAAAGGTTAACCCATTTAAAGTGCGCGGGTTAACCTTTTTTGTTAAAGCCATTTAAGTTTGCCTTAAGACAAAATTGTTATGTTAACAACGATTAACTTGTTATTGGGTACTTTAAATGGCTCGTGTGTTGTCTAGTTATAAGCCTCTGCTTTACTTCTTTTTATTTTCGCTCTTGTGGTTATTTTTGTCTCGAACAGCATTGACGCTTTGGCAGTTTGAACGAGTATCAGCCACGCAAGATTGGTTTAATTTCTTATTAGGTGCGCTTCGCATCGATATCAGCACAGTTGCTTACTTGCTGATTATTCCTACTTTATTACAAATAATTGCTCATTGTTTTAGCTTTCTTTCTGCAGTGATGCGACCGATTATTTTCATTTGGCTTGTGCTAAGTGCATTTATTTTAGTGTTCATGGAGTTTTCAACCCCAGCATTTATTATGGAATACGATTTGCGGCCAAACCGTTTGTTTGTTGAATATTTACTCTACCCACAAGAAGTATTTTCGATGCTGTTAACTGGGCATTTGCTTGAAGTAGTATTGGCAAGCATTGGTTGTACAATTGTGATGTATTTCACCTTTGGTTTGCTCAAAGCATGGTGTAATAGTCAACATGAACCTCAGCCACTTTTACCTAGTTTATTTAGTGGATTACTAGTTGTTGTAATGATTTTTTTAGCCGCCAGAGGTACACTACAACATCGGCCTATTAATCCATCGTTGGCGTATTTTTCGACCGATCCCTTGGTTAATTCATTAACACTTAATTCGAGTTACAGCTTGGCCTTTGCAATTAAGCAATTAGGAAATGAAGCGAGTGCCAGTAAAATTTATGGCACTATGGATGAGGTGAGCATTATTGCGCATGTTCAGGCTCAAACGGCTAAACCCAGCACCGGCTTTAATCACACTGAGCTGCCCACTTTGGCCTCAAATCCAGCTGTGTATCAAGGTAAACCTAAAAATTTGGTAATTGTGCTGCAAGAGAGTTTAGGCGCGCAATTTGTACAAAGTCTAGGTGGTAAAAATTTAGCTCCAGAATTTGATAAATTACTCAATCAAGGCTGGTCATTTGATCAACTCTACGCCACGGGTACTCGCTCAGTACGAGGTATAGAAGCGGTAGTGACAGGCTTTACTCCAACACCTGCTCGTGCGGTAGTAAAGCTTGATAAATCGCAACATAACTTTTTTACCCTTGCCGCCTTATTGCAACAAGAAGGCTATGCAACCCAATTTATTTACGGTGGTGAAAGCCATTTTGATAATATGAAAAGCTTTTTTTTAGGTAATGGTTTTGCTGATATTGTTGATTTTGATGATATTGAGCAGCCTGAGTTTGTGGGTTCTTGGGGCGCATCTGATGGTGATTTATTTCGTCAGGCCGATAAAGAATTACAGCAATTTCATTTGCAGGATAAACCCTTTTTTAGTTTGATTTTTAGCTCGAGTAATCACGACCCATTTGAGATCCCTGCTGGAAAAGTGACGGGAATCGATGAAACTGAGCGTTCGCGAGACAATGCCATTCGTTATGCTGATTTTGCTTTGGGTGAGTTTATCGCCAAAGCAAAAACTCAATCTTATTGGCAAGATACCATTTTTTTAGTGGTTGCCGATCACGATGCTCGAGTATTTGGCGCAAATTTAGTGCCAATCAAATCATTTCATATCCCAGGGGTGATTTTGGGCAAAGATATTGATGTTAAACGAGATACGCGCACAGTTAGCCAAATTGATTTAGCACCGACAGTACTGAGCTTAATGGGGATCAATGCTGCGACGCCAATGTTAGGCAGAGATTTAAACCGAACGGATATTAACCAGCGGGCCATGATGCAGTTTGATAAAAACTTTGCTTATTTAGAAGGCGATAAAGTCGCCATCTTACAGCCAGAAAAGCCAATAAGTTATTACCGTTATGATTATGTGGGCAAGGAATTAATTGCGATTAATGACGTAACCGCAGAGCTTGAAACTCTTGGCCAAGTCGCAAAAGCCCACGCCTTATTTGGTTCACTGGCTTACAACAAAAATTGGTTTCGATTGGCAACCCAAATAAATTAGCCCCAATACGTTGGAAAATATCTTATTCAAAACTGAGGTTAAATTAATCTCACATGCAATAAAAAAGCGCCGAGGCGCTTTTTTTGTTTTATAGCTCAGTGAGCTTGAGGTATTTTTGCGCCAGTTCGTCAAGGCTTTCACGGTGAGCTGGGTCGGGTTTAATACAATCAATCGGGCAAACACTGATACAGGTTGGTGTATCATAATGCCCGATACATTCGGTACATTTAGTTGGCTCTATCTGATAAATTTTTGTGCCCATAAATATGGCTTCATTAGGGCATTCAGGCACACACATATCACAGTTAATGCACTTGTTATTAATAAGTAATGCCATGATTAAACACAAGAACTGGCTTTGAATGGATTTCGTGTATCTTGGTCTTTATCAAGATTTCGCATCAAGAGGGCATGGCTTAAATCAATATCCACAGGAATTGGAATTTGCACGATATGACCAGAGCCTTTGGCATCATCAATACGTTCGCCTTTTTTGTTTTCCATATGATCTAATGTGAAATTGATATTGCCTTGTGGTGTCATCAATTCGAGCGAGTGGCCAGTACAGAATTTATTTTTAACATCAATTTCAACTAAGCCATTTTGATTGCGGCCTAATATCTCACCCACAAATTGCTGCTGATCTGATACCGAGTGACCATAATCATAATTTTGATAGGCTTGGTGATTGTGGCGTTTTAAAAAGCCTTCGGTATAACCGCGATGAGCTAAATTTTCTAAGCTATGGAGTAAATTCATATCAAATGGTCGACCTGCAACAGCATCATCGATGGCTTTACGATACACCTGCGCTGTACGCGCAACGTAATAAAATGACTTGGTGCGGCCTTCAATTTTTAAACTATGCACGCCCATTTTTGTGAGTTGTTCAACATATTGCACTGCACGTAAATCTTTTGAATTCATGATGTAAGTGCCATGTTCATCTTCAAACGCTGGCATGTATTCGCCAGGGCGACCTTGTTCTTCAAGCATAAAAATTTCTTTACTTGGTTCGCCAGCACCTAAGGTCGGAATAATTTTTTTAGGGTCGAACTGATGCACGATTTCGCCGGTTTCGGTTTCTTTACCAGGTTTTACATCATATTCCCAGCGACATGCGTTAGTACAGGTGCCTTGATTTGGGTCGCGTTTATTAATGTAACCAGAGAGCAAACAACGGCCAGAATACGCCATACACAGTGCGCCATGGACAAAAACTTCAAGTTCTGTTTCTGGGCAAAGGGTGCGGATTTCACCAATTTCTTCTAGCGATAATTCCCGCGATAAAATAACACGCTCAATGCCTTGTTTGGCCCAAAATTTTACGGTGGCAAAATTGACCGCATTAGCTTGCACCGATAAATGAATGGGCATCTCGGGCCATTTTTCACGCACTAGCATGATCAAGCCAGGATCAGACATGATCAAGGCGTCGGGTTTCATCGCAATTACAGGTTCAATATCGCGCAAATAGGTATTCACTTTTGCATTGTGCGGCGCAATATTTGAGACCACATAGAGTTTTTTATTAAGCTTATGGGCTTCTTTAATACCAAGTGCGAGGTTGTCTAAATCAAATTCATTATTGCGCACCCGCAAGCTATAACGTGGCTGACCGGCATACACTGCATCAGAGCCATAAGCAAAGGCATAGCGCATATTTTTTAAGCTGCCCGCAGGCGAAAGTAATTCTGGAGTAAAAAGGGTAGACATAAGTATTCCTCACACATCGAACTGAGTACGGATCAGTTGCATGAATCAGCCGCGGTGTTTTAGCGGCCATTAAAAAAGCGGGCAAGCGTAGCGTAAATAAAGGGCTTATTATTTGCGTTAGATCATGTTTTTGGCTTTTTACCTGCTTTAGAAAAAATGTCATTTAATCCTGTTACGATCCTTTTTTATGATCTCTCAGATCAAATGGGGGATTATTGCGCAAATTTAATAGGCTTTTGCTTGAAAAAAGCGTATAATCCGCCGCCGTTGAATTTAAACAATCTTACTAATTAATTTGGAGCATAAAGATGGCTTTAGAGCGTACTTTCTCAATCATCAAACCTGACGCAGTTGCTAAAAACCACATCGGTGCAATCTATAACCGTTTTGAGTCTGCTGGTCTTAAAATCGTTGCATCTAAAATGGTTCACCTTTCTAAAGAGAAAGCTGAAGGTTTCTACGCTGAGCACAGCGCACGTCCATTTTTTGGCGCTTTAGTATCTTTCATGACTTCTGGTCCAGTAATGGTTCAAGTTTTAGAAGGCGAAAACGCTGTTCTTAAAAACCGTGAAATCATGGGAGCTACTAACCCAGCTGACGCACTTGCAGGTACTTTACGTGCAGATTACGCAGACAGCATCGACGAAAACGCTGTTCACGGTTCTGACGCATTAGAATCAGCTGCACGCGAAATCGCATACTTCTTCTCTGACGAAGAAATCTGTCCACGTACTCGTTAATATTTGGTTAGGATTTATCCTTAAATCAAATAGATGCGGATCGTAGCAGTTAGAAAAGGGCCTTGCGCCCTTTTCTTGTCAGTATGCTTACACAAGCAATTACAGTGTTTGTGTCAGCACATTGTGGTGTTATCAAGATGCCCTAGTGGCAGGTAAGTTTTATCAAAGTGGTCGAGGTCTCTTCAATGAGCGAAGCGCAAGCAGTGAGTGGTATTGCACAAGGCAATACGACAAAGAAGAAAATTAATTTACTTGATTTGAACCGTGAAGGCATGCGTGAACTGTTTGTCTCATTTGGTGAGAAACCGTTTCGTGGTGATCAGGTGATGAAATGGATCTATCACTTTGGCGTCGATAACTTTGATGAAATGAGCAACATCAATAAAAAGCTTAAAGCACGTTTAGAGCGTGAATGCGAAATTGTTGCACCTGAAATCTCGGCTAAACAAGTGGCTGCCGATGGCACCATTAAATACGCTTTACTGCTTGAGGGCGGTCAAGAAGTTGAGACTGTTTGGATCCCTGAAAAAGAACGCGCTACGTTATGTGTCTCGTCACAAGTTGGCTGTGCTTTGGAATGTACATTTTGTTCAACTGCACAACAGGGCTTTAACCGTAATTTAAAAGTATCTGAAATCATCGGCCAAGTATGGCGTGTGGCTAAAGACATAGGTTTATACGGTGATAGTACTCGTCGTCCGGTAACAAACGTAGTGATGATGGGAATGGGCGAGCCTTTACTTAACATCAATAACGTTGTGCCAGCAATGGAATTGATGATGGACGATTGGGCGTTTGGTTTATCAAAACGCCGTGTAACCTTAAGTACATCGGGTGTTGTGCCTGCGCTTGATATTTTAAAAGAGCGGATTGATGTTGCTTTGGCAATTTCATTACATGCACCGGATAACGCATTGCGTGATGTATTAGTACCTATCAATAAAAAGTACCCAATTGAAGAGTTTTTAGCTGCGTGTCGTCGTTATATCGATGGTTCGAAAGCAAATAAAGACGTGACGGTTGAATATGTGATGTTGGACGGTATTAATGATAGCATGGAACAAGCACATCAATTAGTTGAGACCTTAAAAGGTACGCCTTCTAAAGTGAATTTGATCCCATTTAATCCATTTCCGGGTAACGAATATGGCCGTTCAAGTAATAGCCGAATCGACCGTTTTTCTAAAATCCTACAAGCTGCTGGTATTACTTGTATTGTACGCCGTACCCGTGGTGATGATATTGACGCGGCATGTGGGCAATTAGTGGGGGATGTGGTTGATAGAACCAAGCGTTTAGCTAAGCGTCAGCTGCAAAAAGAAAATGAAATCGCCGTGACTATGGTTTCAAATCCAAACAGCTAAGTTTTATCGAACTATTTTGACTTTATTGATTCAAAGCATTTGAAAAATAAATAGATGAAACAATAGGATGTTGGGTTAAACTCAACATTCGGACCTTAAAATAGAGAATTCGCGATGCGACATTTATTATTAGCCGCCAGTGTTTTGGCGATGACAGGATGTGTAACTGAAAGTGTTTACTTAGGCAGTGATAAACCCGTTGTAGAAAAAAGGATAAATAATGATGATGCAGCTCGAACGCGAGTTTCCCTCGCTCTGAAATATTTAGCCTCAGGTGATAGTTCACAAGCTAAATATAACTTAGAGCGAGCAGTCGGTTTTGCTCCAAAATTACCTGAAGTTCACTACACCACCGCTTATTATTACTCTGCTGTGGGTGAAGTTGAGCTGGCCAAAAAATCATACTTACGCGCCATAGAGCTTGATCCTAACGATCCCAATACCCTAAATAACTATGGGGTGTTTTTATGTAGTAATGGCGAATATGACGAAGCGCAAGAATATTTACTCGCTGCAATTGCGATTCCAAGCTATATCCGTGTCGCTGAAAGTTATGAAAATTTAGCTTTATGTGCAATTGAAAACGATCATTTTAGCGAAGCGAGTGACTTTTTAATTTCATCGGTTAAACACAGTCCGTTGCGTGGTTCATCGTTGCTTAATCTATCTTCGTTATATTATGCCAAAAGTGATTTCCATAAAGCCGAAGATTTATTAGAGCGTTATGAAAATTCGGGTCGAATTTCATCACGGTCGTTATTACTGTCGTACTTAATTCAAAGCAACATGGGCCATCTCGAAAAAGCCAATACGGTTGCCAAAACATTACAACAAACGTACCGCACTTCCTATGAAGCACTAATTGTGCGTGAAAATAAATTGGTAGACAGTGAGTTTGAAAAATTACGTGAGCAATACCGTAAAAGTGAATTGCGTAAGTTGCAAAAAGATTTAGTAAAGGATGTTGATAAGCCAAAAATTAAGATAGTGAAGCGTAAGGCTCCGGTACAGCAAGCAAATGAAAATGCGGCTACAACATCTGTTGAAGCAAGCGAGCAAAAAAACGCTGTGATTATCAATGCGCCTTTAATTAAAATTACGCCAGCAGAGGACAAGGTCACCTTTAACGAAGTCCCGCTTAGCGCCAATGCTGTTGCTGCCCTTGAGCAAGAGGCTGAAGCGGCAATCATCGAAAAACCTAAAACGAAAAAAGCAAAAAATGAAGAGGCTGCATCTGAAAAAATAGCTGTCGTGATTGCAGATCGTAAAGAACTTGGCATGATTGAGCCGCCGTACCATGTAGTCAAAAAAGGTGAAAATCTTTTTAGTATTTCAGTTAAATACAATGTGAAATTACAAAAGCTACTAGAATGGAATGCATTAACTGAAAGTGATCAGGTTTATAGCGGCACCAAAGTGTACTTGAATGACCCAAATGTCTATCACCATGTGGTAGAGGGTGATACCTTGTTCAGCATCTCAGTAAAATACAATATTTTGATGAAAAAATTAGTGGAGTGGAATGAGCTAGCAACTGATGCTTATTTAACACCAGGTCGTAAAATTTTATTAGTGAATCCAAAAACATACTCATTATGATAGAACAAGAAGTAACGGATAATACAGTTGAAACCCCACTACCGTTAGTTGGGAGTTTTTTAACCGCAGGGCGTGAAGCTGCGAAAATTTCGGTTGATGAATTTGCTAAACGTTTAAATCTTAGTGCCGCGCAATTAACTAACCTTGAGAGCAATCAGTTTGCTTTACTTGGTCCGGCTACTTTTGTAAAAGGCTATATTAAATCGTATTGCAAATTTTTATCGCTTGATGAAAGTTATGTACTTTCTTTATATGATGCACAAACAGAAGGCCCCACAATTAGTAAGATGCAAAGTTTTTCGCGTCGGACAGAAAAAGAAGCGCACGATAATCGTTTGATGTTATTCAGTTATGCTGTGCTTTCACTGGTAATTGGTTTGTCGGTTTTGTGGTGGTGGCAAAATCGTGATACCACGCCAGCCCCAATAGCTAGCCCTGAAATTCAAAATGTTGAGCAACAAAGCGTAAGCGTTGTAGCGCAAGATTCTCTTCAAAAGCAACCTGTGCAAAATCAAGATGCACAACTTGGATTAAATTCTGAACAGATAACTAATGAGTTAAGTGAGCAGACACAAGTTGAGCAAAGTGAACAAACGCCAGAATCAACGCAAGTTGAGCAAGAATTAAATGAAGCGACACAAGTTATTGAACCTGTTGTTGCAGTAATAAAAAAAAATGACAAGCAAGCTAATAACTCGCTTAATAAAGTTGTGATGTACTTTAACAACGATAGTTGGGTTGAAATTTTTGATTCGTCGGCTGCTCGGGTAGCATTTGGTGTTAAAAAAGCGGGTTATACCATGACAGTTGAAGGTAAAGCGCCTTTTGCTGTGGTTGTCGGCAAACCTCATTTAGTTGAGGTTGAGTTTGATGGCGAGCAGATTGATATGTCAAAGTTTCCATCTCACCGCCTTGCTAAGTTCAGTCTTCCTTTAACAGAGTAATCGTTTATGTTTTCAGAATCTCCTATTGTAAGACGCAAATCTCGCCGCATTTATGTAGGTAATGTGCCTATTGGCGATGGTGCACCGATTGCAGTGCAGTCTATGACTAATACTGACACCCTGAATGTCGAAGCGACAGTTAAACAAATTCAAGCTATTCAAGCGGCTGGGGCAGACATAGTGCGCGTTTCTGTGCCTACCATGGATGCTGCCGAAGCATTTCGTAAAATTAAACAACAAGTTGATATTCCGTTAGTTGCAGACATTCATTTTGATTACCGTATTGCCTTAAAAGTGGCTGAATATGGCGTTGATTGTTTACGAATTAATCCTGGTAATATTGGCAGCGAAGATCGTATCAAAGCAGTGGTTGATGCAGCCCGTGAGCGCAATATTCCAATTCGGATCGGTGTTAATGGCGGCTCACTTGAGCGCGATTTACAAGAAAAGTATGGTGAGCCAACACCAGAAGCGTTACTCGAATCTGCCATGCGTCATGTGAATATTTTACAGCGCCTTAATTTTGATAACTTTAAAGTATCTGTCAAAGCGTCTGATGTATTTTTAGCGGTAGGCGCCTATCGTTTACTTGCTAAGGAAATTGATCAGCCATTGCATTTAGGTATTACCGAAGCCGGTGGTTTTCGCTCAGGCTCGGTTAAGTCAGCGGTCGGTTTAGGCATGCTGTTAGCCGAAGGTATTGGTGATACATTACGAGTTTCTCTTGCTGCCGATCCGGTACAAGAAATTAAAGTCGGTTTTGATATTTTAAAATCACTGCGCATTCGTTCGCGTGGAATTAACTTTATTGCTTGCCCTAGTTGTTCTCGCCAAGAGTTTGATGTGGTTGCAACCATGAATAAGCTCGAAGAGCGCTTAGAAGATATTATTACACCAATTACCGTATCGGTAATTGGCTGCGTTGTGAATGGCCCTGGTGAAGCGTTAGTCAGTGATATTGGTTTGGCTGGCGCAAGTCGTCGTTCAGGCTTGTATATTAATGGCGAACGTCAAAAAGAGCGGATCGATAATGACAATGCGGCAGAGCAATTAGAACAAAAAGTACGTGAGTATTTAGCGAAAAAAGAGCTGCAAAGCCCTATCGATATCAAAATCGTCGAATAATGATTAAATAACACGACAAAGCCGTGCTTTGTCGTTTACGTTTTAGTCCAGATCGTTATAATTCTTTATTTTAACGAAGCCAAGTTGCAGCAATGTGCGCAAATATTAATCTTGGCTGCGTAAGTAACCCAGTTAAATAGTATTGATAGGATAATCAGTGGCCAAACAAATTCAAGCAATCCGTGGAATGAACGACTGCCTGCCAGGCGATACCCAAGTTTGGCAAAAAGTCGAAACTATATTACGAGATACCGTCGCCTCTTTTGGTTATCAAGAAATTCGCTTTCCAATTGTCGAATCAACCGATTTATTCAAACGTTCAATTGGTGAAGTGACCGACATCGTTGAAAAAGAAATGTACACCTTTGAAGACCGTAATGGCGACAGTTTAACACTTCGTCCTGAAGGGACTGCGGTGTGCGTGCGTGCTGGTAACGAAAATGGTTTGTTATATAACCAAGAGCAACGTTTGTGGTATATGGGCCCAATGTTTCGCCACGAACGCCCACAAAAAGGCCGTTACCGCCAGTTTCATCAATTTGGTTTAGAGTCATTTGGTGTTGCGACTGCGGATATGGATGCTGAGGTTATTTTATTAACCGCTCGCTTATGGCAAGCATTTGGCGTGTCAAAGTACGTGCGTTTAGAACTTAACTCGTTAGGTTCTAATCAAGCACGTGAAGAATATCGTAATGCGCTAGTGGCGTATTTAGAGCAACACATTGAGCATCTTGATGAAGACTCAAAGCGTCGTATGTATTCAAATCCACTGCGTGTACTTGATTCTAAAAATCCTGATGTACAAGCTATTTTAGGCAATGCGCCTAAGTTATCTCAGCACTTAGATGCAGAGTCAGCAGAACATTTTGCAAATTTATGTGAACGTTTAGATGCAGCTGGCGTCGAATACCAGGTTAATGAAAAGCTGGTTCGAGGCCTAGATTATTATAATCGTACGGTATTTGAGTGGGTTACAGAAAGTTTAGGCGCACAAGGTACAGTGTGTGCCGGTGGTCGTTATGATGGCCTAGTTGAACAACTTGGTGGAAAAGCAACCCCAGCGGTTGGTTTTGCCATGGGAATGGAGCGCTTGGTCTTATTATTACAAGAATTAGACTGCGTAGGTGACATTCGTCGTACTTCAGATGTGTATTTAGCTTCTTTAGGTGACAAAGCGAGTATTCAAGCGCCTGTAATTGCAGCGCAATTGAGAGAACAAGTGCCAGGTATTCGCATCATGGTGCATGCTGGTGGCGGTAATTTTAAAAAACAATTAAAACGTGCAGATAAAAGTGATGCCGTGGTTGCCTTGATTTTAGGTGATGACGAGTTAGCGCAAGGGCTTGTAACGGTCAAATATTTAAGAGAACACAAAGACCAACAAACACTTGAACTAAGCCAAGTGGCCACTTTATTAGCCGACCTGATATAGGAAGTTATAATGGAAATTTATTCAACAGAAGAACAACAAGCAGAAGCAATAAAGCGATTTTTCCGTGAAAACGGCACTGCATTAGTGATTGGTGTGGTATTGGGTCTAGGTGGCTTATATGGTTGGAAAGCCTATAACCAAAACCAAGTTGAATCGGCTGAAGCGGCTTCTGATGCGTATGAAAAGCTAGTTAAAGCTGATGCGCAAAATAAAACCAATGCACTTGCTGGCGCAGATGAATTCATTAAAAATAATAAAGATTCAAGCTATGCGGTACTAGCAGCGTTTGTTGCTGCTAAAGAAGCGGTTGAAAAAGCAGACTTTAATTTAGCGAAAGAAAAATTAACGTGGATCACACAAAATAATAAAAATCCTGAGTTAAACGCGATTGCAAATTCTCGTATTGCCCGTATTGAGCTTGAGCTTAAAAATTACGATGCGGCATTAAAAGTTTTATCAGTAACCATGCCTGAAGCGTTCAAAGCAAGTGTTGCCGAATTAAAAGGTGATGTATATCGAGCTCAAGGCGATTTAGGCCAAGCTCGTAGCGCATATCAAGCCGCTGCAGATGCTGGTGGTTTGACAAATAACGCAACATTACAAATGAAATTAGATGATTTAGCTGTCGACACGCCAGCATTATAAGGTAACGGCCATGAAAAAAATTACCATGGCGACCTTAGCATTATGCATGGCGTCGTTAGTTGGGTGTTCTTCAAGTGATGATGAAGACGAATTAGTACTGCCTGAAATCGTAAATAAATTTGAAACCAAAGTGGTGTGGCAAACATCAATTGGTGATGGCGTTGAACATTATTTCTCGCGTTTAACACCAACAAGCTACAAAGATACAGTTTATGTAGCTGCGCGTTATGGTCAAATTGAAGCATTGTCTCTCGCCGATGGCAAAGTAAAATGGCGTCAAGACGCTCGTAAAAAAATTGCTTTTTGGCCGTGGGAAGATGACGATAGCGCCAAGTTATCGGGCGGTATTTTACAAGCTTACGGCAAGCTCTTTATTGGTTCTGAACATGGTGAAGTGTTAGCACTTGATCGTGAAACAGGGGACATTGTTTGGCGTGTAAAAGTGCCGGGTGAGTCATTATCAAAACCTGCTGCGGGCGATGGCTTAATTTATGTCAATTTAGGTTCAGGTAAACTAGTTGCATTACATCCAGATACGGGTGATTTACGTTGGACTTATGAGCAAGAAGTGCCAGCGCTTACGCTGCGCGGAATGAGCTCACCTGTTGCGGCCAATGGCGGCGTATTGGTAGGTGAAGAAAGTGGTAAATTAGCTGTGTTAATTTCAGAAAGTGGCTTTGCTGCTTGGAAAGCTGACGTTGCTATTGCCAAAGGTGCCTCTGAGTTTGAGCGTTTAGTTGATGTTGATACTCAGCCTGTTGTCTCAGGCGGCCAAGTTTTTTCATTGGCCTATAATGGTAATTTAGCAGCTATTGATATTCGTAGTGGCAATGTTATTTGGAAGCGTGAATACAGCGGTTACCGTGAGCTTTCAGCTGATTTACAAAATATTTATTTGGTAGACACCGCGGGTACAATTTACGCGCTAGATAAATCATCGGGTATTGAGCGTTGGAGTCAACCTGCGTTAAATGGCTGGTACCTAACGGGTCCTGCGGTAATTGGCAATTACTTAGCCTTGGGGGATCAAGAAGGAAATTTACATTGGCTTGATAAACAATCTGGTGAACTAGTTTCTCGTGAAGAGTTTGATAGTTCAGGCTTTTTTGTTGAGCCTATCGTTGCGGAAGATAAGCTAATTATCTACACCCGCGACGGTGAAGTCAGTGCCATTGCGGCACCTTAAACTTAAGTTGTTATTATGTTGATACCAATCACATTTAATAACAAACCGCGTTAATCGCTAGCTTATTTTAGTTGATTGGTATTTAGGCTTCGCGTCGCGAAGCCTTTTGTTGTTTTTATAAGGGGTTGTTTATGCTTCCTGTGATCGCTCTCGTGGGGCGACCAAATGTTGGTAAATCCACATTATTTAATCGTTTAACTCGTAGCCGTGACGCATTAGTGGCCGATTTTCCTGGCCTAACGCGTGACCGTAAATACGGCCAAGCAAAGTATGATGAATACGAGTTTATCGTCGTGGATACTGGCGGAATCGACGGCTCGGAAGAAGGTATTGAACTTGAAATGGCCGAGCAATCATTGCTCGCCATTGAAGAAGCTGATGTTGTCATGTTTTTAGTTGATGCGCGAGCGGGTATGACTGCTGCCGATCAAGCTATTGCTAATCATTTACGTAAGCTCAATACTCAGAAATCAATTTTTTTAGTCGCGAATAAAATTGATGGTTTAGATGCTGATTCAAGTTGTGCTGAGTTTTATCAATTAGCACTTGGCGAAGTGTATCAAATTGCAGCCTCTCATGGTCGTGGTGTGACTCAGTTATTAGAAACTGCGCTACAACCAGTGATTGAAGAATTTAATCGTCTGAATGGTGTTGAAGAAGAGCTTGAACAAATCAATGAATTTGATGAGTTTGAAGAAGGTGCAGAAGAGCCTGATGAGTATCAAGAGTTTTCTGATAAACCAATTAAACTCGCCATTATTGGTCGCCCAAATGTGGGTAAGTCAACGCTTACAAATCGTATTTTAGGTGAAGAGCGCGTTATTGTTTACGATATGCCAGGTACTACACGTGATTCGATTTATATACCGATGACACGTAATGACCAAGAGTATGTTTTGATTGATACCGCAGGTGTGCGTAAGCGTAAAAAAGTGAGCGATGTAGCTGAAAAATTCTCAGTTATTAAAACACTTAAAGCGATTGAAGATGCAAATGTTGTTTTACTTGTGGTTGATGCTCGCGAAGGCATTAGCGATCAAGATTTAAGCTTACTTGGTTTTGCATTAAATTCTGGCCGCTCATTAGTTATTGCTGTTAATAAATGGGATGGCTTAGATGAGTACGTTAAAACGCGTATTAAAACTGAATTAGACCGTCGCTTAGGGTTTATTGATTTTGCACGTATTCACTTTATTTCGGCATTACACGGTACAGGTGTTGGTCATTTATTTGAATCTGTAGATGAAGCTTATCAATCTGCGACTAAACGTATTTCGACTGCAATGCTACGTCGTATTATGGATATGGCACAATCTGATCATCAACCACCTTTAGTTGCTGGTCGTCGCGTGAAGCTTAAGTATGCGCATGCAGGTGGATATAATCCTCCTATTATTGTGATCCATGGTAATCAATTAAATGATTTACCCGATTCGTATAAGCGTTATTTAATGAATTATTATCGTAAATCATTAAAAATTATGGGCACACCAATCAAGATTGAATTTAGAGAAGGTGATAACCCGTTTGCAGGTCGCATTAATAAAATGACGATGTCGCAAGAACGTCAACGTAAACGCATTTCAAAAATGCATACCAATAAAAAATAAAGAAAGCGCCGCAAGGCGCTTTTTTATTAGCTCTGATTTTTCAGCTACCGCTTAAGTACAAAACAAAGACTAGAAAATGCTCATATTTTATGCTTAAGTAATTAACCTTAATTCTGGATAATGAATCTATCTTTGGCTGCTGTTTGCAACGCTAATAGCGTTGGATTAATTTGCATTAAGCTTGCCATCGACGCATCAATTCGCCTAGTTTGCCTTGAAACTACCTGAGTAGAGATAAATAAATTAGATATTTACTTTTAATTCAGTATGTTGGTAAATATTTTATCCAGAGCTAAGGTTAATTAAAGTGGTATGATGTTTTTGTAGGGGAAATAATGGAGTATCTCAGTACCGTTATCTATGTCGATGATGTCGAAGAGACCTTAGACTTTTATTATCAAGCATTTGGTATTAGCGCAACTAAATTGCATGAGTCTGGCCAGTATGGTGAATTAAATACTGGCAGCGTAAAATTAGCTTTTGCGGCGCACCCATTAGCGCAATCACATTTTAAACAAAACTATATTCGGGCTCAGCCCAAACAACCGGCACTGGGATTTGAAATTAGCTTTCATAGTGACAACGTTGTTGCTGCTTATACTAAAGCAATCCAAGCTGGAGCCGAGCCTTTAAGTCCGCCAGTGGAAAAGCCATGGGGTCACACAGTGGCTTATGTGCGCTCAATTGAAGGGACACTTATTGCATTAAGCAGTGATATTGAGCCAGAACTAGAATAAATGCCCATACATAAATGCATTGGGCATTACGTCATTGCAATACTTTAAAAACAGCTTTGTAAAATTAATTCTTTAATCATGGCCTGTGTCGGCTTTATTTTCTCTACCGCTAAATATTCATCTGGTTGATGAGCTTGCCTGATTGAACCTGGCCCCATAACAATAGTTTCACAGCCAAGCATTTGAATAAACGGTGCTTCTGTACAGTAATTTACCGCTTGTGCTGGTTGGCCGGAAATTTTCTCGGCAAGTTTCACTAAACTGTTATCGATAGAGCCTGTAAATGCTGGAATTGGATCATGCAAATCAATCACATCAACAGCATTTGGGTATTTTTCATTAATATCTTTAATGGCATTTAGTAATAAAGCTTGTAGCTCTGGAATACTAATGCCAGGCAAAGGGCGGATATCAATATGCAATTCGCAGCAACCACAAATTCGGTTTGCATTATCCCCACCATGGATATGGCCAAGGTTTAATGTTGGGTAAGGAACAGCAAAATGCCCAATTGAATAGTTATTCTTAAGATGCTGTTTAAGCTTTAATAAATTAGCTGTCACTAAGTGCATGATTTCAATTGCGTTTAATCCAGCATCTGGATCGGACGAATGGCCAGCTTTACCGATTACTCTGATCACACTCGACATATGACCTTTATGCATAAAAACTGGCGCCATATCAGTAGGTTCACCAATAATGCAGCGGCTAGGTTTTAAATTAGGGTGCTGACTAACTTGTTGAGCGCCTGCCATGGTGGTTTCTTCATCGGCTGTGGCTAAAATAATTAAAGGTTGTTTTATTTTAGTCAAATCCATCGATTGTAATGCATCAAAAATAAAGGCAAAAAATCCTTTCATATCGATGCTGCCTAAACCAAATAATTTGTCATCTTTTAATGTGAGTTTGAATGGATCTAAACTCCAGCGGCTTTCATCAAATGGCACAGTATCGGTGTGGCCGGCAAGCATTAGACTACCTTCACCTTGACCGAGTTTGGCGATTAAATTGAATTTGCCAGGAGCGAGTTCAAGCTCGGTGATCTCACATTCAAATCCAAGCGATTGAGCCCATGTTGCAAGTTGATCAATCACACCTCGGTTGCTAAGGTTTAGATGTTCAGCAGTCGCGCTGATAGAAGGACTTGCTATTAAATCTTGGTACATTTGTAAAAAATTAGGCTGAGCCATGAAAACCTCAAAAATAATTATGCAATAATATTGCATATTAATTTAATTCTATTTATGCTGCATAGCAATTGTATTTGAAGGCTCACGTCGTTTTTTTGCAACATTTTGCCTGCAAAGTGGACGATAGCATTTTTCATAAAATAGCAAAGCGAAATTATCGCATCATTAAAGAGTTTTGAGGTGTCATGAACGTAATTATTGTTGGAGCAAGTGGCTATAGCGGTGCAGAGTTAGCAAAGTTAGTAGTTGCACATCCTAAATTAACCTTAGCTGGTTTATTTGTTTCAGAACAAAGCTTGGATAAAGGAAAGTTGCTCAGCGATTTATACCCGCAATATGTTGGTGTTATTGATGTACCGTTACAGCCTTTAACGAGCGATGCAATGAGTTATATTCAGCAACAGGCCGATTATGTCTGTTTATGCACAGAGCATAAAGTGAGTGTTGATTTAGCGCCGTTATTTTTAGATATGGGTAAAAAGGTATTTGATTTATCAGGTGGCTTTCGTTTAGCAAACAATCAAGATTATCAAACATACTATGGTTTTACTCATGAAAATGAAGCGCTCCTAAATCAAGCCGCTTATGGTTTGGCTGAGTGGAACAGTGACGCTATTGAAAAAGCCCAGCTCGTTGCAGTTGCAGGCTGTTACCCAACGGCGGCGTTAAATGCACTCAAACCGTTAGTTAATGCAGGTTTAGTGAGTGAGCAAAAAATTATTATTAATGCTGTGTCAGGTGTCAGTGGCGCCGGTCGTAAAGCAAATATATCAACGGGGTTTTGTGAAGTGAGTTTAAAACCTTATGGTTTGTTTAACCACAGACACAGTCCTGAGATTGAGCGCTATTTAGGGCATAAAGTGCTATTTACACCGCATTTAGGTAATTTTCCTCGTGGCATTTTAGAAACTATTTATGTGGATTTAAAACCAGGCGTTACCGAGCAGCAAGTTAATGATGCGTATCAATGTTTGGCTGATCAACCGCTAATTCGTTTATTAGGCAATAAGATCCCATCAATTAATGGTGTAGTTAACCAAGCGTTTGTTGATATCGGTTGGCAACAACAAGGGCAAAGCCTCATTGTGATGAGTGCGATTGATAACTTATTAAAAGGTGCAGCAGGTCAAGCATTGCAGTGCATAAACATTTCAATGGGCTTAAGTGCTGCTTATACATTAGTGGGAGCACATCATGAGTAAGTGGGTTATTAAACTCGGTGGTGCAGTCCTCAATAGTGATAATGCTGCGCAAGCACTATTTGCCGTTTTTGCAGAGCATCCAGATGATCAATTTATTGTTGTTCATGGTGGTGGTGCATTAGTTGATACTTGGCTGCAACAAGCTGGTTTTGCCAGTGCTAAGCATTTAGGTCTTAGGATCAGTCCGCGTGAGCAAATGCCTTATATCGTCGGCGCATTGGCAGGTTGTGCTAATAAGCAATTGATGGGTCAGGCTTTGGCTGTCAATTTAACGCCAGTTGGCATTAGTTTGTTTGAAGCCGGTGTAACAAGTACACAAAAATTAAAAGCATTAGGGCAAGTTGGCTCATGCGAAACGGGGAGTTTTAATTTACTTCCTATCTTATTAGAAAAAAATGTTTTACCTATTGTAAGTTCAATTGGTTTTGACCTTGAAGGCAATTGGTACAACGTTAATGCAGATGAAGCCGCTGCGGCAATTGCCCAAGCTTTAGATGCAGAGTTGATTTTTATGACCGATGTTGAGGCGGTTTTAGATCAAAATAAACAGCCTCTACATCAGCTAAATAGTGGACAAATAACACAGTTAATTGATTCAGGAGTAATTCTGGGTGGGATGCAAGTCAAGGTAGAGACAAGCTTACTCGCTGCCCAACATTTACGACGTGGCGTTTACATTTCTAGTTGGCAAAAGCCAGAAAATCTCAACGCATTGCTTAAAGGTGAGCATGTAGGAACCAAAATTACGCCATAGGACAAACTATGTTAAAACATTATTTACACGGATTAGAGTTTGATAAAAAACAATTACTAGACATTTTATCGTTAGCGCAAAAAATAAAAGCACATCCAAGCGATTTTAATCAAGCATTAGCTGGATTATCGGTTGTGACACTCTTTGAAAAACCAAGCTTAAGAACTCGTTTATCGTTTGATATTGGTATTCATAAATTAGGTGGGCACGCGGTGTATCTCGACCAGCAAAATGGTGGGATGGGAACGCGTGAATCAATTAAAGATTTTGCTCTTAATATTTCAACTTGGGCTGATTGTATTGTCGCCAGAGTCAATCAGCACAATACTCTTCGCGATTTAGCCGAGCATGCCAGCGTACCTGTGGTAAACAGTTTGTGTGACTTGTACCACCCATGCCAAGCGCTTGCTGATTTTATGACCATGCAAGAAGTACACGGTGATGTCAGTGAGCTTAAATTAGCCTATTTTGGTGAAGGCAATAATGTCGCTCATTCATTAATGTTATTGGCTGCGACTTTTGGTACGGATTTTGTCGTGGTTTGTCCAAAAGGACACTCGCCAGATGCACAAATTGTAAAACAAGCAGAGCTAATTGCAGCGTCAAATGGAGCTTCAATACAAATTAGCGATCGTATCGAAGCTGCTGTGGGTGCTAATGTGCTTTATGCAGATACTTGGGTTTCAATGGGTGATAAAACACCGCTTTCGCAAGTGAAAGAGCAATATATGCCTTATCAATTAAATCAGCAATTAGTTGATTTAACGGGTGCAAGCACCGTTTTACATTGCCAACCAGCCCATCGTGAATTTGAAATTACGTCACAAGTGATGGACGGGCCTGCTTCAAGAATTATTCAACAAGCCGAGAATCGTATGCATGCGCAAAATGCCTTGCTTGTTACTTTATTAAATCCAAATTTTGTTTAAGGAACCAAAATGAGTTCAATTAAAAAGGTCGTTTTAGCGTATTCAGGCGGTTTAGATACATCGGCGATTGTACCTTGGTTAAAAGAGAACTATCACTGTGAAGTAATTGCATTTGTTGCCGACGTTGGCCAAGGCGCAGAAGAATTAGAAGGCGTTGAAGCAAAAGCTATCGCCTCTGGTGCTTCAGAGTGTTATATCGTCGATTTAAAAGAAGAAATGGTCGCAGAGTATATTTACCCAACCTTAAAAACCGGTGCAATTTACGAAGGAACCTATTTATTAGGGACTTCAATGGCGCGTCCAATTATTGCCAAAGCACAAGTTGAAATTGCGCGTAAAGTGGGCGCTGATGCTCTTGCTCATGGTTGTACAGGTAAAGGGAATGATCAGGTTCGTTTTGAAGGGTGTTTTGCGGCTTTAGCTCCTGATTTAAAAGTAATAGCTCCTTGGCGTGAATGGGATTTAACCAGTCGTGAGTCGCTGCTTGATTATTTAGCTGAGCGAAATATTCCATGCGCAGCATCGGCAACCAAAATTTATAGTCGAGATGCCAATGCATGGCATATTTCACATGAAGGTGGTGAGCTTGAAAATCCTTGGAATCAACCAAGTGAGCAAGTTTGGATGTGGACTAACTCACCAGAGCAAGCGCCAAATGAAGCCCAATACGTGACATTAAGTGTTGAAAAAGGTCAAGTTGTCGCGGTTAATGGTGAATCACTCAGCCCATATCAATGTGTAGTTAAACTCAATGAAATTGCTTCGGTGCATGGCGTAGGCAGGGTTGATATCGTTGAAAACCGTTTAGTGGGCATGAAATCACGCGGCTGTTATGAAACCCCAGGTGGCACAGTTATTATGGCTGCACTTCAAGCAATTGATGAATTGGTACTTGATAAAGCAAGCCGTAAATGGAAAGCCACGTTAGGCGGCGAGTTTTCACATTTAGTATATGATGGTCGTTGGTTTACGCCGCTAAAAGATTCGGTACTTGCAGGTGCTGAGGCACTAGCCCAATGTGCTACTGGCGAAGTGGTTCTTAAACTTTACAAGGGCCAAGTCACAGCGGTACAAAAACAATCTCCAAATAGTCTTTATAGCGAAGCATTTGCCACCTTTGGTGCTGATGATGTGTATGACCAATCTCACGCAGAAGGTTTTATTCGTTTGTATTCGTTAGCAAGTCGTATTTCGGCGTTAAACAAAAGCACGAAATAAAGACATAAAATATAGTATCGCGGTGAAGCAGTATTGCTTCACCGGACTTTGGGATAATGAGGCAAACACATGGCATTATGGGGTGGACGGTTCTCAACAGGACCCGATCAAGCATTTAAACAATTTAACGACTCTCTTCCTTTTGACTACCAACTCGCAGAACAAGATATTGAAGGCTCAATCGCATGGGCAGGCGCCCTTGAGCAAGTGGGAATTTTAACACCGACAGAACTTGAGCAACTTGTTGCAGCACTGAATCAATTGTTAGTTGAAGTAAGCGAACAGCCACAGTTATTACAACAATCAGATGCTGAAGATATTCATTCTTTTGTTGAAGCTGCACTCATTGAGAAAGTCGGTGATTTAGGTAAAAAATTACATACAGGGCGCAGCCGTAATGACCAGGTTGCAACGGATTTTCGTTTGTGGAGCCGTAAGACAGCACAGTTATTATTAGTTGCTTTAGGTGATCTAAAACAGACTATTTTAGCGCTGGCAGAGCGTGAGTTTGGTACTATTTTACCCGGTTACACCCATTTACAGCGTGCTCAACCGGTATTATTTAGCCATTGGTGCATGGCCTATTTTGAAATGTTAAGCCGAGATGAAAGCCGTTTGCGCGGTGCAATTGAGCGTCTAAATGTCTGTCCGTTAGGATCTGGCGCACTAGCCGGAACAGCTTATCCGATCGATCGGCAACTTCTTGCCACTAATTTGGGTTTTTTATCAGCGAGTAACAATAGCTTAGATGCAGTATCAGATCGTGATTTTGTGGTTGAGTTATTAAGCTGTGCCTCGATATCAATGATGCATTTGTCACGCTTAGCCGAAGACATGATTTTTTATAATACTGGCGAAGCCGGATTTATTGAGCTTGCTGATAATGTCACTTCAGGTTCATCATTAATGCCCCAAAAGAAAAATCCAGATGCGCTAGAGCTAATTCGCGGTAAAACTGGCCGTGTTTTTGGCGCATTTAGCGGGATGATGATGACGTTAAAAGCCTTACCTTTGGCCTATAACAAAGATATGCAAGAAGATAAAGAAGGCTTGTTTGATGCACTACCAACTTGGTTGGCTTGTTTGCACATGGCGCAAGCCTGTTTATCGGGAGTTAAAGTGAACGCAAAACGTACTGAACTTGCAGCGCGTGGCGGGCATGCTAATGCAACAGAACTGGCCGACTATTTAGTCAAAAAAGGCATTCCATTTCGCGAAGGGCATCATATTGTTGGTCAGTTGGTACAAGTTGCCATTGCTGAAAATAAAAGTTTAGAGCAATTAAGTATTCAGCAATTTCAAGCGGTGTGCACTGTGATTGAACAAGATGTTTATCCGGTACTTGAGCTAGATGCTTGTATTAATGCGCGAGTGGCAAAGGGCGGTACTTCAAAACAGCAAGTTAGCCAAGCAATGGCTGCTGCAAAACAGCAGTTCATTTAAGTTGTTATCACGATAATTACAAGAGTAAAACACAGCACGCCACGGCGTGCTTTTTTTGCACTAAAAAATAAGTGATAAAAAGTTGAAACTGGCTAGGGCGGAAATAATTACCTTGCTAACCATTTGATAAATATGATGTTGTATTTTTTAAAACTTGGCCCTAATTTTGCTTTAAATGAATCTGAAAGATAAAAATGCTTTTACGACGCAACAAACAGACAAAATTTTGACAGTTGAATTTGTTTGTTGGTTATATTGATTTAATTTATAAGGAAAATAAAAATGCAAATTAACGCAAATAGTGGTGTATCGGCTCTTGCTTATCAAAAAACACAAAATACTCAACCAATTCAATCGCAAAGCGCTAGCACAAACACCTTACAGTCTGATAAGGTTACCTTTTCTCAACAGGCTATGGAACTTGGTGGTGCACAACTACAACGCGGTGGTGGTGTTATCAAAGTTTAACTAAAGTGGGTGTATGTTAACGAGTAATTTAGCATTGTATTTAGGAACCTTTATTGTTTGGGGGTTCCTAATGTCTTTTTTTCTAAATTTGTATTTTCGATGCATTTCAGTCAAAACTGATAATCTACTTGTGTTTTGCTCGTTTGCGATATTTTGCTCTTACTTTATAAGCGATCATCTTTATGAGCTTTTTGATCAAACTGAGGTTTATAAAACTTGGTCTATTTATGATTTTGTAACACTCTGCATTATTTATATAGGGCAAAGATTATTAAAAACTAAGGCTTCGCCTGGTGTCATTTATACTTATATTGGCCTCTCTATCAATACGTTATTATTCTTATTTATGCATCTAGATATCGTTATATTTAAAAATACAACACCTTGGCTTCTCTGGGATTTATATTCATTGGGAGTGAATGTTTTAGATTTTTCTATGATAGTAGCCCTAATTGTCGATAGGGATATATTCGGTATTATTAAGCTCTTTAATTATGTGAAAAGAAAAAAAGCGCTTAATTTGAAGTGACCCCATTAAGTTGGACTCATTTCTAAGCGGCAACCAAGGCCTGATTTCGATATTGTATCGGACTCAGGCCTTTTAGTTTTAGCTTAATGCGTTCGTTGTTGTAATAGTCGATGTATTCTTTGATGTTTTCAATGAGTTCATTCGCATCTTTGAACGTTTCATTATGATACATCTCAGTTTTTAATATGCCGAAGAAGTTTTCTGCAACGGCATTGTCTAAGCAGTTTCCTTTCCTGGACATACTCTGAAGTAACCCGTACTTTTTCAGGTGTTGTTGGTATTGGTAATTTTGATATTGCCAACCTTGGTCTGAGTGTATGAGGGGTTTCTCGTGCTTCAGCAGTTTTGCTGTCGCAGCTTTGAGCATATCAGTGACTAAGGGTAACGTAACAGATGTTCGTACCTCGTAGCTGACCACCTCTTGGTTAAACAGGTCTATTATCGGTGACAGATATACTTTTTGGCCATTGACCTTAAATTCTGTTACATCGGTCACCCATTTTTGATTTGGCTTCTTTGCCGTAAATTCACGTTTTAGGACATTTTCAGCGATTCGACCGACTTCACCTTTGTAAGACTTATAGCGTTTGGGTCTCACTTTGGACTTTAAACCAAGCTCGTTCATCAGGCGTTGTACACGCTTATGGTTAACGACTAAGCCCATCGCTCTTAGCGCATAAGTTATCCTACGATAGCCGTACCGCCCTTTATGCTTGTGATAGATATCACCTATTTTTACGCGTAAATCAGCATTGGGACACGACCTATTGAGTGCATTGCGATGATAGTAATACACGCTTTTGGGAAGCCCTGTAACCTTTAATAAGTGTTGTAAGCTGTATATTGCCTTGAGCTCTTCGACAACTAGCGTTTTGTCTTTGCTTTTTTCTTTCTGGCTTGAGTCAAGGCTTCTAACTTTTTTAAGACAGCGTTTTCTGCACGTAAATAATCAAGCTCTTCTCTAAGTTCTTTTTCAGTCATCTCTGATGATGGTTTAGGAGTAGAAGAATGACTAGTCACGCGTGGCCTACCTTTGTTCTTTGGTTTTAAACGGGGTGTACCATCGCAAGCATAAAGCTTTTGCCATCGAAATAAAATACCAGGGGATGATAAGTCGAAATAGGCACTGGTATAAGACAGTGACCAATTATTCACTGACATAGTTTTAAGTACATGAAGTTTAAATTCGAAGGAGTAAGGAAGTTGCTCATGAACAAAACTATTAACGCCATTGATGCGATAAACCTGAGACCAATAACGAATAAGGTTAGAGCGTACTTAAAACTTTGAACCTAAGGTTCCCGAACTCTCTTCTTGCGCTAGTCGCACCAGCTTTAACTTAAATACTCTGTGGTATTTGGACATAAAAAGACCCCCAGTAATTGGATAGTCCAACTATTGGGGGTCACTTCAATTAGCGCTTTTTAATTTTTAACTCATCGTCTTGTTTAAAAACGATATTCCCAACTTGTTCGCAGTGCACTAATGCGATCACTCTTTGGATTTAAATCTGACTCTTGCTTGCCAAATTGTGCTGATACTTGCCATAAGCCGTTAAATACACCTTGCTGATAACCTAACTCTATTTGATAGCGCTTTTGGTTTTTTGCTAAAGGGTTATTGGTTGCTTGGTCTTGTTCTATAAAACGAAGCTTAGCATAGGCTGCAATGCCATTTGTTTGGTGATATTGCGAGGCGAGTGTCATGCTTTTTGCGTTCTCAGCAATGCTAGCACCAATATTTTGTGAGTGATGTTGGTAGCCATCAGCAAAATAAGGGTGTTGGTAACCACAATGATAAGGCTGAGTATTATCGCCACATTGCTGCTGTGTATTGGTGTATTCTAGATAGCTCTTAACTAAATAATCCGCTTGACCAAAATAGTGTTCTATTCCCACTGTATAATTACGATGCTCAGGTAACATGCTGTTTTGCTTATCGCCAGCAAGTTCACCATAAACAGCCATACTTTGGCCAAAAAGTTGACTCGAATATTTAGCATCAAGCGAGACTAACTGGTTGTATTCATTAATTATTGAATCGTTTTTAAATTTGTTTTTACCAATTAATACATTATTAAAGTCAGCAAAATCATGGTCTTGATTATTAGCATCAAATTGGGCTGTTTGGCTATAGCCTAGTTCAAGGCCCTGAAATGGGCTGGTTGAAAAACGAGCGCCAAAAAATTTATTACTACTAGGTGTTTGTTTGTTGTGTTTTTGTTCGCCAAGCAAAGCAGTAAATTGCCAGTTGCCAATAAACGATAATAGATTTGGGCCAAAGTAATCACTGTTTAAGCGCGTTAAGCGCAGCGCTTTCATTGGGCTGGCGTTATTTGACAACATTAATGCATTTTCGTTGGCAGGACCCCACCAGTGATTGATTTTTTCGCCGCTCATTACCCAGTTGCCAAAAATAACCGCAAGATAGCTATCATCATAAGCGATTTTTTTGCCGCTGTTAGCGTCGTTTGATACCTGCACACTGACTTTTGCTGTAACACGTTCACCCATCATCATGCTGTAGCCTTGCAGCGCAGCTTGTTCTTGATAGCGCTCCCCAAAAGCTTGTTGTTCATTTGGTTTGCTATTGGCTTTTAGTTTAATACCAGAGCGAACGCTTTTTTGGGCAAAACGCAAAGCGTGACGAACGTGGTTTAATGCAAATTCGGCTTCTTTTGGAAGTTTACTTAAATTAACGTCAGTTAAATCATTTGCAATGCCTTGCCACATAATTGGATAGCTAGTTACTGGGTGCTTAATAACCCCGTAACTCACTAATTGCTCAATCGACTGGCGCAGATAAATATCTTTCGAATCAATCCAAGGTTCTGCAGTAATACTGTTGCTAAAAGTCATTGCAACAGCACATGCAATAACGGAGTAACGCTTGATCATGCTTTAATTCTTTCCTGTAATGCTTTGGCGACAATTGGGTGAACAAATTTGTCGATATTCCCTTGATGTAAAGCAACTTCTTTGACTAATGAGGAGGAGATAAACGAGTTTTCAACCGAAGGGGTTAAAAATATACTTTCTAAATCGGGGTTTAAACTGCGGTTCATATTGGCTAATTGCAATTCAAACTCAAAATCAGAAACCGCACGTAGCCCGCGAACTAATAAATTGGCATTTTGCTGTTTGGCTAAATCTGCGAGCAAACCCGAAAAACCGATAATCTCAACATTTGGGATATGTCCTAGCACTTTTTTTGCAAGCGCAACTCGCTCATCTAAAGTAAAAAATGGCTTTTTGTTGGGGTTAAAAGCGATTGCTAAAATAACGTGATCGAACATTTTGGCAGCACGCGCAACTAAATCGCTGTGGCCATTCGTTATAGGATCAAAAGTGCCTGGGTAAATTGCTTTTACGTTCATGTAATAAATTAGATTATATGATTTTGCTTTAGTTTATCAGTGTTTGTTCTCAATAGCAGCCTTTAGCTTAAGGGTAAGTTTGTTTATAATGTGCGCCAATTTGCACTATGGAAGTAAAATAATATGGGTACTAAGGATAAGATTATTCAGGCAAGTATTATGCTGTTTAATCAACAGGGCGAACGGGCAATCAGTACTAATCACATAGCTGCACATTTAGGCATTAGCCCAGGTAATTTGTACTACCACTTTAAAAATAAAGAAGATATTTTACGCCATATTTTTGCGCTTTACCGTGAGCATTTACAGACCCATTTTGTGCCATTGCGTGCAGATGAAGAGCTGCTTGACCAGTTAGTGGGTTATCTTGATTCATTATTTGAACTCATGTGGAAGTTTCATTTTTTCTACGATAATTTGGGTGATATTTTGTCTCGTGATGAGCAGCTGAAAAAAGAGTATTTAGCGTTGCAGGCTAATTTACTTGAACAAGTTTCTGATGTTGTCAGAGGATTAAAAGTCGCAGGTATTATCGAAATTGATGAAGGGGATATTCCTCAATTTGCGCATACTATCAAAATTATGGTGAGTTTTTGGACGCCGTATTTAAAAATTCATAAATTTGATTCAGATCTAGTAAAAACGGATATTTATAAAGGTTTAGTGAAGGTTTTATTATTGTTTAAGCCGTATAGCTATGGTGAAGGGTTAGATAAAATCTCTCAGTTACAACAGCATTATCAACAGTTGGCAATCCAAGAGTAATACAGTAACCAGAGATAATTTTATCTCTGGTTATCTAATGAGTTGTGATTAGAGCACTAAAGTTCAATAACAGAAAAGTCCGTGCTTGGTTTTACGGTTTCTTTCTTGCCAAAAGCACTGTAAAACTTGTCTTTGCGCGAAATCTCATGCTTATATTTTAGCCATGTTTTCTCAAATTTTGTTTGAGCTGGCTTATTTCCTAAACAGACCTCAACAAAATCAACTTCATCTGGTGATTCAGGCGCTAGCGATTGATTAGCAAGTTTGCTTAAAATATCACCGTAGCTGCTTAATAGCTCCGATTCCGGAATGGAAAATGAGCCAGAACGACGAAATCCCATAGGGAAGTTAACATCGTCGAAAAATTCAAATAGACCATTACGCATAATTTTCTCCGTTAGACTTCTTGTCGGGCTAAATATGTATCATGATTTTATTTTCGTAAAATAGATTTTTTTTATTGGCAAGAGTAAAAAAATTCATCGTTAAAATGCTAGTAATGTCATACTAAAGCTCTTTAAATACCGCCTTTATTTAGTGAGACTTTTCTCATTATTTTGCTGATTTAGCGGACTTTTACTTTGAAAATAGCCATTTTAAGCCTCGGACCACAACTTTACTCAACACAGCGCCTTAAAGAAGCGGGTGAACAGCGTGGTCATCAGGTTGATGTGATCAATACCTTGCATTGCTATATGGATATCACCAGCAACAATCCTCAAGTACGTTACGATGGCGAAGCGTTACCTAAATATGATGCTGTGATCCCAAGAATTGGTTCAGAGATCACTTTTTATGGTACTTCAGTAGTACGCCAATTTGAAATGATGGACACCTTTGCACTCAATAGCTCAATTGCTATTTCTCGTTCGCGGGATAAGCTGCGCTCATTACAGTTGTTATCGAAAAAAGGAATTGGTTTACCTCGCACCGGTTTTGCTTGCCATCCCGATAAAATTGGTGATGTGATCAAAAATGTAGGAGGCGCACCGGTAGTTATTAAGCTGCTTGAAGGAACGCAGGGGATTGGTGTTGTGCTGGGAGAAACCCAAAATGCAGCTGAGAGTATTATTGAGGCTTTTATGGGGCTTAATGCCAATATTTTAGTACAAGAGTTTATTAAAGAAGCCTGTGGTGCGGATATTCGTTGTTTTGTGGTGGGCGGCAAAGTGGTTGCTGCAATGAAACGTCAAGCGCCCGAAGGTGAGTTTCGCTCTAACTTGCATCGGGGTGGCAGTGCTGAAGTGGTGAAACTCAGTAAAGCCGAACGCGAAACAGCCATTCAATCAGCCAAAGCGATGGGGCTTAATGTTGCTGGGGTTGATATTTTGCGCTCAAACCGAGGCCCTGTGGTCATGGAAGTTAATTCATCTCCAGGTCTTGAGGGCATTGAAGGTGCTACAGGAATTGATGTGGCTGCAGCCATCATAGAATTTATTGAAAGCCACACTAGTAAGCAAAAATTTAGTAAAATTGGTTGTCGTATTCAGGGCTAAAATCAGCAAAGTACAATAAAAAACGCAGCCCATAGGCTGCGTTTTTTATTTCGGTGTATTGATACAATTTTGCAACAGTTGCTGCCAAAAATCGATGCCTTTGCGGCGCGCTAGTTTAATATTGTGCTCAGGAATTGATTCGGGCTCTTGGTAATTATCAAGTGCCAGAGACATGCTTAACTCTCGAATTAAATGAAGAGTCGGATAAGGCGCTCTATTAGTATAGTTAGCTGCATCATGCTCATCTGAATCGGCGAAAATATAGTCAGGATGAAAAGTGGCTATTTGATAATGGCCTGAAAATCCTTGAGCAGCCAGCATGGCGTCTGCTAAGTCAACCAGCTCTAAAAAAGTATCAAAATCCGCAAACCCTTCGGGGTAAATTAATAAACTGGTTTCAATTTCTGGTTGTTTATCCAGCAAAAAACATCCATCTAGCATCGCCATTACAGCATCAGTTACGGTGTTTTGTGGGCAAACTTGATAATGAATTTTATTATTTTCGACTTCAGCTCGCGCAAATGGGCAAAAATTGTATTTTACAATTACATCACTCACCCATTGTTTGGTCTGTAAAATGGCAAGTTCGTGTGACATAAGTTAATCCAAATAGTGAGAAATAAGCGTGATGCAGTGATCAACCGCACCCTGATTTTGTTTTACAAAGTGAAGCGCAGCTTGGCCCATTTTTTTGGTTTGTGCAGGATTGTTTGCAAGTACCAGCAAAGTATCGGCTAAGTTGTGGCTGTTGGTGACTAGTTTACAAGCTTGGTTGGCAAACATTCCTTGATATACGTCGTTAAAATTAAAGGTATGTGGACCGGTTA
Source organism: Pseudoalteromonas tunicata (assembly GCF_002310815.1). Classification (NCBI taxonomy): domain Bacteria; kingdom Pseudomonadati; phylum Pseudomonadota; class Gammaproteobacteria; order Alteromonadales; family Pseudoalteromonadaceae; genus Pseudoalteromonas; species Pseudoalteromonas tunicata. The sequence continues at coordinate 3,267,260 of NZ_CP011032.1, read as the reverse complement.
AAACGGCAATTCCAAAAGCTGCTGCTTCAAGTGGATTATGTCCGCCACGTTCAATTAAGCTGCCGCCAATAAATGCCGTATCAGCACCGCCATATAAAGTCGAAAGTTCGCCTAAGGTATCACCAAGCAGCACTTGGCAAGTGGTCAATTGTGAGCTGCTAGGGTGGTGGCTTTTACGCGATAGCTTAAAACTACGTTGATGCACTAAATCGGCAACCGTATCAAATCGTTCAGGGTGGCGTGGCACTAAAATAAGTAATGCATTGGGAATTGAGCAGCAAAGCTGCTGGTGGGCATCAAGTAACTGTGCATCTTCACCTTCGTGCGTTGAACCTGCAATCCAAATAAATGGGCGAGGCCCTAAACTCTGGCGAAATGAGTTTGCGTGCTCACATGTGCTTGCTGATAACGAAACATCAAACTTAATTGAGCCTGGGATTGTAAGCTGTGATTGAGGATAGCCCAACGCAACAAAACGCTCTGCGTCTGTTTGATTGTGAGCAGCGATATGGGAAATACCACTCAAAATAGCATGAGTTAACGGTTTTACGTTTTGATAGCCTCGCATTGATTTTTCAGAGAGGCGTGCATTAAGCAATAATACGGGGATATTGCGTTTTTTGGCTGTGGTAATTAAATTTGGCCAAAGCTCTGTTTCTAAAATAATCAGTACGTTAGGTTTAAAGTGAGTCAAAAATCGCGCCACTGCGCCACAAAAATCAAGTGGTAAATAAACATGCTTAACAGTATCGCCAAAGGTTTTTTTTATTTGAGCGCTGCCCGTTGGTGTATTGCAAGTTAGGACTATATTTAACTCTTGCTGCTGTTGAAGCTTTTTGATCATAGGGGTTGCCGCTATGACCTCACCGAGTGATGCACAGTGAAAAACTACTGATTGGGTCGTTGCTTTTTGAGCATAAAAACCTAGGCGCTCACTCAATCGCTTACGATATTCAGGGGCTTTTTTGCCTCGTAGCCATAAATGGATAAAAACCAAAGGGCTGAGCAGATACAACAGCAAACTATAAATAAATCGTGCCATGAGATTTCTTTGGGGTAAAAATTGCCGATATAGTAGCGTTTTTTACATATTTTCGACACTCTATCTGGCTAAAATCTTCTATCTAACAATTTTCAACAGCCACTTTCTATAAAGTTCAGATAAGATTTGATACCATCAAGCGGCCTTATTTTATTTACAGCAAATTTATGAAATTAAAATATTTATCTTCTTTACTGCTGGTTGCCGCAACTTGGCAAGCAAGTGCAAAACCATCGGCTTATTTGCCGCTTTATGTTGATGCTCACCTTGAGCAACAAGTTGATACCATGTTTGTATTAACCACCGGCACACCAATGAGTAAGCCTTATTCATTTAATGAAATCGATATTGCGCTGCGCCAATTACGTAAGGTTGATAATGGCTTATATGATGCCATTCGTATTGCGCTTAAGCCGTATCGTGGTCAGGATCAAATTAGTCGTAGCGGTTTAAAAGCGACAATGAAATACGATAAAACGGTCGCCATTGCCAATCAACGCGGTTTGCAATCGGATGAATGGGGCCAAGGATTTTTTGAAGGTGTCTGGCGCCCAAGTGAATCAACACTGGTACAAATTGGTGTCGATTATCGTTTTAGTTCCGGTGATTTAGTTGCTTACAATACGTTTTTTAGTGTGGCTGGTGATACTTTACAACTTGATATTGGTTATAAAGAACATTGGTTTTCACCGTTTAAATACGGCGCACAATTAATCTCAACCAATGCAAAAACATCTCCTTCGGTATCGCTTGGTTTTTCACAACCTCTGGCCGATTGGTGGAATCTTGATTTTGAATTGTTTTACGCCAAGTTAGAGAAAGTAAAGCAAGGTATTGAATCACAAGGTGAATGGCATGATGGTCGTCCTCGTATTGCTGGCACACATTTAAGTATTGAGCCGTTAGAAGGCTGGAAAATAGGCTTAAACCGAATTTTACATTTTGGCGGTGGTCCGCGAGAAGTGAGCACGAATGATATTATTAAAGCTTATTTTGATCCGGGCGGTAATGACAATAAGCATGGTGATGATGAAGAACTTGGTGATCAATTAGCTTCGGTCACGTCGAGTTTTAATTTTAATTGGGTAACACCAACAGAACTTTATTTTGAATATGGCGGCGAAGATACCGATCAATACAGTAACTATGGTTTTGGTAATACCTCCTTTAATAGTGGGATTTATTTACCCAAATTAACTTCGAATTGGTCGGTGCGTTACGAATATAGCTCCTGGAATACACGTTGGTACACTAACTCTATTTATAAGTTTGGTAATACTAACGATGGTGCTGTGTATGGCCATTTTGCGGGCGATCAGCGTGTTTTTTCTGATGGCACACGTTCACAAATTCATGTGGTTGATGTCGGTTACAGTGAAAATATTCAATCATCGTGGCATTTTAAAGTGACCAAAATTAATAATGAAGACTCGCAAGTGGCTGATTACACGCCATCGCTTGAATTTCAACTCAGTAATAGCCGAAAATGGCAAGAGTATCGGGTTGAAAGCCAACTGACGTATGGCACAGATGTTTTTGATGAGAAATACGGTCACTTATCTGTCGCTTGGTTTTGGTAACTCAGGCATTTTATATAGTTAGAAATGGCACTTAGGCCATGTTCTATGAAGGATTAATAATGAATTCGACAACAACAGCCCAAAGTTATCTTGCAAGTTTAGCGCGTCATCGCGCTGCCTTTGATACTTTAGAAAATCATCAAACTCAAGCGTTAGCGCTTTTAGAGCAATGTCTTATCACTTTAAAACAAGGTGGTAAAGTTGTGTGGTTTGGTAATGGTGGTAGTGCCGCCGACGCTCAGCATTTAGCGGCTGAATTTGTTGTGCGTTATAAAAAAGAGCGCGGGCCACTGGCTTCTATTGCCTTAACCACCGATACGTCAATATTAACGGCTCATTCAAATGACTATACCTTTGATACAGTGTTTGAACGCCAAGTTCAGGCGTTATGTAAACCACAAGATTTAGTTATCGGTTTAACCACCTCTGGTACCAGCAAAAATATTAATCTAGCCCTCGAAGCAGCCAACGAAATTGGCGCTTATACCGTTGCGCTTACGGGCCGTGATGGCGGTTTAGTAAAAGACATTGCCAAACTTGCCATTATTATTGCTAATGATGAAACAGCTCGTATTCAAGAAGCGCATATGTTTTTGGGTCATTGGTTATGTGAAGCGCTTGATTTAACTTGGACGGAGTCGCTTTAATGGATTTGGCATTATTAAAAAATTTATCTCATGCCAAAGTGCTGGTGGTAGGTGATGTGATGCTCGACCGATACTGGCATGGTGATTCGGGCCGTATTTCACCAGAAGCGCCTGTACCGGTTGTTAAAGTAAATCAACTTGAAGATAAAGCGGGTGGCGCTGCCAACGTTGCTAAAAATATTGCTCATCTTGATGGCAAAGTGAGCTTGCTTGGCATCATTGGTAAAGATGAGTGTGGTGATACGTTACAGCGTTTATTGGCAAATGAGAAAATAGCATCGGAGTTAGTGGTGCAAGAGTCTCATCCTACCATAGCTAAAATGCGCGTGATCAGTCGCCATCAGCAAGTGGTGCGCCTAGATTTAGAAGAAAACTTCACCCAAGAGCAAAGCCAGCTATTACTTAATCGGTTAGCACAAATCATTGATGACTACGATTTTGTTTTATTTTCTGATTACAACAAAGGCTCGTTAACGCTTATTGAGCCTATGATTGCTTTGGCCAAACAAGCGGGTAAAACCGTATTGGTTGACCCAAAATCAAAAGATTTATCGCGTTATGCTGGTGCTGATTTTATTACCCCTAATTTAAGTGAATTTAAAGCCGCTGGTGGCGAGGTCGGCTCTGAAGAAATTATTCTGGCTTCTGCCCGTAATATTATTCAAAACTGTGGTTTAGGTGCGATATTATTGACGCGCTCTGAGCAAGGGATGTCGCTTATCACCCTACAAGATAAGTTTGATTTTGCGGCGCAAGTGCTTGAAGTTTCAGATGTGACCGGTGCTGGTGATACGGTAATAGCAACCTTAACAGTGATGCTTGCAGCGGGTATGGCGCCCAAAGATGCAGTTGAGATTGCTAATTTAGCTGCAGGGTTAGTGGTTGCGAAATTAGGTGCTGCAACAGTAACGCCTGAAGAGCTTGGGCGTAAGTTGAGCCAGTATTTATTGCAAACAGGTGAGCACTATCAAGCACCATTTGAAGATGTATTACAGCATATTGAATTTGCAAAACGTAATGGCGAAACCATTGTTTTTACTAATGGCTGCTTTGATATTTTACATGCTGGGCATGTGCGTTATTTGGCACAGGCCAAAGCAATGGGTGATCGCTTAGTTGTTGGACTGAACAATGATGAGTCAATTGCCCGTTTAAAAGGTGCTGATCGTCCAATAAACCCATTAGATGAACGCGCGATGGTATTGAGTGCGTTAAAATCGGTCGACTGGGTTATTCCGTTTGGTGATTTAGCACAAAACGATACTCCTGCAGCGCTGATTGAACAGGTTAACCCAGATATTTTAGTCAAAGGTGGTGATTACACCGTTGAACAAATTGCAGGTGCTGATTTTGTATTAGCACAAGGGGGAAAAGTGGCGGTGTTAGAGTTTTTAAACGGTTGTTCAACCTCGAATGTGATTAAAAAAATCAAAACACAAGACTAACGGCGGTTAATTTAGTCATTCATTCTGTAAAAAAGCATTACCAAAAAGCCTGAATTATCAGGCTTTTTTTATGTTTTTTTGGTAATGGCTGATAAACAGCGCCCAATCTTGCTCTGTCCAATAAAAACAACTTAGCCGTTTGGCTTGCTTATTAAATGAGCGCAATAGTCGGTTGATATTTGCTTGTTGCCAGCTCTGTGCTGGTGGCTTTAATTGGCCGCGATCAAAGTCGATTAAGAAAATTTCACCTTTATCATCAAATAAAATGTTATTGATATTTAAATCAGCATGAAACACACCGGCGTTATGAAAATCTGCGATGCACTGTGCGATTTTGATGATTTCATCTTGGGTTAACGCTTTGATCTGTAACCGATCAAGCAGGCTATCGGCGCCAGTAATTGCTTGGGTAATAATATCGGCGCGATAAATTAAACCTGCTTGACTAAAACAAGCTGCAACTGGGGTTGGAACATTAAACCCTTGCTGATGGAGCTGACATAACAACATAAATTCGCGATAGACTCGTGAGCGTTTAATTCCTAAATTTAGATATTGGTCTTGTAGTATTTTTCCGACTAACCCTCCTCGCCAATAGTGGCGCAGCACAGCTTTAAGTTCATCATGTTTAAAAAACCAAGTGGTGGCTCGTCCTGTTTTTTGTGCATAAATTTTGTCTTGCTGTTGCCAAAAGCTTGGTTCGAACCAGGCTGGGGTCAGATCAGTTGGGCTGTATTGCCAAGTGAGTAGCGTATTATTGCCACATTGAGTGGATTGGATCATAAAACAAGATTACCGCAGGTTAAGTCTGCTGCTAGTTTACAATAACTTGCCTTAATGTGAACATTTGGTTTGTGGCGTGATTTAATTTAAGATCAGCCCTGCGCTTTGTTCTGCCTTAAGGATTGTTGTGAATTCACACTTAAACATTAAAGAAATTTGTATTTTGCGTTTGTCAGCAATTGGTGATGTATGCCATGCCGTAGCGGCTGTGCAGGCTATTCAAAAACAGCATCCTACGGCCAAAATAACCTGGGTGATTGGTAAAATTGAAGCCATGTTATTAGCTGATTTACCGGGTGTCGAATTTGTTATTTTTGATAAAAAGCAGGGTAAATTAGCCTACCAGCAATTAAAACAACGTTTTAAAGGCAAACAATTTGATGTATTGCTTCATATGCAAGTGGCGTTACGGGCAAATTTAGCCGCAGCTTGTATTCCAGCCAAAGTAAAATATGGTTTTGATTGGCACCGAGCTAAAGAAGGGCACAGCTTATTTGTTAATAAACGAATTGCAGCACAATTTGAACCTCATGTATTAGAAGGTTTTTATGGCTTTGCCGCCAAACTGGGTGTGAAACCGCAACTACCAGCGTGGCAAATGCCTTATCAAGAAAGTGATTTAGCGTGGGCGCAGCAACAGTTAGCCGGATTTGAAAAGGTATTTGTTATCGCGCCTGCTGCGAGTAAAAAAGAGCGTAATTGGCTTGCAGAGCGTTATGCTGCTTTGGCTGATTATGCGGTAAGCAAAGGTTATAAGGTCGTGCTCAGTGGCGGGCCAACGGAAATGGAGCGTGAACTAAGCACCGAGATTATTGGCTATAGCCAAAGTGATATTTTAAATTTGGTCGGTAAAACCAGCTTAAAGCAGTTATTGTGTGTATTAAAATGTGCTGATTTAGTACTGGCACCTGATACTGGGCCTGCGCACATGGCGGTGACTGTTGGCACGCCTGTGATCGGCTTATATGCGCATTCAAATCCAAAACGCACAGGGCCATATTTATATCAAGACTACGTGGTCGAAGTGTACCACCATAATATACAGGCTCAGTTTGGTCGCCCTGCGTCACAATTGCCTTGGGGTAAACGCTGTAAAGGTGCTGATTTAATGGCGCAAATTACTACTGATGCAGTGATTAAAATGTTCGATACTGTGGTTGCCAAAGAGTTAAATAAATTATGAATAAAGCAATATTTTTAGACCGTGACGGCGTGATTAACGTTGATCATGCCTATGTGCATAAAATTGATCAATTTGAGTTTGTAGCTGGCGTATTTGAGGCGTGTCGACATTTTGTTGCTTTAGGTTACAAATTGGTGGTGGTGACGAATCAGTCGGGCATTGGTCGCGGTTATTACTCTGAGTCTGATTTTGCCACCTTAACGGATTGGATGACATTACAATTTGAACGCGAAGGAGCCCCATTAGCGGGTGTTTATTTTTGTCCGCATCATCCTAAAAATGCGCAGGGTATGTATCAAACAGATTGCGAATGTCGAAAACCGGCTCCAGGTATGCTTGCTCAAGCAATTAGTGAGCATCAGATTGATGTAACACAAAGCATTATGATTGGCGATAAATGGTCAGATATAGAAGCCGGGCAGCGAGCTGGGGTAGCGCGATGCATTTTAATTCAATCTCAGTACTCATCCGATGAGCAGGCAATCGCGCAGCCAGACATCGAAATTTGGTCATCCTTAGCACAAGGTGTCGACAAAATAAGCTAAACCATACACTAGGTGTACAGTATTTATGTAGTATTTCAGTGCATTTATAAGTTGAAACTTTTACAATGCCACTCAGTTTTTTAGGTTACACCAGCCTAACTATCAACTCGTTCAAAACTTTGGAGAAAACAGATGAGAGCATCTGCGTTTTATGAGCAGCTACAGCAGCAAATCAATGAAGTCAAAGCAGAAGGTTTGTACAAAAGTGAACGTATTATCACGTCACAACAACAAGCCGAAATTCAAGTAGCATCAGGCCAAAAAGTTATTAACTTTTGTGCTAACAACTACTTAGGCTTAGCTAATCATCCAGAGTTAATTGCAGCTGCAAAAAATGGTTTAGATCAACATGGTTTTGGTGTTGCATCGGTGCGTTTTATTTGTGGTACCCAAGACATTCATAAGCAGCTTGAAGCAAAAATCAGTGAATTCTTAAAGACTGAAGATACTATTTTATATTCGTCATGTTTTGACGCCAATGCCGGTTTATTTGAAACGATTTTAGGCGCTGATGATGCGATTATTTCAGACTCTTTAAATCATGCGTCAATTATTGATGGTGTGCGTTTATGTAAAGCAAAACGCTTTCGTTATGCCAACAATGATATGGCTGACCTTGAGCAACAACTTATTGCCGCAGATGCTGCTGGTGTGAAAACCAAATTGATTGCCACCGACGGTGTATTTTCAATGGACGGTGTGATTTGTAATTTAGCCGCTGTGTGTGATTTAGCTGATAAATACAATGCACTTGTAATGGTTGATGATTCACATGCTGTTGGTTTTGTTGGTGAAAATGGCCGTGGTACACCAGAGTACTGCCAAGTGATGGACCGAGTTGATATTATTACCGGTACATTGGGTAAGGCTTTAGGTGGGGCATCAGGTGGTTATACATCAGGTCGCGCTGAAATTGTTGAATGGTTGCGCCAACGTTCGCGTCCATATTTGTTTTCAAACTCACTCGCGCCATCAATTGTAACTGCTTCACTTAAAGTGATCGATATGCTGAGTGAAGGCCAAGCGCTGCGCGATACGTTATGGCAAAATGTGGCTTATTTCCGTGAGAAAATGGAAGCTGCTGGTTTTACCTGTGCCGGTAAAGATCACGCGATTATTCCTGTGATGTTAGGTGATGCCAAAGTGGCATCAGCAATGGCTGATAAGCTACTTGCCGAGGGTATTTATGTAACTGGGTTCTCATTCCCAGTGGTACCAAAAGGTCAAGCACGTATTCGCACTCAAATTTCAGCGGCTCACACCACTGAGCAGTTAGACATTGCCATCGATGCATTTACTCGCATTGGTAAAGAAATGCAGATTATTTAATCTATAGTTAAATTTCAGCATTTAACGTTAGATTCCAAATTGACTAAACAGCCTCTTATTTGAGGCTGTTTTTGAAAGAGAAATAGTATGAAAGCGCTATCGAAATTAAAAGCAGAACCGGGCATTTGGATGACCGAAGCGGCAAAACCAGAAGTCGGTCATAATGATTTATTAATTAAAATCCGTAAAACAGCAATTTGTGGTACAGACGTTCACATTTATAAATGGGATGAGTGGGCGCAAAATACAATCCCTGTACCTATGGTGGTTGGCCACGAATATGTGGGCGAAGTAGTTGATATGGGCCAAGAAGTACGCGGATTTAAAATTGGTGATCGTGTATCGGGCGAAGGCCATATTACATGTGGTCATTGCCGTAACTGCCGTGCGGGTCGAGTGCATTTATGCCGCAATACCATAGGTGTGGGTGTTAACCGTGAAGGATCATTTGCAGAGTATTTAGTGATCCCTGCTTACAATGCATTTAAAATCCCAGACAATATTTCTGATGAATTAGCATCAATTTTTGATCCATTTGGTAATGCGGTACATACAGCTTTATCGTTTGATTTAGTGGGTGAAGATGTACTTATCACTGGCGCAGGCCCAATTGGCATTATGGCAGCAGCTGTTGCTAAGCATGTTGGTGCTCGTTATGTTGTTGTTACCGATGTGAATGAATATCGCTTAGACCTTGCGCGTAAAATGGGTGCTACACGAGCGGTAAATATCGCAAACGAAAAGCTTGAAGATGTGATGAAAGAGCTTGGTATGACAGAGGGCTTTGATGTTGGTCTTGAAATGTCTGGCGTACCTTCTGCATTTAAAAACATGCTGAGTAATATGAATCATGGTGGAAAAATTGCCATGCTAGGTATTCCACCTTCAGACATGGCGGTTGATTGGAATCAGGTTATTTTTAAAGGGTTAGTGATCAAAGGTATTTACGGTCGTGAAATGTTTGAGACCTGGTATAAAATGGCCAGCTTAATTCAATCGGGGCTTGATTTATCTCCGATTATTACGCATCAGTTCCCAATTGATCAATTCCAACAAGGATTTGACACCATGTTGTCTGGTCAGTCAGGTAAAGTGATTTTAGATTGGTGTTAATCCTTTTTTAAACACGTTATTATTGAGGGGCATTCGCCCCTTTTTTTCGCATAAAATTCCATTTAGAGGTAGTTATGGCTTTTAAACATTTAACAGTGGCTCAAGCTAAAGAGTTATTGGCAAACCCTGCAACAGTAATTGCTGATATTCGTGATGCAAACACATATTCAAAAGGGCACATTCCTCAAGCGGTGAATTTATCTAATGCGAATATTGGCCAATTCATGATTGAACAAGAGTTTGAACATCCTATTATTGTGGTTTGTTATCATGGAATTAGCTCACAAGGTGCTGCTAACTATTTAAATGAGCAAGGTTTTGAAGATGTCTATAGCTTAGACGGCGGTTTTGAAGCATGGGCCACATCGTGTGCAGATAATATCGAACGCTCATGATTTTATTGGCTGAATTAACCAACCCGCGTGCGGCACAGGCTTTTTTTGATTATCTTAAAACGCAGCATATTACTGCTAAATTAATGCCAAAGTCTGCTCAGCGGGTCGAAATATGGGTTGATGAAGCGCATCATGCCAAAGCAGATGTGCTTTGGCATGAGTTTGAGCAAGACTCAAGCGCAGATAAGTATTGGTCTGCATCATGGGATGTGGGGACAACAGATTCAGGGTTGGCGTATCAAGGTGCTTCATTCGATCTTAAAGCGCGCTTTGATGCCTTAAGTTGGTTAAATCGTTCAGTGAGCTTGGTTTCGGTTGGGTTATATTTAGCCTTTATGTTTGGTGGCTTTAATGGTTTATTTAGTGTTTTAAAATTTAACCCCGCAAATCCTTTGCAATGGTTTACACCTGCGATTATTCATTTTTCAGCTATCCATTTAATTTTTAATTTGATGTGGTGGATGAGTCTAGGAAGCAAAATAGAACAAGCGCTAAGCAGTCGGCACTTAGTATTCCTTTTTTTGTTTACGGCATTGATAAGTAATTGGGCACAATTTTTATTGGTGGGTGATAACTTTGGTGGCTTATCGGGTGTGGTATATGGCTTGTTAGGTTTTTGCTGGATTTATGGCTATTACAGTAAAAATGAACAATTAGCGGTATCTCAACCAATAGTCGGTTTTATGCTGGTTTGGTTGGCACTTGGTTTTGCTGATGTATTATTTGTCAGTATGGCCAATTGGGCGCATTTGTTTGGTTTGATTGCTGGGTGTGTGGCTGGTTGGGCTTTAGCATGGCAGGCTAAAAAGTAGGCATCTAAAACGACGAAGCTCGAATCTAGGTTAAGATACGAGCGTCATTTTAAAGTTTGAAATATTATTTAAGCTTAATGATAGAGGTATTTAGTAAATAAAATATCGCGAATAATTTCATTACCTGTTTCTTCTTTTAATAGCTTTTTCACTGCTTCAACACATTTTTTACGAATTTCCTCACGACCAGTGAGAGACTTTATTTTATCTTCGGGTTCTTTGCTGAGTATTTCGACAATCGCATCGCGCAGCAGAGGATCATGATGTTCAACGACCGCTAAATTGGCCATATCCTGCAGCATAAGTTCAACGGTCACTCGTACGTAGCCCATTTTTTTGTTTGAAGCGCCAATATAATTGGTAATGACATCAGGTTCAAAACCGTAATAACCATAATTTGATGCTGCATAGCTGTTTAGGCTAGTGAACTGAATACCTATAGCGCACAATAAAACGGCTAATGATCGCATGTTTTTGTCTCTTATATTAGTAAATAACAACATAGTTAAGTGGTTTAGCTTGGCAATGATATCTGGTTTAGCAAATTATAGTCCAGCTTTTCCGTCAAGATATGTACGGCTTTATTTTGATTTATGTTCACTTACTTAATTGCTATGGATAACAATCTTAATCCATTGCGCTTTTTCATAAACTATTGAAATGTTATGATTGCTTTATAGGTATTGAGGTAAGTTATTTGTGTTCAAATATCCATTAAGTTTAGAAAACCATTGGTTACATCACGCTATTTGGCCTTTAACTGAGTTACAGCAACAATGGTTATTTGGTACTGGCTCTCTTACGGCTAAATTAAAAGCTAATACTAATCAATTTAGCGTTGAGGTACTGAGTGAAAAACACATGATGTTGACTGAATCGGACGCTTTAATGTGTGGCTTGGCTGTGCAAAACGTATTAGTCCGAGAAGTACTGCTGATGGGCAATGGCCAGGCGCAGGTTTATGCACAAAGTTGGATCCCTACAGATTTATTAGACAATGACCTTTCACTTGCCGCGTTAGGCGATAGACCTTTAGGTGAATACTTATTTCAACATGCTGATTTAATTAGAAATACTATAGAGGTTGCGCAGTTTTCTGTATCACATTGCCTCTTGCAATTAGTAAAGTCATTAAATTTACCTGCTGCTTGTTGTTATGGTCGGCGCAGTGTTTTTTCTCTTGCAGAGCATAAGATTATGGTTTGTGAGATTTTTTTACCTAACTCGGTATTATATCGATGAGTTTTATTTCATTACGTTTTGCACACATTGAACATTATTCAAAATTAATGCGCGTGGACAAACCAATCGGGACTTTGTTATTGCTTTGGCCTACGTTTTGGGCACTTTGGCTGGCCTCTAATGGATTGCCTGATTGGCATTTTATTATCGTATTTAGCGCTGGGGTCTTTATAATGCGCTCAGCCGGTTGTGTGATTAATGACTTTGCCGACCGAAAAGTTGATGGCCAAGTTAAGCGTACTAAAGATAGGCCCCTTGCTGCTGGTCTTGTGAGTACCAAAGAGACACTTCAGCTTTTTGCATTGTTAATTATTACTGCTTTTTTGCTGGTGCTTACGCTTAATTATCAAACCATTTTATTGTCTTTTGTTGCTCTGCTATTAGCATTTAGCTACCCATTTATGAAACGCTATACTCATTTACCTCAAGTGGTTTTAGGTGCAGCTTTTAGTTGGTCTATTCCAATGGCGTATATGGCGGTAGGGCAATCAGTTCCTGTTGAAGCTTGGATGCTTTATGGTGCAAATCTACTTTGGACTGTGGCTTACGACACAATGTATGGCATGGTTGATCGGGATGATGATATTAAAATAGGGGTCAAATCCACAGCAATTTTATTTGGCCGGGCTGATAAACTGATCATTGCAGTATTACAAATCTCGAGCTTACTGCTCATCTCTTACCTTATGTGGCAGCAACAAATGGCGACTTGGTTAATTATGCTCAATGCTGGTGTGGTGAGTATATTTTTTATGTATCAGCAATGGTTAATTAAAAATCGCGACAGAAATAATTGTTTTAAAGCTTTTTTAAATAATAACTATGTTGGTCTAGTTACTTTTATGGCTATCGCACTCGGGTTGAGTATCGGTTAACCTTACGCTAGTTAGTGGGATCGATAACACCGTTGACTGAGTTGTTTTTTCTAAACCAGCCTGCAATTGAATGACGAATATCAACGGCAGGTAGTACCTCATGAGCAAATCGCTCGCTTTCAAATACCACGAGAGTTCCTGCTTTTGGAGCTATGGTAGCTAAAACATCCTTACTTTTAGGTTGGTAAATAACCAGTTCACCACCTTGTTTTGGAGTATTAAGATAAAGCACCGTGGTAAAAACGCGATTAGAACGACCTTTAAAGGCATCAAAATGCTTTTTGTAAAAATCCCCATGATGGTAAGTTGCGTAATGGCATTCATAGTCAAATAAACCTAAAAAGAAGTGACGGTTTATTGCAGTGCGTAATTGTTCCATTAAAGCTAAATAGTGTTGCTGAATCAGGTTATCGTGTTCAAACCACTTTGTTTTATCAGAGCGAATAGTTGGATTAAGTTGTTTATCTAGCTGGCGACCAATACCCGCGAGTTGAAATAGCGCTTGCTGGCTTAAGCAATCGGTCAGTAATAACTCGATGAGATTTTCATCTATTGCGTTATCAATTACACCATAACCATCTTGGTGAATATGATCTAAAACATGTTCAAGAGTCAGATTGAAATTAGCGGTGCGCATATGGGATCCTTCAAGAAGTAGCGCATTATACAGTTAAGATGAGTTATTTTGCGAGAGTGAGTTGTGGGGATTAATAGCTATGTTTCCCCACACTTTATTTGAAAAAAGTATTAAAAAGTTTCGCTTTCAATACTTTCAAGTTGAGCTCCGGTTTGTAATTTCACTTCATCGGCAATATAGCTTAGTAGTTGAAGAGCTTGATGCTGAAGGTTGAAATCACGACTAGTAGTCAATGAAAGAGCTAACTTTTGAGACTCTTGTGTCGGTTTGATAATCATTAAATCAGGATTGCCGTCTATGGTATTGGTATGTTCAATTCCAGCAATGGCGACATGTTTATTATCTTTCACTGTTTGGGTAATTTGATCAATATTACCTACTTTGACAGTCGACACTTTATGAAGTGCTACAGCCGCATCTTGCAGCATTTTTTGTACTTGAATGCTAGATGAAAGGCAAGACAACATTGGATATGGATTAAGTGCCGTGCGATCAATTTCAGTTGCAAATGCTAATGGGTGATTCTTACTCACAAACAAAACAAGTTGATCGGGTAGTTGCACTATTTGGTTTTCAGGCAAATGATTTTGACTACTACCAATTGCGATATCAAGCTCATTGATTTTCAGCTTTTCGTTAAGTTGAGTTTGAGTATATAAGTGCATTTCGATAGAAATTTCAGGATGCTGCTGCATAAATTTACCACAGGCAAGCGGCACAATAGTTGTGGCATCCATGGTATAACCGATAATAATTTTGTCTATTAGGTTCTTTTTATGTTTAGCGAGTTTTGTTTTTATTTCTTTTAATTGAGTTAATGTATCTTGGCAGTAAATCAGAAATTGCTCTCCAGCATCAGTTAAATTAACAGAACGTGTGGATCGCGCGACTAGCTCGCAGTCGAGTTCTTGCTCTAAAGTTTGAATGCTACGGGTGAGTGCTGATGTACTGAGGTTACATTGTTCTGCTGCTTGGCGGAAATGGCGAAGTTTGCCGAGTGCCAAAAATTGCTCGAATTGTTCCAATCTCACTTTATGATCCTTCTCTTTCAAGTGAACTGAGCTAATACTGACTGTTAAACCAAATTCATTTTGGTATTTTGCATATTGATAAGTCAAAGGTTTTTGATTCTAAAACTTAATCTCTAATGCCGGGGGAGATAATATTAAAAAATTGGGTACTAAAGCAAGCTTTAATCTGAATAATAACTAATCATTTAGTCGTGCTTTTAGGCTCAAGGGCAATTTATGATACAAAAAAATGAAAGAGTTAACGTAATAATTAGTATATAACTTATTGTTTTGTTAAATTAAAGTTACATCAGTGGTGTGAAAATACGGTATCAGTAAAAGGGGCTGAGTTGACTCGTAACGGGGTTGCTATTAATGCGTCAACTAAGCTTGTTACCATTAAAAATTTTTAGCTTATAGAAATTAGCTTTGATATTTGTTTTTAATTCAGCGTACTAATGAGAGTCTTGCCTGAGCATTAGGTTAAATAAAAACATTGGAATTAGATTGTTCAATCTGGGTAGGCATCTCGGATTGCCAAAAATGCATCTAGATCATTTAGAAAAAGGTCGACTAATTTAGGGTCAAATTGTTTGGCTCTTTCTTGTTTTAACAAATCGATAATATCAGCAAGAGGCCAAGCTTTTTTATAGCAGCGGTCGCTTCCTAATGCATCAAATACATCGGCTATTGCGGTTATACGACCCGAAATATCAATTGCTTCGCCACTAAGTCCAGAAGGGTAACCTGTACCATCCCATTTTTCGTGATGCTGATACGCGATAACTGCACCCTGGCGCAAAATTTCATTAGTAGAATTTTTTAAAATTTCATATCCCATTTGTGCATGAGATTGCATTATTTGCCACTCATCTGGAGTATGTTTTCCTGGTTTATTTAAAATACTGTCAGGGATCCCTATTTTACCAATATCGTGCAAAGGGGATGCAAGCTTAATTATTTCAGCTTGATAAGGTGTTAATCCATACTTCAGTGCAAGCATAAAGCTGTAATTAGCGACTCGTTTAACATGACTGCCAGTTTCCTTACTTCGTCTTTCTACTGCCTCACCTAAAATGTACGACAGTTCTTTTTGAGATTCTCTGACTACTTCTCGTAATCTTAAATTATCATAAGCAAGTGCAATATTGTTGGAGAAAAACTCTAATAACTGATGATCTGAAGGTTGTAGTTTTGATGATTTACTAACATACAACATAGTTTCTAGGCCACCTTTTGTTGGAAAGTAACCGACAAACTGGTTTTCATTTTTACAAGATTCTTTTTTGTTATGTACATCAATAAAAAGATTACTAATTTCTTTTGGTAAGGTTTTTTGTTCAGGGGCGCTGCTATTTACGGATGCAGCAAGCAGCATAAAATCAGTGCCTTTTTTATCTTGCGAATTAACCGCAGCTGCACAATAAATTTCATTATCATCTAGCCCCATAACATTGGAGACATGCCCCAAAATTGTTGAAGCGAATTGATCAACAGTATCGCATTCTAGAAAATTAGCAGATGCATTAATTATATTTTCTAAACCGCGTTTATGTTTTTCAATGGTGCGAATATCGCGATAAGCACGTAATGCAGAATAAAGTAGAGTTTTGAGTTTAATCGCGGTAAGTTCTGTTTTGTTTTTATAGTCGTTTATATCAAAGTCACGAATGATAGACTCTTCAGGTGCTTCACCTGGTTGACCTGTCCGTAAGATAAGCCTGACATCGTGGTTTTCAGCTTCTTCACGAATGTACTTTATAAGATCTAAACCAGCATGATTTGTTTCCATTACCACATCAACAAGACCTACCGCAATTTGGTCAATATCTTGCAAAACTTCTCTTGCTTGTGCTGCCGAATAGGCATGATGAAATCGCAGTGGCTTACCCTCAAATTGGAATCCTGAAAGTACCAATTTGGTTACTTGATGGATATCTTCTTCATCATCTACAACTAAAATATCCCAGCCAGTTTCAACTGCTGCTACTTGTTCATTGTGATTTAAGCTGTCATCTGCAAACAAGAAATCTGACACAAATTACTACCTATATTTAAGCGGTTGCTTAAGTATAGGTAGTAAATTTTGAAAACATCAAATTAGCTATCTTTGCTTAACGGTTTTTCTGCAATGCTGGTAAGTTCTAATTCGATTGCATCACAAGAGATATGAATTTCATAGAGCGAAAAGAGTAATGAGCCAAGTAAACAAATTAGGCTAGCACCAAAAAAAATAGCTCCTAAAAGAAGTAGCTCAAGAAAGACTGCGAACATGGCTGCTGTACAGAGTAAAAAAGAGATCACTCCATAAAACTGCATGGTACGAATTAGCTTTATCCGTTTTCGTAAATTAGAAATTTGCGCTTTTACGACAGGGCGGATTGTATCTCCTTCTCTGGAGTTCAGTTGGCGGATTAATTGAGCTAAAACCAAGAAACGGTTGGTATATGCAAGTAAAAGCAGTGAAATTGCAGGGAAAAGTAGAGCAGGGGTCGTTAAGGTCATAGTGATTATCAGATAGCCTTTTAATTTGTTTGTTAATTATATGTTTTAATGTGTTTAAATTCACGCACTAGCAGTGTTAAGATAGCTACAATTTATACAATGTAATTATTTTAACTTATTAATTTTATAAGATTAAATGATTCTAATTTAGCTTTCTTCTGCAATTGAATTAAACGAAATTTAAAAATTGAACGAGCTAATAATAACAAAAGCATTGCTCTAGGGGATAGATTTCGATGGGTGAATTTCAAGGTACACAACTTCATCAATTACTACAAGGTTTAGAGGCGGTATCACCGCAAGAGACATTTTCATCAGTGGCTCGAAGTTTATCACAAGAACCAACCGATTTTATTGGTAATTTGGCTGCAACAATCACAGAGCGTCATCCGTATATTGATACCGTTTCTCAGCAGTTTTTATCGCTGATTTCACCGCAATTACAGGCAATGATGCTTGTAGCTTGCCAGCAGGCGCTTGAAAAAGGCCATCAAGCGGCAATCGTACAGCACCAATCTGATGAAGATGAATTAATAGCATCTTTAGAACAAAAAGTGACTTTGCTGCAAAAAGGCGCATTGCAACTTGAGCAAAAATTACAGGCTGAACAGAAAAATTGTCAGGCAAGCCAACTTGAGATAGAGCGCTTAACAGGGTTACTTGAACAAGGAAATGGTTATCAAGAACAATTTGAAACACTGCAAGCGCATCATCAAAAAGAGTTAGTTCAGCATTCAAAACTTAAAGAAACGCTTGCTGAGCAGCAAAATATCATTCAAGAAAAAGAACTTCTTTTACAGCAATCTGAAGCTGCCTTACAAAAACAAAAAGAACTTAATGCATTACAATCAGATAAGGTTAAACAACTTATTACCGAACGAAGTGCAGAAAATGCATCGCTAGATGATAGGTTGAAACAGCAAGAAACACATTATCAAAAAGAGTTGTCAGATCTTAAACAGGCATTTGAGCTATTACAGGGCGAATTAGAGTCTGGTAATGCTAACCTTGCTACGCAGCAGCATGCGATTGAAGAGAAGGATTCCGCGTTACAGCAAGCACTCGCTTCTCTGAAAGAGAAAGAGTTGTTATTAACCGATATAAATAGTGCTAATGGTCAATACACAGCGCAAATCAAAAATCTTCTACAAGAAAAGCATAAATCAGACCAAATGATTGCTGAACAGCAAAAAACATTTGAAACTTTACAGCAGGATCTTATTTCGCAGCGTGCAGCGGTTGAAGAGTTAAATAAAAATAAAGAGTTACTCAGCGGGCAAGTTTCTGACAAAGAAAATCATTTGGCTGAGTTACAAGCGAGTTTAACAGAGTTAGAGCAGCAAAACGAAGCATTGCAAGCTGAGCATGCTTCAGTCTTAGAAGCGAATGCGCAGTATAAAGACAAAATTGCAGAGCAAGAGAAGAAACAAGATGGTCGATTTAATGATCTGAAAAAAGACCTGTTTGCTGAAACTAAATTATTAAAAGTAGAGTTAGAGCAAGCGTTATCAAATATTGTGAATTTAGAGCAAGATAAAGAGCAAATGTCTGAGCTGCTTAGTGAATTTAGAATCAAAGAGCAAGCATACCAAGACGCGATTGCCAAAAAAGAAAGCTTATTAGCCAATCAAGATTCTGCATTAAACATGGCGCAAGGTCGAAATACCAGTTTGGTATCTCGTTTAGAGGCAGAATCAAAACAAGCTCGTAATGCGTATGAAAGTATTCGAGCACAAAATAATGAATTAAATGAAAAAATTGAAGAATTAGAAGGCAAAGTAACCGAATTTAAACTTAAATTTGAGTATGCCCAACAACAACTCAATAGCTAAATGGAAAAACTCTTTGATTGGATCCGTATTTATCAAGCTGAAAATGCACTTGAAGCCTATTTAATCAAAGGGTTATTGCACATCAATTCAATCGATGTTCGCTTTCATGGTGAAGCCCTTGCGGGGGCTTTAGGTGAAATTCCCCAAGATCAAACCTATATTTCGATACTTGTCTTGCAGATAAAACAGCGCCAAGCTGAAAAAATCTTGTTAGAATATCAAACTCAACGACAATCAACTCATGAATGGTTTTGCCGCCATTGTGGTGAAAAAAATGGTGCAGGGTTTGAATTATGCTGGTCCTGCCTAATGGATAAAGATGAACAGACCGAATAATTTTCAACGTATTAGAGAATTAAATTACCTGCAAAAAGCAGTACTGGCCGCCGCTTTATTGGAGCGAATGCTGCCAAATTATACTTTATTCAGTCAAGCAACTGAATTTGGTGATGATTCTGTTTTACGTAATGCGTTAAATTTAATCTGGGAAAGAATAGTTTTGCCAAAAAGCAAAATTAACTTCGAATTATTAATTGATAAAGTTGAGCCAAATGTTCCGGAAGTAACCGATTTTGATATGTTTGGTGTTTATCCTGCGATTGATGCAGCAACAGCATTGTTAGGTATGCTGCACGGATTAATTGCACAAGATGAAGCTGAATTTGTTGATATCAGTAAAATATCCCAGGCCACAGTTGCAAAACTAATTGAATATCAACTGACATCAGAAGATGTGATAGCTGATAACCAAGCTATTCGTGAACACCCTTTAATGCAATATGAAATTGAAGTGCTTGGCGAGCTTATTGATTATGTTGAAAATATGGGGCGGATCAGTTCAGAAAGCGTCAAAGCGCTTCGAGTTAAAGCGCTTGAAGATGGTCAAACAAATATTGGTATTGAAATCGAATAGCCTAATTGTTTACTAAGCCATTTTGATAGAGACGGTAGCTCACTTGACCTGCCGTTTTTTCTTTTTTAAGGCTCCAATTTACAGGCGCTTTAAAATCAGAAAGCTCGTTTTCAACTTCAAGATAAATTAAAGCATCTTGAGCAAGGGCATTTCTTTCGACCAATAAATCACAAAGAGGTTGTGCTAACCCTTGGCGAAATGGCGGATCGATAAAAACTAAGTTAAATAATCTGTTATTGGTTGCTATAAATTGAAGTGCATCACCATGGACGAGGTTAGCGTTTGGATTTTTTAACGTCAAAATATTGCTCTGAATTTGCTGCGCGGCTATTTTATCTTTCTCAATAAATGTCACAGAGCTGGCATAACGAGATAGCGCTTCAAAGCCAAGCCCACCAGAACCTGCAAAACAATCGAGAACAACAGTGTCTCTCACATCATTCATTAACCAGTTAAATACGGTTTCTTTTACTCGGTCGGTTGTTGGTCTTAGCCCTTGAACATCTTTTACTGGCAGTTTTCGCCCGCGGTATTGACCACTGATGATGCGAATTTGACCTGAGGTCGATTTGTTTGATTTTGATGTGTTTGGCTTCATTAATATCACTAAAAAATGGTGTCGAGAAACGCTCTCATATAGTATATGGGCTAAATTTTATCGCTGCGGTACTTTTTCATTCTGTTAATGAAAGTGTTACCATATTGCACGCATCAGTTTATCAGATTTTATAAGTGGTCATTAGCTAGTATGGCAAAAAAAAATAGATTTTTATCTTGGTTAGGCTTTGGTGAAAAAGACACAACCAATGAAGTTCAAGAGCAAGCACGCTTAGCAGAAGAAGCACGTTTAGCAGAAGAAGCTCGCTTAGCGGAGGAAGCTCGCTTAGCAGAGGAAGCTCGCTTAGCAGAAGAAGCACGTTTAGCAGAAGAAGCACGTTTAGCAGAAGAAACACGCTTAGCTGGTGAAGCTCGCTTAGCAGAAGAAGCACGCTTAGCTGGTGAAGCTCGCTTAGCAGATGAAGCACGCTTAGCTGGTGAAGCTCGCTTAGCAGAAGAAACACGTTTAGCAGAAGATGCACGTTTAGCAGAAGAAGCACGTTTAGCAGAAGAAGCACGTTTAGCAGAAGAAGCACGTTTAGCAGGTGAAGCTCGCTTAGCAGAAGAAACACGTTTAGCAGAAGAAACTCGTTTAGCAGAAGAAGCACGCTTAGCAGAAGAAGCACGCTTAGCTGGTGAAGCTCGCTTAGCAGAAGAAACACGTTTAGCAGAAGAAACTCGTTTAGCAGAAGAAGCACGCTTAGCAGAAGAAGCACGCTTAGCTGGTGAAGCTCGCTTAGCAGAAGAAACACGTTTAGCAGAAGAAACTCGTTTAGCAGAAGAAGCACGCTTAGCAGAAGAAGCACGCTTAGCTGGTGAAGCTCGCTTAGCAGAAGAAACACGTTTAGCAGAAGAAACTCGTTTAGCAGAAGAAGCACGCTTAGCAGAAGAAGCACGCTTAGCTGGTGAAGCTCGCTTAGCAGAAGAAACACGTTTAGCAGAAGAAACTCGTTTAGCAGAAGAAGCACGCTTAGCAGAAGAAGCACGCTTAGCTGGTGAAGCTCGCTTAGCAGAAGAAACACGTTTAGCAGAAGAAACTCGTTTAGCAGAAGAAGCACGCTTAGCAGAAGAAGCACGCTTAGCTGGTGAAGCTCGCTTAGCAGAAGAAACACGTTTAGCAGAAGAAACTCGTTTAGCAGAAGAAGCACGCTTAGCAGAAGAAGCACGCTTAGCAGAAGAAGCACGCTTAGCAGAAGAAGCACGCTTAGCAGAAGAAGCACGCTTAGCAGAAGAAGCACGCTTAGCAGAAGAAGCACGCTTAGCAGAAGAAGCACGCTTAGCAGAAGAAGCACGCTTAGCAGAAGAAGCACGCTTAGCAGAAGAAGCACGCTTAGCAGAAGAAGCACGCTTAGCAGAAGAAGCACGCTTAGCAGAAGAAGCACGCTTAGCAGAAGAAGCACGTTTAGCAGAAGAAGCACGTTTAGCAGAAGAAGCACGTGTAGCAGAAGAAGTACGCTTAGCAGAAGAAGCTCGCTTAGCAGAAGAAGCACGCTTAGCTGGTGAAGTTCGCTTAGCAGAAGAAACACGTTTAGCAGAAGATGCACGTTTAGCAGAAGATGCACGCTTAGCAGAAGAAGCACGTTTAGCAGAAGAAGCTCGCTTAGCAGAAGAAGCACGCTTAGCAGAAGAAGCGCGCTTAGCTGGTGAAGCTCGCTTAGCAGAAGAAACACGTTTAGCAGAAGAAACTCGTTTAGCAGAAGAAGCACGCTTAGCAGAAGAAGCACGTTTAGCAGAAGAAGCACGCTTAGCAGAAGAAGCACGCTTAGCAGAAGAAGCGCGTTTAGCAGAAGAGGCTCGTTTAGCAGAAGAAGCGCGCTTAGCACAAGAAGCAAAGATTCAAGCCTTGCCTGCAGAAGAAAGCCCTAAAAAAGATAGCTTTTTTTCACGCTTGAAAAAGAGCCTAATCAAAACAAAACAATCAATCGGTTCTGGTTTTATAAATATTTTCTCAGGTAAGAAAATAGATGACGAATTATTTGAAGAGTTAGAAACGCAATTATTAACTGCTGATTTAGGCGTTGATACTACGCTTAAATTAATTGCTCGTTTAACCGAAGCGGCTGATCGTAAGCAATTAAAAGATGGTGATGCGTTATACGACCTTTTAAAACAAGAAATGGCGCAAATGTTAAAGTCAGCGGAGCAAGCGCTTGATACTGAAAAAGCAACCGGGCCATTTGTTATTTTAATGGTCGGTGTTAATGGTGTAGGTAAAACTACCACTATCGGAAAACTGGCTAAGCAATTTCAAGCAGAAGGTAAATCTGTAATGCTTGCAGCGGGTGATACCTTTAGAGCAGCAGCTGTTGAGCAATTACAAGTTTGGGGGCAACGGAATGATATACCGGTGATTGCTCAGCATACCGGTGCGGACAGCGCATCAGTCATTTTTGATGCTTTTCAAGCAGCCAAAGCGAGAAAGGTGGATATACTGATTGCCGATACCGCAGGTCGCTTACAAAATAAAGACAACCTCATGCAAGAGTTAGAAAAAATTGCTCGTGTCATGAAAAAGCTTGATCCTGACGCTCCACATGAAGTGATGCTGACTATTGATGCAGGTACTGGTCAAAACGCGATTAGCCAAGTTGATTTATTTAATAAAGCGGTTGGATTAACCGGCATTAGTTTAACTAAACTTGATGGCACAGCCAAAGGGGGAGTTATTTTTGCGGTTGCCGATAAGTTTAATATTCCAATTCGTTATATCGGGGTTGGTGAAGGAATTGATGATTTAAGAGCCTTCAAAAGTGATGAATTTATCAATGCTTTGTTTAGTCAGGATGATAAGTAAAGATTTAAATTTAGGGCGCTTTGCGCCCTCTTAGCTGTAAGATACTAATAATGATAAAATTTCAGCAAGTAAGTAAAACATATCCCGGTGGTCATCTCGCACTGGAGAAAATTAATTTTCACCTTAAAGCGGGTGAACTGGCCTTTTTAACCGGTCATAGTGGCGCAGGTAAAAGTACACTCCTTAAGTTGATAAGCGTAATGGAACGCCCATCAGCTGGTGATGTGTTTATCAATAGCGTTAAGTTAAATAAACTTGATACTAAACAGGTGCCGTATATTCGCCGTGATATTGGTATGATTTTTCAAAACCATAGGCTATTGAATCGTTATAATATTTTTGACAATGTGGCTTTTCCTTTGGTAATCGAAGGTATGCATCGTAAAGATATTGAAAAACGTGTGCATGCTGCACTTGATAAAGTTGGTTTGCTTAGCAAGGTTAAATGTTTTCCAGATACTCTATCTGGCGGTGAGCAACAGCGAGTCGGTATTGCACGAGCTATTGTGAACTCTCCCCCAATTTTACTCGCCGACGAACCAACTGGAAATTTAGATCCTGAGTTATCGGTTGAAATTTTAAATTTGTTTGAAGATTTTAATCAGCAGGGCACGACTGTACTTATTGCAACCCATGACCTTGGTTTGATTGCTCGGATGAAATATCGCAGTCTTACTCTAAAACGCGGTCGTTTAATTGATGATCCGTTAACAGGGAGCCAGCCGTGAGTATTTTATTTAAAGGGCGCAATAGTCAGGCTGAGGCTTATCAAAAATCTTGGCTGCTCAATATGTATTTTGTAATCCAAAACGTCCTACGCCAAGGTGTGCATAGCCTAGGTGAAATGTGGCGAACACCTGCAGCTTCTTTAATGACCATTGCAGTGCTTGGTTTGAGTTTAACATTACCAGCAACTCTTTATTTAGTGGTTAAAAATGTACAGCTAGTAAGCAGTGGTTTTGAGAACGCAGCTGAAATCTCGCTCTTTGTGAAAAAAGATACGACAGAGCAAGAGGCGGGCTCATTAGTTAATCGCTTAAGGCTTTATCCAGAGATTGCCCAAGTAGATTATATTTCTAAAGATGATGCATTGGCTGAATTTAAGGTTGCTTCAGGCTTTGGTCAGGCGCTTAATTATTTAGATGAAAATCCTCTACCTAGTGTTGTATTAGTGACTCCAACTAAGCGCTTTACCTCAGCTCAAGCCGCAAGGGAGCTTTTGCTTAAACTTGAGCAAGAAAGGGAAGTTGATTTTGGAAAATTAGATATTGAATGGCTAGAGCGTCTAAATGCTTTGCTTTCTTTATTACGCGAAAGTGTGATCACAATCGCATTGTTATTGCTGACTTCCGTCATTTTAATTATCGGCAATACAATTCGCTTATCAATTATGGATAAAAAAGAAGAAATTCAGGTGATGAAGCTGGTTGGTGCAACCAATAATTTCATTCAAGCACCATTTTTGTGGACCGGTATTTGGTATGGTCTAATTGGTGGGCTGTTCTCATTTATCGCCATTGTTGTGATGATGTGGTGGTTAGCGTCAGCTGTAAGTCATGTTGCGGGTGTTTATCAAACCGAGTTTATATTGCAAGGGTTGTCTTTTAATGAGTTTTGTTTGTTAGTTTTATTGGGTATCGCACTTGGCTTAAGTGGGTCATTTTTATCAGTGAAACGTTATATTGATGCAATCGAGCCGGACAAAATATAATTTAAAACTCTTTAAAACTCTTTAAAATCTGATGGATGTAAAAATAGATAAATATTTTTACATCTTCTTACTTGCACTGTTCGCATATTTTGTTAAGTTAAGTAGCAAGCACATATTTGAGTGTGCACAAGCAGAGTTTAAATTAGACATATTACGTATTTATATCCATTCTATTTTGTTTCTTTTTCTTTGAATTATCCGACCAAGATATTTTGAACTTAAGTAAATATTTAAGGTCATAAGAAACGAAATGAAGTTAGCACTCTCGATAAAAGAGTGCTAATATTGTTTAAAAGATGGACCCAAGAGGTGAAATATGAGCAAAGATTTACAAGCAATGATGTTAACAGTTCCACAGCAAAGTGGCAGCATGGAAGGATATCTTCAAGCTGTTAGCGGTATTGCAATGCTAAGTGCTGAAGATGAACAAGCATTAGCAGTAAAACTACAGCAAGATGGTGACTTAGATGCTGCAAGACAGCTTATCATGTCGCATTTACGTTTTGTTGCTCACATAGCTAAAGGTTATTCGGGCTACGGACTGCCACAAGCTGATTTAATTCAAGAAGGGAATATCGGCTTAATGAAAGCTGTAAAACGCTTCGACCCTACTGTAGGCGTTCGTTTGGTATCATTTGCAGTACATTGGATTAAAGCTGAAATTCATGAATATGTGCTAAAAAATTGGCGTATTGTAAAAGTTGCTACTACGAAAGCTCAGCGTAAGTTATTTTTTAATTTGCGTAAGAATAAAAAGCGTTTAGGTTGGTTTAATCCTGAAGAAGTTTCAACAGTTGCCAATGAATTAGGCGTGACAGAAAAAGATGTACGTGAGATGGAAGCACGAATGAGCAGTCAAGACATGGTGTTTGACTTAACAACCGATGATGATGATTCAACTTCTGCAACGCAATATTCCCCTGTGCAATATTTAACAGATAATAGTGTTGATTTAGCCGATAAAATTGAAGAAGAGCAGTGGGAAGAGCAAACTCACAATCGTTTATTCCACGCATTAAAAAGTTTAGATGAACGCTCTCAAGATATCGTTCAGACCCGTTGGTTAAGTGATGACAAGGCTACACTACAAGATTTAGCGGTAAAATATGATGTTTCAGCTGAACGTGTTAGGCAGCTTGAGAAAACAGCAATGAAGAAATTGCAGCACCTGTTAACGGCTTAAATTATAAATTGAATAAAATAAAAAAACCGCTTCAATTGAAGCGGTTTTTTATTTTATAAGGCTTATTCTTGGGTTTGCTGTTGCGGATTCGCTTGAGTTAAAGCAGCTAAACGTACATATTTTTTAGTAACTAAATCTGACAGTGGAACTAACTTGATCCCTTGCTCAGCTAATTTTGGTAATGCTTGTTCAAGAAAGGCCAATGTTTCAGGGTAAGGATGCGCAATTGCAATTGCGTAATCATTCTTTTTTGCGAGGCGGATCAGCTGGTTCATTCGAAAAGTCATTTGTTTTTCACTTGGAATGTTATCGATAAAAACATGACGACTGATGTTATCTACACCAAATAAATTAGCCATATGTTGTGCTTGGCTATGCTGAGTTGTTTTACTATCTAAAAAGTACAAATTCCTTTCTTTTAGTACTTCCATGGTCCAAGACATAGGTTTTATTTTTTGGGTTAGAAGTGACCCCATATGGTTATTGATACCTTTTACTTGTGGTAAATCATCCAAAGCACGGGCGAGCATATGTTGAAGCTGCTCTTTATTCATATCATAGGTAATTGCACCGGGCCCGAGCTCTTTGCCGCTAATCGCTTGCATGGGGACATGTAATAGCATTTCTTTTTTTGCCAATTGTGCTTGTTGTGCAAATGATTTAGCAAAAGGAGTAAAGGGTAGAATAGAAAAAGACACCTCTCCTGGGAGGTTGATAGCGTCGAGATCTCGTTCATGATATCCAATATCATCAATAACGATGGCCACTTGGCCTGCATAACTAAAATGGCTAACCATTAAAGCTATCAAAGAAAGCATCCTGAGTTTTAAGCGCACAATTATATCTTTTTATTATTATGGCAACCCATTACGTATTGAGTAATGAGTTGCTCAGTTATTTTTATTATTGTTTTGTCCTTAAAGAACAAAATACCTTAACTAATATTTTTTCAGTATTTTTTGAGCTTCTTCCAATTGTACATCGCGAAACGCGGTAAGCAAGGGTTGATTATTATTCCCGCTACTCATTTTTAACAAGGTCTGGCCATCTTCACTTGGCAGCTTACTCTGTTCTATTGCGATATCAGGCACAATACCAATGCCATCAATAGATTGACCCGATGGAGTGTAATATTTAGCTGTGGTAAGTTTTAGGGCTGTATGGCCATCTCCAAGCGGGATGAGAGATTGAACAGAGCCTTTACCATATGATCGAGTGCCAACTACAATGGCTCGTTGATTATCCTTTAATGCGCCAGCTAAAATCTCAGCCGCAGAAGCTGAGCCTTTATTAATGAGGACAACAATAGGCGCACCATTAAGTACATCGCCTGTTTTAGCCAAATACTTATGATTAGCATCATAAAAGCGGCCTTTAGTTGTAACTATTGTGCCATGTTGCAAAAATAAATCAGAGATATCAACCGCGCTACCAAGAACGCCACCGGGATTGTCACGTAGGTCTATGAGTAGTCCCTTAAGATTTTGTCCATTTTCATTGGCTAATTGGGCTAATAGTCTGGCCAAATCATGCAGGGTGTGATTATTAAAATTACTGATCCGAATGGATGCATAGCCATGTTCATTGAGCTGACCAGAAACGCTTTCAATTGCAATTTTTTCTCTTTCAAGGGTAAATTGCAGCGCATCACTATAGCCACTTCTTGCTATCGCTAGCTTAATTTGAGGTGTTTTTGATTTACTGATTAGTGCAGCCACTTTTTTAATTGGCTCATTAATCACAGTTTCATTATTTACTTTAAGTAAAATATCGCCTTTTTTAATTCCTGCATGTGAGGCCGGTGAATTTGGCAGCGCGGATACAATAATAATATGCTCATCTCGCTGTTCAACTTCAATGCCCAAGCCCGTATATTGACCATTTGCGATATTAAATAAATCTTCTAATTCTTCAGGATCTAAATAGTCCGAGTGAGGATCAAGTTGTTTTATGAGTGAATCTATCGCTGTGTGATTTAACTTTTTAGGATCAATTTCATCGACATAAAAAGCTTGGATATGTTCTAAAATATCTTGCAGCTCAGCTGCAGGCTCATTAGCCTGCGCAGAGCTAGGGAGAGTAAATGTTAGATAAAAACAAACAATGAATTGGGATAAATATTTCATTGGCTTACTCCTAATTCGAGTGCAACCAACTACTTACATTATAGTTTTTTGCACCATGTGGTGGGGTTTACCGCACTTCCCTTATGCCGTATTTCGAAGTATAGACTAGGATCGCTTTGTCCACCGCTTTGTCCAACTAAAGCGATGACTTCTCCCTTGGTAACCTTGTCTCCCACTTCTTTTAAAATGGCTTGATTGTGACCGTAGAGGCTCATAAATCCTTCACCATGATCAATTACAATCACCCAGCCAAAGCCTTTTAGCCAATCGGAAAAAACGACCTGACCATCATGAATAGTTGAAACAGGGCTGCCTTCTTTGGCTGAAATCACAACTCCTTTCCATTTAAAATTGCCATGCTTGTGTTGGCCAAATTTATGGCTATGTCTACCTCTGCTTGGCCAATTGAGTTGACCTTTAAATGCCATAAGCCCATCTAAATTAATTATTTTTTTAGCTTCTTCATGCAAAGCTTCTAACGTTTCTACAAGTACTTGTTCATTTTGTTTTAGATAATCAATAGCCGACAAAGTAGATGAAAATTGTTTTTGTAACTGGGCTAAATTTTCTTTGCGATCTTTTTGCGCAAGCTCTAGGGCTTTTTGTTTTTGTTTTTGTTCAGCGACTAATTTAATTAACTCATTCTCGCTATTTTTTAATTTTTCTTGTGTATTGGCGAGTTCTAATAACGTATTTTTTAAGGCGTCAATTTGCTGTAAACGTGCATTGTTAAGGTAGCTGTAGTAGCTTAAAGTACGTTCAAAACTAGCGACTTGTTGTTGATTTAACAGCAACTTGCTGTAATCATGGCTGCCTGTCATAAAGGCACTTTTGAGCTGTGCTGCAAGAGCAGCCTGCTGCGTTGATTTATTTTGTGTCAGTTCATTAATTTTATCTTTAAGTGCAATTTGTTCATTGCGGTTAAATTCGGTTGAAAAAAGCAGCTCTTTGAGTGATTTTGCATTTTGTGCAATTTCAAATTCAGAATTTTTAAGGTTTACTTCAAGTTGACTTATTTGCGTTTTTTGCGCTGCTAAGCGCTCAGCATTGAGCTTGAGTTCTTTTTGGATTTGTTCGAGATCTTCTTTGGTGCGAGTTTCATTGCCATTAGCGTGGGCTAATGGCAATGAAAGTAAGGTGCACACTAAGGGTAAGATTATTTTTTTTATTGTATTACCCATAACGTTTATTGTACTTGCATGATTGTTGTGCCAGTCATTTCCTCTGGTTGAGCCATACCGAGTAAATGCAGCATGGTTGGAGCAACATCACTGAGCTTTTTATCTGAATAAGCCTGAGCTTGGCGTCCAAAATAAATAAAAGGAACTGGTTCACTCGTGTGCGCAGTGTGCGCTTGTCCAGTTTCTTCATTTTGCATTTGTTCAGCATTTCCATGATCAGCCGTGATAAGCGCTTCGCCGCCCGTTTGTGTTAAGGCTTCAATTACTCTACCAATACAATGATCTACGGCCTCGCAGGCTTTTACTGCCGCACTAAATACGCCTGAGTGACCAACCATGTCACCATTTGGGTAATTACAAATAATGACATCATGTTGACCTGCATGAATTGCTTCAACCAGTTTATCTGTCAGCATTTCTGAATTCATTTCGGGTTGTAGGTCATAAGTTGCCACTTGAGGTGAAGGGATTAAAATACGATCTTCACCTTCAAACAATGCTTCTCGACCGCCGCTAAAGAAAAATGTTACATGAGCATATTTTTCGGTTTCAGAAATGCGCAATTGCGTTTTATTGTGCTTTGCTAACCACTCACCGAGTACATTTGTTAATGCAACCGATGGGAAAGCAGAAGGTGCTGGAATATCTTTGGCATATTCGGTCATGGTGACAAATGCGGCTAATTCAGGTGCTTTTTGTTTTACAAAACCATCAAAGTTTTTATCAACAAATACGCGACTCATTTGACGAGCGCGATCGGCTCTGAAGTTTAAAAATAGAACAGCATCGCCATCATTTATTTGAGCTGTATCTTGCTTTGCTGGCGTTATACTGGTGGCCGCAACAAATTCATCATTTTCATTACGGTTATATGCTGCTTTAAGTGCTGAAGTGGCATCATTAAAGTGATATTCAGCGCTCGCTTGAGTCATTAGGTTGTATGCTTTTTCAACGCGATCCCAGCGATTATCTCGATCCATTGCGTAATAACGGCCGATCAGAGAAGCAATACGACCACATTGTAATTCATTGAATTTTTTATCAACTAAATCAATCGATTCTTGTGCACTACGAGGAGCTGTATCTCGGCCATCTAAAAAAGCATGTAAATAAACCGCTTTGGCGCCACGTTTAGCTGCCAGTTCAATAGTTGCTAAAATATGATCAACATGGCTGTGAACACCTCCGGGGCTTAATAGACCCATTAAATGAACAGCTTTATTATTCTTAACGGCTTGGTCTATTGCATTAACAAATGTTGGGTTTTCAAAGAAATCACCATCAGCGATTGATTTTGTAATGCGCGTGAAATCTTGATATACGATTCGACCTGCACCTAAATTGACATGGCCAACTTCTGAGTTACCCATTTGACCTGGTGGTAAGCCAACATCAAGGCCTGAACCTGATATTAAGGTACTTGGACAGGTCTGCCATAATTTATCCATCACAGGAGTGTTTGCAGCTAAAATGGCATTACTTTCTGGGTCTTCTCTATAGCCCCAGCCATCTAAGATTATCAATACTAAAGGCTTTTTTTTCAATGTCATTACAGCTCCTGTGCTTTGGCGCAAATCAAATTTTGAAATGAATGGCCTTAGCATACCGTTTTTTGTTTTTTTATTCAGCAAAGAAACTGAGATATTAAAATAATTCACCTTTATAGATATAAAATATTAAGGTATAAAATTGCCGCCGCAACGAGCTTTTTACAAGTGAGTAAAAACTGTTCAGAGAGTCGGTTTGGCTTTATCTCAGAGGCTGGTATCTTAGTGCTAAGCGTGTATACTTACGCGTTTTATATAAACTTAAATAAGAAAAGTGGAAGGTCAATGGCACAATTCGTAGAATTTATCGGAAATCATCCGATCTTAAGTTTGATCTGGATCGGTTTAGTTATGGCGATTGTCTTAGGTTGGTTCAAAGCGAGATTTTCAGCAATTAAGCATATTAATCCTCAGCAATTAACGTTGTTAATCAATCGTGAAAATGCAACTGCGGTTGATATTCGTGCTTTAAAAGATTTTAATACAGGTCACATTGCAAGCTCAGTTCATTTAAGTGCTGAAAAAGCGAAAGAAAAAGAGTTTTCTGCGCTTGAAAAGCTAAAAAATGCGCCCATTATAGTCGTATGCAATACAGGAATGACTGCTTCAGGCGTAGCTGATAATTTACACAAAGCTGGTTTTGAGCACGTTTTTATTCTTTCAGGTGGGATCGGTGCTTGGCAAAGTGCTGGTTTACCAATGACCACGGAGCGTTAAACAATGGCTGCAACAGTCGTTATTTATACTAAAGATTATTGCCCTTACTGCATTCGTGCAAAAGCACTTTTAAGCAGTAAAGGTGTTCCATTTACCGAGTTTGATATTGGCAAGCAGCCTGAACTTCGTGATGAAATGGTAGCAAAAGCAAATGGTGGTTATACGGTGCCACAAATTTTTATTGGTGATCAACATATCGGTGGTTGTGATGATATGATGGCGCTAGATTCGCAGGGTAAACTTGATACTTTGCTCAAATAATTAATAAATTCAATAGGAAGTAACATGGCAGAACATGATCAAAATGCAGCGCAAGAGCAAGTAGGCCCTCAGTTCGCAATTCAACGTATTTATACAAAAGATATTTCTTTTGAGACGCCTAATTCACCTGCAATTTTTCAAAAAGAATGGACGCCTGAAGTTAAATTAGATCTAGACACTCGTTCAGCTCGTTTAGACGAGGGTGTATTTGAAGTTGTTTTAGCGTTAACTGTGACAGCAACTATCGGTGACGAAACAGCATTTTTATGTGAAGTACAACAAGCGGGTATCTTCACCATTACTGCTGTTGAAGAAGGCCAACTAGCACACATGTTAGGTGCATTCTGTCCAAATACATTATTCCCATATGCGCGTGAAGCGGTTTCAAATTTAGTTAATCGTGGCACATTCCCACAATTAAATTTAGCGCCTGTTAACTTTGACGCATTATTTGGTCAATATGTTCAGCAGCGTGCAGCTCAAGCTGAGCAGGTTCAAGCAGACGCATAATTATGACAACAGCTAAATACGCTGTGTCAGTCTTAGGGGCGGGCTCGTATGGGACCGCCCTTGCTATTTGTTTGGCTAGAAATAACCATGCAATAGGCCTTTGGGGACGTGATGCAAGCCATATCGAAACTTTGGCAAAAGATCGTGCAAATGAGCGTTATTTGCCAGGTGCCGCTTTTCCTGAATCATTGTCATTAGAATCGGATCTACAAACAGTGGTTAGCCAATCTAATACTATTTTGGTGGTAGTGCCAAGCCATGCTTTTGCACAAGCACTGATTAGTATTAAACCTTTTTTACAGCCAGGTAGTAAAGTTGCCTGGGCGACAAAAGGACTTGAGCCTAATACTGGTCGATTATTACAAGATGTTGCCAGAGAGATTCTGGGGGATGAAATTTCCCTAGCTGTTGTTTCAGGGCCAACCTTTGCTAAAGAAATGGCGATGGGCTTACCTACAGCAATTTCTGTTTCTTCAACTGATCCGTTATTTGTTAAACAACTGTCTGATTATCTTCATTGCGGGCGTTCATTTCGTGTTTATAGTAATGATGATTTTATTGGCGTACAACTGGGCGGAGCGGTCAAAAACGTGATTGCCATTGGCGCTGGTATTTCTGATGGATTTGGCTTTGGTGCTAATGCACGTACCGCTTTAATCACCCGCGGACTTGCAGAAATGTGCCGTTTAGGCTGTGCCATGGGGGCAAAACCTGACACCTTTATGGGTATGGCCGGTTTAGGTGATTTAATTTTAACTTGTACTGATAACCAATCTCGCAATCGTCGTTTTGGCCTAGCGTTAGGTCAGGGGTCTGATGTCGAAAAAGCGCAAACTGAAATTGGCCAAGTCGTTGAAGGATATCGTAATACTAAAGAAGTATATTTACTTGCTAAACGTGTTGGAGTAGAAATGCCAATAACCGAACAGATTTATCAAGTTTTGTACGAAGGTAAAAATGTTAAAGAAGCAGCAATGTCGTTATTAGGTAGAGAAAAAAAGGCTGAGAGTTAACCAGCCTTTTGATCTGAAAGTTTGATTTTTTTGGTAATTTTCAAATTTTCAATTTCTTGTACCGCAACCGGCGCGCTAAAGTAATAGCCTTGCACCACATTACAACCCATCACATGAAGCAAGTAGGCTTGCGCATAAGTCTCTACGCCTTCACTGACGACACTAATGTTCAAATACTTAGCTAAGCGAATTATAGTTGAAGTAATGTTACGATCTTGCTCACTGGTCGTGATATCAATAATAAATGAACGGTCAATTTTAAGTGTATCAATTGGAAATTTCTTTAAATAACTTAAAGAAGAATGCCCAGTACCAAAGTCATCTAACGCGATTGAAAAACCAAGGGTTTTTAATTTATTCATTTGGTTTAGAGCAAACTCAGGATCTTGCATCATTGCACTTTCGGTTATTTCTAGTTCGAAGTGACGGCCACTGATATTAAATATTGATAAGTAATGAGCTAAATCCTCAATCAGGCTTGCTTGTTGAAAATGGACAGCTGATAGATTAATTGCAATGCGTCCTTCGAGTTTTCCTTGTTCATACCATATTTTCGTTTGTTTAAATGCTTGTTGAACAAGCACTTTTGTTAAAGGAATGATAGCGCCATTTTGCTCTGCAATTGGTATAAACTCACCCGGGCCAACCACTGTGCCATCAGCTTGAGGCCAGCGAACCAATGCTTCATAACCAACTATTTTATTGGTTAGCGTATTAAATTTAGGTTGGTAGTAAAGGATAAATTCTTGATTTTCAATCGCATGAAATAGGGCGCTTTCTTTTGAAAGTGTTTGTACATTCGCTGTTTTAAGACGCTTATCGTAAAACTGAAAAGAGTTTTTACCATTGCGTTTAGCGTAGTTAAGTGCGCTGTCTGCACTTCGCATTAGGCTTTCGGAATCAAGGCCATTATCAGGAAAAAGCGCGATACCGATACTTGATGAAACGCTGACTTCAATATTGTTTAAGGTAAAGTGGTTAATTTGAGTTAATAACTTGTCAGCTATTCTTTTGAGGTAAAAGATAGTCATACTTGAATACAGATAAGGTGGAATTAGGATGGCAAATTCATCCCCACCTAAGCGAGCTAAAGTACAGCTACTATCAAGGTTTTGCGCTATTCGGTCGCTCACTAGTTTCAGTAAATTATCACCTTCGGTATGTCCTAGAGATTCATTAATTTTATGGAAATTATCTAAATCTAAAAATAATAAGGCAAAGTTTGGATGGGCATCTTTACTATCATTAATTGCTTTGCTTAAGTGTTCAATAAATAAAGTACGGTTAGCCAGCCCTGTAATTGGGTCGCGAGTTGCAAGGCGTTGTAATTCTTTTTCGTTACGTTTTTTTACGGTTTGATCCGTAAACATTCCTATATACATTAATTTGTTTTTAAAGTTGAAAAATGACTTTTGCTCGGTTTTAGTGATTGTTAAATCTAAATAAAAGTCCTCGCCATTCTTGCGTTGGCTCCAAATCTGTCCAGACCAAAAGTTATGGGTTTGGAGTTCTCGAAAAATGAGCTGTTCTAGTTTTAAATCTCGTCCTTTTTGATTGTAGATTCGCGCTGATTTTCCTATTAACTCTAGTTTTTTAAAGCCAGTTAATAGACTAAAAACGGCATTTACTTCAATAATTTTTAAATTGTGATCTGCAATCCAGACTGCTTCTTTGGTCTGATTTAACAGTGAATATGTGAGAGTTTTATTTTTTATCGCTCTATTTTTGTTGATAAACCAAAATAATAAAATAAAGGCTAGCAGTAAAAGTGCAGCATAAAATAGCGAAAAGTTAAGTTGTTTTGTATCTTCGCTAATAAGCGTTAAATCGATTGTTTGTAATGATGGTTGTCCATCATTTTGTATTTGAAGGTTATGAGTGCCTTGCGGCAAGGATATTAGGTTTAGTGTTGCTTGGTTTGGTGCCAAGTCTAGCCATTCGGTGTTTGGTTTAAAACGATATTTTAAATTAAACAGTTTTGCTTCATTTGGCAGTTGTGCAGCTATTTTTAGTTGAATGTTTTGTGCATTGTTTGGTAGTGATATTGTATTAGATGGAAACAGTAATGAATTTTGTCCATTATGGGAGAAATTGACTTCAGAGAGCCTTAATCTATCGGTTAGCTGCTGGGTTGTTTGTTGTGGTTTTAATAAAAATAACGATTGGTTGTGGCTTAGCAATAATTGTTGTTTGTACGGTAAGAAATTTAGTAAAAAATTATCCGTTACTTGATTGTCTATGTATTCAAGCTGCATCGCAGTTGCGTCAAATAAAGCGACGTGTTGGTTATACAATAACCAATCTTTAGCTAAAGTATTCGCGGCTATTTTTGTGATTTTGCCTTCAAGCAGCAACTCAAATTTACCATTAACTAATTCTTCATTTTTTAAACGCCAAAGACCGTTTTCAGTTGCAAAAAGAAATGCATTATTAAGCGCATCATAACGTAAGTCATTAATGTCTGAAACTGTGTTTGGTAACGAGTAAAGCAACCGTGTTTGGTTGTTTTTGATGTGATAAAGGTGTTTGTTGGTAGTGAAAATAACTTCATTAAATTGATAGTGCGCAATGGCGCTGATCCCTTCAAACGTTAATTTAGCACCTCTGTTAAAATCATTTAAATTTAGGTAAAAAATATTTTCATCGGTACTTAACCACAGCTGATTATTGGCTAGCGCTAAATGCTTAACACCTTGCTCCATTGATATTTTTTTTAATTCCTTTAACTGCGAATCAAATAGATAAACCCCATCATAACGGCTCAAAAACCATTGATGCTCTTGATAATTGATGATGTTATTAAACGCAGTTCCTGCTGTAATGTTTTTAGTGATAAGTTGCTGTAAATCACTTAATGGGTGATCTGTAGGAATGGTTGACTTCAAAACTAATGGGGTATACGAGGTTACCCACTGACCGTGTGAATTTTTAAACCAAAGCCGCTGTTGGTTGTCTATATAGCTCTTATCTAAGGTGGATGCTGGTATAGCATCAATCGCCATATCCATTTCATTAAGACTATCGTGTTTAAAAATCCCATTATTAGTTGCGTAATAAAAATATCCATTAAGGGTGTGTTTGAGTGCTTTTATACTTATTTCGGATAAGGCTAAATAGGGTTTTAATTGAAGGTCTTTAATTTGTAGGAGTTGATTTTTTCGTGTTATTAACCATGTTCTTGCTTGGCTATCGACGGAAATATGCTTAATACCATCAGCAACGAGATGTGATGCTAAAATAACATTACTTAAAGTATCAATCATAAAAAGCTGTTGGTTTGAGTTTGCAAGCCATAGTAAATGATCAGAAACAAGGCTAAATTGATTGGCTATGCCCATAGGCAGGTTAATTTGTTCTATTGTTTGCTGTTCTCGGTTATAAAAATGCAATTTTCCTTGGCTTAAAAACCAAATTACTCCCTGTTTATCCAGTGCCAAACTGCTGACTGGGCCATGATAGAGATGTTGGCTACTCTGATTTTTAATTGATATTTGTTCAAGGCCTAAATTGCTCGCCAACCAAATGTAATCTTTGTTACTGGTAATTTCTGAATATGCATCACCAACTAGCCCAGGCAAATGGGTTGCGTTGATTTTTTCAAAATTAATGCCATCAAACCGATAAAGACCTGATGTTGTTGCAAGCCAAAAGTTACCCGCAAAATCTTGTTCAATTTGTAGGATTTCAGCACCATTAATTATTTTATTATCAATAATTAAATGTTGCTTTGCTGTCGCAAAAAAGCATAGTTGGCAGCAAAAAAGGGTTAAATAAAGGAGATAAAGCGACATCCGTTTCATAAGTCATAAACTCTAAAATCCATTTAGTTTGAGTTTAGTTTAGTTTATGGAAACTTGCTTTAAACGTTGCTGGCTTTGTTTCAAGTTGTTGAGTTTAATTGGTTTTTGTTTTCATATTCAAAGAAGATGTGCCGACCCAAAAATTGGGTCGAAAATGTTAAACTGAGCCTGCAAAATCCAGCTGACGCCAAGATTCATAAATAAATACAGCAACGGCATTGGATAAATTCATGCTGCGACTATTAGGTTGCATCGGGATGCGAAGGCGCTGCTCGTTTGGGAGTGATTCGATAATCTCCATTGGTAAACCTCTGGTTTCAGGGCCAAATAATAGACAATCACCCGCTGCAAATTGGGCTTGATGATAAGGACCTGATCCTTTGGTGGTACATGCATACACTTTCTTCGGTTTTTCAGTGGCAAGATAGCTTTCTAAGCTCGGATGGCGTTTTACATGACTAAACTCATGATAATCAAGTCCTGCACGGCGCACTCGTTTGTCGTCCCATTCAAAACCAAGAGGTTCGATAAGATGAAGCGAATAGCCAGTATTGGCACATAAACGAATAATATTGCCTGTATTAGGTGGAATTTCAGGTTGATATAAAACGATGTCGAGCATAATTGCCTCAATTAAATAGCCAAAAAGGGATGATGTGCGCTTTTACACATCGCAGGTTATAGTAACAAAAAGAGGTTGATAGGCGTATTAAAATGATATCATTCCTTGAATCGTTTTCATAAATCGGACAGCATCAATGAGCAAAAGAGATTATGCATTTTGGGTTAAGTTGGCGAGCTGGAGCACTATGGCTTTAGTTAGTTTGATGATTTTAACCAAGGTGTGGGCTTGGTTAACAACGGGCTCAGCTGCAATGCTTGGCTCATTAACTGATTCTTTGATGGATATCACAGCCACATTAATGAATTTTTTTGTACTACGCTATGCGCTGCGACCAGCTGATGATGATCATCGTTTTGGCCATGGTAAAGCTGAATCGTTAGCGGGACTTGGACAGGCTGCATTTATAGCTGGAAGTGGTTGTTTATTAGCATTTCATGGGGTTGAAAGACTGATAAACCCATCGACCGTAAGTAATACTGGCATTGGTATCGGTGTAAGTGTGTTTGCGATTGTATGTACTTTAGCCATTGTTTTGGTGCAAAACCAAGTGATTAAACAAACTAATTCAATAGCTATTAAAGCCGATTCAATCCATTACAAAGGGGATTTGATTTTAAATGCCAGTGTTATTTTAGCTATGGTGCTTGCTTATTACGGTTGGCTACAAGCGGATGGTTTTTTTGCAATTGCAGTAGCTGGGTATTTACTTTTCAATGCGTGGCAGGTTGCACTTGAAAGCGCCGACCATTTGATGGATAAAGAACTGCCCGAAGAAGAGAAATCACAGATACTCTCTTGGGTGTGCAGCCATGAGCAAGTACATGGTGCACATGATTTGCGAACCCGCCAAGCTGGGCAAATTAAGTTTGTACAATTACACATTGAACTTGATGACCATTTACCTTTGGTGCAGGCGCATAAAGTAACCGATGAGATTGTGGCAATTTTGACAAATAAGATGAGCGGTCAGATTGATGTATTAATCCATCAAGATCCTGTCTCTGTAGTACTGAGATCAAAAAATTCATAAATAGCAGTCATGACTGGTGTTCGAATTTTATCTTGTTCGGACAGCAGTTCATGTTTGGCTTGCTCAAAGCATTTCAATTGGGCGTGTTTGTTATGACTCAGCCATGCATTTTGCGCGCTGTTATCAACGATAGAATCGGCACCGGCTTGTAAAACTAGGGTTGGCAAAGTGAGGTTGATTTTACTTAATTTTTCCATCGCAATAAAAGCAGCATTGAGCCAAGCTACAGTTACCCCACCTAATTGAACAACAGGATTTGCTTGGTAAGTTTGGCGAAATAGTTGATAACGCAATGCACTTGTTGTGAGCTCATTTTCACTAAAAGGTTTTGCTAGATAATCACCTTGGTCGATAAAATAGCGTTTACCTGCCCCAAGACGATTTAATGTTTGAGTGAGCCCTTTTGCTAACCATGCAGGCGCCTTGCCTAAATCAATGCCAAACATTGGACCACACAAAGCTACCTTACTAAAACGATGTGGGTAATGATCTAAATATAATGTGGCAATCGCAGAGCCCATCGAGTGCGCTAATAAATATTTTTTTCCGTGCCAAAGTGAATCAACAATTTGCTGATTAAAAAGTGAAAAGTCATCGGTATAGTTTTTAAAATCCGCAATATACCCTTTGTGCGGATTAACTAAATCACGACTTGATAATCCTTGGCCTCGATGATCAATAATAAACACCGCGTAGTTATTTTGTGCTAATTCCCAAATAAGCTCTTGGTATTTTAATAAGCTTTCAATACGACCACTGCTTATTACAACTGCCTGTATTGCCTGGGCTGGAATGACATAAGCGTAATGCAGCGTATGATCACTAAGTAATAACTTATCTTGTACAACCTGCTGCTGCCAAAATAAATTAATTTCGGCTTGGTTTTCAATTAACTTATCTTCTTGACTAATAAACATTTTTTAGTGTTCCAGTGGTAGAGTTACTGTAACACAGAGGCCTGAATTGGGCTGATTACATAACGTTATTTTACCTTGATGTGCTTCGATAGCGTGTTTGCTGATTGCAAGCCCAAGCCCAGTACCACCAGAATTACGGTCTCTGGCTTGAGAGATCCGAAAAAAAGGTTCAAAAATGGCGGTGAGGTACTCATCGGGCACTCCAGGGCCATCATCGCAAATGATAACCGTAATACTATCGGTTTGTTGCAGCAAGGTGACATGCACTTGTGCAGAGGCATATTTAATCGCATTACGTAATAGGTTTTCTAGAGCACTGGCTAATGCTTTGGCGTCAAAGTTAAACTGACAATTGATTTCACCATCGCAGACTAACGATTTATTGTGCTGTTTGGCTTCAAATTCCGCATCGGAAATCACTTGGTTTAATACCGAACTAATATCATTGAGCTCTTTAAATAGGGTGTGGCTTTGCGCTTCTAAGCGAGAAAGAGTCAGCACATCGGCAATCATTTTATCGAGGTTTTCAGCTTCTTGCTCAATGCGTTGAATATAAGGTGATGCTTGCTCAGAACTTTGCATTTGTGCAAGCCCTGCGGCCATTTGTAAGCGAGTTAGTGGAGAGCGAAGTTCGTGTGAAATATCAGCTAATAAGCGCTTTTGGCTTGTAACTAAGAGTTCTAACTTTTCAGCCATTTTATTAAATTCTGCGGTTAATTCACCAAGCTCGTCGTGACGCGGGCGTAAGTTTGATACTCGACTTTTTAATTGGCCAAGCGCTAATTCGCCAGCAGCTTGTTTTAATGCATTGATAGGCTGCATCAGTGTTTTACTAAATAGCAGGCTTAAGCTTAGTGAAGCGCCAAGGGCAATGAGAAGTTTCAACCACAATGGCATGAGCTTTAATCTAAAAATTAAGTGAGGTTTTGCATCGGGTTGAATTTCATAAAAAAGATAGTTTTTATTTTGTACTGTTAGTTTGACTGGCCCAAATGCGTGGTAGCGCTCGGTTAAAATAAATTGAGGTAATAAATCACGGCTAAAATTTATCAGGCTAATGTCGAGATTCTCAGGTACTTCTTGATTAAAAAAACTCTCGTCACCACTTTCAGTCGTAACGTAAATTA
Organism: Pseudoalteromonas tunicata; assembly: GCF_002310815.1. Classification (NCBI taxonomy): domain Bacteria; kingdom Pseudomonadati; phylum Pseudomonadota; class Gammaproteobacteria; order Alteromonadales; family Pseudoalteromonadaceae; genus Pseudoalteromonas; species Pseudoalteromonas tunicata. The sequence goes on along the minus strand of NZ_CP011032.1, from coordinate 3,226,233 downwards.
ATCGCATTTTAGCCATTCTCGGATGGCTAACAATTTCTTGGATACTGCGTTGGTTTTTTTCGGCTAATCGCTCAACATTTGATGCTAAATGCTGAATATTTTTTGCCATAGGGCCTTCGAGTGGCTCACTAGTGACATTACCGGCGGTGATATTACTTAAAAATAATGCCAAGCTAATGGTGGCTAAAATGGTAAGCCAAAACCATAAAAAGATTTTAAAAAAAAGGTATCGCCTTGGGTCAAAACTAATATTTTTCATGGCTAGCTTCCATAGACAAAAATATAACCTGTGCCTCGAATCGTTTTAATTCTTTCATCACTAATGTGTTCGGCAATTTTTTTACGGATATTACTAACATGCATGTCAATGGAGCGGTCAAAAGCGGCCAAACGTCTGCCAAGCACTTGTTCGCTAATTTGCTCTTTACTAATGATTTCCCCTGCATTTTTTAACAACAAATGTAAAATCTCATATTCGGTCCCAGTTAACAGTAAAGCATGCCCTGCAGCATAAACTTCACGGCTTTGAGTTTTAACTTCAATATCATGCCAAAGTAAGTTCTGTGTTTTATTTGCGGCGGTAATATGCTCAATCCGACGCGTAATCGCTTTTACTCGAGCGAGTAACTCACGATGATTAAAGGGTTTTGCTAAATAATCGTCTGCACCTAGCTCTAAACCAAAAATGCGGTCAAAATCTTCTCCTCGGGCTGTGAGCATAATAACAGGGGTCAGCTTTTGCTGGCGTAGGAGCTTTAATACTTCAAAACCATCACGTTTTGGTAGCATCACATCGAGTAATATTAATGCAAAATCGTCGGCTAATGCTGCTCTTAGGCCAGCATCACCGTCATTTTTTATTACTAAATTGAACCCTTGCGCACCTAGATATTCATTAAGTAACTCGCACAGTGCGATGTCATCATCGATGAGTAATATTTGCATTTTAATCTCCTCTAATGGCTCTAGTTTACCTCGCTATAAATTGAATTGGCATTCTTTACACAACCTTTACGTTGCTTTGCGTTCCTTTTCATTAAGACCGTTATAGTTACATCGTCAACCCATTAGGAGAATTACTATGAAATTATCTCAATTAGTTATGATTGCTGGATTAAGTGCTGCAACATTATTTTCAACAGCAAGCATGGCCAAACCAGACCATGACATGTTTCGTTTTTTACAATCTGAAAAAGCAGCTAAACGACTCGAGTTAACTGATAGTCAACAGGCACAAATTGCGGCTATTGCTACGCTCAGTAAAGCTGATTTAAGCCCGTTTAAAGACGTGATGAAAAGCAATAAAGATCAAACAAAAGCGATTGTTCATGCCGCACAGTTTGATGAGGCTGCATTTCGCAGTGTGATGCAAGGTAATCAAGCCGAAATGCTTGAAATGGCAGTTATTCACGCGCGTTATAATAACCAAGTGTGGAATGTACTAACCCCTGAACAGCAAGAAAAACTGGGTAAAATGCGTAAACATATGCAGAAAAAATGAAAAAAGAAGACTAAATTAAAAACCAAAGCCTCGCTTGCGTGAGGCTTTTTGATTGTCGATTAATCGGCAAACTCAGCCAATAGTGCAAAACCTTGCTGGTAATCGTTCAGTTTTATTTTATCGATGCAACATTGACCCTCAAGCACTAAAGTGTGTTTCACTTTATGGCTAAAATCTTCCAGTGATACTTGTCCAAGCTGGTTAAATAAGCCGTCATATTCAAAGCCATCTTGGCATACTAAGCGTAGGTCTTGATGCATGCTTTGTGGCAGGCTTGCTAAATATTCACTTAAGTTAGTTTGCTTAGCAAAATAACTCACGTCATCAAATCCGACTGTAAAACATAAAATTGGAAAATTGGGCATAAATAAGAAGACCTAAGTCGTAAGGTTATTGGGTTATTATTGGCTGAAATTTGTTCTGAATCAATTTGAATATTACTAATTTAAGCTAACCTTGCGGCTATTTTAGTCAATTGTCTGAATTTTATAGTATGCAAATGAAGTCAAAAGCAATAACCGCAGCTGATGTAATGTCTGCAAATTTGGTCACTTGCGATGAATACACCACATTAGCGCATGCCGCTAAAATTATGAAAAAGCATAATGTCAGTGCTATTTTTGTCACCAGCAAAGGGCAAATCATTGGTATTTGGACTGAATCAGATTGTGCAAAAGTCGATTTTTTAGCGTCGAATTTTGCTCAAACATGTATTACAGATTCGATGAGTTCTCCGGTAAAAAAAGTAACTAAGCAAACTTTATTATCTGATGTTACTGCTATTTTTCATCATCATCATTTTCGCCACTTGTTGGTTGTTGATGAAAGTAGCCAACCCATAGGCATGATAAGTTTAAGTGATGTTGTTAAAAATCAGGGGCTTGAACATTATTTGCATTTTCGCCAAGTTGAGCAAAGTTTTAATGCCCAAGTGCCTATAATCGATAGTGAACAAAGTATTAATGATGTTGCGCAAAATATGCGTCGTCAACGTGTTAACGCCGTTTTAGTCTTTAATCAAAAACTCCAGCAAACGGGCATTATCACTGAGCGAGATTTGCTCCATGTATTGGCTGACAATAAACATCAAAGTCGCTGTTGGTCACTTGCAAGCTGGCCGTTGTTAACAATCAGGCGTGATATTAGTCTTTATCGTGCATATCACTTACTTAAAGCGAATAATATCCGCCATTTAGTTGTTGAAGATCAAGATCTTACTATTTGTGGGATATTATCGCTCAGTCATATCATTACCGATATTGAAGCTGCGTATATGACTGAACTTGAAACAGTACTCTCGCAGCGTAATCAAGCACTTAAAACATCCCAAAAAAACTTATTTTTAGCAAAACAAATAATCAATGCATCGCTTGATGGCGTGATGATCACCGATAATAAGGGCACTATCTTTCAGGTAAATCCCGCTTTTACCACATTAACCGGTTATAGTGCCGAGGATGTTGTTGGTCAAACGCCCAGTCTATTAAGCTCAGGTAAGCATGATAAAATCTTTTATGATCATATGTGGCAATGTTTACGTCGTGAGCATATGTGGCAAGGTGAGATTTGGAATAAAAAGAAAAATGGTGAGGTATATTTAGAATGGCTCACCATTATTGAAATAAAAGAGCCTGACGATGATGAGCTGTTATATGCGGCAATTTTTAGCGATATTACCGAGCGCAAAAAAGCTGAAAAACGCATTATTTCATTGGCATACTTTGATGAGCTGACGCATTTGCCTAATCGACGATTATTTAGCGATCGTCTTGAAATGGCGTTGGCAACTGCGCATCGTGATAACAGTAAATTAGCTGTAATGTTTTTAGACTTAGATCACTTTAAACAAATTAACGACACTATGGGGCATAACGTTGGCGATATTTTATTGCGCCAAGTGGCCGAGCGATTACAGGCATGTGTTCGTGAAGGGGATACGCTGGCACGTTTAGGTGGGGACGAGTTTACTTTGTTAATTACAGAAATAAGCGATGTAGAGCAGCTCACAATTTTTGCTCATAAGCTTATTCATCAGCTCCAAGCTCCGTTTAAATTGAATGGGTTGGATGTATCGATAACGACCTCAATCGGGGCAGCTGTTTATCCAGATGATGGCATTGATTCACAAAGTTTACTCAAACATGCTGATGTTGCTATGTATCGCAGCAAAGATTTGGGACGCAATTCGTTTCAGCTTTATAAACCTGCAATGAATGCGCGCTCATTAGAGCGATTGGCGATGGAAAGTAAATTTAAAAAAGCATTACGAACTAATGAGTTTAAATTGTGTTTTCAACCTCAAATAGATGCTAAACACCAACGCTTAACAGGGCTTGAGGCTTTGGTTCGTTGGCAAAGTCCTGAACTTGGTAGTATTTCTCCTGCACAATTTATCCCACTGGCAGAAAATCTAGGGTTAATCGTTGAACTTGATATTTGGGTGATAAATAAGGCTTGTCAGCAAATTAGGCTGTGGCTTGATGAAGGTGTGCCGTTTGCAAAGGTATCCATTAATGTATCTGCTTTACATTTTAGCCAAGGAAATTTAGTGCTTGCGGTACAAAATGCGCTGCATTATTGGCACGTTGACCCTCATTGGGTTGAAATTGAAATCACTGAAACGAGTTTTATTTCCTCATTACCAGAGGCTAAAAAAGTGCTTACCAATTTGAAAAAATTGGGTGTTAAAATCGCGCTTGATGACTTTGGTACGGGTTATTCGGCGCTGAGTTATTTAACTCAACTACCCATTGATACCGTAAAAATAGATGCTAGCTTTATTGCCAAAGTACCTGATGAATATGGAAATAGCCAAATAGTAACCGCGATTATTGCGTTAGCTAAAAGTTTGCGCTTAGGTCTGGTGGCCGAAGGGGTTGAGAAAGCTGCACAATTGAGATTTTTAGAGCAATTAGAATGTTATGTAATACAAGGGTTTTATTTTAGTAAACCCTTGTATCCATGTGAATATGTGCGTTTTATCGCACAAAAAAAGTTTTCAGTCTTAGCAAGTTTGCCGGAACCACTTTTAAAATGACACTGAGACTTCGTAAGAAGTGAATTTACGGATATTAATAACGCCAGTATCAAAAATAAGGTATTGGCCTTTAATTCCTAATAATACAGCTGAAATATTCGGGTCTTTATCAAAATTAAAACTGGTTAATTTTTTAGGATATTGATTAACCGGATACGCTAAATCAACAACCTCTTCATTGAGGACTTCAATTGCTGTGGCACCAAAAAGCTGAGCTAACTCATCAAGCTTTGGTTTGATTTGAGGGATTAATTCGGCTGCAGCGGCTTTTAAATCTATCGCGTCACCCGGACCTTTTAGCATGGTGCGCCAATTTGTTTTATCAGCGATAAATTCGGCAAGTGCAACCTCAACTAAACCTGATTGCAAGCGAGTTTGCACTTTAAAAATAGGTAATGCTTGAGTCGCGCCTTGATCAATCCAGCGGGTGGGCACTTGGGTGTGGCGAGTGATCCCCACTTTAAGGCCTGAAGTATTGGCAAGATAGACATAATGCGGGATCATGCAGTTTTCTTCACCCCATTGTGGCTCTTTACATGTGCCAGCAGCATGATGACATGTTTCTGGTTTCATAATGCACATGTCGCAACTAGCTAGCTTGCGCATACATACAAAACAATGGCCTTGCGAGTAGCTTTTACTGGTTTTTTTAGCGCAGTTGCTGCAAAAAATGTTGCCGGTATAGCTGATGGTAAATGGTTTACCAATTAGACTATTAAGTGGAATTAACTGATCGCCAACAGGTAAATGGTATTCGACAGGTGTGGTTAAACTTGCTTTTAGTTTTTTTAATGTACCTTGCATGCTTGGTTCGCCCCCAATTATTCAGGTAACCATAGTAACAAACATTGAGTTAATAAACTTGGATAATTGATTGCTCTTGATATTTTCTTAACCAAATCAAATATTCAGAAAAGGGAAGTGGTTTACTGTAGTAATAACCTTGCACAATATCACAGCCACAATCACGCAGTTTTTGCTCAACTGCGCTTGTTTCAACGCCTTCTGCAACCACACACAGGTGTAAGTTTTTTGCCATCTCTATAGTGTTTTTAACTATGGTGTAGTTTCGTGGTGATTCAGATAAATTTAAGACAAAACTTTTATCTATTTTTAATTCATTAAAAGGCAGCTGCGAAATATAGGCCAGTGATGAATAACCAGTACCATAGTCATCCACTGATACATTAATTCCCATATTGGCAAACGCTTTCATTAATTCACTCAGGATTTTGAAGTCACTTACCATGACAGATTCTGTTAATTCTAGATTGATAAGCTCAGGAGGGACTTGAGACACTTCGAGCGCCATGCTTATTTTGTTTAAAAAACCACGCATGCTAATGTCTTTTCCGCTGATATTAATCGACACTTTATGATTACTAATACCTTGGTTTATAAGCTCATTGAGATGCTTAAATGCACTATTAATGACCCAAAGTGTCAATTCATTAATGACGCCGGTATCTTCGGCAATTCTAATAAATTTATCAGGTGGAACAAAACCAAATTCGGGGTGATTCCAGCGCAGCAATACCTCAGAGCCGGCAATGGTATTGGTCGCTAGATGGATTTGTGGTTGATGATAGAGCTCTAATTCATTATTACGGATCGCTTGTTGTAACTGGGTGGCGAGCGCAAGGCGCTGGGTAACATTAAAGTCTTCACTATCTTCAAAGATACAAATATCAGCACCTTCGCGTTTGCCTTTGGCTAAAGCCTGAAAAGCTTGGCTGATGATATGACTGATCAGGGTTTCTTTTCCTGGGTGGTCGCATACACCAATGTGGGTATCGAGATTGATAAACAAACCGCTTAAGGTTAAATCTTTATTTATGGTGTGCTGAATTTTCTCTAACTGTAATAACAGAGCTTGTAAGTTAATAAATTTACTCGCCAAAATGGCTAAAACACCATCGCGTGCTTTTGCTACTTTTATAGGCATTCCTTGTTGATCTTCAAATTCAATAAAGCGGCGGTCAGTATTGATTTGTGCACTGATATCTTGAACAACTTTTAAAATTAATTTATCAATTTCTTGGTTACTAATATAAGGCGAAATTGAATGAAAATTGGTAATTTCAATAACACACAGGCTGTATTTAACGTCTTGCTGCTGTAATTGTTTTAAACGAGTTTCTAATAAATTTAAATTAGGCAAACCAGTCGTCAGCTCGTGAGTTGCGTTATAGAGTGCTTTTTCTTTTTGATAACGCATTCTGTCTGCGAGCGCCATCGCCATTAAAATAATTTCGAGTGATACGCCAATTAAAAAGGCGTAACTGGTTAAAAATGAATATTCAATTTTACCCGTGAGCATTAATGGCTGAATGGGTGCACAAAGGATCATCGGTAGCCAAGAGATGACATAAAATTTGGCCCAACGAAAACCTAGCCTAATTTTGTAGCCTATTAGGGTGAAGGTAATGACATACAAAATGGCCATGTTAATAAAGAAAATTGGTGCTGCGATATATTCAGGAAGTAGCAAAGAAAGTGTGGCAAAGAACATCATGCAATACAAAAAATAACGGGCGACAATAAACAAGCGGCCGCGACTTTTAAAGTAGCGTAAAAATGAGAGAGTAAATAATAATGAAAAAATCGCGATTGAAAAATTAAGAAAAATAACATGCTGATGTAGCTGAAATTCTAGCGCACTCGGCCAAATGTAATGGCCAAAACCAAGTACAACACCAGTCAGCATTAATACTGAAATAATATAACCAATATAAATAAGATAAACCGGGTCTTTGATACCATAAAATAGTACTAGATTATAAAGCGCTATCATGATGCAAATACCAATAAAAGCTCCCCAGATGAAATGGACGATTTCTTTAAATTGGTAATATTCGTTTGCACTATAAATTTGGATTGGGGTTTTTGCGATGCCAGTTGTTTTTATTCTTAAAAACAAAGTTGTGGAGTCATGCGCTGCAAGTGCAAAACTAAAGGTTGGAAAGCTTTTATCCGCAAGGCTTAATTCTTTAACATGATCCCCCAATTGTTTTTTCTTAACGAGGTGCTGTGCTTTATTAACTTGAATAATATCAAGCTCATCGAGCATAGGATTATCAAAATAAGCGAATAATATATTGTTTTTATTTGATTTGTTGTCAAGTGTTAACTTTAGCCAGTATGTTTGTTGGATAAAACTCCATGGCACATTACTTAATGGAGCATTAGTGAATAAGTGCGGTTTTGTCATTAAGTCATCAAATTCCATGTTGTTATTCGAGTCGATGAAATAAGCTGTGCGGGTATAAATGATTTGCGTATGTTCAATGGTACGTAATGTCGGATCACCAATTATTTTTATAATATGGTTCAATAACATAGATATAATTATGATAATTAAAAAGGCGGCTGGATAAGCTATTTTTGATTTTATAGGCATCGAGTTAGTGTGGCCGACATTGATTTATTTTACTTAGCAAGTGTAGACGTTAATAAGATGGATTGAAAAGTTTACAAATGAAAAACGGATGCAATATTAAGTGCATCCGTTGAAATAGTGGCTAATAAACTGTATTTAATACAGGTAATTATGCTTGTTCACGCTCAATAGCGCGATAGCCGATGTCAGTGCGGTATTCAACACCTTGCCAGTTTACTTCGTTAACTAAAGCATAAGCGGCTTGTTGCGCTTGAGTTACTGTGTGGCCTAACGCTGTGGCACACAATACGCGACCACCGGCTGTTACGACATCATCACCAACTTGTTTGGTCCCAGCATGAAATATTTTTTGCCCATCAGGATAAGTAACTTTTAAACCAGAAATAACATCACCTTTTGGATAATCGCCAGGGTAGCCTGCAGCTGCTAGCACAACACCCACAGCTGCACGTGAATCAAATTCAATCGTAGTTTTATCAAGCTCAACGCGATTTGCTGCTTCAATTAGCTCTACCAAATCTGATTGCAAACGTAGCATCATAGGTTGTGTTTCTGGGTCGCCAAAACGACAGTTATATTCGATTACCTTTGGCGTGCCGTCGGCTGCAATCATTAAACCCGCATAAAGAAAGCCTGTGTATGGATTTCCTTCTGCCGCCATTCCTTCAACAGTTGGATAAATGACTTCGTTCATGATGCGCTGGTGGATTTCATCGGTCACAACAGGAGCTGGTGAGTAGGCACCCATACCGCCCGTATTTGGACCTTGATCTTGGTTATAAGCACGCTTGTGATCTTGTGAGGTTGCAAATGGTAATACGTTTTTGCCATCTACCATCACAATAAACGAGGCTTCTTCACCATCTAAAAACTCTTCGATAACTACTCGGCTACCCGCAGCGCCAAAGGCGTTACCCGCAAGCATATCGCGAATTGCTTCTTCTGCTTCGGCTTGTGTCATTGCCACAATCACACCTTTACCTGCGGCAAGGCCGTCGGCTTTGATTACGATTGGTGCGCCTTTTTGCGCTAGATAAGCAAGAGCAGGTTCAATTTGCTCGAACGTTTGATAGTCAGCAGTTGGGATTGCATGGCGTGCTAAAAAGTCTTTGGTGAAAGACTTTGAACCTTCAAGCTGCGCTGCACCCGCTGTTGGGCCAAAAATTGGCATATCAGCGGCACGGAACTTATCAACCACACCCAATACTAATGGCACTTCAGGGCCAACAATAGTCAGTGCAACTGCATTTTGCTTAGCAAAGGTAAGTAAGCCATCGAGGTCTTCAACCGCGATAGCCACATTTTCTAATTTTGGTTCAAGCGCTGTACCAGCGTTGCCAGGAGCTACAAATACTTTAGTTACTTTTGCAGATTGCGCCGCTTTCCATGCTAAAGCATGCTCACGACCACCACTACCAATTACGAGTACATTCACAAGGAGATCCCTATTTATTGTCTGGTTTTCTAAATTTAAGTGTCATGCGATCACTTTCACCAATGGTGCGATATTTTTCAGTATCTTGCTCACCAAGGGCGAGGCGAGGTGGAAGTGTCCACACCCCTTTTTCATGATCTGCAGTATCAAGCGGATTGGCATTAATCTCACTTTTTGCGACGAATTCAAAGCCTGCTTTTTGGGCTAAAGCAATTACCCAACTTTCTTTTACATAACCTGAGCGTTTTGCTTTTCTCTCATCACGGTTCTCAGGTAAGCGATGATCAACAACCCCTAAAATGCCACCAGGCTTTAAAGCACTATAAAAAGCGGCAAAGGCATTATCGACACCTTCTAAGTCATGTTGGATATACCAATTGTGTAAGTTACGAAAGGTTAGCACCATATCGACACTATTGGCAGGTGCGATAGCATGATGAGTGCCTGGATAAAACTCAGTTACCACTACATCGCTAAATGCATTGTTACTGCTTAGTTTTTCGTTAAAGTTATTTACTGCTCTTTGGTAATATTTTACCTCAGAGTCCGCAGGGAAGTGCGCGGCGTAGTAGGTACCCTCGTTGCGAAGTGCTGGAGCGAGTAGCTCGGTATACCAACCATTTCCTGGCCATATTTCAACGACGTTCATATTGGGTTGCAAACCAAAAAATGTGAGCGTTTCAATGGGGTGGCGGTATTGGTCGCGCGCAATGTTTTCGCTACTACGTAGTGATGATTGGCTCGTTTGGCTTAGTAACTCAGTCATGTTGCTGCTGGTACACGCGCTAAGCGCTAGAGTGGCGGCACCGATGAGTAGGCTATTGAATCGTAACGTCATCTTCATTCCCTTTTGTTATCATTTTAGAGCTAACAAAATAACAGAAAAAAAAATACTGGCTATGAATTTTGAGCTGATAAATATAAAGCAGCCTGAGCTGCTTTATATTTTATGGTTTTTTAGTGGCGAAAGTGACGCATGCCAGTAAAGACCATTGCCATACCATGCTCGTCTGCTGCGGCAATAACTTCGTCATCACGCATCGAACCACCTGGTTGAATTACGGCTGTTATGCCTGCATTGGCAGCTGCATCAATACCATCTCTAAATGGGAAAAATGCATCAGAAGCCATTACTGAACCTTTTACTTCAAGGTTTTCGTCAGCCGCTTTAATGCCTGCAATTTTAGCAGAGTAAACACGGCTCATTTGACCTGCACCGACACCAATTGTCATGCCGTCACGAGCATAAATAATCGCATTAGATTTAACAAATTTTGCAACTTTCCAGCTGAACATCAAATCGTTTAATTCTTGTTCTGTTGGTTGGCGTTTTGAGACAACTTTAAGGTCGCCTTGTGTCACCATGCCTAAATCGCGGTCTTGTACTAAAATGCCACCATTAACGCGTTTAATATCAAGGCCAGATGTTTTTGCTGACCATTGACCACATTCTAATAAACGTACATTTTGTTTAGCCGCAACTATTTGAGCCGCTTCTTCAGACACGCTTGGCGCAATAATTACTTCAACAAATTGGCGCGATACAATCGCTTCTGCAGTGTCTGCATCTAACTCTTGGTTAAACGCAATGATGCCACCAAAAGCCGATGTTGGATCCGTTTTAAAGGCGCGCTCGTAAGCTGCTAAAATGTTTGCGCCAACAGACACACCACACGGGTTTGCATGTTTAACGATAACACAAGCTGGCTCAACAAATTCTTTAACACACTCTAGGGCTGCATCGGTATCAGCAATGTTGTTATAAGAAAGGGCTTTGCCTTGTAATTGTTTGGCTGTTGCAACTGACGCTTCGACGATGTCATTTTCAACATAAAATGCTGCATTTTGGTGTGAATTTTCACCATAACGCATGTCTTGTTTTTTCTTAAACTGGAAGTTAATAGTGCGAGGGAAAGCTGAATCTGGATGCTCAGCTGCATTTTCGCTGTAATCAGGTACTTTAGTTCCAAAATAGTTCGCAATCATGCCATCGTATTGTGCGGTGTGCTCAAAAGCGGCAATCGCTAAATCAAAACGAGTTTGATAGGTTGTAGCGCCATTGTTTGCATCCATTTCAGCAATAACGCGACTATAATCATCCGCATTAACAATAATGGTGACATCTTTATTATTTTTAGCTGCAGCACGTACCATTGTTGGGCCACCGATGTCGATGTTTTCAATCGCATCTTCTAAACTACATCCTTCTTTGGCAACCGTTGCCGCAAATGGGTAAAGGTTAACTACAACCATATCGATTTCAGAAATGTTGTTTTGAGCCATAACCGCTTCATCAGTACCACGGCGGGCTAAAATGCCACCATGAATTTTTGGGTGAAGGGTTTTAACACGACCGTCCATAATTTCAGGGTGACCAGTATAATCTGACACTTCTGTAACTTGGATGCCATTGTCGGCTAAGAGTTTACACGTTCCACCAGTAGATAAAATATCAACACCTTTAGCAGCTAGGGCGCGAGCGAATTCAACAATACCAGTTTTGTCAGACACGCTCAGTAGGGCGCGGCGAATAGGACGAAGTGTATCCATTGTAGTTTTGATTACCTCAAATTATAGAGTTAGCAAAAAAAAGTTATCTTATAACTTATTAACAGTTGTACCAGTAGCGCTGGACTTTTTTGAAACATTTTAACTATAACAAAAAAGCACCCGAGGGTGCTTTTTATGCAGCCTAAGCTGCGTGGTGATTAGTTCATACCGTATTTTTTTAACTTCTTGCGAAGTGTGCCACGGTTAATGCCTAATAATATAGCTGCGCGAGTTTGGTTACCGCGAGTATAGGTCATTACTTCTTCAAGTAATGGCGCCTCAAGCTCAGAAAGAACAAGGTCATATACGTCTTGCACGTCTTGGCCATTAAGCTGTTTCAAATAATGATGAACAGCTTTTTTAACTGCATCGCGTAATGGTTGCGGTTTTTCGTGTGACTGAACATGTGGGTTTGTGATAAATGGAGAAGTCACATTTTGCTCGAACATTGTATTCTTTCTCTTTCTTAATTTGCTGCTAGTGTTTCAAAGTATTTTTCTAACGCAGAAACTTGCTGGTTATTTGTTTCTAACGCGTTAAATACTCGCCTAAACTGTCCTTCATTATCATGAGCTTGCAAATACCATGACACATGTTTTCGAGCAATGCGTACACCCATTACCGACCCATAGAACTCAAAAAGATGATTAATGTGTTCCATCAAAATACTTCTTACTTCTGCTATATCAGGAGTAGGGAGTAATTCGCCAGTTTGTAAGTAGTGTGCGGTTTCCCTAAATATCCAAGGGCGACCTTGTGCTGCTCTTCCAATCATGATGGCATCTGCGCCCGTGTAGTCTAAAACCTGTTTTGCTTTCTCTGGTGATGTAATATCGCCATTGGCAACAATCGGTATAGACACTGAACGTTTTATATCCCTAATGGTTTGGTATTCCGCTTCACCTTTGTACATACACGCTTTAGTGCGTCCATGAACAGCAAGTGATGCAATGCCATTACGTTCAGCTATCTTTGCAATTTCAACACCGTTACGATTATCGGTATCCCAACCTGTTCGGATTTTTAACGTAACAGGAACATCGACCGCTGAAACGACAGCTTTGATAATTTCCTCTACTAAATCCGGATATTGTAATAGTGCTGAACCTGCAAGTTTTTTATTCACTTTCTTAGCTGGGCACCCCATGTTGATATCAACAATCTGGGCACCATTTGCCACATTAAATTGAGCTGCCTGTGCCATGAGCTCCGGATCTGCACCTGCAATTTGAACCGCTCGAATTCCCGACTCACCAGAATGATCCATTCTGTTCATCGATTTTTCGGTTTTCCAAACATCAGGATTAGATGACAGCATTTCTGAAACGGCTAAACCAGCACCTAAGCGACGGCATAACTGTCTAAATGGTCTGTCTGTAATGCCAGCCATTGGCGCGACAATTACGTTGTTCTCTAATTTGTACTGACCGATCTGCACAGCGTTACTAGGCCTCTATTTAAGGGGCGCTAAGTTTACGGTTTTTTTCGCAAAAATCAAAGGCTATAAATTGAACAAAAGTGTTTTTTTTTGAACTTTTTGACTTGACTTTTCCTAACCGGTTGACAGATTTTTCATTTTGTACAAAAAAAGTACAGCGTGGAAGTGCAAGCCGCGCTGAGTGCGACTTGCAAGGCACTGCAACTTTTAATTAATTCTTTATACCTGAGACGCGAACCCATTCTCCTTGTTCTGCAATTGCATCAAGTTGGCAATATTCTTGATACACATTTGCAACAGAATCAGCTTGCTCAACCAAGATGCCTGATAACGCAAATGCACCTTGTGGCTTTAATAAACCTAAAATAACACTGTGAAGTTCGCGAAGTGGTGCGGCTAAAATGTTAGCAACCATCACATCGGCCATAAACTCAGGTTGATCTTGTGGTAGATATACTTCAAGTTGATGAGCGACACCATTACGCTGGGCATTATCTAAGCTTGCTTCTAATGCCTGAGGATCAATATCAATACCAATGACGCGAGCAGCACCTAGTTTGATAGCTGCAATACCTAAAATGCCAGAGCCGCAACCAAAATCAACCACGGTTTTGCCAGTTAAATCTAAGCTTTCTAACCACTCAAGACAAAGTGCTGTGGTTGCATGAGTGCCAGTGCCAAATGCAAGGCCTGGGTCGAGCAGTACATTAACAGCTGTTGGATCTGGGATTTCTCGCCAACTAGGACAAATCCATAAACGCTCACCAAATTTAATTGGGTGGAAGTTATCCATCCATTCACGTTCCCAATCTTTATCCTCAAGTTGCTCAATCTTATAATCGAAAGTTTGAACCAGTTCTGGTTGCTCACTTAAGTAGTCAACTACGGCTTGCATATCTTCTGAGGCATCAAATAAACCGATAACAGTGGTATCTGCCCATAAGATAACTTCACCAATTGGCGGCTCATAGATTGGCGTATTATTGGTATCTAAAAATGTCACTGAGGCGCTGCCACAGTCCATTAGGTAGTCGCTAATTTGATCAGCATTTTGTTTGGTTGCATTGATGCGAATTTGGATCCAAGCCATGAGAGTGACCTTTTAAAGGTTAAAATTTAAAAAGGCCGCAATGCGGCCTTTTATTTATACAATAACGGTTTAGTTATTTAAAATCTAAGAAGCTTTTTAATAAGTCTGAGCGAGAAGGGTGACGTAATTTACGTAACGCTTTGGCTTCAATTTGACGAATACGTTCACGTGTTACATCAAATTGTTTACCTACTTCTTCTAACGTGTGGTCGGTATTCATATCGATACCAAAACGCATACGTAATACTTTAGCTTCGCGCGCCGTTAAACCCGCTAAAACTTCGTGAGTCGCGCCTTTTAAGCTTTCCATTGTTGCAGAATCAATTGGTGATTCAATGGTGCTATCTTCAATAAAATCACCAAGATGTGAATCTTCATCATCACCAATTGGCGTTTCCATTGAAATAGGCTCTTTAGCGATTTTTAATACCTTACGGATTTTATCCTCAGGCATCATCATTCGCTCAGCTAATTCTTCAGGGTTTGGCTCACGACCCATTTCTTGCAACATTTGGCGCGAAATGCGATTCAGTTTATTGATTGTTTCAATCATATGAACTGGGATACGGATTGTACGTGCTTGGTCGGCAATTGAACGAGTAATTGCTTGGCGGATCCACCACGTAGCATAAGTTGAAAACTTATAACCACGACGATATTCAAATTTATCAACCGCTTTCATCAAACCAATGTTACCTTCTTGAATAAGATCCAAGAATTGTAAGCCTCGGTTGGTATATTTTTTGGCGATTGAAATTACTAGACGTAAGTTAGCTTCAACCATTTCTTTTTTCGCACGGCGGGCTTTTGCTTCACCAATGCTCATACGACGGTTGATATCTTTAATGCGCTCAACGCTCAAACCTGTGGTTTGTTCCATATTACGTAGTTTGTTTAAGCTACGCTCTATTTCAGGGCGACATTCAGCAAGTTTATCTGAATACTTTTCACCAGCATTGATTTCAATATCTAGCCACTCACCATTACTTTCATTATTGGCAAAATGCTTAATAAAGGTTTTTTTAGGTAACTTAGCAATTTGACATGCTTGTTTCATGATCAGACGTTCTTGTACACGAACTCTATCCATCATGTCGCGCATGTTATTTACCATGCGGTCAAACTGTTTAGGCATTAATTTAAACGTGCGGAATAATTCGCCGATTTCAGTAATCGCTTCTTTCGCATCTGGGTGAGAGCGACCTTTCTCTTCAAAAATAAGACGCGCTTTATTGTAAAGATCACGTAATTTTTCAAAGTTTTCGCGAGCAAGCTCAGGGTCTGGACCTAAATCAACTTCTTCTTCATTTGAGTCGTCATCATCATCGTCATCTAAGTCGACGTCTTCATCTTTTAGTTGCTCATCGTTTAAATCTGAGCCGATGTGTGTTGCTGCAATTGGAAATTGTTCTTCATCAGAATCAAAAAAGCCAGAAATGATATCGCTTAAGCGGATCTCTTCAGCTTCATATTTATCCCATTGCTCAAGTAAATAGGTAATTGCTTCTGGGTATTCAGCAACAGAAATTTGTACTTGATTGATGCCTTCTTCAATCCGTTTAGCGATTTGGATTTCGCCTTCACGTGTTAAAAGCTCAACCGTTCCCATTTCTCGCATGTACATGCGTACTGGATCAGTCGTACGACCAATTTCTTTATCAACAGTTGCAAGTGCAGCGGCAGCAGCTTCTGCAGCATCTTCATCTGTTGTTGTTTCCTGCATCATCAATTCATCAGCATCAGGTGCGCTTTCACAAACCTGAATACCCATGTCATTGATCATGCTAATGATATCTTCAACCTGATCGGAATCGATTATATCCTGTGGAAGGTGATCGTTCACTTCTGCGAACGTCAAATAGCCTTGCTCTTTACCTTTTTGAATCAGGAGTTTTAGTTGTGACTGAGGAGTTTGCTCCATAGAGATATTCTCTTCCACTTTGAAAAGTTGACACTGCAGGCGTCAGCTCGGAAATTAGTTCAAATGCGACGCGGTGAATAGAGCATTATAACACGAAGTATTTTTTCTGGCTAGCTCACTTGTCGCCGTTATCTTTACGAGCCCTTGAGGGCTTGGGTTAATAATGAATACTCGAGGCGTTCATCTTTATTCAATCCTTGGGTCTTGTCTTTTATTAATAGGGTCTCGAGGCGATGATTTAAACACTGATCTTCAATAAATTTAAATGTGTTTTTAAAATACTCTTCAAGTTGGCCTTCATCTATTTGATGTTGCCAGCCAGCGAGCATTGAAAGTGCTTTAAAATCAGATGATTCTCGGTAAAGCTCTAAAATTTGACCTGTATTAATTTGATTATGTTTCAGGCACAGTGCTTGAAGTTGTTTAAATAGAGCCAAACCCGGTAAATTAAGTTCAACAAGCTCAGGCGCGTAGGGAATACTGTTTGCTAACTGTGGATGTTGTAGCAACAAACCAATGGCAATCCGCATTGGGGTCATTTTAAATTTACTTTTAAGTGATTGCTGCTGACGCGGATTTTTTATTTTTTGGTTCAGCTGCTCTCGGGTGCGCCCAATCAAACGAGCTAGTTTTTCGAGTAAATTTTCTTGGTAAAAATCACTTGGTACTTTTTCAATCATCGGCAAGGCTAAACTCATTAACTTTGCTTTGCCTGCATCAGTTGTGATGTCCAGTTCAAGTGACAGTCGCTCAAACAACACTTTAGTAAAGTCTGATGCTTGCTCTAACCTTTGTTCAAACAGCGCTTTGCCTTCTTTTTGTACCAAAGAGTCAGGATCTTCACCATCGGGTAAAAAAACAAATAACAAAGCTTTGCCATTATTGAGGTACGGCAGGGCATTTTCAAGTGCTCGCCAAGCGGCATCTTTACCTGCTCTATCGCCATCGTAACAACAAATTACTTTGTCGGTTGCTCGAAAAAGAGTTTGCATATGCTCACTAGTGGTTGCTGTCCCAAGTGCTGCAACAGCATATTCAATGCCTTGCTCTGAAAGTGCAACGACATCCATATAGCCTTCAACGACCATAATTTGGGTGAGTTTTTTAAAGGCTTGTTTTGCTTCGTAAAGGCCGTAAAGCTCAAACCCTTTATGGAAAATACGCGTTTCTGGCGAGTTTAAATATTTTGGCCCGTTATCACCTTGTAATACTCGCCCACCAAACGCTATAACTCGACCCCGTTTATCACGGATGGGAAACATCAGCCGATCGCGGAAAAAATCAAATTGACGACCGGGTGTTTTTTCACTGGCAAGTTTTAAATCGGTTAGTTGTTGTTTTTGATCTTTGGTGCGAGCGAGTTGTTTACATAAGCCATCCCACTCTGTTGGAGCGTAACCGATCATGTATTTTTTAACTGTTTGGCCAGATAAACCACGGCCTTTTAAATAGCTGATCACATCAGCTGAGTTTTGATGATGCTTAAGTTGATGTTGGTAAAAATTGCTCGCTTGCAGCATTAAATCGTAATCGGAGCGTTTTTGTTCTGCGCTGACTTGCGGTGCACTTGATTGGCCTGCAGTTTGTTCTCTTGGCACTTCTAAATGCAAATTTGCAGCAAGTTCTTCAATGGCATCAACAAACTCTAACTTTTCATATTCCATGATAAACGAAATCGCATTTCCATGAGCGCCGCAGCCAAAGCAGTGATAAAACTGTTTATCTTGTGATACGGTAAATGAAGGGCTTTTTTCGTTATGGAAAGGGCAGCAGGCTTGATAATCTTTACCTGTTTTTTTTAAACCAATTTTGTTGTCTATTAGATCAATAATATCTGTTCGGGCTAATAAATCGTCGATAAAGCTGCGTGGAATTTTTCCGGCCATGTATGAAGTATCAGTCTAATAAAGTTGAAGGCAAGGATAACGGAAATCTGAATTAGGATCTAGCCGCTCTAAAACGAAGAAACCGAGCACAAGGCTCGGTTCAGTAACAGGTCGCTACTTTATTTAGGCATTTAATCGTTGCTTGATTAAGCCAGAGATTTTACCGATATCGGCTTTACCTTCGGCTTGGCTTTTGATTAAGCCCATTACTTTACCCATGTCTTGCATGTTAGTCGCACCGCAATCTGAAATTGCTTGGTCAATTAGCTGAAGAATTTCTTCCTCACTTAAAGGCTTTGGTAAAAAGCTTTCAAGTACACTGATTTCACTTGCTTCAGTTTGTGCCAAATCATCTCGACCCGCTTTTTCAAATTGGTCGATTGAATCGCGACGTTGCTTAACCAATTTTACTAAGACTGAAGTTATTGCAGCTTCATCTAAAGTAATTTGGCCATCAATCTCGCGTTGCTTGATTTCAGCTAATGCCATACGAATTGCACCAAGGCTCACTTTATCCTTAGCACGCATTGCATCTTTTTGTGCGTCTGTTAATTTTGTCAGAAGACTCATCTATACAAGACCTGGTAAGGTATTAGTAAAGTTTAACGCGACGTGCGTTTTCGCGAGAAAGCTTTTTCATGTGGCGTTTTACTGCCGCTGCTTTCTTACGTTTACGCTCTGCTGTAGGCTTTTCATAAAATTCGCGGCTACGAACGTCAGAAAGGATACCTGCTTTTTCACATGAACGCTTGAAACGACGTAAAGCCACGTCAAACGGTTCGTTTTCTCTTACTTTGATTACTGGCATTAAAAAATCACCTACTAACTAAAATGAGTTTGACTCATATGACCAAAAATTGGCCGTCTAGTACAAAAATGGTGCGGCATTGTAAAACGAAGCGCGACGCGATGTAAAGAATAATTATTACAAAGCTAGTAAAATTCTGACAAGTCAGTAAAATTGCCGGCTCAGTTTTACGGTTAATGGCGTAAGATATCATATAAATCTGGTTGCCACGATTAATTTGGCATATTTGGAGTGTAACAAATGCGTATTTTAGGTATTGAGTCGTCTTGTGATGAAACGGGAATTGCCATTTATGACGATGAAAAAGGCTTACTTGCACATCAATTATACAGTCAAGTTAAATTGCATGCTGATTATGGCGGTGTGGTGCCTGAATTAGCGTCGCGGGATCATGTTCGTAAAACTCTCCCGTTGATTACTGCCGCTTTAAAAGAAGCTAACTGTACACCAGAGGATTTAGATGGCATTGCTTATACGGCAGGTCCCGGCTTAGTGGGAGCTCTGCTGGTTGGCTCATCGATTGCACGAGCCCTGTCATTCGGTTGGAAAATTCCAGCTGTTGCAGTGCATCATATGGAAGGTCATCTATTGGCGCCAATGCTTGATGAACCTCGTCCTGAATTTCCATTTGTTGCTTTGCTTGTATCAGGTGGCCATACCTTATTAGTAAAAGTGGCCGGTATTGGTGAGTATCAAATATTGGGTGAATCGATAGATGATGCCGCAGGTGAAGCGTTTGATAAAACAGCTAAGTTACTTGGCCTCGATTATCCAGGTGGCCCACTATTGGCTAAATTAGCCGAACAAGGCACACCAAAACGGTTTATTTTTCCAAGACCAATGACAGATAGACCTGGGCTTGATTTTAGTTTTAGTGGTTTAAAAACGTTTGCGGCTAATACAATTCGCTCTGAAGGTGATGATTTACAAACTAAAGCCGATATTGCGCATGCATTTCAAACTGCAGTGATTGATACACTGGCCATCAAATGCAAGCGCGCCTTAAAAGAAACGGGTATTAAACGTTTGGTGATAGCCGGAGGCGTGAGCGCTAATTGTTATTTGCGTGAGCAGTTTGCCAAAATCATGCAAGGGATGCAGGGCGAGGTTTTTTATCCAAGAACTGAGTTTTGCACCGATAATGGTGCGATGATTGCGTATGCGGGTATGCAACGCTTAAAAGCTAAACAATATGCTGACTTAGATAGTAAAGTAAGGCCACGTTGGTCGATTGAAGAATTGCCACCACTTAAATAAGCCAAATAATAAATGAATTTAAAAAGCCAATTTATTGGCTTTTTTTCTGTCCTACTTTTGGTTCTGTACCTTTGATGAGCCTAACAATATTGGCGCTGTGACGAAATATGATGAGTAGCGCCAACATGCTTACAGGCAGCGTGTAAAGTGGTTTGATCAACCATGTATAAAGTGGTGCCAAGCCAACGGTAATAAGTGCAGCAAGAGATGAGTAACGTGTTAACCAGACAATCGCAATCCACGTTGCGATAAGTAATCCCGCAAGTGATAAGCCGATAGGGAGTAAGGTACCAAACGCTGTTGCGACCGCTTTACCGCCTTTAAAATGAAAAAAGATAGGATAAATGTGACCTAAACAGGCTGCTACACCAATTAAACCCAGCATTAGCGGGTCAATCTTTAAAAAGTAAGCGCCCCAAACCGGAATAGTCCCTTTTAAAATATCAAAACACAGCACCAAAATAGCGGGGATTTTACCGCCTAGGCGCAGAACATTTGTCGCACCTGGATTTTTTGAACCAAATTCACGCGGATCCGGGATACGAAAGACGCGACAAATCAATACCGCAGAAGATATTGAGCCAAACAAATAGGCAAAAATGAGCATTACACCTGTTAACACTGTGATCCTTATTTTTTAATCAGCAAAATTGGGCTATCATCTGCCGCTGATATTATTCTGGTAGAAGGGTACTGTTTTTTCATCCTTGTGGGTATCCGACCAGCCTTTAATTTAGAGCATTGTTACTATGGATAAAGTATTTATATCGCAATTGCAAGTAAACACTATTATTGGTGTTTATGATTTTGAAAAAGAAAGTAAACAAGATTTATTTTTTGATGTCGAAATGCTCACTGATATTCGAGCAGCTGCGCAGTCTGACAATATTAATGATGCGGTGGATTACGCTGTGGTGAGCGAGCGAATTATTGCCCATACCACCGCCAAACCTGTGGAGTTACTTGAAACTTTAGTTGAGCAACTAGCAAGCATTATTTTAACTGAATTTAATGTACAACAAGTAATGATTCGAGTGAGTAAACCTGCTGCGGTTGCTGCGGCAAAAACTGTGGGTGTTGAAATCACTCGTATTAGGCATGCATAAATGGCGCAGGTTTTTATTAGTCTCGGTTCAAATATCAATAAAGCGCATTATATTCAAGCTGCAAATACAGTACTTGCTTTGCATTTAACCGAACTAACTTTTTCTTCTGTTTTTGAAAGTGAAGCGGTTGGTTTTAGTGGTAAAAATTTTTATAACTCAGTAGTCGGTGGTAATACTACTTTGGAATTAAGGGAGTTTTGTCAATTACTGAAAAAGATTGAGCGCGAGCACGGCCGCAAAGATAACGATAAAAAATTTAGCCCTCGCACGCTCGATCTTGATTTACTTTTTTACGATGATTTGATTTGTGAAATACCAGCGCAAATTCCCCGAGATGAAATCACTAAAAACGCCTTTGTTTTATGGCCGTTAGTAGAAGTGGCACCTAATTTAATTCACCCCGTTTTGCAAAAAAGCATTGCTGACATCTGGCAAGCTTACGATAAAACACAACAAAAACTATGGAAAGTGGAGTTACCAGTAGTATGAGTATTATTGAAATTATTGTTTTAGCGCTGATTCAAGGATTAACCGAGTTTTTACCTATTTCGAGTTCGGCCCACTTGATTTTACCCTCACAAATTTTAGGGTGGCAAGACCAAGGCTTAGCCTTTGATGTTGCGGTGCATGTTGGTACGCTTGTAGCAGTAGTCATTTACTTTCGTAAAGAGGTGGCGGATATTTTAGCTGCGTGGTTTAAGTCGTTTGGTGCACAAGGTGAAACAGATGATAGCAAGTTAGGGTGGTGGATTATTATTGCAACGCTTCCCGCGCTTATAATCGGCTACTTTTTTAAAGACTTTGTTGAAAGCTACTCACGTAACGCTTGGATCATTGCCACCACAACCATAGTGTTTGGTTTGTTGCTTTGGTACGCCGATGCAAAAGGGAAGCAAGTAAAGTCGGTTTACCAGCTTAATTGGGTGAGTGCGCTGTTAATTGGTTTGTCACAAGTGGTGGCGATGGTGTTCCCTGGTACCTCTCGCTCAGGCATCACGATGACGGTTGGTTTATTACTCGGGTTAAATAAACAAAGTGCAGCGCGATTTTCATTCTTAATGTCTATCCCAGTGATTGCAGCGGCGGGTTCTTATTATATTTATAAGCTCTCAACGGGCGAGGAGCTTATTGATTGGAATGCGATTGTACTGGGCTCTGTGCTGTCCTTTGTCTCCGCTTATATTTGTATTTATTTCTTTTTGAAAGTGATCGAACGGATGGGGATGCTGCCATTTGTGATATACCGTTTAGCGCTGGGCGTTGCATTATTTGGCTTCCTCTATTTTACAGCCGCTTAAGCGTAAAATATTTTAAATATAAAGCTCAACCTTATATGGGGTTGAGCTTTTTTATTATCAGTTGAGCTAGATTTTTAGCTCAAGCAGGCTGTAATGCGAATAATCAAGCGTTCGTTAGTACTTTGACTAGATAATATTTCAATACTTTAATGGTAGTCCTGCTTTTTTGATATAACAGCCAATCTTGTATTGGCATCTTTTAGGGACATGATACTGTCATAATCATATATATCGACATTTTTGCGGTACGATTTAAGCTCACGAACTATTTTATCTGGAAACAAAAAATATCCTAAATACTTACACCTTCTTGTATGTAAAATCCAAAAACTTAAAGTGCCGATATAAATAAGCCATAAATTAATTGGTAATAGGTAAATGCTAAAATACTTTAAGCTTAAGATTGCAAGTAAAATTAAGACGATGCACTTGAGTCGTAAATAAAAACTATTCGAAGGTAAATAAAAATCGAAGTATGTAAACCTATCAATAAACGGCATTTTATTCATTTGCAGTCATTACTCAAAAATAACAGATAAACTGGTTTGTTCTTTAGAAATTGAATCATCTTGATTCAATTGAAACTTATAAAGAGAATGAGCAACAATATCTTTACGTTTTACAGGTCCATAGTGCCTAGAGTCGTGGCTATTGGTAAAATTATCACCAACAAAAAAATATTGATCCTCTTTAAGCCTATAAGTCGAGCCGTTACTGCAATCTTTATAGGTGTTTAATTCTTGTGCTTTCCAATTAGTTGTAATATTACGCGTAAAACCATTCACATATACAAGGTCACCGCAGACTTGCACCCTGTCATTTGGACCCGCAATCAGTCGTTTTCTATACAAGTCACCTTGTGCGTTTTTAAAACCATACATAGCGCCTTTATCAAGACTAAAATCAAAGTGTTTGGATATTATATAATCATTTGAAGAGATAGTAGGCCAGTTTGATTTGGTTTCGCTCTTGTCAAAAGAATAACCTGTGACGAGTGGTAAGTTTATTGAAAGTATAGATACGGTAATAATGCTAATGCTCACCGAAGAGAGTAAAGCGTTTCGTTTTTTTATCCGTATTAAATCTGTTATAAAAAAGATCACAAATAATATCGCAAAGCCATGAAAAATATACGGAAATGAATATAAATTAGATCCAAGTTCGAATAATCTAATGGAATACAAGTAGATTAATATTATTAAAACCTTACATAAAATGTTTTTCATTTTTTCAAATTTATTCCCGCGTTAAAGGTATAGCGCATAAGCGCTATACCTAAATTTAAAAGTTATTATCGGTAAACAGGCCTGGAACATGGCACTTCGACCAAGGAACTTAATCTGGTTGTTTTGCTTGCTTGGCTTCAAGCAATACCTGTTGTTGGTTTTCTTTTTCAAATTTCGAAATAACACCATTATTATGTAACTTTTCAGCATCTTTTTGTTGTGCCACTAACAGTGATAACGTTTCGTTCGCAAGCGTTAGCTGGTTTTCGAGTGCGACCTGTTCACTCTTTAACGCTATCGCTTTGCTTGCTAAGTTTTGGCTTTCTTTGATTTGAATGGTTTGATATTGCGTTATTTCTTCATCGAGCAATGTTAATTGTGAGGTTAACTGCTTTTGTAATTTGCTACTTAAGCTTAACCCATCGGCGTTATTTTGATGAATAATCAACGTTGCTAGGGCTTGGCCTTTTTCAACGACGTCGCCTTCGTTTACCAGCAGACTGTCGATAGTGCCGCCTTGAGTAGCAAAGCTTTTAATCATCCCTTTATTGGGCATTAAAAAGCCGCGCACGGTTTCTTTACGCGAATATTCAGCGGTAAATAAAAAAGTGATAATTGCAATAGCAACCGATACTAAAATTAACGCCGTTAGCTTAATAGATAAGGGTTGAGCTAAGGTTATTGGGCCGGTTAAACGCTCACTTTGATGTGATATAGCTTCCTTTCTAAATAACGACATTGCCATTCCTTGGCGTGGTTGTGGGGACGTTGTGGATGTTAATCCGCCAAAAGTAATCTCGTCAAGCCATTATTGTTATAAAAATTACATGAGGTAAGCTTTTACCTCCCTCAATATTTAGGTTAACTTATTGTATTTTATAGGTTAACTTTCTTGTGAGCTAATTGGTGTTTTTATGGTCGTTTACATAGTTGCCAAGCAAGTATCCAATCTGAGTTTTTAAGTTTAGCGCTTAACCTAAAGCGGCTGCAATGGCTGTTAAGCGGGCTTGGTCCATTGCGGGTTTAATGGCTGCACCAGTAATGCCTTGTTTGATAAACGTTTGTGCATTAATACTACTTGCTTGTTTAGCGGCACTTTCAAGGGTGAGTTGATGCTTACTTTTCTCTCCCAAATGACATTCAAATACCGCTAATAGTGCGGTTAGGCGCTCTGGGCGTCGCCATAAATCTAGTGCATTAAAACAAGCCAGCATTTCACTCGCACACAGTTGTGGCTGCATAAATAAAGGGTTAAAGCGAATGCTCAATTGCGCGAGTTCGACAAAACTATTGGGCAGTTTTAAATCTAGTTTGAGTTTAGCCAAGTCAGGCTGATTAAACAGGAGTGCAACTTGGCAAAATAAAATTTCGGGCGTTGCTAATTGATGGTGTTTGGCGTAATCATGTTGCTGTTGTAAATCACAGGCCGTTTGTGTGCTCCACACTTGCGCTAAGCTTGGGCACAGCTCTCTGAGTGCATTGACCTGTTGCAGCACGCTTAAGAATGTCGCAAAGGCGCCATCGTTTAATGACTTTTCCCACTCAATCCAGACTCGCTCAGCTGTTAAGGTTTTTAGCTCACCTTGGGTTACCATATTTTGCATTAAAGTGATGGTTTCTGGTGCTACGGTAAAACCTAAATAATTATAACGGGCGGCAAAGCGGGCAACTCGTAAGATACGCAGCGGATCTTCTGCAAATGCACCGCTAACATGACGTAAAATACGATTGTTTAAATCATCTTGCCCATTATAGGGATCAATCAGTTGACCATCAGGTGCTTGTGCGATGGCATTAACAGTTAAATCGCGGCGAATTAAATCCTCTTCAAGAGTGACATTGGGATTAAAATCACAAATAAAACCTGTGTAGCCTTGGCCTTGTTTTCGTTCGGTACGGGCTAAGGCATATTCTTCTTTGGTTTTTGGGTGTAAAAAAACCGGAAAGTCTTTGCCTACTTGAGTATATCCCTGAGATAACATTTGTTCTGCGGTCGCGCCGACAACAACAAAATCGCGTTCTAATACAGGGCGGCCTAATAATGTATCTCTGACTGCGCCGCCAACTAAATATATTTGCATGATGAGTTTCACTTATTGCACACAAAGTCAGTTTATCATAGCAAGGTCGCGCTGTAATTTTGACTCGTGATTTTACTCGGTGTTTATTTGTGCCATTATAAGGGCGAATTTTGTGATACAGGAACAGTTTAAGTGTATTTAAGCTATTTTGGATTAAGCGAAAAGCCGTTTTCAATAGCGCCCAATCCTGAGTATTTGTTTTTAAGCGAGCGCCATAAAGAGGCGCTGGCTCATTTAACATTTGGCCTTGGCGATGCAGGGGGATTTGTATTATTAACGGGAGAAGTTGGCACCGGAAAAACAACGGTGACACGCTGCATGCTGGAGCAATTATCAGATTCAACACAAGTTGCGTTTATTTTAAACCCAGCGCTGAATGAACTCGAACTACTAGCCAGTATTTGTGATGAACTTAAAATTCGCTATAAAAAATCTGAAACGAGTTTGAAAGACCTGACTGATAAAATTAAAAGTCGTTTACTCAAAAACCATCAAGCTGGTGGTCATACGTTACTTATTATTGATGAAGCGCAGCATCTATCGGCGGCAGTACTTGAGCAGTTACGATTGTTAACGAATTTAGAAACGAATACCAAAAAATTGCTGCAAATAATTTTGGTGGGCCAACCAGAATTACAACAGCTATTAAAACGCAATGACTTACGGCAATTGGCACAGCGCATTACTGCGCGTTATCATTTGCTGCCATTAAATGAGTCGCAAGTGTTTGCTTATATTCAGCATCGTATTTTTAAAGCGGGTGGCCAAACTCAGTTATTTGAAATGGGTTCAATTAAGTTAATCCATCAATTAACCGCTGGGATCCCAAGATTAATCAATTTGTTATGTGATCGTGCTCTGATGGGAGCCTATTCCAATCAGTATCCGTTAGTGACAAAAGCTGTTGTTAAAAAGGCAGCGGCAGAAGTATTGCCCGATCAGGTGACAGAGCAAAAGGTTTCAAGCAATGGAGCTAAATGGGTGTGGTGGTTTGCTGGTGTTGCAATGCTTTTGAGTGGTTTTGCATTATCGTATGTTTTTTAATTAAAAGGTTGTTATGTCGTATTTATTAGATGCATTAAAGCAAGAAAATCAACAAAGTGGTGCGGCATCGGCCAACGTTGGCATGGCTGCACAATTACATTACTCAGAGCAGCAGTCGCTAAAGTTTTATCGGCGCCTTGTTTTGGTATTGGCACTTGTTTTGGCTTTAATCGTGGGGTTTTTGAGCGGAAAGTGGTATCAGAGTTATCAATACGAGCAAGGTGCACTAAAGCTGGCACAAGATACGGATAATTTGCCGCCTGCACAGGTTGAAGCTAGCCCTGTAAATCCGGTCATTGCTGCACCGGCCATTGAAGCTAAAACGATTGTGGAAAAAAACGATGCTGAGCCAAAATTAACAAACACGCTTGAAACTCAAAATGATTCAAGCGCCGCTGATGAAATTGATTACAGCCAATATAAGGTAGTGGGTAAGCCATTAGATTTAACCGCTCAAAAAGCGCAAGATGCTGCACTTAATGCTGTCCCTGATGAATTAAAAGCGGCATTTGCCAAAGCGGTCGCGCAAACTGAAAAACTCACCGAGTATGAAGTGACTCAAGGCAGTCAGTCGTCTTCGCTAGTGCAACCTATTGAGTTATTGCCAGATGTCATTGCTAAACAAATCCCACCGATGAGTTATCAAGCGCATATTTACGCAACTGACGCTAAAAAACGTTGGATTAAGCTCAATAATCGCTCTTTATATGAAGGTGATACGTTATCGGGAATGACGGTATTAGAAATAGCTCCAGAGCAAACGGTGATGAGTATGGATGGCTATAAATTTAGTTTAAGTGCATTACAAGATTGGCGAAAATAATTCAGCCTTAGAGTGATGATAAATGTGACGTTAAATCAAGGCCAAATTGTGAGGCCAATACATTCGCTTCTATTTTATCATCACTGAGTTCAGCTGAGAGAATGACCTCATGAATATTGATATAAAGCTTTGATTTAACATTATAAAAGCAATGGATTAACGGTGTCGATGTATTGTTATCTTTAAAGCCTTTGATATACCCCAGTTTTCCTGACTCAAGTTGTACCAAAAATCCAGCTGGGTACATTCCAAGTTGTTTTATAACTCGTTTTATAAGCGTATTGTTAAACTGCAGCGGTGACTTTTTAATTAGATACTGATAACAAGCCTTACTTGAGATACTTTTTTCGCCTTCAAATCCTGAAGATAGACTATCAAAGGTATCGCAAATCATAAATAGTTCTAGCATAGGGTGTAAATGTTGAGCCAGCTCGATGGCTGACTTTGGTTCGTTTTGTAGGTTTACCAGCTGATATTGACACAATAAGACCGTATCCTCTGGCGCACCTCCGCTATTTGATAAGATTTGCAGTGTTGATTGGCAATACTTATGACGTTGTATTTTTAAGTAACTATTTAGTAGGTGGTCTTGTTTTTGTAATTGACCAGCGAGTTTGTATTTTCCTAAGTCATGCAAAAGGGCGCATAGGATTAAACTAATAATGTTTTCTTGTTTTTTTGTCACTAAGTGATGAGTTGCAGCTAATAAAATAGCCACGCGCATACTATGGCCTATGATGCTATCGGGTATTGTTTTAATTTTAGTTATGCATAATAGACAGGACGGATTACGTTTAGTTGATTCTAAAATGGCATGAATGAGTAATTCGAGTTGCCAAATATTGATTGGTTGAAACGAGATCACCCTTTGTTCAATATCCTGCATTGCTTTTTCTAGTTGGTTATAAGTTTGCAATGCTTGATCAAATTCATTGGCAAAACTAAGTTGTTTAGTTTTAATCGGAGGTTGTTCAATTTTGGCTGGGGCAGCGGCCACTTTATTACTTTGCATTTCTTTAGATTGATCAATAATAACCTCAATCACCCCTTTTTTTTTCAAATCATCAATCGACTTCTGATTTCGTACCCAACCTGTTTGTACAACCCGCACATCACCAAGCTGCTTGCTGACTCTTTCAACATAGCAGCCAACTGTTAGCTTAGTAATAGAAACACGTTGCAATTGATTCATAACCTACCGTAAAAGTTAATGTAAAATCGAATTTCTGAAAAACTTCATTAAATCAATACCAAAATCCTCAGGTTTAATCGCGGATTCTAACTCATCTTCAACATACTTATCTGCTAAATTAAGATCTTTTACCTCGGTATGATGTTGATGTTTCGCGTTATAAAAAACCTTAACCCAAGGTTGTAACGGATTTTGAAAATTACTGCGAGTGACTATGCCTAACTTTTGGCTTTTTAGTTTAACTAAAGTGCCTATAGGGTAAATGCCGATGCATTTAATAAATTGATTTACCAGCTCAGTGTCAAAACTGGCAGGGCTGTCATCTTTAATAATTTTAAAGGCTTGAATAGGGTTCATGCCATCTTTATAAACACGCTTGGCGGTGAGGGCATCGTAGACATCAACAATCGCAATCATTCGCACATGCTGTGGGATTTGATCTGCGCTCAATGCAAAAGGGTAGCCTTTACCGTCAAGGCGTTCATGGTGATAAGCTGCAATATCGACCGCAAGTCCAGAAAGTCCTGCTTCTTCTAAAATTTCTTTACTATATAAAGCATGATTTTTCATTAGGTTAAATTCATCTTCGGTAAATTTACCCGGCTTATTTAAGACCTCATCTTGAATTTTTATTTTGCCAATGTCATGCAGTAGAGCGCCTGTGGCTAATTGATGGATCACTTCTGGTTCAAGATGAAGGTGTTTGGCAAAAATGGTCATTAAGACCGAAACATTGATTGAATGCTCTAACAAATAAGCATCTTTTTCGCGAATACGCGTCATGCAGGCAAGGGCGTCTTGGTTGCGAAAAATAGAATCGATAAAGCCTTGTGCTACGTCTTCAAAGGGGCCAATTTCAATTTTACGATTCGCTTTTATACTTTCAAAAGCGAGGTGTTGTAAGGACTTTGCTTCGGTATACAATTTTTCGGCTTTGTTTATTTCATCATTAAATTCAGCTGTGATAGCTGTCGGGTCATAAAGGGAAGGCGCCGCATTTTTTTTACTCGTATCTTTTATTTTTTTCTCGGGTTTAGCTAAGGCTTTTTCAGTATCGATTTCAACCTCTAAAATACCGGCCTTTATAAGCTTTTCAATGGCAGCTTTAGTGCGTACTAACCCTTGATTTTTAATTTTGAAGGTGCCTTGCTGCTTAGTTACACCGTTGACGTACATTCCCGGGGCAAGTTCAGATACTGCTATTTTTTTAAGCATTGAGTGGCTACATGTTGAGATTACATGTTTTAAAACTAGCAATAAATGGGGGATAAACCTAGTTGATAGAAAAGAAATAACAGCTCAAACAAAAAGGGCATCCTAAGATGCCCTTTAAAATTAATACTAAGCTCGTTTATTGGTCATCATCAACCGCGAGCGTCATCAATGATGTATTACCACCTGATGCCGTGGTATCGATACTAATGGTTTTCTCGGTGATTAAACGAGAAATCAAGGTATCGTAATATTCACTGCTGATCACAGGTAAAATAGCCCCACTGCGCGCAGCTAACTGCTTACTAAAATAACCCAAACGTGATGAGCGTGCTGCTACTACAGCGCCCGCTAAATGAGTGTGAGCTAAAATAGCTTGCAGCTGATTTGGTTTTGCAACTTGGAATACACCTTCAGCAACACCGGTTGAAATAAACTTATCTCTAAAGGCTTGTGCTTCATCATAAAACAACTCAGAGGCAACCGTAATAACCGTATTACCGGCTGCTAGAGCTGTGATGATAGAAAGAACCCAGAAGTTAAATGAGGTACTTTTGTCTGCATAACACACCACACAACCACGAGGCTCTAAATAAAGGATGTTTGATTCGCCTGTTGGTCCAGGAAGTACAATGGCCTTTTTCATGCGTTTTTCAACACGGTTTAACTGCGAGCGCGCATCCGATAGTGTTAATGCTAAGTCATCGGCTAATTCATTCACGATATCAACGGTTGCAACTTTAGCTAATAACTGACGCACTACAGAAATTCGATCGTTCAATGGGGTTTTACGCCAAATTTTCTCATCGCGCATTGATTTGGCCATCAATTGATTAACTTGCTCTGCAGCGCCTGGGAAATTATGAGTTTCAAGCTCATCAGCACTTAAGTTCGTCATTTGTACGTTGATAGGCGATGCTTTTTCTTTAACTAAACGGGTTAAGTAGTTTGGACCACCTGCTTTTGGACCAGTACCAGATAAACCACGGCCACCAAAAGGTTGCACACCAACAACCGCACCAATCATATTGCGGTTGATATAAACGTTACCGGCACGAGACATTTTTGCTAAGTATTCAGCACGCGCTTCGATACGGGTATGAATGCCCATAGTTAAACCAAAGCCAGTAGCATTTACTTGGTCAATCACGTTATCGAGTTGGTCTGCTTTAAAGCGAATAACATGAACACATGGACCAAATACTTCTTTTTTCAGCACAGATAAATCGCTGATCTCGTATAAACGAGGGGCAAAGAAATAGTGACCAGTATCGCCCATTTGTGGCAATTCACATTGGTAATGTAAAGTTGAGCGACCTTTTAAGTATTCAACGTGTTCATTTAAGGCGTTTAATGCTTTTTGGTCGATTACTGGGCCGATATCGGTTGATAACAACGCAGGGTCGCCTAAATGTAATTCAGCCATTGCACCTTTGATCATACGAATTACTTTATCGGCAATGTCTTCTTGAATAAATAATACACGTAGTGCAGAACAGCGTTGACCAGCACTTTGGAAACCAGATGAAACAACATCGTCTACCACTTGCTCAGGGAGTGCAGTTGAATCAACAATCATACAGTTTTGACCGCCCGTTTCGGCAATCAATGGCACTTGAATGTCTTCACGTTGCGCTAACGTTTGTGAAATACGAGTTCCTGTTTCAGTTGAACCGGTGAACATAACGGCTTGAATACGTGGATCTGGCACAATTACTTTGCCCACATCTGAACCACGAGCTATAACTGCTTGTACTACATCTTTTGGTAAACCAACAGTTTGCATTAGTTCGATGGCACGCAAAGCGATTAAACTTGTTTGCTCTGCTGGTTTTGCGATAACAGTATTACCCGTTACGATAGCCGCAGCGACTTGGCCTAAGAAAATCGCTAATGGGAAGTTCCATGGGCTGATACATAAAATCACACCACGGGCTTCAAAACGCTCATCTTTTGCAAGTTCTTCAGCGCGTGCTGCATAGTAGCGACAAAAATCAACCGCTTCACGGACTTCATCAACACCATCTTTGGCAATTTTGCCAGCTTCTTTAATACATAACGCAATTAGCTCGTCACGATGACGCTCTAGAATATCAGCCGTTTTACGTAAAATATCAGCGCGTGCTTTAACAGGAGTTGTTGACCAAGTTGTGAGTGCTGTTTCTGATTTTTCAATCAGTTGGCGCATTTGTTCTTCATTTTGTAATGAAATATGGCCAATCACTTCGTTATGGTTTGATGGGTTTTTAACCGCTTGCGCACCTTCAGGCACGTGTGTTTCGCTAATTAAATTATCAGCAAGCCATTTGTCTAAGTTTGCTTTAAACGGCGTGATGTGGTTGATATCAGTTAAATCTAACCCTTTTGAGTTAGCACGCTCTGCGCCAAAAATATCAAGCGGTAGCATAATTTGAGAGTTGTATTTATTGCTTAGTCCTTGCAACGTTTCAACTGGGTCTGGCAATAATGACTCAACAGGTTTGCTGTCATCAACAATTGCATTTACAAATGATGAGTTAGCACCATTTTCAAGTAAACGGCGTACTAAATATGCTAGTAAGTCTTCATGTTGACCCACTGGTGCATAAACTCGGCACTGTACTTTATCTTGGGTTACGATTTGGTCGTAAAGTGATTCACCCATACCGTGTAAACGTTGGAATTCAAAGCCTTGGCTATCACCTTGTGCAACTTCTAAAATTGTCGCAGCAGTATAAGCATTGTGAGTAGCAAACTGCGGGAAAATCACATCGCGTGCTGCCATTAGTTTGATGGCACAGGCTTTGTATGAAACGTCTGTAGTCGCTTTACGAGTAAAAACAGGGAAGTGGTCAAGCCCTTCTTTTTGGGTGTTTTTAATTTCACTGTCCCAATAAGCACCTTTAACTAACCGTACCATCATTTTACGACCAACACGGTGTGCAAGGTCGACTAACCATTCAATTACGAATGTAGCGCGTTTTTGATAGGCTTGAACCGCCAAACCAAAACCATTCCAGTTACCAAGCGCTGGGTCTGAAAATACTGCTTCAATGACATCAAGTGAAATATCTAAACGTTCAGCTTCTTCAGCATCAACTGTAAAACCAATATCATAATCTTTGGCTGTAAGAGCAAGGGCTTTAAGCTTTGGCACTAGTTCGTTCATTACACGTTCTTTATGAGTAAACTCATAACGAGGGTGAATTGCAGAAAGTTTTACTGAAATTCCAGGGCTTTTAATTGGACCACGGCCCTTAGCTGCTTTACCAATGGCATGAATCGCATTCACGTAGCTTTGATAATAACGATCAGCATCAGCCATGGTGCGAGCACCTTCGCCAAGCATGTCGTAAGAATATACGTAACCTTTTTCTTCTTTATCTACGGCGCGTTCAATCGCTTCATCAATTGTACGACCCATAACAAACTGTTTACCCATGATTTTCATGGCAAATTGTACTGATTTGCGGATCACTGGCTCGCCAAGACGGCCTAAGGTTTTTTTCAAAACGCCAAATTGTTCATCTTTGTTGCGATCAGAGTAGTTCACCATTTTACCTGTGAACAATAAGCCCCAGCTTGATGCATTTACAAATAAAGAATCACTGTTTCCTAAGTGCGAACTCCAATCACCATGTGCCAGTTTATCGCGAATTAAACTTTCTTGAGTTTCTTTGTCTGGTACGCGAAGTAATGCTTCAGCCAAACACATCAAAACCACACCTTCTTCAGATGACAGTGAGAACTCATTTAATAACGCATCAACACCACCTTGCCCCGCTTGGTCTTCACGGATATTTACCACGATTTGACGAGCACGTTCCCATGCACGGCTACGAGCTGTCACGCCAACTTCAGCTAAAGGTAAAATGTAATCAATCACTTCGTTTTCATCGATACGATAAAAATCACGGATTTTTTGTCTGATAGGACACTGTGTTGTTAAATCTTCATTGTAAAGCATTGCAAACCCTCAAAACAAAATGGAGCCAAACAAGATGGAGCCAAACAAAATAGAGCAGCATTCTATATAATATACAGCAGAATATGCTGGTTAATTTTGGCTAAATACCGTAAATTAGCGAGCACAAACAGGGGTTAAACCGCATAAAATACTGCTATGAGCCAAACCAAACCAAATCGCCAACTCGATAGAATTGATTTAGCAATTCTAGATGCTTTACAACAAAACGGTAGATTATCGAATGTTAATTTAGCCAAAGAAGTTAATTTGAGTCCAAGCCCTTGTCTCGATAGAGTAAAGCGTTTAGAAAAAGAAGGTTTTATTGATGGCTATCGCGCACTACTTAATGCTGAAAAGCTTAATCAGGGGTTGATGGCTCATGTACAAATTACCTTAGAAAAATCAACTACTACGGTTTTTAAGCTATTTAAACAGCATGTATTGGCGATTCCACAAGTGGCTGAGTGCGATATGGTTGCGGGTGGGTTTGATTATTTACTTAAAATTCGAGTTTCAGATATGAGTGAATATCGAGAAGTACTTGGTAAATTGGTTGATATTCCAGGTGTAGCGACTAATTACACTTATATGATCATTGAAAATGTTAAAAAAGACAGTGGCTTAATTATCTAGTTACTATTTTGGTAGCTAAATAGTATTGCCATAAAAAAAGCACCCAAAGGTGCTTTTTTTATTCAATGCTTAAATTAAGCCCAGCCATCGTAGCGTTTACGACGCGATAAAACTAAGGTAATGATGATACCAAACAGTAAGCCTGTAAATGCAATGGCGGCACCGTACATTAATAATTCTTTTTTCTCTTTTTCTGTATTGTTCGCAACAAGGGCTGCTTGCTGGGTATTTTGTTGCTGTGCAAGCGCCAGCTTTTTGTTTAATTGAGCATTTTTTTCATTTAACTCTACATTTTGCTGTTGTAGTTCAGGTAGCTGGCTGCTTTGTTGTAGTAAGTTATTTTCAAGTTCAGTGATTTTATCTTTAAGGTTTTGGTTTTCGACCGCTAAACCACTTTTTTTACTGACAAAACGTTGGTCAACCCAACCGGTGCGACCTTTATCATCTTTTACTTGAGCATAACCGTCTTGTTCATCAATTAATTCAAGCGGACTGCCTGCGTTAATCGAACCAACAATTCTAAAATTCTTGCCCGCACCTGCGTGCATGTAGATGTATAAGTCATCGATAATATAGCCAGATTGTACATTATCGTTATCGGGTGTTGGTTGTTCAGTTGTTTCTGCATGAGCACTCAAAGTTGCAACGAGTAGTCCTGCGGTAAGTAAAAGTTGTTTAAACATCCCCAAACCTTTGATTATTAATTATGATTATTGGCTTACAAATAGTATGAATTTACTTAAGTAATAGCAAGCTTCTCTGTTAAAGAGCGTACTTTGTCGACAAAATAAGTAAAAAATTTGCATTGAATAGGGGGGATGGTTTATTTTGGACACTTCTTTAACTACCTTAAAAGCTATCTAACCTCTATGGATACAGAGATAGAACTGAAATTTCTTGTTTCAGATACTGTTATCACCCATATTCCCGGACTTATCACTCAGTTTGGTAAAAGAATAACAAATTTCCCTGCTCGTAATTTACTGAATGCGTATTTTGATACTCCAAATCGTGAGTTGCGTGCGCTCGATATTGGATTACGAACCCGCTGTTGTGATGGCGAATGTGAGCAAACAATAAAATTAGCCGGTGAAGTGGTGGGTGGGTTACATCAACGTCCTGAATACAATGTTGCTCTTAGTGGCAATCGCCCTGATCTTGAAGCTTTCCCTGCTAATATTTGGCCGCATGGCATGCAAATAAGTGCAATTAATCAAAGTCTTTACCCTATTTTTAGTACCAATTTTATTCGTCGTACTTGGTTAGTTGAAACTGAAAATGGCTCAGAGATTGAGGTGGTATTAGATAAAGGCGAAGTCAGCGCAAGTGGTCAGCATTTAGGTATTTGTGAAGTTGAGATGGAGCTGAAAAAAGGCCATCGTAGTGATATTTTTGCCTTAGCAAAACAATTAATACAGTGCTCGGAAGTCCGTTTAGGTCTTTACAGCAAAGCGGCGCGTGGGTATATGTTGGCCGATCATAAACCGTTAAAAGCAGATAACTACATCAATTATGTGCCTTTAACAAACGATATGACTCAAGAACAAGCCTTAATTGCCTGCTTAAATTATGGTATTCGTTTTGTTCAAAAGCATGAGCAGTGTTATTTTGAAGACGCTAAATTTAAAACTCTAAAATTAATGATGGATGGCATAGCCCTTATTCGTCATACATTTTGGTTGTTTGAAGCGATCGTTGATAAACAGGCAACAGAGCATTTACGCCAAGAATTAAAATGGTTTTTACACACCTTCTCTTGGGTAGAAGGGGCGATTCAAATCAAAACGTTCACTTCAAAAAAACATGCTTATTATAAAAAAATAAGTAAGGCTCCGAGTTTAAATGCTGTGATTGAAGATATTAGAGAGCAGCGCCCTCGCATTGCATCCATCAAAGCCATTTTTCAATCACCGCGTTACAATAATTTGATTTTAGCGCTCACCACTTTTTTAGTGGATAAATCATGGCGTACTGCGTGGTCTGCACAAAATGTGCAAGCGGCTGAGTTAAAGGTTATTGATATTGCTGCCGATTTATTTGAAAAAGATTGGCAAGAAATGCAAACCTTGTTACCACTTGAACGCGCTTTAACGGCACAAGATTATTTAGCTCAGAAAAATGAATTACAGCGAAACTTGCTCAGCGGTGCTTGTTTAGGCTCGTTATTTGCGTCAACTAAACGTGATGAGTATCGTAGCCCTTGGTTTGATATTGTTGAAGGAATTGATGAACTTGGCACATTGGATTATTTACAGCGCTTATCTGAGCAGCAATCTGATGATGCACTTGCAAATATTCAAGTTTGGTTGGCTCAGAAAACCGAGAATTTAGTAGCCGCAATGGAGCAAAGTCGACAAGTGACTTTGAAGCAAACACCATATTGGCGTTAAATCTGATCTTTAAAGTACCAGCCACACTCAGCATGAGCTTAATGTGCGTTGCTCTTTGTGCAGAGCCTGCTACTTGGCAATGGGTGAGTAGTAAGCAGGAGGTTGATTTATATAAACAAGAAACTGAATCTGGCTTAATCCGTATTAAGGCACATACAGTATCTACAGGTACGATTTCAGCATTTATTGCTTTGCTGCACGATACCGAGCATGCGTCACTTTGGATTGATAGAGCTGTTAAAGTTGAGGTGCTTGCTCAGCCAAGTGAAACTGAATTTATTGTTTATACTGAATTTTCGGCGCCATGGCCGCTCAAAAATAGAGACATGTTGACCTATTCGAATTATCAATCTAAAACGGATGGTAGCTTTGAATTTGATATTACGGATCAACATATATTGCTTGAACAATATCAGCAACAGCTCAAATCAGATAATACGATACGTATTAAAGATGTGCGTGCTCATTGGCAGGTTAAAGCGCTTACCGACACTACTATTGAGATTGAGTATCAGGCATTTGCCGATCCTGATGGTGCAGCACCTAATTGGCTTGTTAATAAAATGGTATTAAAGAGTGCTCAAAATACCTTTGTAAATATGCGAGCTCGATTGCAATAATAAAGGCGCTTTGTGAGCGCCTTTTTTATTATTTAATTAACTGATAGTTAATTAATTACAGACCTGCAGCGGCACGAAGTGCATCGGCTTTATCTGTTTTTTCCCAAGGGAATTCGTCACGACCAAAGTGTCCGTATGCTGCTGTTGGCAAGTAAATTGGACGCTCTAAATCTAGCATTTGAATTAAACCATATGGGCGTAAATCGAAGTGCTCACGAATTAACTCGATTAAACGTGACTCTTCTAATTTGCTAGTACCAAATGTTTCAACACTGATAGATGTTGGCTCTGCAACACCAATTGCGTAAGACACTTGTAATTCACATTTATCAGCAAGACCAGCAGCTACGATATTTTTTGCTACATAACGAGCAGCGTAAGCAGCTGAACGGTCAACTTTTGATGGATCTTTACCAGAGAAAGCACCACCACCGTGACGTGCCATACCACCGTAAGTATCTACGATAATTTTACGGCCTGTTAAACCACAGTCACCCATAGGTCCGCCAATTACAAAGCGACCAGTTGGGTTAATAAAGAATTTAGTTGCGCTACTGATTAATTCAGCTGGTAATACTGGCTTAATAATCGTTTCCATTACCGCTTCAATTAAGTCAGCTTGAGAAATCGTATCACAGTGCTGCGTTGATAAAACAACTGCATCAATTGCAACAGGCTTACCATTTTCATAAGCAAATGTTACTTGTGATTTAGCATCTGGACGTAACCAAGGTAAGGTGCCGTCTTTACGTACTTGCGCTTGACGCTGTACTAAGCGGTGCGAGTAAGTAATCGGAGCTGGCATTAAAACTTCAGTTTCATTACATGCATAACCAAACATTAAACCTTGGTCACCAGCGCCTTGTTCTTCAGGGCTTTTACGATCAACACCTTGGTTGATGTCTGGAGATTGTTTACCTATGGTATTTAAAATTGCACAAGAGTCGGCGTCAAAACCCATATCTGAGTGGGTATAACCAATTTCACGCACTGTTTTACGTGTTAACTCTTCAATATCAACCCAAGCGCTCGTTGTAACTTCGCCACCTACCATCACCATACCAGTTTTAACGTATGTTTCGCAGGCTACGCGTGCTTTAGGGTCTTGCTCTAAAATTGCATCTAGAACCGCATCAGAAATCTGATCGGCGATTTTATCCGGATGGCCTTCAGATACAGATTCAGAAGTAAATAAATGTCTTGCCATTTTATTTATACTCACAAAAATCGCGCCCACGTAGGTGGTAAATCGCGCTTAAAAAATTTAGGGTGATACTTTATATGAAAGTGACTTTTTTTCATAGTGCTTTTACGCCTAGACGGCTAAATTAAAATCATAAGGCCGTATTGTTATTAAAAAGTGACAAACAAGATTTATTATTGCAGGTTTTTTCATTGCTCCAACTGGTGTAATAAGTAAGA
Source organism: Pseudoalteromonas tunicata (assembly GCF_002310815.1). NCBI lineage: Bacteria > Pseudomonadati > Pseudomonadota > Gammaproteobacteria > Alteromonadales > Pseudoalteromonadaceae > Pseudoalteromonas > Pseudoalteromonas tunicata. Next base: position 3,186,917 of record NZ_CP011032.1, on the reverse strand, counting down.
ATAGCTCCATACCCAAACTAATTGGGACTTACAACCAGCGCAAACACACTTAAAGGTAGGAGAATTCATGCCGTCTCGCAAAGAACTTGCTAATGCAATTCGTGTCTTATCAATGGACGCAGTACAAAAGGCCAACTCAGGCCACCCTGGAGCCCCTATGGGCATGGCTGATATCGCAGAAGTATTATGGCGCGATTATCTTAACCACAATCCAACAAATCCAGAGTGGGTAGATAGAGATCGATTTATTCTCTCTAACGGCCACGGTTCAATGCTGATTTATTCTCTTTTACATTTAAGTGGTTATGAGCTTTCAATTGACGATTTAAAGAATTTCCGTCAAATGCATTCAAAAACCCCTGGGCACCCAGAATATGGTTATGCACCAGGTATTGAAACCACTACGGGTCCACTTGGTCAAGGGATCACAAATGCTGTCGGTATGGCAATTGCTGAAAAAGCGTTAGCGGCACAATTTAATCGTGATGAGCATGATATTGTTAACCATTATACTTATACTTTTTTAGGTGATGGTTGCTTAATGGAAGGGATTTCGCACGAAGCCTGTTCATTAGCCGGTACATTAGGACTTGGCAAACTAGTCGCATTTTGGGATGACAACGGTATTTCAATTGACGGTGAAGTTGAGGGGTGGTTTACCGACGATACTCCTGCACGCTTTGAAGCCTACGGCTGGCATGTAGTGCGTAATGTCGATGGTCACGATAGTGAAGCGGTGCGTGCAGCTATTGATGAAGCCCGTGCGCAAACAAATAAGCCGACTTTAATTTGTTGCAAAACTATTATCGGTTTTGGCTCACCAAATAAATCGGGTAGCCATGATTGTCATGGTGCACCGTTAGGTGATGCAGAAATTGCTGCAGCCCGTGAGTTTTTAGGTTGGGAACATGGCCCATTTGAAATTCCTGCCGATATTTATGATGCATGGGATAACAAAGCCAAAGGCTCTGATCTTGAAGCGAGCTGGAACTCTAAATTTGCTGCCTACAAAGCTGCATATCCAGAATTAGCTGCTGAATTTGTTCGTCGTAATAACAGCGAATTACCAGCAGATTGGGCTGAAAAGTCACAAGCATATATTGAACAATTACAAGCGAATCCTGCCAATATTGCATCACGTAAAGCATCACAAAATGCACTTGAAGCATTTGGTCCATTATTGCCTGAGTTTATGGGCGGTTCAGCTGATTTAGCTGGCTCAAATTTAACTCTTTGGTCTGGCTCTAAAGGCCTAACAGCTGAAGATGCATCGGGAAATTACATTTTCTACGGTGTGCGCGAGTTTGGTATGTCAGCCATTATGAATGGTATTACCTTACATAAAGGGTTTGTACCTTATGGTGCTACTTTCTTAATGTTTATGGAATATGCGCGTAATGCTGTGCGTATGGCGGCATTGATGAAGCAACCTGCTATTTTTGTTTATACCCATGATTCAATTGGTTTAGGTGAAGATGGTCCAACACATCAACCTGTTGAACAAATTGCGAGCATGCGTTTAACGCCAAACTTAGATAACTGGCGTCCATGTGACCAAGTTGAATCAGCAGTTGCATGGAAAGCGGCTATTGAGCGCAAAGATGGCCCAACAACACTTATTTTTTCACGTCAAAATTTAGCGCAGCAAACGCGTTCTGCTGAGCAGTTAGCCAATGTTGCTAAAGGTGGTTATGTACTGTCATGTGACGGTAATCCAGAAATCATTTTAATTGCAACCGGTTCTGAAGTGCAATTAGCGCAAGATTCAGCAGCAGCACTTCGCGCCCAAGGTAAAAAAGTACGTGTTGTTTCTATGCCATCAACTGATGTATTTGAAGCGCAAGATGCGGCTTATAAAGAGTCTGTATTACCTAAGGCTGTTAGTCGTCGAGTTGCGATTGAGGCGGGTATTGCTGATTACTGGTACAAATATGTTGGTTTAAATGGTGCCGTGATTGGTATGACGACGTTTGGTGAATCAGCACCTGCGGGTGAGTTATTCCAACACTTTGGTTTCACAGTAGAAAACATTGTTGAAAAATCAATCGCACTTTTTTAATTTCAATTAAAAGAAGTTAATTAATGAAAGCCAGTTTTAACACTGGCTTTTTTATTAACTAAGGGGTAGCTTGGTGATAGTTAATGAGTCAATACCTGCCAAAACAAACTAACCACTTCATTAATATCTTGGGTCTCAAATAACCGGACCTTTACTTGCCTTAGTTTTTCTAATCTGAAAATTAATTATTTTCGCTATCGAAGATGGCGCGGGTCGTTTACAATAGCCCCATTAATTAATTGTAAATCTAAAGTTGAAGTTTGCTGCTTGGGTGTTGATTTTATCTAAGCCAGTAATGTTAAGGCTTTATCTACTTTTATCATGCGGAACCCTTTTTTAGATGGCAATTAGACTTGCAATAAATGGTTTTGGTCGCATCGGTCGTAACATAGTACGTGCTATTTATGAATCCGAACAACACGATCGCTTTAAAGTCGTCGCAATTAATGAACTTGCCGAGCCGCAAGGAATTGCCCACCTGTTAAAATACGACACCTCCCACGGTCGTTTTAAATTTCCTGTTCAGTTAGATGGCGATAGCTTAAATGTCGCAGGCGACAGCATTGCTTTGTTTGCCCTTGATTCACCTGCCGATTTACCATGGGCTGAGCTTGATGTTGATGTGGTTTTAGAATGTACGGGGGTGTTTCATTCTCGTGAGCATGCACAAATTCATTTAGCTGCGGGTGCTAAAAAAGTACTCTTTTCTCAACCAGCCGATGCAGATATGGATGCCACTATTGTTTATGGCATTAACGATGATGAATTAACCGCAGCACATACCATAGTATCGAATGGTTCATGCACCACCAATTGCATTGTGCCAGTTATCAAGGTGATTGATGATGCCTTTGGCATTGAATCAGGTGCAATTACAACTATTCATGCATCAATGCATGATCAGCAGGTTATTGATGCATATCATCCGGATTTACGCCGTACTCGTGCTGCAAGTCAATCGATTATCCCGGTTGATACCAAGCTAGCTCGAGGCATTGAACGTATTTTACCTAAATTTCATGGTCGTTTTGAGGCGATTGCCGTACGAGTGCCAACGATTAATGTTACCGCAATGGATTTGAGTGTCACACTCAATACCGATGTAAATCTAGCTGATATTAATCGTGTCATTAAAGCCGCTGCAGGTGGACGTTTGACCGGAATTTTAGATTACACCGAAGAGCCATTGGTATCGGTTGATTTTAATCACGATCCACATTCTTGTATTATTGATGGCACACAGACACGTGTTAGTCATAAACGCCTAGTAAAGTTATTAGTTTGGTGTGATAACGAATGGGGCTTTGCTCATCGTATGCTTGATACCTCGTTTGCGATGATGAGTGCCAAATAATCGTTTAAAATTAATTTATTGCGTATGTCATTTACTTTTTGTAAATGAATTTTAGTTGAAAAAGGAGCAGACAATGTCAGTCATTAAAATGGCCGATTTAGATTTAGCAGGCAAACGCGTGTTAATTCGTGAAGACTTAAATGTACCAGTGAAAAATGGCAAAGTGACCTCAGATGCGCGTATTCGTGCTTCTTTACCAACAATTAAGTTAGCCCTTGAAAAAGGCGCTAAAGTGATGGTGATGTCACACTTAGGTCGTCCAACTGAAGGCGAATATAATGAAGAGTTTTCGCTTGCTCCTGTTGTTGATTATTTAAATGATGCGCTTGATTGTGCTGTACGTTTAGAAAAAGATTATTTAAACGGCGTAACAGTTAATGACAATGAAGTCGTGGTATTTGAAAACGTTCGCTTTAATAAAGGCGAAGGTAAAGACGATGAAACCTTAGCAAAACAACTAGCTGCATTATGTGATGTGTATGTTATGGATGCATTTGGTACAGCGCATCGTGCTCAAGCATCAACCCATGGTGTTGGTGTTTTTGCTCCAATTGCGTGTGCCGGTCCATTACTTGCTGCCGAACTTGAAGCATTAGGTAAAGCCCTTGATAATCCAGCACGCCCGTTAGTGGCCATTGTTGGTGGTTCAAAAGTATCGACCAAACTAACGGTACTTGATTCATTGTCTAAAATTGTTGACCAATTAGTAACTGGTGGCGGTATTGCCAATACGTTTATTGCAGCGGCAGGCCATCCTGTTGGCAAATCATTATATGAACCCGATTTAATTGCTGAAGCACAAAAGTTAACTGCGGATGCAAAAGCAAATAATGGTGACATTCCGGTTCCAACCGATGTTGTTGTTGCTAAAGAGTTCTCAGAATCAGCTGTTGCTACACTTAAAGATGTGTCTGAGGTAACTGATGACGACATGATTTTTGATATCGGTCCAGATTCAGCGCAGCAGTTAGCGACTATCATTAAAAATGCTGGCACGGTGGTTTGGAATGGCCCAGTTGGTGTATTTGAATTTGACCAGTTTGGCAATGGCACCGAAGCGATTGCTAAAGCAATAGCTGAATCAAATGCGTTTTCAATTGCTGGTGGTGGCGATACATTAGCTGCCATTGATAAATATGGTGTTGCAGACCAAATATCTTATATTTCAACAGGTGGTGGTGCGTTCTTAGAGTTTTTAGAAGGCAAAGTACTTCCTGCTGTTGCGATGTTAGAAGCGCGCGCTAAATAATATTTGTAACCCACTTAGGTCTCTTCTCTCACTTTGATACTTAAGTAGGCTGGTTAGCCTGAGCTTGCTCAGGCGGTGACTTGAGCCATAAATTGAGTCAGTAAAAAATTAATCTATCCGTTCATACCAGATAGCATTCGGTCGCTATCAAATATTGGAGAAAGCAAAATGGCTTTAATTAGTATGCGTCAACTTTTAGACCATGCAGCAGAATATGGTTATGGGGTTCCAGCCTTTAACGTCAATAACCAAGAGCAAATGCGTGCCATCATGGAAGCGGCAGACAGAACAAATAGTCCTGTTATTGTGCAAGGTTCTGCTGGTGCTCGTGCTTATGCCGGTGCCCCTTTTATTCGCCATATGATTTTAGCAGCGATTGAAGAATGGCCACATATTCCTGTAGTAATGCATCAAGATCACGGTACTTCACCAGGTGTTTGTCAGCGTTCAATTCAATTAGGCTTTTCATCTGTAATGATGGATGGTTCATTAATGTCTGATGGTAAAACACCATCGACTTATGAGTACAATGTCGATGTAACACGTCGTACTGTTGAAATGGCGCATGCATGTGGTGTGTCAGTTGAGGGTGAGCTAGGTGTTTTAGGTTCACTTGAAACAGGCGAAGCGGGTGAAGAAGACGGTATTGGCGCTGAAGGTAAACTTGATTTAGACCAGCTACTAACTGATCCAGAAGAAGCGGCTGATTTTGTTAAAAGAACCGGTGTTGACGCCCTTGCGATTGCTTGTGGTACATCACATGGCGCGTATAAATTTACCCGTCCACCAACAGATGATATTTTAGCAATTGACCGCATCAAAGAAATCCATGCTCGCATTCCAAATACACATCTTGTTATGCATGGTTCATCGTCAGTACCACAAGAGTGGTTAGCTGTGATCAACGAATACGGTGGTCAAATTTCTGAAACTTACGGTGTGCCAGTTGAGCAAATCGTAGAGGGTATCAAACACGGTGTGCGTAAAGTAAATATCGACACTGATTTACGTTTAGCATCAACAGGTGCAATTCGTCGTCACTTAGCACTTAATCCTTCAAATTTTGATCCACGTAAGTTTTTAGCTGAAGCAACTAAAGCCATGACGGAGATTTGTATCGCACGTTATGAAGCCTTTGGTACAGCAGGACAAGCGAGCAAAATTAAACCAATTTCGCTTGATGAGATGCATTTGCGTTATTTATCAGGTGAGCTTGCAGCAAAAATCAAATAACCTTGATTCGCTGATTTAAAAAGCCCTTTTATGGGCTTTTTTTATGCCTAAAATTTGTCATACCAATGGCATAAAAATGTCATTTAAAGATGTTCTGCTAGTGGCTTTAATTTTAACTATCAGGATGTTGGATATGTATAAAAAATCGATTATTGCGTTGAGTTTATTAACCTTACTGAGCGGGTGTAGTTTAGAAGGTGATGATGGTGCAGCAGGCGCCAAAGGAGCAACTGGAGAAACGGGGGCCACTGGCTCTGCGGGAGAAACCGGTGCAACAGGTAAAAATAATAACGGTTTATATGATATTCATCTGGTGGGTCGTGCGGTACTTAATGCGCAATCGCCCGAAGGGGCTGCAGAAATTGTTGCTTATCAAGCAAGTAAACAATGGATTTATGCAATAAATAGCTCAGGATCAAAACCAAGTGTTGAGATTATGGCTGCAGCAAATCTCGACGCGCAAACCTTAGTAAAAAATAACGAAGGAGTGATCACCAATACTAATTTAGTGCCAGCAATCAGCATCGATTTGTCGCTTAATACTCCAGGTGATGCTAACAGCATTGCTATTTCATCCGATGATAAATTATTGGCCGTTGCGATGGCTGCAGCGCAAACCGGTGTCGCAGGTCAAATTGCTTTTTATGATATCAGTGGCGATAGTCCGGCATTTATTCGTAATGTAACGGTTGGTTATTTACCTGACATGGTGACCTTTACGCCCGATAACAGCAAAGTTGTAGTGGCCAACGAAGGTGAGCCTGCAGGTGATTATTCGGTTGATCCTGAAGGCTCAGTTTCAATTATCTCAATTGTGAACGGTGCGCCAGCAGAGACAGCGACAACACTGAGTTTAAGCGGTTTTAACGATAAACAAGCCGAATTAGTAGCCCAAGGTGTAGTATTTGCAAACCCAACTGGTCGCACTATCAAAGGTAAAGTGATTAATACTAGCGTTGCGATGGATCTAGAGCCTGAATACATCACTATTAGCACAGATAGCAAAACGGCATATGTCACGGTTCAAGAAAATAACGCCTTATTAATTGTTGATTTAGAAAATAATACTTTGAAGCTACAAGGACTTGGATTTAAAGATTGGAGCCAATTAGATTTTGATGCCTCAGATAAAGATGGTGGGGTGCATTTCAAAAAATATCCTGGTTTATACGGCATGTATCAACCAGACACAATTGCAAGCTACCGTTGGCAAGGTGCAGAGTTTTTAATAACTGCTAATGAAGGTGATGGTCGTGAGTATTTCTTTGCCACAGAAGATGAAGCTAGTTGTTTAAATCAAGGGGGCATTGAATTTGATGCCGAGGCTGGATGCCTTGCTTATATAGATGAAATTAGAGTTAAAGATCTCGATTTGGCCGATAACTTTTCTTACCTTAATAATAACAACGATGATATTGGTCGTCTAAAAGTCACCACCGTCCTTGGAGATAAGGATCAAGATGGCCGTTATGAATCCCTTTACACTTATGGCGCACGCTCATTTACAATATGGGATAGTAATGGTTTAGTGGTTTTTGATTCGGGCGATCAAATTGATCGGATCACTGCTTCAATTCATGGCGCAGCATTTAATAATGACGAAGACACCAATGAAGGCGATACACGTTCAGATGCAAAAGGTGCAGAGCCTGAGGCACTCGCTATTGGTAAAGTTGGCGATCGTACATTAGCTTTCATAGGCTTAGAGCGAATGGGAGGGGTATTGGTTTATGACGTAACCAATCCTTATAACGCTCAGTTTATTGATTATTTTATTAATCGAGGCTTAGTAGAAGGTGCTGATCCGACCGGTGATTTAGCCCCTGAAGGCATGAAGTTTGTGAGCGCAGATCATAGTCCAACAGGTAAAGCACTTCTGATCATTGGTAATGAAATATCAGGCTCAGTTGCTGTATGGCAAATAGCTGAAAAATAATAGTTTTTAACAAGGCGAGCTCAATACTCGCCTTTTTTAGATCGAAATTTTACCCACTATTTTAATTGATCCATGCGTTTTATCATTAATATGATTGTTCGGATCAGATCTTTACCTGCAAGGATCAGTTTTATACCAACAAGGATCGTTATTTTACTTACTGCGATCGGATCTCGGTGCTAAAAACCCGTATAAAAATAAAACAAAGCGGTCTTTTCAGTCTTTAAAACCACTAGATGTGAATAAAGAAACAGCAGTTTTGGCTTTCACTGGGTAAAAAATTGATCTCAAACCGCAACATGATCTTAACTTAGTAAAAAACTGATCCTTATAACATGATCTCTGAATATTGTTTTAACTGTAACAGTCGTTGTTGTTGAGGTTGCGTCATTTTGAGCTTATAAGCGGTAGTTAATAAGTCTTGTTGCTCAAAGCGCCAAAATTTAGTTAGCTTCAATACTTGCATCGTATTAAGTAAATTTAAGAGATAAACTGGATTCGTTGGAGCTAAAAAATGAGCTTTAGAAAATAAATCTAGCGCCATAAAGCTTTGTTGCTGTTGTTGTTTTTCAATAGCCCATTGGTTGTAGCAACTGGCTCTGTGTTCTTCATCTTGATTAATTTGCTCAAATAACTTTTGCATAAAATAATCAAAAGCCATGCTTTGTGCGCTGATATCCATCATGCCGTGTAAGCGCATTTTTTGATGAAATACAGTTGCGGCTGTTTCTTTATCACGAAGTAGTACCGCAGAAACTAAGCAAAAAAATTGCTTCAAATGATCATCTATGCGCATTAAAAGCTGCTGTAATTGCCTGTTTAATTGTACTTTATCTTGTTTTAATGCATCGCCGTCTAATGCGACGCATTCTAATAATAATTTAAAGAAAGGCAAATAAGCTTGGAAGTGATCTTGGTTGTGTAAGCTCAGCAGTTGTTTGATAATTTTTTTCACTTGTTGGCTACATAATTGCGAAGTCAACGCGTTATTATGATTTGATAAACAGTAATCAAGCAGCGCCACTTGCATCATGCTAAATAAAATAATTGTTAAATAATGATGGTTTTCTAAGGTTGTTTTTAATTTACGCTCTAAATATTCAATACTGGTTGGTAAACTTTCGGTTTCAAAAATAAAAATACTTTTTAATTGTGCTTCATGGGCACTATAGCTTACTTCGGGTAATTGATTAAAAGTCACTAAACTTTGATAGTAATCATTGTGTTGCAGAAATATCTTAACTTTATATAACGCTTGTTTACGAGCGAGTAAATTCAAAGACTGCATTTTTAATAAGGTCAGTTTCAGCTTTTTTTCATCACCAATTAAGTTATAAATCGCAAGCTGTGCACTGGCTTGTTGGCCAGCCAAATTTATTGATTTTACCGTTTTAAGAGCTGAATTTACTTGGCCTATTTTTAACTCTTGTGAGGCTCGAATAAGCTGAAGTTCATTATGCTGTGCTGTGGTTAAACCAATAAAGTGAGCATGAGCCAAAACCGCTTCTTTTTGTTCATTATTAGCATTATTGAGCTGAGCGAACATTAATTTTAAACGCTTTGCGGAGCTTTCATGTTCTTTGAGCAGCTGTTTTAGTTTAATTTGATCAATTGGTTTGTCGATGACTTCTGTGGTGATGTAACGAAAAGCCAGATCAGTTAAAACCCGCTCTGGCTGATCGGAAAGAAACAATACTTTGCAATGATCAGCAAGTAATGATTGGCTAATTAAATAACGAATAAAATCGTTACCATTACTGTATTCACTGCTGTCAAAATCCATTAATAAAAGATCAAAGTTGTGCTGTTTTAATTGAGCCACAAGATCATGGGTTGATTTGGCTATATTTACATCAAGACAACCCAGCTTTCGTAGCAAAGAAACAAGGTGAGTGCGAACTTTTAAATTCGACTCAAGTAACAGTACATTGATTTTTAATGGATTTTGCATTTATTGCTAAATTGTTATTAATAGTTTTCTTAAGTTTACCTATTTGTAACCGAAGACGAAAGTTTTAGCTGTATGAGCTTGTGTTTTTTCATCACTTGATCTCTAGTAAATAATTAGGTGATTTAAATGGTTGTAACTTGATCTCGTTCATTTTATAGACGACTTTTAGATAAGACAAAAACAATGCCTATTTGCTTTGCAAATGATTTAGGCCGCTGCACTAAAAGGGTTATTCAATGAAAACAAAGGTAACAAACGCGGTGTTATTGAGTTCGGCATTACTCTGCTCTACAGCGTATGCTGAAGATATTAAACTTTATGGGCGTGCGCATTTAGGGATCCAAAGCTCTGATGTTGGTGAGGGTCGCGAGACAGATATTGAATCTTATGCTTCACGGCTTGGTGTACTAAGCAATCATAAAGTTAATGATAGTCTTGAGGCGGTATTTCGTTTTGAGTGGGAGGTCAACGTTACTGAGCAAGATCATGATGGGGCAAAAGCTGAGAATTTAACAGCCAGAGACCAATATGTAGGCTTAAAAGGCAATTTTGGTGAGATCATGATTGGTCGTATGGATACCGCCATGAAAAAATCTGAAAACCAAGTCGATGTAATGAATGATTTTGCTGCTGATATTAAAGTTTTATTTAATGGTGAGAACCGATTAGGTGATTCTATTCGATACCAGTCACCACTTATGGGTGAAGTTAAACTATTGGTGACTTATGTCGCGAAAGAAAACAGCAAACAAAATGATGAAAATGGGATTTCAGCCGCGATAACTTATGGCGATATTCACTTAAAACGCACCAATATGTATTTGGCGTTGGCTCGAGACGAAAAGGTAGCAGGCTATACTGTTACAAGACTAACAGGGCAATTTCAACTGGGCGATTTAATGCTCGGAGGCATGTACCAAGACAGTGAAAAAGACGCTGATGGCACCGATGGTGATGGTTACATGTTTAGTGCATCTTATAAAATTGATGATTATAAATTGTTAGGTCAGTATCAACACAGTGATATGGCGTTTGGTAAATTAAAAGATACGGGTGATGCAGCGTCACTGGGTGTTGAACGCAAACTCAGTAAACAAGCCCGTATGTATTTGCTTTATAGTATGTTCAATATGGATACCATAGAAGATCAGGATCATTTAGCGGTGACATTACGTTATGATTTTTAAATAAGACTGACCGAAATAGCTGCTCAATTAATCTTTTGTCTTTGAAAATTCTTAAAACAGTAATGCGAATTACTGTTTTTTTATATCTAAATTTAATAAATGTGATAGTTTGTATAAAAATGATGATTAATTTATGTTTTAAAAATCATTGAGTTAACTTAATTATGACTTATTTGTTTTGTTTGTGTTTCACATTTAACGCCAAAATAAGCACTTTTTCATAAAAATGTCATAATTAGTCATAATAATAGCTGCAGTTTAAAGTACTGAAGAGAGTTAAAGGATGTCACGTAGAATACTTGTAGTTGATGACGAAGCACCAATTCGCGAAATGTTGGTGTTTGTACTAGAGCAAAATGGATTTCAAGCTATCGAAGCAGAAGATTATGACTCAGCCATTGCCTCTTTGATGGAACCTTATCCAGATATGATTTTATTGGATTGGATGCTACCTGGCGGTAGTGGAATACAAATTGCTAAAAAGATTAAACAAAGTGAATATACTCGTCACATCCCAATTATTATGTTGACTGCACGTGGTGAAGAAGAAGACAAAGTAAAGGGCCTAGAAGTAGGTGCTGATGACTATGTTACCAAACCATTTTCGCCAAAAGAATTAATGGCTCGTATTAAAGCCGTAATCCGCCGAGTATCACCAACGTCACTAGAAGAAGCAATTGAAGTACATGGTCTTCGTCTTGACCCTATTTCTCATCGTGTCACTTCTGCGGGTAGTGAGCTTGATATGGGGCCAACAGAATTCAGATTGTTACATTTCTTTATGACGCATCCTGAGCGAGTTTACAGTCGTGAGCAATTACTTGATCACGTTTGGGGTACTAATGTTTATGTTGAAGACCGTACTGTTGATGTACATATTCGACGTTTGCGTAAAGCGATTGCGCCTATGGGTCATGATAAATTAGTGCAAACAGTGCGCGGCTCAGGATATCGCTTCTCTAGCAAGGTTTAATAAAAAACGTATTGTTATTCCCTTTGGGTCAGGATTAAAATCATTAACCCCAAGGGAATTAATCCCGTAGCAAAAGAGTCGATTTATGTATCGAGTTATTAATAAACGCACTCTCACCAAGCGTTTAGTCATTTATTTTTTACCTCTTCTTTTGATAGGAGTCCTGATCGGGGCTCCTTTTTTACTGTTATTTTTAGGTGCAAGTGTATTGATGTTTTGGCATTACCGCCAATTGTACCGTCTTAGTGATTGGCTCATAAATCAACGTAGTTTTAATCCTCCTGAAGGAGATGGAACGTGGGAGCAAATATTCGAAGGTATTTACCGCCTACAACACCGTAATCGCAACAAACGTAATGAACTTGCTGAGCTCATTCGTCGTTTTCGCGAAGGTGCAGAAGCCGTTCCTGATGCTGTAATTGTATTACAACGTGATTTTAGTATTGTGTGGTGTAATCAATTAGCGTTAAAAGTGCTAGGCCTAAAATGGCCGATGGATCATGGTCAGCGACTCGATAATTTAATTCGTCATCCAAAATTTTCTCTATATATGCAAGCAAAAAAGTTTGAAGAGCCACTTGAGCTGATTTCACCTCTTGGTATTGAACAAGTACTTGAATTTAGGGTGATGCCTTATGCCGATGCCCAGTTAATGATGGTGGTGCGCGATGTTACGCGATTAAAACAACTTGAACAAATGCGCAAAGATTTTGTCGCTAATGTTTCTCATGAATTACGTACCCCGTTAACTGTGATAGCAGGTTACCTTGAAATGATGGAGCCTGACGATTTACCACCAGCACGAGTTTGGGGTAAAGCGCATGGCACTATGCTTGAGCAGTGCAAGCGAATGGATAGTTTAGTCAGTCAGTTGTTGTCATTATCACGTATCGAAGGATTACGTCGGATTGATCAAGATAAAACGGTTGATGTGCCTAAAATGTTGAAATTAGTAATGATTGAAGCTGAAACTCTTAATCGAGATAAACACCATACTTTACATTGCGAAATTGAAGAGGGACTGTTTATTTTAGGTGGAGAAGATGAGTTACGAAGTGCTTTTTCAAATCTAGTTTTTAACGCGGTTCATTACACACCAGCCGAAGGTGAAATAACGGTTAAGTGGCATGTGAATAATGGTTGTGCCCAATTTAGTGTAACGGACAATGGTGATGGTATTGCCCCTGAACATATTCATCGGTTAACGGAGCGTTTTTACCGAGTCGATAAAGCTCGTTCCCGTAAAACGGGTGGCTCAGGATTAGGTTTAGCTATTACTAAACATGTCTTATCACGCCATGAAAGTGAGCTTTTGATTAAATCAGAAGTGGGTAAGGGCTCATGTTTTTCGTTTTCATTTGCTTCTAACCGAGTAAAACAACAAGTTACAGACGCTTTATTACAATTAGATTAATCAAGTCATAAAAATGTCATTTTTGAGTCATCTAACTGTCATTAAAACAGCAGAAAATAGACTCAATTAAAGAGAATACATTCAAGTGGAGTCACCCGAATGAAATTTAAAAACATCGTTGCAGCAATGGGTTTTGCAGTAACAACCTTAGTTACAACTCAAGCTTCAGCTATCGAGCAAGCACTGCCAGAATATACAAAAGTAAGTGGTATTTCAGGTAACTTTTCATCTGTTGGCTCTGATACATTAGCGAATATGATGACGTTTTGGGCAGAAGAATACAAACGCCAATACCCAAATGTAAATATTCAAATTCAAGCAGCAGGTTCTTCTACTGCGCCACCGGCACTGACTGAAGGTACTGCAAATTTTGGCCCTATGAGCCGAAAAATGAAGTCAAAAGAAATCGAAGCATTCGAAAAGCGTTTTGGCTATAAACCAACTGAAATTCGTGTTGCTATCGATGCACTTGCAGTGTTTGTACATAAAGATAACCCAATTGAAGGGCTTCGTATTGACCAAGTCGATGCTATTTTCTCTTCAACTCGTAAATGTGGTGCAGATAAAGAAGTAACACGTTGGAGTGATGTTGGTTTAACAGGTGAGTGGGCAACTAAAGACGTTCAGTTATACGGTCGTAACTCAGTATCGGGCACATATGGTTACTTTAAAGATAAAGCCTTATGTAAAGGTGACTTCCGTAACAACGTAAATGAGCAACCTGGTTCTGCTTCGGTAGTACAGTCAATCTCATCTTCTGTAAATGCGATTGGTTACTCAGGTATCGGTTATAAAACATCAGGTGTTCGTACTGTACCATTAGCTAAAAAAGGTAATAACTTTGTAGATGCAACGATTGATAACGTAGCAAGTGGCCAGTACCCACTATCTCGTTTTCTTTATGTTTACGTGAATAAGCACCCAAATAAAGACTTATCGCCTATTGAAACTGAGTTTTTAAAAATGGTGTTATCAAAAATGGGCCAAGAAATTGTCGAAAAAGATGGTTATGTACCACTTTCTGCAAAACTCGTAGAGCAAGAGCTTACGAAACTAGGTTTAAAATAAGTTATCTAATTAATTTATATGACAAAAAAGCCAGTCGAGAGACTGGCTTTTTTATTGCAACTTCTTAATTAAAACAGTAAGTAACCTCAATACTGGATAATACATCAATCTCAAGCAGCTATTTTCAACGCTCACTGCGTTGGATTAACTTGCAATAGTCCAGCTATTGACGCGCTAATCCGCCTTGCTAGCCTTTAAAATATCAGGCTAGAGATAAATAACTTCAAAATTTACTTTTAATTCAATGTGTTGCTAAATCTCTTATCTAGAACTGAGGTTAAGTAAAATAGCGAGAAAAAATAACTTATTGAGATAGTAACTTTTACTTTAATACTATTGTACGTTTATTAATGCTTCTGCTTGGCTTTTGCAACGATTGTGTGACTCGGTGCATTTTGTTTCGCATACTGATTTAACCAAGCCATCGCCAGAGCTGCGCATGTCGCAATTTTGCTGACACTGAAATAGCTCTTGGCCACAACGATTAAGTTCTGGATTGCTGCTTTGACAGCCAAAAAGCATTAAGGCACTTAGGCCGATACATAAACGTTTGCTGATGGTGTTCATTGCAGTCCTTTTTTAGTTAATCCAAATTAATTTGTAAGTTATCAATCAAGCGTACATTACCTAAAAATGCAGCAGCTAGAATGATAAGTTGTTTATCACCGAGATTTGCAGGTTTAAGTGTTTGTCTGGCAACAATATTATAGTAGTCAGGTTGTAATCCTGCTGCAGTTAATTTTGTATTAGCTTCAAGCGTTAATGTTTCAATTTCACCATTGCCTGATTGTAGCGCTGCTGCGGTCTCGTTTAAGGTTTGAAATAATACTTTAGCGGTTTCTTTTTCTTCATCACTTAAATAGCCATTACGTGAGCTCATTGCCAAACCTGATGCTAAACGTTTAGTGGCAACGGGAATAATTTCAACCGGGATTGATAAATCTTCGACCATGGTGCGAATAACTTGTAGCTGTTGAAAATCTTTTTCACCAAAACAAGCATAATCTGGTTGTACAAGATTAAATAGTTTAGCTACAACCGTTGCAACACCGCGAAAATGCCCCGGACGACTGCCACCACAATGACCTTCTGAAACGCCAAGCACTTCTATATAACTTTGGGCATCTAAGCCTTTTGGATAAATAATATCGGGTGTTGGGGTAAATAATAAATCGGTATCTAAGGCTTCCAATCCTAATTGGTCTTGCTCAAGGGTACGCGGGTATTTATCTAAATCTTCACCTGCGCCAAATTGCATTGGATTAACAAAAATACTTACTACTACTTTATCGGCCACGGATTTTGCTTTTTCGACCAAACTAAAATGACCTTGGTGCAGATTGCCCATAGTCGGCACAAATGCGACCGTTAAGCCAGCTTGTTTCCATGCTTTTACACGACTACGTAGTGATTGAATAGTTGAAACTGTTTGCATTAATTAAACTCGTGCTCAGTGCCAGGGAACGCGCCACTGGTCACATCATCTAAATATTTTTTTACTGCCGCTGGCATGTTGCCAGTTTCAAGTAAAAAGTTTTTCGAAAATTTTGGAATATAACCGGCTGAAATACCGACTAAATCATGCATCACTAAAATTTGGCCATCGGTTAGCTTTCCAGCACCAATGCCAATGGTTGGAATAGAAACGCTCTGTGTTATACGTTCAGCAAGTGCAGAAGGGATG
Source organism: Pseudoalteromonas tunicata (assembly GCF_002310815.1). Taxonomy (NCBI): domain Bacteria; kingdom Pseudomonadati; phylum Pseudomonadota; class Gammaproteobacteria; order Alteromonadales; family Pseudoalteromonadaceae; genus Pseudoalteromonas; species Pseudoalteromonas tunicata. The sequence goes on along the minus strand of NZ_CP011032.1, from coordinate 3,170,809 downwards.
CATTCAAGTACTAATAATTGTGCGCCAGCACGCTCTAAAGCTTGAGCATCTTGCACCATTTTATTCGCTTGTTCATTTTCACGGCCTTGAATTTTAAATCCGCCAAAAACATGAACCGATTGCGGTGTTAAACCTAAATGACCACATACAGGAATACCTTGAATCGTGAGTGCTTTAATACTGTCATAAAGCCATTCACCACCTTCTAATTTAACCATGTTAGCACCCGCGCGCATTAATTCTGCGGCATGTTTACAGGTATCAGTAACAGTGGAATAAGTCATAAAAGGCATGTCAGCAATCACAAAGGTATCTTTTGCGCCGGCCCGCACGCAGCGGGTGTGGTAAGCAATATCTTGGTTGGTTACGCCAAGGGTATCAGTGCCCCCTTGTAGTACCATGCCCAGTGAATCACCAACAAGCAGAACATGAATGCCGTTATCTTGAAATAGTTGTGAAAAACTGGCGTCATATGCAGTTAGTGCTGCAATTTTACGCCCTTCTTCTTTCATTTTTTTTAACGTAGAAACAGTAATTTTAGCCATAAAGCCCCCAGATAATGCCTGGCATTATCCTGTATTAACGTGTAATTGGTGTTAAGCCATTTAATGGCACTAAATTGAGTAATGCCGCAATGGGTTTACCATTGGGTAAGATTAAATCAGTATCAAGTTCAGCCAATGGGTAGAGCACAAATTCGCGTAGCTCTAATCCATAATGCGGTACGGTGAGTCGCTCGTTATTAATTATTTCGTTATCGTACAATAAAATATCGATATCCAGAGTGCGAGGTCCCCAGCGCTCTTCTTTGCGGACTCGACCGCAATCGAGTTCAATTTTTTGCGTCTGATCAAGTAATGCTAATGGTGCCAATAAGGTCGTGATTTTGGCAACTGCATTCACATAATCAGGTTGATCTTGCGGACCCATCGGCTTACTACTGTAAAACCTAGATACCACAATATTATCTTTACCAACCAATGCGCCAAGTGCTGCAACAGCCTGCTCAAGCTGTTGCACGGGTTGATTAAGGTTTGCGCCTAAGCCTAAATAAACAACTGCCATATTATTGTTCCGAGCTGTTAGGTTTTTTACTTGGAAAACGACGACGAGGACGTCTGCGAGCCGCTGGTTTATCACCTGAATGACTCGGTTTTTCGGCTAAATCAGGTTTGTGCAACGGTGCTGGCACAATATTTTCGCGTTTTTGGTACTCAGTCCACCAATTGGCTAATTCTTGCAGTGGCCCCGGTGTAATTTGAGTGCGTAGCAGCAAAAAGTCATACGCAGCTCTAAAGCGTGGTTGCTGCGCTAAACGGTATGCTCGTTGTCCACCACGTTTTGGTAAGCGTAATTGAATTTGCCAAATTTCCCTTGACCCTTGAGTAAAGTGTTTTGGCACGGCAATATGTTGGGCATTTTGTGCGACAACTTCGTTACCCGCTTGGGTATACGCTTCATATTCATCAAGCTTGGTTTCTTTAATTAATTGTTCCGCACGTTGCACCATTGGGTACCAAAGTAATGCAGCAAAAACAAAAGCAGGTGTTACTTTTTTATCAGCATTAATGCGAGTATCTGTATTGATAAACATTTGCGTGATGAGTTTGAGCTCTTCACCTGTTTTAGATTGTTCAATAATTAAATCAAGGGCAGGGAATAACTGCTTAAACAGACCGTATTGACGTAATGCCACGAAGTTTTGCTCAGCTTTACCATTTAAAAATAGTTTAAGCACTTCTTCAAACAAACGAGCCGCCGGAATATTTGATAATAAATCAGCAAGTTCATAAATTGGCTTTTCAGTGTCTGGTGCAATCGTCATATCGAGTTTGGTGGCAAAGCGAATGGCTCTTAGCATCCTAACTGGATCTTCTCGGTAGCGCGTTTCTGGGTGGCCGATCAGTTCAATACGTCGGTGTTTGATTGCATCCATACCATTGGCATAGTCATGAATACTGTAATCATTAATAGAGTAATAAAGCGCATTGATTGAAAAGTCGCGACGCTCGGCATCTTCATCGATAGAGCCAAATACGTTATCACGCAGCAATTGGCCTTCGGTACTCGATTGGCTAATTGGATTTTTATCTTCGCTACCTTCATGGTGACCACGCATGGTCGCCACTTCAATGATTTCTCGGCCAAATACAATATGCGCTAAGCGAAAGCGACGGCCAATAATACGGCAATTACGAAATAAGCGTTTCACCTGCTCTGGTGTTGCATTCGTAACTACATCGAAATCTTTGGGTGTGACACCAAGTAAGACGTCTCGAATACATCCGCCAACTAAATAAGCGTCGTAACCACCGTCTTTTAAGCGATAAAGCACTTTAATAGCGTTAGGACTAAAGTCTTTACGCGAGACATTGTGTTCTGCTCTGCCGATAATCAGCGGCGACTTGCTGTTTTTCTTTACTTTCTTTTCAGTTTGCACGCTGTTTTTACCGGTTAGTTTTCGACAAAAATTAATTAGTTTGGAAATAATAACGCGTCTCCTTCGGCTGGTTGGGGTAACTTGGCCATTTTTAGGTGGCTATCATATAACAGCGCGGCGAAAAACTTAATAGCCCTTTGCAGCTAAGTGATTTTTTATCTAAATTAGCTGGTAATTATTGATGATTTAAGACAATTTCGGTCTGTTTTGGTACTTGGCTTATCTGCCATTGCCCAGTTGCCCAGGTAAGTAATTGACTAACCGAGCTATGAGTAAGCTCAAGTGGTGGAGGAAAGCCTAAAAATGTCAATGCGGCACATAACGCTGGGAGTGGATTTTGGTTGTCGATTGCAGGGGCATGATTTTGCTTTGAGAGCTTAAAACCAGGCTCCACCACCGCAAGCGGCAGATGTGCAAACTTTGGTACAGTTTGATTTAATAACTGATAGGTACTTATTTGGCGTACTGTTGGTTCTAGTAAATCTGCGCCGCGCACGATATCAGTGATACCTTGTTCAATATCATCTAGTACCACCACTAATTGGTATGCAAAGAGTCCATCGCTGCGTTTAATGATAAAGTCTTCTTCAGCAAAAGATTTAGCAACATTAACAGAGCCTTGAATGCGGTCATTAAACTCTAAGCAGGGTTTACTTTGTTTTATTCTAATAGCGTGATGTTGAAATGGATGACCAGCTACTTTGCAGCTATTAAGATAAATGCCACCTTGCGCTTTAATTTGTTTTCGCGTGCAAGTACAGGCATAAACTAAGTTGTTTTTAATGAGTTGATTGAGTGTATTTTGATACAAATCAAGACGTTGGCTTTGGTAAGCAACGGGCTCATCCCAATGTAATCCATAGGCTTCGAGGGTGTGTAAAATTATATCACTTGCACCAGCAACAACACGTGGCGTATCAATATCTTCAATACGAACTAGCCATTTACCATGGTGAGCTTTAGCGTCAAGGTAACTGCCAACAGCAGCTATGAGTGAACCAAAATGGAGGGGACCTGAAGGTGAAGGGGCAAATCGACCTCGATAAACCCCTACCTCAGAACAAAAAGCAGGATCCATACTACAGAGTATTAACCACGACCCGCTTGTTTTTCTTTGATTTCAGACAACGTTTTACAGTCAACACATTGGTCTGCTGTTGGGCGCGCTTCTAAACGGCGGATCCCAATTTCAATCCCACATGAGTCACAGTAACCGAAATCATCATTTTCAATTAGTTGTAATGTTTTTTCGATTTTCTTAATTAATTTACGCTCACGGTCGCGAGTACGAAGCTCAAGAGAAAACTCTTCTTCTTGTGCTGCGCGGTCAACCGGATCAGGGAAGTTTGCTGCTTCATCCTGCATATGCGTTTTTGTGCGGTCGACTTCTTGTCGTAAGTCATTGCGCCATGCTTCAAGAATCAATTTAAAATGAGCTAGTTGCGCATCATTCATATATTCTTCATTTGGTTTTTCTTGGTACGGCTCAACACCCGCCTGAGCCAGTAAACCTAATTTTTTTTGCTCCGGCATAACACTCTCCTAATCCTTACTTTCAATCCCGGTCAAAGTCGGCGGGTATAAATACCAGAAACTTACACCCTAGGCAAATACTTTATGCATTAATTCATTAGTATTACCTATAACTGAGACTTAGGCAGTTTTTATTATTTTATTATGACAGTTAGCGTTTATTAACAGCTAAAGGTCAGTCTTTTATTTAGGGTTATCTCTTTGGCACTAATATGCGTGTTATAACAGAGTACTTCAACCCCCGCTTTAAGTGCCGCATTGATCCCAAGTGCATAGTTTGGGTCAATGTGAGCTGCTGGTTTCACAGATTGTATGCCTTGGTGCTGCACTAAAAATAACAACACAGCTCTGTGGCCTTGTTGTTTCATTTCAATGAGTTCACGTAAATGTTTTTGCCCTCGAGTCGACACTGCATCAGGAAAGAATCCTTGGTGATTATCTCCTAGCAAGGTGACAGATTTAATTTCTACATAGCATTTATCGGTTTGATTTTGACTTAATAAAATATCAATTCGACTATTTTCACTGCCATATTTTACTTCTGCGGTAATGGTATTGTAGCCATCAAGCTCAGGAATTTGGTTTAAATGAAGTGCTTCTAGCACAATTTTATTAGCTAGGGCGGTATTAACACATATAAGCTGACCTTGCATGTTTTGTGTGAGCTCTAAACTATGTGGGTATTTGCGTTTTGTATTACTGCTGGTTGAATAAAAAGCCCGATAGCCTGAATCTGCGCAACCGGTCATTGCTCCAGTATTGGCGCAGTGAATGGTGCATTGTGTGTGATCTTCTTTGACTATATCGACTAAAAAACGTTTGTAGCGTTTAATTAAAGTGGCGCTTTGAAGTGCAGGCTCAAATTTCATTGTTTACTCGCAATATTCGTCTCAATCTGTTGGGAGAACTGATCGGCTATAGTAGACTCAACCTACTCATAAAACGCAAGAGAAACGCAACATGTCACAATCTTTTATTGTTCGCTTGACTGAACAAGCTGCCGCGGCTCACTGGGGCCAAAATACCCAATTATCATTTGATCAAAGTGGTGCTTTAATTCATTTAACTGAGCAAGAAACATTAAAAAACATTCAAAAAGCAGGTCGTGCTATTGCCGCTCAAGGTATTAAAGCGGTGCAATTAGCAGGCGATGCGTGGTGCACTGAAAGCCAGTGGGCATTTTATCAAGGTTTTGTTAGTCCAAAGCAATTAAGTGGTGTGAGCTTTGTTGAGAATGCGCAATCAGATTTAGCAGAATTAGCGCAATTACAACAAGCTGCGACGTGGGCACGTACCATGATCAACGGCACTGCCGATGATGTTTTCCCTGAATCATTAGCTGAAAAAGCGGCTGAGTTTATTCAATCATTAGCCCCAGAGCATGTGAGTTATCAAATCATTAAAGGTGATGCACTTCTTGAGCACCAATGGGTCGGTATTCATGCGGTAGGCCGTGGCAGTGATCGTAAACCTGCGTTATTAATGCTTGATTACAACCCTACAGGTGATGCAACTGCTCCTGTTGCCGCAGCGCTTGTTGGTAAAGGCATTACATTTGATTCAGGCGGTTATTCAATTAAACCTTCTGAAGGTATGCTTGGCATGAAATGCGATATGGGCGGCGCAGCCACTGTTACTGCTGGTTTAGCCCTTGCGATTAGTCGTGGTATCGATAAACGCATCAAGCTGTTTTTATGTTGTGCGGAAAACTTAATTTCTGGCGGCGCTTATAAATTAGGCGATATCCTCACTTACAAAAATGGTACCACGGTTGAAATCGTTAATACCGATGCCGAAGGTCGCTTAGTATTAGCTGATGGTTTAATGGCCGCAGGCGAAACCGGCGCACCATTAATTATTGATGCAGCAACATTAACAGGTGCAGCGTTAATGGCTGTTGGCACACAATACAATGCGTTATTTGGTTTAGATAAAGCCTTAGTGCGTGATGTACAACAATTTGCCGAAGATGAATTTGAAGCTGCATGGCCATTACCGCTTGAAAAATGGCATCAACAACAATGTCCATCGGCTTATGCCGATACCGCCAATAGTCGTGCCCAAAAAGGCGGTGGCTTTGGTGGTGCATCAAATGCTGCGGGCTTCTTATCTCGTTTTGTACCAAACGAAGGCCAAGGTTGGGTGCACATCGATTTAGCTGGTTGTTTCCAAGATAGCGCAGGCGCGCAGTGGGCTGCTGGTGCTACTACTATGGGTATGCGCACCGTTGCACGTACTTTGTTAGAAAAAGCGTAAGTACGAAAGCAGCTTCATTTATATACTTTAAAAGCTCACTGTGTTCAGTGAGCTTTTTTATGGCTATTGATTGCTGATTCTGCTTGATAAGGCGGATGATATTCTTTATAAAGCGCCGATATTATGGTGAGTGCACATATTTTAGGTAAACGAATCAACGATGAGCCCAATTAAGCAACTGATACCTTTTATTAAGCTGGTTTTTCGTGGCCTTGGCCAAGTCATGCTGCAAAATAATGCAGTATCGGGCGGGTTATTTTTACTGGCTGTTTGGATGAGTGTGCCTTGGCAAGCCCTAGCAATGTTACTCGGTGCATTGCTAGGTTCGCTGCAAGCCAAGTTTTGTGATTATGACCAGTGCGCATATCAGCAAGGGGTTTTTGGTTTTAATGGCGCATTGGTTGCGCTTGGAGCCAGCTTTTTTTATCCAGATGCAATGTGGGTGATTTGGCCTGCAGTAATCGGTTTCGTTTTTTTAGCCACTGTTATTATGGCGCAATGCATTAAACGCCAGTACAGCGGATTGACTAGCCCATTTGTAGTGGCGAGCTGGATTTTATTGCTTAGCTTAGCTCATTTTGGAATTCAACCCGTGTCAGGTGTTGCAAATATAGGTTGGGATTGGGTATTACCATCAGTGTTGCAAGGTACCTTGCAAGCATTTTCACAAGTGTTTTTTCAGGGCAATAACCTAGCAGGTGTTTTGATTATACTGGGACTTGCGATCAATCAATTTAAAGCAACGATCATTACGGTTTTGGTTGCTGCTGCAATTGCATTAGTAATGCCTTTATTTGGATTAAGTGAACCTGCTATGGCGGGGTTATTGGGGTTTAATGCGGTGCTGTGTAGTTTGGTTTTTGCTAATCGAAAAACATTATGGCCGCTATTGGGAGCAGTGTTAATTAGTCTTTGTTTTATGCTGGTGGCGTTGAGCTTAGGTATAACCGCATTAACTGCGCCATTTGTATTGGCGACCTGGCTTGTTTTGAGCGTTGAAAAGTGGCGTATTTATAAACTTTAATCTGCTGAGCGGCTGAATGAAGATATTTTGGTTATTAAGTTTTTTATAACAAAAAGCATGGATTTAAGCTTTTTTTAGTATTTTTGCTCTAAATTAAGCCAAACTTGCGAAATTAATAACCAAAGTCCACGCTTTTGTATTAAGATCCGCCACCAATTTTTGCTACACAGTCCTTTTCTGAATAATGGGGAGCACACATGTCAGATAAACGTTATATCACAGCTCAGCAACTACTTGAGGATTCGTTCCGTGTTGCCGCACAGGTTTATGAAGATGGTTTCCGCCCAGATTTCATTATTGGTATTTGGCGTGGCGGTGCACCAATTGGCATCGCAGTACAAGAATATTACGATTTTAAAGGCGTTGAGACAGATCATATTGCGGTACGTACGTCGTCTTATTATGGTATTAACCAGCAATCTAAAGACATTAAAGTGCATGGTTTGCATTACATCATTGAAAACGCCAATGCGAATAACTCATTGCTGATTGTTGATGATGTATTTGATTCAGGTCGCAGTATTTATGCGTTAAAAGAAAAACTGAAAGAATTAATGCGTTTAAATATGCCAGCAGACGTGCGTGTTGCTTGCCCATATTACAAACCAAAAAATACTAAAGTGGATATGAAGCCTGACTACTTTATTCATGAGTCAGATGAATGGTTAGTCTTTCCACATGAATTATCGGGTTTAACGCCAGACGAAATTATTTCAGGTAAAACTGATTTAACGAATATTCAGCATTTGTTAGTAAAGTAATCTAACTAATTCGCTGATAGTAAATAAAAAAGGCCATTTATTGGCCTTTTTTATTTACTGGAGTTATTTAATTGAAATTAGCGTTGTAAAAAATTATCGATAAATTCTTCAAGTGCTTCTTCATCAACTGGTTTTAAGCCTGAATCGGTGCGCGAGACTAAGCCTTTTTCAACTAATTCACTGACTACACGGCGATAAGCACGCTCTGTGGTGGCAAATCGTTCGGCCTCTGCAATCACAGTTTGATAAGGGCGGAGTGTGGTTGGGCCGCTGTGACGAGCACGGGTTAAGCAATCTTTAGCAATATTATAACTAAGGGGAAGTAACAGTTTGTCGAGGTTTACCTGCTGATTTTCAGCAAATTTTGCCGCAATACTTTGCGCAGTATACAAACTGAGTTCAGGTTGGCTCAGTAATAACTCACGCCAATGTTTAAGCTCAATTAGGTTATAGCAGACATCACTTTTTGAGGTGACGGTGTAGATACCTGGTTTATTGTTGAGCGCTTCAATTTCACCGATCAGCGTATTATTGCAATCGAGTTGCCCAAGTAATAACCTGCGCCCGTTGCCAACATCATAACTAAACGACACTGTGCCAGAGCGTACCAACAAGAGTTTTGTAAATGGTTGCCCTTGATGTAGTAAGGTTTTTTCTTTCTCTTGATTAAAGCTATTGCCAGCAAATGACAGCAGTTGCTCAACCAAATTTGAGGAGAAATGATATTGGAACATAACCGTGGGCGCTCTCTTACTCTGGGGTTCGGACAATTGTCCTTTAATTAAAAACTGCAAGACCTTAACATCTTTGTTAATTTACACCAATCCACAATGAAAAGAAAAAGCCTTTATTCTATATTTAGCTCGATTATTTAATCGAATTAGTTGTGGAGTTATCCCGTGACTGAACGTCCCTGCGCAAGTTGGTAAACAAATTCAGTGGGCTATTGAGTGGATTGGTTTTTTTATTCTGACTACCAACTAAGTAGTAAAACTTAATGAGGTGAATGATGAGCTGGGAATATTTAGGTTATTTAGCATCAGTATTATTAGTCGCCTCATTAATGATGAGCAACGTCACAAAGCTACGTTGGTTAAACTTAGCGGGCTGTATTGCATTTACTTTTTATGGTGTGGCTATTACTGCGTGGCCGGTGGCAATCACCAATGGATTACTCTCTTTGGTTAATATTTACCACCTTTATAAATTGCATCGTTATCAACATGAGCAAGTCAGTTAATTTCAGCCATATTGCGTGAGCTTGGCTGTAATTGCTTGTTTTAGCGGTGGAAAGTGATTGGAAAAACGCAGCAATATTTTTCGTGCTAATTTAGCAGGTGGATTTTCACTGGTAAATAACTGCACTATGCCGTTGGTGCCATAGTACATCATTCTCGCTTCTTTTTGCTGTTCGCTGTGATAGGCCGCAAGTGTCTGCTCGCTGTAGTAGGTGTCGTTTTTATCAATAGCTTCAGAAATCACTTTTGCCAAACGTGTTGCACCCACTAATCCTAAGTTAAAGCCATGAGCAGTAACCGGATGCATGCCCACAGCAGCATCACCAAGTAATGCGACATGCGCTTTACTAAAATACGCTGCAAATACGCCTACCAATGGATATGAAAAGCGCGCAGTACTTAATTGCATATCTCCTAGACTATGAGCTAAAGCATTAGTAATAAATCGGTTGAACTCATCATCACTTAATGCCAATAAATCGGCAGCTTTGTCTGTATTTGCCGTGACCACAATTGATGATTCACCTTCACTTAAGGGCAAAATCGCTAATGTATGGCCGTAATGAAAGCACTCATGAGCTGTGCATTGATGGGCTAATTGGTGGCGCATCCGACAAACAATCGCGGTGCGGGCAAAATCTTTGATAGTGGCGCTTATTCCCACTTGGCGTCGCGTTGCTGAAAAGCGAGAGTCTGCAGCCACTAACAGTGGAGTATCAAATTGGCGGCCATCACAGAGTGTGACGCGATAGCCAAGTTCACTTTTTATTACTTGTTGCACTTTGGTTTGCCAAATAAAGTTAACATTTGGCTGCGGTGCAACTGTTTCATATAAAGCTTGGCGCAGGTGATGATTTGACACTAAAAAGCCAAGTGGTTGTGTGTGTTCGCAAAAATTAAGTGTATAGGGCGAATGACCATCTTGTACCTTGGCCGCTGCAATGGGATGTGCTTGCAGCTTCGACCAAATATCAAACTGTTTTAAAATAGCCAATGATTGATGAGTGAGTGCAATATCGCGGCCATCATAGTCTGGCTGGGCGCATTGTTGCTGGCTTTGCTGTTCAATCAAGGTGATATTGAGGCGGCTGTGAGCTAGGGCTTTTGCCAGTGCAAGAGCGCTTGGACCTGCGCCAATAATTATTAAATCTTTATTCATCATCACTGCCTTTAACTAAGATTACTCAGCATAAAGGCAGTGCAAATTTTTTAGTTGATGTGTATCAAAACGAGGTGAATTTATCGTTTATATTTTTGCTCACCAGCTAACCAGGTTTCAAGTACTTGGGTTTTATAAATATCGGCCGCATCAATGGTAAAAATATCTTGATCAATCAAAATAAAATCAGCCCATTTTCCTTGTTCAAGTGAACCTAATTTAAACTCTTGATGCGCTGCATAGGCTGCATCTAGGCTAAAGGCTTTAAACGCATCTTTACGACTGAGCGCTTCGTTATTGCGCCAGCCAAGTTCGGGTTGTTGGTTGTGATCCATGCGCGTAATTGCAGCATACAAACCATCAAAAATATTGGCCAGTTCAACCGGGAAGTCTGAGCCTGCCGCTACTTTTGAGCCCTGATTTAAAAAACTTTGCCATGCGTACGCGCCTTGTAATTGCATGGCATTAAGGCGTTGTTCTGCCATGTGCATATCGGATGTGGCATGAACAGGTTGCATTGAGGGAATAATTCCTAAGCTTTTAAAGCGCGGAATATCAGCTGGGGTGACAATTTGAGCATGTTCAATGCGATTGCGCAGTAATTTGCCGCCGGTTTTTTTAAAGGTATTTTCGTAGGCATCCAGCACGGTATGGTTGGCCATATCGCCGATAGCATGGGTATTGGCGCTAAAACCATATTTAAAACTGAGCTCAAACAATTGCTCAAGCTTTTCTTGGCTTTCGAGCATTAACCCTTTGTGACCTGGGCGGTCGGCGTAATCATCAATCAATGCAGCGCCTCGGCTACCTAAAGCCCCATCGGCATAGATTTTGACACTACGAATCGACAAGAAGTCTTGTTGATCTTTATAAACACCAGCTTGGAGCATGGTTTCAAGTTTAGGATCGGCAGCGCTTAGCATGGCAAAAATACGCATCGGCATAGTGTGCGCCGCATCGCGTTCTTTGTATATTTGCCATGTTGGGTAATCAATGCCCGCATCATGTACTGAGGTAATACCCAGCGCTAGCAAGTGTTTACCTGCCGCATCAAGTGCCGCATTTAACTGCTCTTTACTTGGTTTTGGTTGATGAACACGAATAAGCTCTTCGGCTTTATCAATAAAAATACCACTTGGCTCCCCATTGGCTAAACGTAAAATCTCGCCGCCGGCAGGGGCTTTAGTGTTTGAGTTAATGCCTGCAAGTGCCATCGCTTTGCTATTGACCCACACCGCATGGCCATCAACACGCGATAAAATAACAGGGCGATCGCTCACGTATTTGTCCAAGTCAGCTGCTGTTGGAAATTGTTTTGTTGGCCAGTTTTCTTGATTCCAACCACGGCCAATAATCCAGCCAGATTTATCTTGGGCAAAACGGCTTAACTGCTCACCAATTTCGGCTTTTGAGCGGGTATTGCGTAGCTCAAGTTGCACTAAGTTTTGCCCCAAACCAATGACATGACCATGGGCATCAATTAAGCCAGGTAACAGTACGTGTTGTTTGCCATCAATTTTTTTTGCTTGGCTGTAACTTTTTAATAAGCCTTCATCTCCAGTTCGCACCACTTTGCCATCCTTAAAGACGAGTGTTGAAAACGTTTTAAGATCACCTTGGCGGGTGAGGGTGTAACCCTTAACGTTATGAATAAGTTCAAATTCGGCTAATGCCGAAAAACTGCTGCCAAGTAATAAGCTGGCAGCAATCAGTTTGTATAGTGTCATAATGATTCTCGTTGTTGTTTTTATCAACAGTATCAAGATTGTCGGCTTTAGCAATATCCTTTTGCCAATAGTGAGAGGAACAAACGATTTATTGAGCCCGGTAGCTGTAAACCAACCTCAATACTGGATAATAAATCTATCTCAAGCAGTTAATCCAACGCTAACTGCGTTAGATTAACTTGCAGCTCGTTCTAGTGTTTTGTTGATGATAACGGCAGGGTAAGGGTCATTTGCACGCCTTGGTTTTCTGGTAGGTTAGTGGCGTTAATTCGGCCATGATGAAACTCAGCAATTAAGCGGGCAACATATAAACCAAGCCCTAAATGGGGTTGTTTTTGCATAGCTTGACTGCGCACCGAGACCATCGAATCAAAAATATGGTCACCAATTTTATCAGGCAGGGCTGGCCCTTGATTGCTGATGGTGAGTTTGGCATGTTTATCATCATGACTAAGCTCAACCACAATCGGGGTCTGTGGGGTGGCAAACTCAATGGCATTGTTGATAACTTTATCGAGCAATTGGGCAATAAACTCCGGCACACCGCTGAGCATTATGGGCTGTTCAGTGAGCTTAAGCTCAAAACGCTCGGTTGGATAAGTCATTTGATAACCCTGCATACAGCCGTTAATCACTTGGCTTAAATCAAACATTTGGCGCTCTGAATGGGCAATGCTTTGCTCTAAGCGAGTGGCTTCGCTCATGGTGGTAATAATTTTATTGAGTCGATTAACACCTTCGGTAGCGCGATCGATGTATTTTTGTTGCTCTGGCGCGAGTTCATCAAGCTGCAAGCTTTCAAGTGATGAGCGTACCACAGCCACTGGCGTGCGTAACTCATGAGATAATCGCGATGACATATTTTCTAAATAATGGGTATATCCGCCTAAACGACCGACAATATTGGCAAAGCTTCGTGATAAATCGCCAATTTCATCACCCGCATTTGAGCTTTTAATCTCACCGAGCACACGCCCTTGTGGGTCGATAGCTTGCTCGGCTAAATCACGCAATTTACGGATCCGTGATGAAATACGAGAAGCAAAAAAGAATAGGGTAAACGTGCCAATGAGCATTACAGCTAAAATAACGGTAAAGAGTTTTTCAAGGGCTTTGTTGCGAATGGAACGTACGCCATTGGTGGTTTCTTCTGCAATTACTGCCCCCATGACGTTATCATCAATCCAAATTGGATACGCGGCAGATAAAATCACCGCTTTTTTATCTGGCGTGAGGCGCCAGCTTGATTCTGAGCGTCCTTCAAGTGCCGCTTTAATATGCGCGCCTTCAAGGGCGGCATTATCATAAAGTTCATCAATAAATTCATCGGCAGGGCGGGTTAAAATCAAATAATAAAGTGGATGAAGGTATTCTTTTTCAAACAGATCCCACCAAGAAGTTCGTTGCTGGTATTCATCAAGGCTATTGGCCCACACGCCATCGGCATGTTTGATGTCACCCGATTGAGCCAGCACCCGATGATGAGTATCAACCACCCAAATGCGGCTACCAGAGTGACCCATACCTTTGATTATGCGTTCAATTTCGGGCGATGGCACCAGCACAGTGCCAAGCTCAGTTAAATTGTTAAGATTTGAAGTGGCCATGGTTTTAACGGCCACATTTGGGCCATCCCAATCAACAATGGCAAAACCGAGTTTTTTACCGAGCATGTTAAGTGGTAAACGTAATTCAATACGATAGCCACTTTGGGTTAGCTTAAAATGGCCTTGAATTTGTGGCACAACCGATAAATCGGCTTCATCGTAGGCAGTGATCCACCCCGGTTGTTTTGGCGCAATAATATAGGTTTTTAAACTGCCATCACTGTCTTGAAACGCAATTTTAAGATGGTCGTTGCGGGTAATACTTAAACTATTGGCTGGGCGAAAAACCACTTGCTGATCAGTCACATCAAAAATGGCATACAAGTGTTTTTCGTATTTACCGACCATGTGTTCAAACGCTAAATCACTGCTTTGATGTTGCTCATTTTGTGGTTGTAAATAGCGACTATCGTATTGCCAAAAGAGTGGGCGATAAAGTTGCCATTCGTTAAAGTCTCCATCGAGTTTGATGGGACCATTGATATTGTAGGCATATAAATCTCGGCCTTTCTCAACTTGTTTTAAAAAGCTCGCTTGGCTATCAAACAAGGCTGGGCGTTCATGTAATGCGGTGGCAAGTGCTCGGGTGGTGCCAACTAAAGTTTTTTCTTGGCCTTTGCGCAGGTATTTTTCCATTTCCCACACATATTCATAACCAAGCCAAGGCAATAATAATAAAAAGCTTGATAACAAAATAAATTGGCTACGAAGACCAAAGCTAGCACGGCGCATTAGCTGTGCTCCCAGCGATACCCCATGCCATAGACGGTATCAACGCAGTTAAAATCGGCATCCACTTTAATAAATTTTTTTCGAATGCGTTTTACATGAGAAGTGATAGTGGAATCATCAACGTAAATTTTGGCATCGGTCATTAAGTCGTTGCGGCTTTTAACATGACCTGGGCGCTGCGCGAGGGCATGCACCATCCAGAACTCAGTAATAGTTAAGTCGATGGCATGGTCGTGCCAGCTGACTTGCATGCGATTGGTATCAATTTTTAGTGGCCCGCGGGTCAGAATGTTTTGTGCAACAACGGGCACTTCAAGTGCCGCCATGCGGCGAAAAAGCGCCGCAATGCGTGCAGCCAAATGGGGCAAACTAATGTCTTTGGTTAGGTAGTCATCAGCGCCCATGCGCAGGCCACACACGGTATCGATTTCGCTGTCTCGGGCTGTTAAAAAAATAATCGGTAAGGTTTTAGACAGCGAGCGTAAGGTTTGGCACAAGGTAAAACCGCCATCAATTTCATCACCAAGGCCGATATCAACAATGGCTAAATCGGGCAGTTGTTGTTTAAACGCCAGCTCCGCACTTTGGCGGTCGGCGTAACCTTGCACCTGATAGCCTTGCTTGGTAAGCATTTCAGTGTAGTTTTCGCGAATGGCGGTTTCATCTTCAACAATGGCAATTTGTTTCATTTTAGCTTGGCTTTTAATGCAGGTTATAAATTTGATAAGCGAACTATACCTAAAAAAATCAACTTGTAAGCAGTAAAACTGTAATTGCCTTTTTTTTGCCACAATTGATCGCCAGTTTGCCTTTTTTGCTCCCTTTTGTTGCCACTTGGCTGGTGTTTAATGAATTCCATCAAAACACACAAGCACTCCAACCAGTAGGCTTACTTTTTAGGAAGAACATTATGAAAAAGACCATCATCACATTAACACTAGCCACTTTATTATCAGCGCCAGTTATGGCAACGGCTAAATCGTCAGAGCAAGCACCAAAACGCGAAAATAAAGAACAAGCCATTGGGCTTGGTTCGGGGGCGTTATTAGGTGCTGCTTTAGGCGGCCCAGTAGGGGCATTTATTGGCGCATTGACCGGTGGTTTAATTGGTCAAACTGCATCAGATAGTAAAATCATTAAAGCGCAGCACACTGACCTAGTAGCACTACAGCAACAAAGTTTGCAACAGCAAGATTTAATGGCGCAAAACGAAGCGCTCGAAAACCGCTTATCTGAAATTGAATTTGAGAAAAACAAACTGCAACAACAACGGTTAGATAATTTAATGGCTATGACAGTGCAATTTAGAAGTGGCTCAAGTGCAATTGAAGCGCATTTTGCAAGCCAACTCGATGAAGTGGCGGCTGTATTAGCACAAAATCCTGATTTATCGTTAGATTTACAAGGATTTGCCGACCGCCGTGGCGACGAGCAAGCCAACCTTATTTTATCAAAACAACGTGTTACTAATGTAAAAGCCTATTTGGTGAAACAAGGTGTAAATGCGGTGCGGTTAAATACCGATGCCTTTGGTGAACAACATGCATTGGCTGCACAGCAAGATTTTGAAGGTGACTTTTTCGATCGCCGCGTCACGCTAAAAGCAAAAAATAACCAAGCCATTGAAGCGACAGCCAAAAACCAAAACTATTAACGGTTTACCCTGCAATTGCGCGAACTAGCCAATCAAACTTTGTTTGAGCGGGCCAGTTGCAGGGCTTTTTTTGCCACGGAGTTCCCAAATGATCAATATCAATCGCCGTTTTTTGGCAACGTTTTACTGTGGGTTGGCAACAGTGTTATTACTGGTTAGTCGACCTATTTTTGCAGTCGAATCAACGGATAGCGCCGCATCAACCCTTGCCCTTAGCGACCGCTCAGGTCGGCTTATAAGTCAAGGTTTGTTGCTCAGCAGTGACGCGCAAATGACCATAACCGGTTTAATCAACAAGGTAACGGTAACGCAGCGCTATAAAAATACCAGTTCAGAAGTTTTAAATGGGCGCTACGCCTTTGCCTTACCTGACAATAGCGCAGTATATGAGATGCAAATGCGCGTTGGTGAGAGGGTCATTGTCGGCGAAATTAAAGAAAAAAAACAAGCAGAGCAAGCCTATGAGGTTGCAAAACAACAAGGTAAAAAAGCAAGCTTAGTCAGCCAAAAACGCCCCAATTTATTTGTTAGCCAGGTGGCTAATATTGAGGCGGGGCAAACAGTTGAGGTGACCTTGGTGTATCAGCAATTATTGCATTATGAACAAGGCGAGTTTACGGTGCGTTTTCCTATGCTTGTTGCGCCGCGCTATCAACCAAAACGGCTGGTTTTTGATGCTGATTTACAAGGTAATTGGCCAAGTGCAAGCGAGATAACCTCAGCCCCTTTTATTGATGAACTTGAAACACAAAGCGCTAAAGCAGTGGGACAAGGGATGAGTGATGCAAAAATTAAACAGAGTGTATCGATAGCGCTTAACTTAGGATTTGAACTCGATACCATAATGTCGCCTTATCATGAAATTAATCAGCAACTTATTGGTAATAATCACTATCAAGTGAGTTTAAAACAGGGCACAACATTCGCTAATCGTGATTTTGTCTTGCGGGTAAAACCTAAAAATCAAGCGGCCATTCAAGCGGCGGTATTTAAAGAGCATTTTGAAAACGATGATTACGCGTTAGTGATGTTAATGCCGCCAAGTGATGAGTTTATTGCTGCGCAGCGGCTACCTCGAGAAGTAATTTTTGTCATTGATACATCAGGCTCTATGCATGGTGAATCATTAGAGCAAGCCAAGAGTGCGTTATTTTTTGCTTTGGCTAATTTAGACCCGCAAGATAGCTTTAACATCATCGAATTTAATAGCAAGGTCAATGCACTTAACGCGCAAGCATTGCCAGCCAACGATTTTAATATTCGTCGAGCGCGTAACTTTGTGTATGGCTTAAAGGCCGATGGTGGTACTGAAATAGGATTAGCATTTGAGCAGGTACTTGATAATAGTGAGCATGCCGATTATTTACGCCAAATTGTATTTTTGACCGATGGCAGTATCAGCAACGAAACAGAAGTATTTGCGCAAATAAAAGGTAGTTTGGGCGATAGCCGAATTTTTACCATTGGTATTGGTTCTGCGCCTAACAGTTATTTTATGACGCGCGCAGCCACACTGGGTCGCGGGACTTTTACCTTTATTGGTGATGTAACGGATGTGCAACGGACAATGAAAAACCTGTTTGTGCAATTGGCTAATGCCGCGCTTAAAGAGCTTATTATTACAGATGAAAATGGTGATGCGCTTGATTTTTGGCCCAAACCGATTGCCGACTTATATTTTAACCAAGCGATGATGGTGGCGATAAAACTCAACGCAGGACAAAACCAAATCAACGTGCGCGGGCAGCAAGCGTTTGGTCAATTTAATGCGCAGTTTATGCTTGGCCAAGCGCAAACTGGCAGTAACATTGCCAGGCTTTGGGCAAGGCAGCAAATTCAGTCTTTAAGCATGCAGCAAGTTTATACTGCTAATAAAGAACATGATCCAATTGCAGATAAAATCCTCACACTTGCGCTTAAATATCAGTTACTAAGCCCTTACACCTCATTTTTAGCGGTTGATAAAACGCCAAGCAGTTTACAGCCAGCGCATGGTGAAAGCCGTATTACACCGATGGCGGTAAAAGGATGGAGTGCGCCAATTCCACAAACGGGTGGTCAAAGCGTGTGGCAATTGCTGGTCGGTTTTATGTTACTGATGTTAGCCGCAATTGGCTGGTGGCGTAATGAGCAAACACATTAAACGCATCGTATTTGCTTTTGGGGTATTGTTTGGCGCTGCCTTGATGATGCAAGGCGGCTACATGCAAGCTAAAGCATGGCTGGCACAATATTTGATTTCAGACGCATGGCAAGCAACGTTATCGGGGCAACATAAAGTTAAGCCGTGGTTTTATGCCGATACTTACCCGGTGGCAAAATTGCGGGTACCTGCACTTGATGTTGAGCGCTATGTATTGGCAGAGGCTAATTTGCGCACCTTAGCATTTGGGCCTGCTTTTTTAGCGCCAGATTTGCAGTTATCGTCACTGCAATCGCCATTAATTGCGGGGCACAATGACAGCCATTTTGCTTTTTTAGCCGCTGTGCAGCGTGGGCAAATACTGCAAGTACAACAACCAAGCGGCCAGTGGTGGCAGTATAAAGTGACTGATTTGTCGGTGATTTTAGCCACCGACACCGCATTTTTAGCGCAAGTTCAGCCTTCATCAACCCTTTATTTGGCCACGTGTTATCCTTTTAATAGCCCAGTAGCCGGAACAACGCAGCGTTATTTAGTCACCGCACAAAGAATGAGTGACGCCTAAAAAGTCGTTAAACCACAGAGGAGCTCTTTACTGGCTCCTCGGTATTTATGTGTTCAAGTTCGCCTAATGGGTCGGCATTATCTTTGATTTGCTTGGCATGTTGTTGACTGACCAAAATACCGATAAAGACCACGCCAATACTTAACCACTGCCAAAGAGTAAGCACTTCTTGCAAAATGATTGCTGAAAGCAGCAAGGCAAAAATGGGAATCAGGTTAGAAAATGCCGCCGCTGTAAGTACCGAGATTTTACTAATTGCATAGTTATAAAGCCCATAACCACCCAAAGTAACAAAAGTACCGAGATATAAAATACTGAAAATGGCGCTACTGTTTATTTCGGTTGGCAGGTCAACAAAGAATAAAAATGGCGCAAAAAATAAGCTACCGCTCAATCCTTGCAAGGCAATTAATGACAGTGGCGAATAACGTGCAGCTAAATGTTTTACGCTTACGGTGTAATAGGCGGCGCAAATCATGGCTAAAAATTCTAAAAAATTACCCAATAATGGGTTAGGTGCTTGGTCTGAATGGGGTGAAACCAAGGTTAATAAAATACTGCCGCCAATACACAAGCTAAAACCAATAATGATTGCTTTAGATAACTGCTCTTTGAGTAAATAAAATGCCAAAACTGCGACAATAATTGGCAAACACGATACCAACACCCCAGCTTGTGAGGCCGAGGTATATTCCATTGCATGACCTTCAAACAAAAAGTATAAACAAGGCTCAGCCAACGACATGCTGACTAAATACTTCCAATCACCACTTTGGTAATCAAATCGTTTTACAAAGCGCCACAATAAAAGACAAATTAACAAGGTGGTCAGCATGCGTGCAAAAATAACCACCGCAGGGTCGTAAATGGCAATAGCATATTTTAATGCGATAAATGAACTGCCCCACAAAAAGGTGGCAATGATTAAACATAAACTCGGTGGCATGGTAAACATCAATAATTTCAGGGGTAAAAATCATATCATTTTGCATAAATAACCGCAGCTTAGTGTCATTATTTTTTTTCAAGTGATTAAAGCTTGTACTAAAAAGTTGTTTTGATATAACTAAGACCGCAAACAGGAATGAGAGGGTGAAATGAGCGTCAGTAAAACCATAGTGGTTAAGCTTGGCACAAGTGTGCTAACAGGTGGCAGTTATACGTTAGATAAAGCGCATATGGTGGAGTTAGTCCGCCAATGTGCACAATTAAGGCAACAAGGTCACAAAGTGATTTTGGTTTCAAGTGGCGCGGTGGCGGCGGGTAAAGAGCACTTACACATGAGCTGCGACTTAAACAATTTAGCCAATAAACAAATGTTGGCGGCGGTTGGCCAATCGCAACTTATTTTAACATGGCAAACCTTATTTAATATTTATGGTATTCATGTCGGGCAAATGCTGCTGACTCGCGCCGACTTAGAAGACCGAGAGCGCTACTTAAATGCGCGCGATACCCTGCACGCCTTATTAAAACACCATATTGTGCCGATCATTAATGAAAATGATGCCGTAGCCACCGCCGAAATAAAAGTGGGTGATAACGATAATTTATCGGCCTTAACCGCTATTTTGGCTCAAGCCGATCAGTTACTGTTATTAACTGATCAGCCCGGATTATTTACTGCAGATCCGCGCTCAAATCCTGATGCAACCCTTATTACTGAAGTGAATAAAATTGATGATAATTTACGCGCACTTGCTGGTGGCAGTGGTACAAATTTAGGCACAGGTGGCATGGCCACTAAGTTACAAGCGGCCGATGCCGCACGCCGTGCAGGTATTGAAACCATCATTGCAGCAGGGCACAGACCCAACGTTATTATTGATACGGTTAATCAAACAGGTGTTGGCACGCGTTTTAAAGCACTCGAATCGGCGATTGAAGGGCGAAAACGTTGGTTGCTTGCAGGGCCTTCAAGCAGCGGTAAGCTTGTACTCGATGCTGGGGCAACGGATGCCATTGTACTGCAAGGTTCCAGTTTATTAGCCAAAGGCGTGAAGCAAGTTAAAGGCTTGTTTGAGCGTGGCGATTTAGTTGAGTTGGTGACAGTACAAGGTGAAGTCATTGCCAAAGGTATTTGCCGCTATAGCAGCATCGATTTAGATAAAATAAAAACCTTACATTCAGAGCAAATCAAAGCCGTTTTAGGGTTTGATAATGGCAAAGTGGTGATCCACCGCGATGACTTAGTGTTGCTGGATGATTAATGCTTGCCATTGACGAAATACAGGAATAATTATGCTAGAACAACTTGCTCAAGATGCACAAATTGCGAGTTATCAATTGGCTACACTTTCAAGTCGTAGTAAAAATCAGGCTTTAAAAGCCATTATTAATCAGTTGGTACAGCATCAAAGCGCTATTTTGGCGGCTAATCAATTAGATATTGCAGCGGGTAAAGAAGCAGGCTTAACCGATGCGCTACTCGACCGTTTATTGTTAACCGCAGAGCGATTGGCGGGAATGTGCCAAGATATAGAACAATTAATCGCGCTCAGTGATCCGATTGGTGAAGAATACCAAGGTAAACAATTAGAAAGCGGTTTATTTTTAAAAAAACGCACAGTACCACTTGGTGTAATTGGTGTTATTTATGAAGCGCGACCTAATGTCACCATAGATATTGCTTGTTTAGCCTTAAAAACTGGCAATGCAGCCATTTTAAGGGGTGGAAAAGAAACCCTAAACTCCAATATTTTATTAGTTAAGCTTATTCAAACAGCATTGGTAGAGGTGGGAATTAATGCTCAAGCGGTGCAATTAATCGCAGATCCCGATCGCGCCTTGATTTACCAATTGCTTAAACTCGATAAATACATTGATATGATCATTCCCCGAGGTGGGCAAACCTTACAGCAAGTATGTGTTGAGCACAGTACCATTCCCGTGATTACCGGAGGGATTGGTATTTGTCATTTGTTTGTTGATGAGTCGGCCGATGTTGAAAAAGCGATTGCGGTTATTCGTAATGCAAAAGTGCAGCGGCCAAGCGTGTGTAATGCCCTTGATACAGTATTAATTCATCAAAGCATTGCCTATGAATTTATTAATCGTTTAGTGCCAGCACTTGCTGCAGATGGGGTTAGTTTTAGAGGTTGCCCACAGAGCGTAGCCATAAATGCAACCTGCCAAGTGGCGCAGGCTAGTGATTTTGATACCGAATGGTTAAGTTTAACCTTGGGTATAAAAGTGGTCGACGATTTAAGCAAGGCCGTGAGTCATATTCGAGCGCATTCGAGTGGTCATTCCGATGGCATTTTAACGCAAAGCCTTAAAAGTGCCGATCAATTTGTTGCCCAAGTAAACTCGGCTGCCGTGTATGTTAATGCCAGCACGCGTTTCACCGATGGTGCCCAATTTGGTTTAGGTGCAGAAGTTGCGGTCTCAACCCAAAAACTGCATGCTCGTGGCCCAATGGGACTTGACGCACTTACAACCTACAAATGGATTGGCATTGGTGATGGTTTAATTCGTAGCTAAACCGCGCTTAACCAAAGGCGTAATTGGTTTACACCTCTGGTTAAATGATGTCCGATTGATGGGTTAAATTGATTGTCGATTTAACCCATTTTTATATTTTTTGTTGCTTAAAATTGTTGTTATTGTTTATTTCTATTAGTTGTTACGCTTTATTTACATCATTTTGTTTGTTTTTGGTTAAATGTAGAAAATCGTTGGGTTATTGACTTATTCAATTACAAATTTATGACACTTTTTTACAGATTATCTGTACCTACCTAGCTACACTCTTCGCCCTGTTTTTGTACTTATATCGGAACTTAATCTGTGATGGATTACGCAGCACCGCATTCAAGTCGTTGGATGATGTTTGTTAAAGAGAGTTGGCGTATTACGCTTTTGTGGTTGGCGGGAACTTTGTTATTTATGGGTTTTCGCATTTTTTATTTATTGTATTTTCATACTCAACTTTCAGAGCTATTAAGTACACAAGCAATTATTGATGGTTTAAAAACTAGTTTTGCGTTTGATTCTGCTGCCAGTGGTATTTTTTTTGTTATTCCTTTTCTTGCCAATTGTGCGCTGCAGCCAATTCGGTTACAGCGTTATGTGGCACAAATTAGAAAAATAACTGCTTATGTGTTTTTTAGTTGTTCAATTTTACTTTGCGTGATCAGCATCACGTATATTTCAGAGTATGGCCGTCAATTTAATTATTTTATGTTTGAAGGCTTGTACGACGATAAACTTGCAATCGCAAAGACCGCCATCATGCAATATAAACCTTGGGGAAGTATCTTAACCCTAGTGATATTGTTGTTTATGAGTCACCGCTTATACCGTGTAATAGAGCGCCATCCGCTTCGTTTGCTTGATAAGCTCTTCACTCAACGCATCGGTTATCGTATTGTTTTAGTATTTTTAATTGTAGTACTGGCAACCTGTGCGGTTAGAGGCTCGTTTGAATCTCGCCCTGTCATGCGCAAGTGGTCAAGTGTGACACCCGATCCCTTTTTTAATGATTTAATCATCAATCCATTTCGTAGTCTTATATATGCGCTAAAGGATTATTACGCATTACAAAGTGATGGCGTATCGGGTCAAAACCCTTATCAGGTTGATGCCCAATTATTAGCCGAACCATTTAATTTTTTAGAAAAAACCGCGACAGGGCCTTATATTGCAAAACCTTCGCAAGTATTTTTAATTGTGATGGAAAGTTATGACGCTTGGCCCTTGCAGCAAAAATATGCTGACTTAAATCTGAATAATGAGTTTAAACAGCTTAGTAAGCAGGGCATATATCTTGATAATGTATTGCCTGCGGCATTTAGTACCATGAACTCATTATCGAGTATTTTGTCTGGGATCCCTTATTCGGGGGTGAACATGAGTAAAGTTGCAACTACAAAAGCAACAAGCCCGCTGTCGATATTTGAACAAATGAAGGGGCTTAATTACCAAACAAACTTTTTTTATGGTGGTTTGCTTTCATGGCAAAATATTGGTCAATATGTCAAAAGCCAAGGCGCTGAAAATAGTTATTCAGCGGTGGATGCAGGTGGCATAGGCAGTGGTGGTGTATGGGGTATTGATGATGGTCAATTGTTTGACTTAGTCGCGAAAAAGGCGAAAGAAAATAGTTTTAATGTTATTTTATCAAGTAGTTATCATGGGCCATTTAATTTAGATCTGGCTCAATATGATTATCCATTTTTAACTCAATCAGATTACCCTCGTGCAATTCAGGCACTTGATGATGAACTACTTGACCCTTATGTGCTAGGGCATTTATGGTATTCAGATAAAATGCTCGGACGCTTTGTTAAGCGGATGCAAACTCAATATCCAGATGCCTTGTTTGTAGTGACAGGAGATCATTACAGTCGGCGTTATTTACATGGCAAGCCGAACTTATACGAGCTGACCCATGTACCTTTATTGCTTTATGGAAAAAATTTGCCAAGCAATCTGATTGCAACACAACAAGTTGCCAGTCATCTTGATATTGGCGCCACTTTAATGGATTTACTTGCACCACAAGGCTCTGATTATTTAAGCTTTGGACACTCACTTA
This sequence comes from Pseudoalteromonas tunicata, assembly GCF_002310815.1. Lineage (NCBI taxonomy): Bacteria > Pseudomonadati > Pseudomonadota > Gammaproteobacteria > Alteromonadales > Pseudoalteromonadaceae > Pseudoalteromonas > Pseudoalteromonas tunicata. Next base: position 3,146,431 of record NZ_CP011032.1, on the reverse strand, counting down.
TTGAGTATCAAGCTGATCGTAAGGTGATAGGTTTTCAAACGTTACGTCAAGGCGATGATTTTTGGCGTGGTGATTTTAACCAGCAATATGAGTTTTATCAGGTTAATGATAAAGATAAACAACAATTGTTGACTGAGGCTCGTAACGAATCAAAATTAATAACATCTGATGCGATAAAGCAGTATGAAAATTATATGGGATTGGCCTGGCACATGTTAATTAATGGTTCGGCAAAAAAGTAAATTTGGCTTAATAATTTGGCATAAGTGGCAGTGCAAAGGCAAAGCGTGCACTGCCACTATAAACTAACTATTCGAATCATAAACTTTATAATACGCTAGTTATAATTGCTTTTATTACCCTAAATTTGAGTTAACTATTTTGTTGTATAACCGCCATTGACGAGGATCGTTTGGCCTGTCATCCACCAACCTTCAGTTACCACAAAACGAATATAAGGAACAATATCTTCAATTTCAGTTAATCCCGTTTTAGAAAATGCAGAAAGCGCTGCAGCCGTTTTATGATAAGCAATAGCATCTGCGCCTTCCTCGGAATAAAAGAAAGGAGTATCCATAGGACCTGGGCCAATAGCTGTAACCGAAATACCACGCTCGCCAAACTCTTTTGCTGCCGCACGGGTAAAATGCTCAACTGGCGCTTTCATTCCAGCATAAGCTGCATAAAAAGGAGTAAAGGCACCTAACAGCGACGTTACTATGGTACAGACTTTGCCATTTTCATTGAGATTTTTACCGGCTTCTTTTAAAAAGAAAAAAGCAGCTTTAGCATTCACCGCGCTCATCTGGTCGTATTCATCTTCGCTCACTTCTACTATGGCTTTTTTAAGTACCTTACCAACAGTATTTATGGCGATGTCAGGGTGACCAAAAGCCTTAATTGTATCTTCAAATAATCGTTTATTCGCTTCAGCTGAGGTCAAATCTGCTTGTATTGCAATTGCTTTTGTTCCTAGAGCTTCTATTTTGGCTACCGTCACTTCCGCACTCGCTTGTGTTGATGAACTGTTGTAATGCACAACGATTGCTTTTGCACCCTGCTTGGCAAAATCTTCAGCAATTAACCCCCCTAAATTTTTTGCGCCGCCAGCAATTACAACAACTTTATCTTTGATCGTATTAATTGACATTTTTACCTCGAACTATGGTGTTTGACTTCAGAGTCTCTAATATAGACGGCATTATTTGACTGATAAATAATCAATACCTGACAGCACTTAACGGGAAACTCGAACAATCGATAGTGAGACGGCGATAAATGGATAGAATTGAACAACTAAAAATATTTATACAAGTTGTAGATAGTGGCAACTTTACTAAAGCAGCTTTGGTACTTAATAAGCCACGCTCCACTGTGTCGACTGTTATCCAAGAGTTAGAGAATAAACTTGGTACATCCTTGTTCCATAGAACCACTCGAAGCATGTCACCAACAGATGATGGCTTACAATACTTTGAGTTAGCAAGAAGCCTAGTTGATCAGTTTGATGCCGCAGAAACGTTGTTTTTAAATAATCCTGTTAAAGTAAAAGGGCGAATTCGAGTCGATATCCCAAGTCGAATTGCTCGGCGCATCGTTATTCCTGCATTACCTGATTTTTTAATTCAATATCCAGATCTTGAAATAGAGTTTGGCGCCAGCGATAAATACACTGATTTAGTATCAGATGGAGTTGACTGTGTTTTACGTGTTGGCCCACTTACAGATTCAGAATTGATTTGCAAAAAACTAGGTGATTTATCTTTATGTAATTGTGCAAGTCCTAACTATTTAGTGCTCAATGGCACACCGATTGAACTTGCAGATCTGCAAAAGCATAAAGTTGTTAATTATTGCAGCTCAGTTGCGGCAAGCTCAGCGGGCTGGGAGTATTGTGTTGATGGTGAAATACGAAAAATCATAATGGGTAGTAATATTGCTGTTTATAATGCAGAAGCTTATATTGCCGCAGCACTTGCCGGATTGGGGATTATTCAAGTTCCTAGATTTGATGTTGTTGATTTGATTGAAAGTGGTGCATTAATTGAGGTTATGTCTGATTATCGCCCCTTACCGTTGCAATTATCTTTGTTGTATCCGAGTAGAAAAAACCTTACACCGCGAGTCAAAATTTTCCAAGACTGGTTATGCCAATTGGTTTCACAAAAATGCCTAAATTCTGATGAACTTTAAATAATAAAAAGAATAATTAGACATAAGAAGTTGATCAAATAGCTCGAGAATATTTACGATTAATTTTGTAAGCTCATTTTTTAACGAGATCACAGATAACAGCTTGATTCGTTGTGTGATTGAAATACTTAACTTGTCATCCTTGGCTATGGTAAAGTGCGCGCCTATTTTTGTTTAGGAGCCCATTATGAAACTTGTCCGTTGGTTGTTAGGTCGTTTAATTTTGTTATTTGATTTTCTGTTTCAGCCAAAAGCCCGAAAGCGTGCACCACACGAGCAAGAAATGGTTGACCAACAAACCAAACAATTAGCTTTGTATCAATTTAAAGCCTGCCCTTTTTGTGTCAAGGTGCGCCGTGCGATGAAGCGTCAAAACTTAACGATAGAGCTGCGTGATGCTAAAAACGTTGCAACTCATCGCGATAGCTTATTACAGCAAGGTGGCAAAGTAAAAGTACCTTGTTTAAGAATTCAAGATAATCAAGAGGTTACTTGGTTATATGAATCAAACGATATTATTGCTTACTTAAACAAACGTTTTGATTAAGTGCCTAGCAAGGCTAATAAAAACCCTGATTAAATATGATTTTAATCAGGGTTTTTTATTTATGTACTTTGGGCGTGTTAATCCTAATTTTCTAATCTATATCTTAATAAGAAAAAATAATAATTTTATAGGCTAAATCGATTATTTCGAGAGGCTTTTTTGCAATTTAAGGCGGGTATATTTTGAAACTTACAATTGGTCGAGTTTTATCTTTATCATTTAGTGCTGTATTACTCTTAATGTTTATTGCCAGTTTTGTGGTATGGCAAAAGCAGCATAGTTCAATCTTAATGGCAACAGAAGTTGCAGATGATGATGTGCCTGGGGTGGTATTATATTTACAACTGCTTGATGAAATGAGTGATATGCACAGCGCAGCGTTGGCATTCACCCTCGCCCAACCTGGAGCTAAGGCGGATTTTAATGCTAATTTTAATGAATTTAAGGACTTTCACAGTCAATTAGTACTGCTTGAATCGAGTACTTTAGAGCAGCGTCAACTATTAGCTAAAGCTTTGGCTAATATTGAGCAATATGCGCGTGCAATAGAGCAAAATATTTTTAATGTTTATTCATCTGAAAAAGAGCAAAGTGCACAAAATCTTTATAAACAAACTTATTTTGAAACTGGGATTGAGCTTAAAAAACTGCTAACAGAACAAAAAATCAAAACGCTTGATTTAGTGAGTGAAACGGCAAGCTCTGAAAATATAAGTCGGTTGCGTTTTATTCTTGAACTAGAAGATGAGACTGATGATTTGCTTACTTTTTTAGGCAAATATCTTTCGGGTATTGATAACGCTCAGCGTGATTTTTTAGAAGATTCGCAAGAATTTAAACAGTATCTCTCACAGTTAAGTACTCATTTAGAGCCAAATGTTTATCAGCAAATTGATGGTTTATCAAAAACCATTTTAAAAAATGCAGAAACTATTTTTACCACTTTAACTCCAGCTGCAAAAACTAAAGCACAGCTGGCGGTTTTTAAAGCATTTGAAGATTATTTAAAACCGATTGAGAGTTTAATTGAAGATGCATCGGCTGATGAAATTAGAGAAGCCAAACTAGGAGTGGCGAATTTAAAAGTTACGCTTAACAGTGCCACTAATACTTTATTTGTAACTACCTTTTTGGCGATTATTATCGGGATTTTTATTGCATGGAAACTAGCAAGCAGTATTACAACAAGGCTTAATGTATTAACTGGTCAAGCTGGGGCGATTGCAAAAGGGAATTTGTCTTTAACAGCTATTAATGTGACCCAAGATGATGAACTTGGTGAACTGGCAAAATCAATTAATGTGATGCAAACATCCCTTCAGCATTTAATTAGTGAAATCAGTAAGGTGTCTCGAGATGTTGCCGGTGCAAGCCAATCGCTGACTGTAGCAAGTCAGCAAATTAATGCCGGTAGCCAAGAACAAGCACTTAAATCTCATCAAATAGCTACAGCTGCAGAGGAAATGACCGCAACGGTTAATAATGTTGCAATGCAAACTCAAGAGGCTGCGGAGCAAGCCAGTGAAGCGGGGCGCGCGGCTAAAGAGGGCGGTGTGATCATGAGTAATGCAGTGCAAAGCTCAGAAAGAGTTGCAAAATTAATGTCTGAAATTGCCAATACTGTCAGCAGTTTAGGTAATCGTAGTGTTGAAATTGGTCAAGTGATTAGTGTCATCACTTCGATTGCCGAACAAACCAACTTACTTGCACTGAATGCTGCAATTGAAGCCGCGCGAGCTGGCGAGGCTGGGCGTGGTTTTGCGGTTGTGGCTGATGAAGTTCGTGGCCTTGCAGAGCGCACTGCCAAAGCAACCAAAGAAGTATCGGATTCAATTACTGCGATTCAAAAAGAAACTGAAACCGCCGTTTCGCGCATGCATCGCGGTACCGAGGCGGTATCTGAAGGTGTAGAGCACAGCAAGGCGGCCGGTGACGCGCTAGAGCAAATTGTAGGATTAGCGGCCATCGTGAATGACATGATCCAATCGATTGCAGGTGCTGCCGAGGAGCAAACCGCTGTAACAAAAGAAATCACTCACGACATTACCAGTATAAGCGACATTGCTAATGATTCAGTCAGTCAAACTGCATCAGCAGAGCAAACAGCTCTTGCACTTGGCAATAAAGTGAAACAACTTGAAGGGTTAATTGCTGAGTTTAAAATTTAACATCAGCGTTTGAGTTTTTAAATTAAAGCTATTTTTAGCAAAAACCGTTTGCAGCAATGTAAGCGGTTTTTTATTACAAAAATGTGGAGTGGTTTTGTATTTTCGAGTATTTAAAGCTTTGCGTAGGTGCAAGCCTGATTGCGAAGGCGAGCGCAGCTCGGACGCTTTTTATAGATTTAACATACCTCGAATCTAATAAGTTATGGTGAGTTTTTATCCTATTGTTTTTTTTTAGCCTATGCTAGATTAAGTTCCCATTACAATACAAGGATGAGGTAATAATGAAAGTACTTTTCGCTCTTAAGGCTACTGTTTTAGTTATGTTGTTACAGGCAGATTCTGCCTATGCAGCTTCTAAGGAATATAAAGCACAGATATGTGAAAACTGTAGTGCTAGCCAAGCATTTGAAATCGCCAAAGGATTTGAGCCTATCATTCAATGCCGTTCAGGAGCGTTTCATCCTGATGAGCAAGAGTGTTACTCGACAACAAATGAAATAGTGATATTTAATGCAAGGACTCGCACTAGCTATGGCTTTTATAATGGTCATGAAAATCAGGGATCTCCAGCTCATGAGTTAAGTAATTTCATAGTTGATATTAATAATTTACCGAGTGAAGTCGATATTATGCTTAATAATATTGTTAATAATTACAATACTTTAAATAATATTGCTAGCACACTTTTTCATGACAGCTTTATAAAAAATATAAGTAATAGCCAAGGATTGTTAGGATTAGATCGTGTATATTCTTCAGATGAGTGTAAAAGTCACCCCTCAGTACAAACTTTAAAATACATGACCGATTCTAGCAAAATTGCACATGCTCAGATCCAAGCTCAACTCGCATACGATAACAATGTAGACTTTAGAAACAGTGTTACGAGACAAGAAATAACCAGTGCAGGGTTTTCAATAGGTCTTGGACAATTTGGTGCTACTGGGAGCTGGGTTAATATAATCTCACCAAAATTAACAATCTGGAAATTTACAAATGACAGTAGTGTATTACCTAATCAGATTGGCTATAAATTGGATCTTATAGATGGCAGAATTAAAGTAGGTATTAGTGGATCTGGGACGTTATTAGATGGTGCGCCATTGGATGTCCTGAAAGATTTTGGTGGCGATGCTAGTACAATATCTAAATGTTTAGCAGATGAGTTAGATAACATTTTCCCAAAAACCATAATAGCCCCTAATGGATCTCTAGTAGGTGGTGGACCTAATGGTGCTCCTTCATTTGGAAATTCATCACTTATTTCATCTGGCACTACCACAGGTGGTATTCCAGGTGGGAGTGCTCAACAATGTATGCACCATTATTACGATCGTTTTCACCCAGGAGTGATTATGTTTAGTTTCCTTGGCTCATGTCCATAAAATAGTTTTTTATTTTAACCTTGCGTTAAAATAAATTAGTTAACCTCAATTCTGGAGAAGAGATTTAACAACACATTGAATTAAAAGTAAATTTCGAAGTTCTTTCTCTCTAGCTGAGAGTTTCAAGGCTAACAAGGTGGATTGGTGCGTCATTGCAAGTTAATCCAACACTGTTAGCGTTGAAAATAGCTGTATGAGATAGATTTATTTTCTAGTGTTGAGGTTATTTTAGAATAAAAATAGTCTATCCCTTATCTTTTTTAAAAATAGCCCTAAGTACCCTTATCACTGCCAGATTCGAGCTCCTAAAACCTAAGGCTAATCGGCAATCGACTAACAGGTTTAATTTAAATGCTGATACAGATCCTTTTTTGGTTGATGAAACCCAAATCAGGCTGCTCTCGTTTTTATATTGAATCCTAATATCACTTCGAAAATGATCTCCTTTATGCTACTCTTCGCGGCCATAACCGACTTAATTTTTAGAGATTTAACAGATGACTATTCGTACTCGTGTTGCACCATCACCAACGGGTGATCCTCATTTAGGCACCGCGTATATTGCTTTATTTAATTATTGCTTTGCCAAGCAGCAAGGTGGTGAATTTGTTTTGCGTATTGAAGATACCGATCAGGTTCGTAGCACGCGTGAATCAGAACAAGCGATTATGGATAGTTTAAAGTGGTTAGGTCTTAATTGGGATCACGGTCCAGATGTCGGTGGTGAGTTTGGCCCATACCGCCAATCTGAGCGCTCAGAGCTGTATCGTAAATATGCGCATCAATTAGTTGAAGCGGGTAAAGCATTTTATTGTTTTGCGACCAGCGAAGAATTAGACCAAATGCGTGATGAGCAAGTGGCTGCGGGTTTACGTCCAAAATACGATGGTCGCGGGTTAAAGTTATCAGCGCAAGAAGTGGCTGAAAATTTAGCCGCAGGCAAGCCATACGTTATTCGTATGAATATTCCTGAAGAAGGGACTTTTGTATTTGAAGATTACTTGCGTGGTGACATTGAAATCCCATGGGAAAATGTGGATATGCAAGTGCTGTTAAAAGCCGATGGCTTTCCAACGTACTTTTTAGCAAACGTGGTGGACGACCACCACATGGAAATTAGCCATATTTTCCGTGGTGAAGAGTGGATTAACTCTGCGCCAAAATTATTAAAGTTGTATCAAGACTTTGGTTGGACGCCGCCAGTTTTAGGCCATTTACCATTATTACGTAATCCAGATAAATCTAAATTATCAAAACGTAAAAACCCAACTTCAATTAATTATTATAAAGAAATGGGCTTTTTACCTGAGGCACTGCTTAATTATTTAGGCCGTATGGGTTGGTCAATGCCTGATGAGCGTGAAAAGTTCACCCTAGATGACATGATTGAGCATTTTGATATTAAACGTGTTTCGTTAGGCGGCCCGATTTTTGATATCGATAAACTCAATTGGTTAAACGGTTTATGGATCCGTGAAAATTTAACTGATGAGCAGTTAATTCAGCGTTTCCTTGAGTGGAAATTTAACGCTGATTTAATGGCTAAAGTGATCCCACAAGCTAAAACACGTATTAATACATTGTCTGATTTAGTTGAATTGGCAGGGCATTTTGTTGCCGGTATACCAACATACGATCCGGCATTATTAAGCGCAGGAAAAGCCGATGCTGATGTAATTCGCCAAGCGTTACAAATCTTTATTTGGGAATTGGAAGCGCTGCGCACATGGGATAAAAACGAGATATTTACCATTGCTAAAGCGGTTGCAACCCATCACGAATTAAAAATTAAAGAGTTTTTAGAGCCTATTTTTGTGGCCATTTCAGGCAAAACGTCATCTACTTCTGTGGTTGATGCGATGGAGATTTTAGGTTCTGATATGTCTCGTGCTCGTTTACGTGCGGCGCTTGGTCATTTAGGGGTCTCTAAAAAACAAGCTAAAGCATTTGAAAAAGCCTATCAGGTTTACCAAAACGCTTAATTAGCTAGTATTGAAAAAGCGACTGTGAGGTCGCTTTTTTATTGCAAAATAGCAAAAGGAATCGCTTAATTATTCACGTTTCTAGTGGGGTTAAGCATAATCACAACAGATTCGACCTCTTTTTCATCAGTTCACTGATAGAATGCGGCGGTTAAATTAATCAAGCAGTAGATGTGTATGTTAAGTAGCTTTTATAATCAAAACGACGATCGTATTTCTTTCACTCGTGAGCAAGGTAGCCGTTTTGCTAAATTGATTGCCGACGATTTTAATCCTTTGCATGATGTAGATGCGAAAAAATTCTGTGTGCCTGGCGACTTACTTTTTTCATTAATTTTGAATAAGTTTGGCATCAGTGAAAAAATGCATTTTACCTTTTCAGGAATGGTCGACGAAACGGTTGAGCTGATTTTGCCACAAGGTGCAGAGAAGTTTGATTTGACCGATGGTGATAAAGTCTATTTATCGGTTGAGCGCTCGGGCGCAACATCAACGTGTCAAACGCTGACCGACAGCTTGATTAAGAATTATGTTGAGTTCTCTGGTACTACTTTTCCACATGTAATTATTCCATTAATGGGTAAACAAGAGGTGATGATCAACCCATCACGTCCTATGGTAATTTATGAATCAATGTCGATTGATTTAAAACATCTTAATATTCAAGCGCCAGAACTTGAGTTTGCAGAACCTGTTTTTGAATGTAACGGTAAGCGTGGCAAAATTATTTTGCGTTTTAACTTATTGGAAAATGGCGAGTTGGTTGGAACTGGCGAAAAACACATGCTGGTTTCGGGTATTCGTGAATATTGCCAAAACACCGTTGATGATTTAATCGCTTTTTATAATCAACGCAAAGAAACCCTTAAACCTTAAGTTTAAGGTGGGTGAAAAAAGGTGCTGAGGCACCTTTTTTTATGGCTATTTATTGAGTAAAGGCGTGATACTCCGTGCATCTCTGCTAAAATAGCGGCAATTTTGATAGCTAAGGTAATAAAAAATGGGATTTGCTGCATTAGGGTTAAATCAACAACTGGTTCAAGCGCTCACTGAGTGTGGTTACGATACACCTACGCCTATCCAAACTGCGGCTATTGGAGAGATTTTACAAGGTAAAGATGTGATGGCTGGCGCCCAAACGGGCACAGGTAAAACAGCCGCTTTTGCACTGCCAATTTTACAGCGTTTGGCAGAGCAGCCTGAGCGAAAGGGCCAATTGCGTACTTTGGTGCTAACGCCAACCCGAGAGTTGGCGCAGCAAGTATTTGCCAGCTTTGAAAAATATGGCCAGCATAGTGAATTAACCGCCGCTCTTGCTTATGGCGGCGTAAGCATTGGTGAGCAAATTAAAGCTATTAAAGCGGGCGTTGATATTATGGTGGCAACACCTGGGCGTTTGCTTGATCACTTAGTTAAAGGCACGGTTAATTTATCAAACGTTCAATATTTGGTTTTTGACGAAGCAGATCGAATGCTCGATATGGGTTTTATTGACGAAATTAATAATATTTTGCGTCGGTTACCTAAAGAGCGCCAAACCTTATTATTTTCAGCCACCTTTGATGATGCAATTTTTAAACTGAGTAAAAAATTGCTCAATCAGCCTGTTTTAATTGAAGTGAATCAACGCAATCAAGCTGCCAGCGAAGTTGAACAAATTGTTTATGCGGTTGATGCTGATAGAAAGCGTGAGTTGATTTCACACCTAATTGGCGCTAAAAATTGGCAGCAAGTGCTGGTATTTACTCGTACCAAACAAACTGCAGACGAACTTGCTAAAGAAATGTGCAAAGATGGTTTAAAAACCCAAGCTATTCATGGTGATAAATCTCAGGGGGCACGAGATAAAGCCTTAAGTGAGTTTAAAGAAGGCAAAACGCGGGTATTAGTAGCCACCGATGTTGCGGCTCGCGGCATTGATATTCAGCAATTACAGTATGTGATCAATTATGAATTACCTTATATCGCTGAAGATTATATTCATCGTATTGGTCGTACCGGTCGTGCGGGTGAAAAGGGCCTAGCGATATCGTTATTGAGTATTGACGAAAATTGGCTGCTTGAAGAAATAGAAGCGGTACTTGATAAGCGTTTACCTCAGCAATGGTTGCCAGGCTATGAGCCTGATTTAACCAAAGAGCCCGTAGATAAACGCAAAAATGGCAAGGTAGCTGAAAAGCGAAGAGCTAAAAAGCGTTTATCTGGGCAAAAAACGGGTAATCGTGCGCAGCGTAAACGTTAATATAAGTTGATACATGCGCGAGCATGCATCAGATGACAATTAAACGATGTGTTGAAGCTTTAAGCCTGGCGGGCACAACATATCACCTTCAGGTACATAAAACTGAGCGCTTGATGCTTGTTGCCACCAAATAGACCAGGGGTAACTTAATTGTTCAGTATCAAATAGTGCGTTTTCTGCCAATAGAGGGATTGCAGCGCCATATGAAATCATTAATCCATTTTGAGTACGACGTTTAATCATTGCGGGCGTCAAATTTTTTGGATCATCAAGTCCCATGCTGCCAACTAGTTCAAAAAAACTATGTAAGGTATTGCGTTGAAAATTGGCTACCCGTTGTCCTTTGACGGGCACATCAATTGCTTTACCCCGAGCATCATCTTGAGTTGCAATACCTGTTGGGCACATGTTGGTATTACAGCTTAGTGATTGAATGCAACCCAGTGCCATCATCATGGTTCGAGCCGCATTAACCACATCCGCTCCAACCGCTATTTTTGCCAATAAATCAAAGCTTGAGGCTGTTTTACCTGCACCAATTAAGGTGATTTTATCGCGTAAACCACAGCCTCGCAGTGCGCTATTGGCTAAATACAAGCTTTCTAAACAAGTTAACCCCAAGCGATTTGAAAACTCGACTGGTGCTGCCCCTGTGCCGCCTTCGGCACCATCTATGGTGATAAAATCTGGGAGGATGTTTGTTTCGAGCATGGCTTTACAAATGGCTAAAAACTCAGCCGGATTACCCAAGCAAAGTTTAAATCCTATTGGTTTTCCGCCGCTGAGTTCGCGCAATTGTTTTACAAACATTAGTAAGTCAATGGGGGTAGTGCATTCGGGGTGTGCTGCGGGTGAGACACAATCGTGTTGTTTGTCTATGCCCCTAATTTGAGCAATTTCATCGCTGATTTTGGCTTTTGGCAGCACGCCACCATGGCCAGGCTTTGCTCCTTGAGAGAGTTTAATTTCAATCATTTTGATGGAGGTTTTTTGCGCCATGGCAGTGAATTTTTCACTATCAAAGCGGCCATCACTGCCACGACAGCCAAATAATCCTGAGCCAATTTGCCAGACTAAATCGCCTCCGTGTTTTAAGTGATACGGGCTGACGCCGCCTTCACCGGTATTGTGGTAAAACCCGCCAATTCTAGCACCAAGGTTAAGCGCTTCAATGGCATTGGCACTGAGGGCACCAAAACTCATGGCTGAAATATTAAGGTAATCTGCGCTGTAAGGCTCAAGGCAATCAGGGCCACCAATTAATACGCGTTTATTGTTTGCGTGAACGTCGGTTGGCGCTAACGAATGCCATAAACTTAAATAATTGGCCGCCATTAAATCACGTTGCGTGCCAAAGGCGATGGTATCACGCTCGTTTTTAGCTCGTTGATACACTAATGATCGCTGCTCACGATTGAAGGGCGTTTCTTCGGTATTGTTGGCAATAAAATATTGCTGAATTTCTCTGCGAAATGACTCTAAAAAATAGCGGATGTAGGCTACAACCGGATAAAGACGATTTAAACTATGTTTTGAATAGCGCAAATCATAAAAGCCAACAACCGTATAAAGCATTGTAAAACTAAATAAAAAGGCGGTTGTTTTACTTGGCCATTTGAGCCATAAGTAACCCGCACCGAGGTTTCCTAATGTGGCAATCCAATAATAAAATTTTTGCATTAATGTCATGAAAATGGCTCCTTATTTTTTCATTCAGTGTAGGGCGATTCATAATTAAAAACAAAAGCTTATTTGTTATGAAACTATATTTATAGGCTAAACTGCGGCACAATAGTGCCTCAGTAAGTTGAGGTCCAATATCAGTACTTTGTTACTTTGCAACCTCGTTTTTATGATTTTGAAGGTATGAGATGGCGTTATTAGAATCTATTTTGGAACAGTACAAACTGATCGTCACTTTAATTGTTGTTTTACTTTTTCCATTTTTAGTCAAACTGCAAAAAAAACTGCTCGCAAATACAGTTAAAGGGCGGATTGATCCCCATCGTCAGCATCGTGCTGAATTATTACTGACCAGCATTTTAGCCATTGTTTTATTGTGTTTGGTTTTAGTGTTTTGGGGCATTGAACTTCGAGGGTTATTGGTTCTTGGTTCATCCTTGTTTGCCATGTTAGGTGTTGCGCTTTTTGCTGCTTGGTCTTTGTTAAGTAATTTAACCTCGTTTTTATTGATGTTTATCCAAAATGATTGTCGTGTTGGTTATTGGGTTCGAGTCATCGATGGTGCCAATTTTGTTGAAGGTAAAGTAGTGGAAATGGGCTTGTTAAATGTGATTTTAGAAACCTCTGATGGTCATCGCGTTTTATATCCTAATAATTTATTTGTTGTACGTCCTGTTATGATTTTGAATCGCTCCTTACGAGAGAAAAAGAAACTTTATAGTACTCGTTTAATTGAACTGAAAAAGCGTAATACACGTTAAACAATCGTTAAGTTTTGCTGTTAATTAATTGTATCTTGGTTTGTTGCGTTTTATTTGCTATTTTCAAGTTAGAGTCAAAAGAGGGCTTCTTTATTAAAGCATTACTTATATCTTCATTGCTTCTGTCTGCAACAGCGCTTTACGGTGCTGAAGGTGAGGATATCTTTGATTTAAGTTTTGAAGAGCTGTTAGCTGTTAATATTGAACTTGCCAGTAAAACCAGTGAAACCCTGCAATCTGTGCCATCAACTGTTACCGTTATATCAAAACAACAAATCGAAAATCTAGCTGTAAATAATGCCTATGATTTAATTAATTTTATTCCCGGCTTTCAATCAACTCGTGGTGATTGGGTTGGAGCTGTGCCTAAAGAGCATGCCAGAGGCGTATACCTAGACAGCGGCAACTTATTGGTGATGATAAATGGTGAACGCTTAAATGAGTTTTCTTTTGGCAAGGCATCTGTTTATACCCCATTTATTCCAACAAGTATTCTTGAAAAAGTCGAAGTTATCCGCGGGCCAGGCTCGGCATTGTATGGTAGTAATGCATTTATTGGCGTGATTAACTTTGTAACTAAAAAGCACGAAAACCAAGTCATCGTAGGTATTGGTGAGCACGGTTTGGCTCAAATGTCTGCCAATTGGCACCAACAATTGACACAAAATTCAAAAGCTTTCGTTAATTTAGCGGTTGATAAATCACAAGGGGAGCAATATACCGATTTTAATCAGGTGAAAGACCCTCTAGATGCGGTTTATTTTGAGCTTGGTTTGAGTGTTAATAAATGGCATTTTAATGGGCGTTATAACCAAGTAAACCTTGATCAGTTTTTGAATTTGGGCGGTTTTTCGGCTCAAAATCGCCATAAAAGTGAAAATAATTATTTAAGTGCGCAATATCAATGGTGGCAATCGGCTCAGTCGTCATTAAGCTCTAAGTTTTTTTACGGCTTACATAAAATAGCCTCTTCAGGCATGATTATTCCAGCTGAAGCTCAGATAGTAAGCGAGCCTTTTTTTGTAGGGCCATTTTGGCGTACTCGTGAATTGGCGTTTAATACAGATTATCAAAATGAATTATCACAAACTTTAAGTTTAACCAGTGGCTTTGAATTAAAAAAAGTCGAGCAGCTCCAAGCTGGGATTTATACCAGTCACTTTGATACAGAGCAGCAAAGAACAATTCCTGATGATAATTATTGGCTTGGTGGGCCGACTAGGCTTAGCGAAAACCCAGAGTTTGCGGGGCTAAAAAAATCACTCGATCAATACAGTGCTTATGGTCAATTTAAATGGCATTACAGCAATGATTTAACGATTTTTTTAGGCGCACGATTTGATGATGTTGTGAGTATTGAAAGTAAAGTATCGCCTCGTTTGGCTGCTGTTTTTAGTGGCATTAAATCGCACACCATTAAATTTCAATATGGTGAGTCATTTCGAACTCCTGTTACTAATGAGCTTTATTCTAATGATGAAGTGACCAGTGGCAACCCTGCTTTAACCTCCGAATTTGTCAAAACGACCGAGCTTGTTTGGCAATACCATAATCAGCAATTTAATTCAGAATTAGTCTTTTTTAGTAATGACCTGAATGATTTTATCAATAAAGTCGCCACCCCGAATGGGCCTGCAGAATTTACCTTTGCTAATGTGATCGATAAAAAAATTCAAGGCTTAGAGAGTAGCTTAAATTGGCATTTTAGTTCAGGGCTTGAGCTTGGGGTTAATATCACTAATTTATTTGATAAACCTGCCAATGCGAGTTTTAAACACTTTGCTAGTACGTTTATTAACTATCGTATTGAAAGTTTGTTGTTTAGCGTAAATGCTAATTGGCGCGATGGCGTTAATGTCGCGCTAGATAATGGTATGGATTTTTCGCAAAGTGCCTATCTGCTTTTTGGTGGGAGTGTGCAATGGCAATTGAGCGATAAGTCAAAGTTAAGCTTAAAAGCGACTAATTTACTCGATAAGCAGTTTGTTGTGTTTGATCCCAGAATGGATGATGGCCAAGTGCCAGGACAGGGGCGACAAACTCGCATAACGTATCAATATAGTTTTTAAATCATCGAATCTTGATGTGATAAAAACAGCATTTATCTTTGATTCAAAATGTTAGTTAATCACTTATTAAGAACCGAGGTTAAGTAATAAAAAAGGCCTTAAAGGCCTTTTATTATGTCAAATTATTAACCACGACCGCGGGTTGATGTTTTATTTTCACTCGCATTTTTAGCAATGAAATCAATGATCATACCGGCAATGTCTTTACCCGTTGCTTTTTCTATTCCTTCAAGGCCTGGTGATGAGTTTACCTCCATGACCAAAGGTCCTCGGCTTGAACGTAATAAATCGACACCAGCAACATTGAGTCCCATTGCTTTTGCTGCATCAACAGCAGTTTTGCGCTCTTCAGGAGTGATTTTGACTAAAGATGCACTGCCGCCGCGGTGTAGGTTTGAGCGGAATTCACCTTCTTGTGCTTGACGCTTCATTGCAGCAATGACTTTATCGCCAAGTACAAAACAGCGAATATCCGCGCCGCCAGCTTCTTTAATATATTCTTGCACCATGATATTCGCTTTTAGGCCCATAAAAGCTTCTAAAACGCTTTCTGCTGCTTTACGAGTTTCGGCAAGTACAACCCCAATTCCTTGAGTACCTTCAAGCAATTTGATAACAACTGGTGCGCCACCGACCATTGACAATAAATCTTTGATGTCATCGGCTTTGCTTGCAAAACCTGTGACAGGCATGCCAATGCCTTTGCGCGATAATAACTGTAAAGAACGTAACTTATCTCTTGAACGGGTAATTGCGACTGATTCATTTATTGGGTAAACACCCATCATTTCGAATTGACGTAATACTGCACAGCCATAAAAAGTCACCGAGGCGCCAATGCGTGGGATGATGGCATTAAAATCAGATAGGTTTTCGCCTTTAAAATGAATTTCAGGTTTGTCTGAGTTGATATTCATATAGCAGCGTAATGCGTCGATTACTTTTATTTCAAAGCCACGTTCTTCAGCTGCCTCAATGAGACGCTTGGTTGAATAAAGGTTTTTATTGCGAGATAAAATACCTATTTTCATAATGTTTGTTCCTTTATTTTGTGAGATATGACGCAGCAGGATCTACGATGATTTTGTCATTCATAGCAGTGCGTCCCAAAAGCATTCTAAACATCATGTTTTCCCTATTTGTTAGGGTGACTTCGATAGGAAAGCTTTCTTGATTAATTGTTAAGGTTGTTTTAATAACAAATCTGGTTTCTGTGTGTCCGCCTGAATCGGTGACTTTTCGCATGTCGACAACTTGTGCTTCAGCAACAAGTTCGACCTCTGTATTTTGTTGAATAGGGTGAAGCCAAAACCGCACCCAATTCTGGTTGTTTTTTTTGAATTCTTCAACTTTAAATGCATGCAAACAAGATGTACGGGCACCAGTATCAATTTTAGCTTTGATTTTTGTGATCCCAAGATCTGGTAAGCTGAGCCATTCTCGCCATCCAACTAATAGTTTTTCAGCCATTGGTTATTCTCTTTTAGATGTGATTTATTGGGCATTGAATAATTGTAAAATCATTAGGTGATTCATTTATTTGAGTATAACTTACTCCTTAATTCTTATCTTGCGTTAGCACCGAAATAGTGAGAAAAATTATGAAAAACCAAGGATTAATCCATGCGCTACTACTTGATGGCGCAGGAGGAGCAAAACCACTTAATGCGCATGAGGTTCGCTCTTGGCAACCTGAACAAGGTCAATTATGGCTCCATTTTGATTATGGTGTAGAGCAAAGCCAAGATTGGATCCAACAAGATTTAGGGTTAGAGCCGTTAGTTATTGATTCGTTATTAGCAGGTGAAACCCGCCCAA